>NZ_JBKQWY010000005.1:0-388959 GCF_047308265.1 Maricaulis sp. D1M11
CCAGACCCAACAAGCATTCTCGCCAGATCTGCCAGCAACAAAACCCAACTTCCGTAAGGCCCGTCACCGAAGGGAGCGCGGTGTTTATGAAACCGCCGATCCCGTGTCAACTCATTCTTCAGAGTTTTGTCAGTTTTGTTTCAGCCCCGTTGAAAGTGACAAAACCACCCTCGCCGGCGCATCGGTGAAACGCCGCTGATGTAAACCCCGTCCAATGGGAGGCTCGGCAGAATGGCAAACATCGCCCCGACACACAAGAGATAAATCGCAGATCAATCTCAGTGGACTGTTCCGAAGAACCGTCCGGTGTGTGTCGCGCCGGTGTGTCCCGCCGCCGAGGTCGCGGTGTATATGCCCCCCTTTTCAGGACGGCAATCCCCCAATGCATAAAAAGTTCAAAAAAATGCGGGTCGAAACTGCGGCATTGCCCGAAGAGCCCTGCCCAGCAAGGCCATCAGCTCGCTGCAGCGCAAACAGCTTGAACCGCATCTTGCGGTGCATGCTTGGACAGCTGATGTTTCACCAGGTCGCCGATTGAAACCAGACCGCAAATCTGACCCGCGTCCAGCACCGGTAGATGCCGCACATGACGCTGTGTCATCCGGGCCAGCGCGGTTTGGACGCTGTCATCGGTAGAGGTGGAGACGAGACCCGGCGTCGTTACCTGCGCAATGGGGCGCCCGAGTGAGGCCGCTCCATGCAGGGCCAGTTCCCGCACGATATCGCGTTCACTGATCAGGCCGGTCAGTCGCCCCCGCCGATCCGTAATGACAAGGGCACCGATCGCGTGCGCATCCATGAGGGCAATCGCGCGTTGGAGCGCCTCCCCTTCATAAAGAGTGATAACGGCTGTGCCCTTGTGTTCGAGAATATCGCCAATCTGCATATTCGCCTCCCAAGCGCATTTACCCTAGCACAATTCCCTCGCCAATCCGACCTTTTGCGAATTGCCCCGAATTCAGACGCCCGCAGTGCGGTGGCGGAGCGCACGATTGTGCCGGAGCGAGACAGATGTGCGGGTCGAGGCCGGAAATTGCGTCCAGAATTGGCGCGTCGCCTGACAGGAGAGCGGTTTTTCACGGCTTTCCCGCCTCAGGCGTTCGCGTTTTCGGGGAAATAGACTGGCACGCGCATTGCAGCAGGGAGTGCAAAGACAAGATGCGCTCAAGGGACGACCCCGATGACCACAAGCCTGAGACAGACACTGTTCGCGACCGCCAGCCTGGCCATGGGCCTGGCCGGCACCAGCTCTGCGCTGGCCCAAACACAATCGCCCAATTTCGAAACCCCTTATGGCATGGGCTATGGCCAGGCCGGACGTGCCTACAGCGCGGCCAGCGCCACGGGCTCTGCCGTGGCCCGCGACAACCAGAATAACCGCGTTGTGATCGACGGTTTGATCCAGACCGGGGTCGGCGTTGCCAACCAGGTCAACGGGCAATACGGCCTGGGCGGCGTCGGCGCCGGAGCCACCGCGATCGGCAATCAGCTCAATGTAAATGTCACGGGCAATTACAATTCCGTCGTCATCAATTCGACCCAGATCAATAACGGCTCCGTCACCGCCCAGGCCCAGGCCAATGGCGAGACGGCCCATGCCGGAGACTCGCAAAATGACTAAGATGCGCGCCCTCCTCGCCTCCATGGCCAGCGCCCTGGTCCTGGCCGGTTGTGCCACGACGAGCCATCCCGGCTCGGACGGTCTATATGCCGCTCCGACCGGCGGTGCTCCGGTCACCCCGAATCCGACCCCGTATTCCGAGGCCCTGGTTTGCCTGGCGCATCACGCCCAGGCCCATAATCTCGCCTCTCCGCGCATCGCGGTGGGACGCCTGGCAGACTATACCGGGCGCGCCTCGCAGGATGGTGCCGGGGCGGCCGTCACCCAGGGTGCCTCGCTGATGGCCATGTCTGCCTTTGCCAAGGCCGGCGTCAATCTGGTGGAGCGTTTCGACACATCCGTATCCGAACTGGAATTGCGTTATGCCAATAATCGCTTGATCCGCGATGACCAGACGGGCCAGCGCCAGATCAATGCCGGATCAATCCCCGGCTCGAATTTCCACCTCGTCGGCGGCATTACCGAGCTGAACTATAATATCCGCTCCAACGGTATAGATGCGCTGGGTGGAGACCGGGTGGATGGCGATCCGACCGGTGTGTTCAGCCGGCGCCTGTGGGTCATGAATATCGGCCTCGATCTGCGTCTGGTGGATACGGTTACCCTCGAGGTGGTCGATGTGATTTCCTATCAAAAACAGATTATTGGCCGTGAGTTGAGCGCAGGCGTCTTCACCTTCTGGGATGATGCCGTGGTGGATATCTCCGGTGGCGGTTCCTCGCTGGAACCGGTTCAGCTGGCCGTACGCTCCGTGGTGGAACGCGCCGTGCTTGAAATTTCCGCCCAGCTCTACGGCGTCAACCCATCCCAGGCCTGCCAGTTCGATGATCCGATCGGCGGCGGCGCCTCCAATATTACAGGCGGCGTGAATGTCGCCACGGCCTATGGTTCCAGGGAGACATCCAATGTCCAAGCCCGCCAAAACATTGATCGCGGCCACGAGCAGCGCGATGACACTCTGCGCGGCTACCTTCGCGGACGATACGACTGAGATCCTGAACGGCCAGATCAATCTGAATGCGGCGATTCTCGCCGTCACAGAGGGTCAGGCCGACCAGGTCAATCTTGCCAGTCAGACCGCGAGCGCGATTGCCAATGCGGCCAGCATTGATGTCATCACACCGCATGATGTCGAGAATGACCAGCAATTCGGCGGGGATGTCGCCTCACGCGCGACCACTCAGGCCCGGGCGATCGACGGTCTGGCGACCACGACTGCGACCTCTCATGGCAATTCGCTGAGTGTCCTGGCGGACGATACGCTCGATATCCGCTCCACCCAGACCGCCGCCGACGGGGCCAGTATTGCGGCGGAAGCCACGCTGGCCGTGGAGGATTATGTCATGCATTCCGTGACGACGGCCGGGGCAAATGCCAATACCTATCAGGGTGTTGTCTATGGTGGTGAGACCAATCTCGACCTGCGACAGGACAGCGGCGCGCGCGTCACGGCCGATGCCTATGTCACTGCGCCGACCGGTGGTCTGGGGGATACGGCCACCATCGCAGCCGGTGCGAACGGGAATTCAATCCTGAGCGAGGGCTATTATCAGGCCCCGTCCCAGATTGTTGAGATTGACCAGGAGAACCGCGGTGAAATCCGGGCCCGTGCCCGGGCAGAAGCCGGCGGCGGCTCCGTGGCGACAACCGTCATCGCTTCAGCGCGCGGCAATGAAGCCCGGATCCAGAATGAAGACGGCTATGCCCATATGCAGGGGCAGCAGTCCAATTCCGGCACAGTCACGGCGCAAAGCGAGGCCGCCATTCCCCATTTCGACGTGGATGTGGTGACGCTGGGCAGTGAGGCGATCGGCAATTCCGTAGTGATCTCGAATTTCGGTGCCGATGCCTATAACGGCGTGGGTCAGACCAATACCGGCACCATTCTCGCCCAGACCTGGCAAACCGGAAACGAGGGCGGAGCCGGGTTTGCCACGGCAACGGCCTTTGGCAATGCGGCCTCGACCTATATCTGTTCGGAATGCCCTGTCACCGCTTACGGAACGGGAAGCCAGACCAATTCCGGTTCGGTCACTGCGGTGTCCAGCCAGTCTGTTAATACGGCGCCCTATCTGACAGGGTCGGCCACCGCGATCGGCAATTCCGCGACCTATCAGACCCGCCAGCCGGACTAGTGTCGGCCGGCAGGCCTGAAAAGGGTTATCCCTGTCAGTCTCAGAGGACCGTCAGCATGGTGGCGACCAGCGGGTGGCGCACAATGTCCTTGGAGGCCAGCCGACACACGGCCACATCATCGAGCTCATCCATCCGGTCAGCGATTTCGGCCAGCCCGGACATTTCCGGCAGAAGGTCAGACTGCGCCGGATCTCCTGTCACCACCATGGTGGAATTCCAACCCAGTCGTGTCAGCAGCATTTTGAGCTGACCGAAAGTGCAATTCTGCGCCTCATCCACCACCACAAAGGCGTTATTGAGTGTGCGACCGCGCATATAACCGATCGGCGCAATCTCGATCAGGCCTTCAGCCATCAAGGTTTTCAATCGCTTCGGCGAGAGGCGATCGGCCAGGGCGTCGTAGAGCGGGCGCAGATACGGTGCCAGCTTGTCTTCCATGGCGCCGGGCAGGAAGCCGATGGATTCGCCCGCCTCAACGGCCGGACGTGACAGCATGATCCGGCTGACATCGCCGCGTTCGAGCGCCTCGACCCCCTTGGCCACCGCCAGATAGGTCTTGCCTGTGCCGGCCGGCCCCAGGGCCATGACCAGATTGAAACGCTCGATGGCGTCCATCAGCTTGGCCTGACCATCCGAGCGCGGCTTGACCGTTTTTATGAAACGCTGGTCCCGCATGGGTTCCTTGTCGTCCGGGCTCCAATTGGTGCCGGGAAACAGGGCCCGAACCTCGGCCTGATCTTCCTTGTAGGCATCGGAATTGAATTCACCGGCTTTCTGACGACGTTTGACTGACCGCTTACCCATGGGGGCTTCCTCCACGCATGAAAAACCCCTCAACCAAGGGCAGAGGGGCAACGACTCGAAGATGGGGTGAAATCAGGGACTCGAACGCCCCGGGTCCTGAAGGGACCGCCTGGGGTGGACTATGATGCAAACACGACATCAGCGTCGTCTGCCTCCGTTCGAGAACCGGACCGACTCAAGCTTGCGCTCGAATCGTGTGGACAGTGTCAGTGTAGCGTGGTTGAGAGAGTCTGAATCCAGTTGTCTTGAATAATTCACGTATTTTCCGGGGAGATAATAAATGACTGTCTATGCTTTGGGCGATTCTGCCCCGCAATGGCCCGAAACCGGCGAATTCTGGGTTGCCCCGGGCGCCATGGTGATGGGGAATGTCATTTTGAAACGTAACTCCAGCGTCTGGTATGGTGCTGTTGTGCGCGGAGATAACGACCCGATCGAGATCGGTGAAGATGCCAATGTCCAGGACGGTGCCGTGCTCCACACAGATATCGGCTTCCCCCTGACCATCGGCCGGGGTGTCACGATTGGCCACAAGGCCATGCTGCATGGCTGCACGATTGGAGATTATTCGCTGATCGGCATTGGCGCGACGGTGCTCAATGGTGCCAAAATCGGCCGCAATTGCCTGATCGGAGCCCACGCATTGATCCCCGAAGGCAAGGAGATTCCCGACAATTCACTGGTCGTGGGTGCGCCGGGCAAGGTGATCCGGCAACTGGACGAGGACATGGCTGTGATCCTCAAAGCCTCGGCCGATCATTATGTCGAGAACTGGCAGAAGCATAAATCGGAACTGACCCCGATCGAGACACCCTGAGGCCGGAGCTGCCGCCCATCGCGCTTCAGTCCGTCAGTCCCAGCTCGGGCGGATCAGTCCGCCCGGCTCCACAATTCGCGGATATTCTGGTCCGCATCGCGCCCCAGATTGAACCAGGCTGCCCGGTCATGGGAGGCATCGATCACCAGAAGGCGATCATCACGCTCGAGCATGTGGCTGAGCTCATTGCGCAAGACTGCAGACGTGGTGGGGCCGCGCAGCAGCCAGACACCGTGGGTCACCGGCTCCAGATCGCCATAGGCGCGCAGGGCCGTTTCGAATTCCGGACCATTATCAGATCGGATTTCGCTGATAATCACGAAATTGGCCGGCCGAGCGCCCGGCGTGACACGCTTCTCCGGCTCAGGGCCCTTGCGGCTTTCCTCAAGCCAGGCACGGATTTCAGCCTGGTCAGAGGCCTCACCCCAATCCGAATCCCGTTTTGTCGACACCTGGGAATGAGCCGCAATGCGCCCTTCGCTAACGAAGGACCGCATTTGAGCCGGAGTATATGGGCCATATACCCGACCTTCGACTTTTACGAACCAGGCCATAGTGATTCCATCATCGCGAGGCATTGGGTGATCTCTCTCGCTTCAACACACAACTGACGCTATCACCCCGATACGGCAAGAATCGGGCCGACACACTGCGTACACGTAAAAAGCGACGTTTTTCGAACAATTTTCGACTCAGGCAGCCTGATCGCCGCTTTCTTGGGCACGGGGGGGATCGAACATGACTGCGAAACCATTGTCCAGAATGCGAGCCACACGGCCTGTCATTTCACCCACTTTAACAACCTCACCGGGCCTTGGGCGCTCTAAACACTCGAAAGCTGCCCCAGAAACGGACACATCAATGACATTCGCCTGAATCACCACGCCATCTTCCAGAATGATTCGGGCGCGACCCCGACCGGGTTTACGAGGTGCGACCCGATCTTCATCCAGACCGAGACGGTCCTTGTTATAGCGCCAGGTAATGGCATCGGCGAGCTTGTCCCGTTTTCGGGCAGGTGCACTGAAACGCAGCGAGAATTCCTGCCCAGCCGCACGCACGACCTTGCCCTCGATGCGCCCGATGGAGGGAATCATCATGACAACACGCTCGTCAGCAGAGGGAGTGACGCGACAAGCGATGCGGGCACCACCCGGAGATATGTCCAGAAGGGCACAGGCGTGCTCACCCAGGGCCTCTGTCCAGAAACGACCATGCAGTCGCAAGGGCAAGCGGGCGTGACGACGACGCTCATCCGCGCCGCGAGCCGCGATCTTGATTTTCCTGCGATCCAGTCGGCCGGGTTCATCCAGCATCACATACCTCCGCAAGAGTGTGAAAATACTCCCGAGGTATTAACGAGCGCTTTCAGATCACGCGTGTCCCGTCAGTCCCTCATCGTAAGGGTGTCGTTCCCCGTTAAGGGCAGCGAACGGCCCGGAGGTCAGGACAGGGGGGGTGATATCCTTCAACCGAAGGCGGACGAGCGGACGCCCGCCCAGGTCATCACTGGCGTGCAAAGGCTGAAGCAGACCCAGTGTCCGGTCGACCGATCCCTCCGCCCCCCGCAGAGGAAAGAGCGCTAATTCCAGCGGCAGAGCCTGCATTTCCAGGGTATGAGCCGCAATACGGGCATAGGCAGGAGACCCACCAGCGAGCACCGAATCGAGTAGAGCCTGCATGTGGTTGCGATCATATCCGCGCCACAGGCTCAGGAAATTCTGGTCGCGAAACTCTCTTTGAAACAGATCACACAACTGGGTCCCGGCCAGCCGGAACACGTGATGATCCCGGTCCATACGTCTCAAAATGAAAACATGGCCCAGAAAATCCGAGAGCTCCTGCGGCGCGATCGCGGAACGCAAGGGTGTCGTCCCCGAATTGCGGCGTGACAGCCAGTAGGCATGAAGCGCCTGTGTGTGTGCGTGTCTCATTGATACAGTCCAAAACAATCAAGCCGGATCGAAACACTGCACGCCCCAAGGCGCTCCCGGTTCAATCCATGACCAAAAGGTTTTCAAGATCGGGGCCATACTCCTGAAAAGCGAGAAATGGCAAAGCGTTCTCCTGTTTCGGGCGTGAGCCGCCCCGGATGACGGGCAAAAATCAAAACTGGCCCGCGCATTGCAGCACCCGGTGTGAAACTGAGGAGAATCGCCATGCGCGTATCAGCCCGGCACGTTCTGAGTGTGGCCCTGACATCGCTGACCCTAACTGCTGCTGCCCCAGCCCTGGCCGGTGGAGGCGGTGGCGGCGGTGGTGGAGGTCATGGCGGCGGCGGGGGTCATGGCGGACCGCCCAACTGCGGTGGCTGCGGCCATGGTGGCGGTCACACCGTGAATGTGCCGAACATCAATATTCACGGTCCAACCGTGAATGTCGGCGTGAACGTCCATTCCAACGTCTCGGTTAACACCAATATCACGGCCAATGTGAATGCGGTCGCCAATGCCAATGCGAACGCCTCGGCATCGGCCAGCGCCCTCACCGTCATCAATTCATCCTACTATCCGATGATGTCGCCGCCCGCGGCCACCGCCATTACCGGCCTGAATGTTGTCGGTGTCGAGCACGAGAGCGCGTATGAGCTGGTCGAAGAAGAACGCTCGCGCATGATCGAGGAATGGCGGGTTGTCCGCGCCGTGTGCGTGGACGACCGGGGCACGCCGCACCCGGCATCCCGCCCGACACCGGATGAGCGTGTCGATGCCATTTATGAGGGCGAGATCTTTCGCTGTATGGCCGGCACGGCGATGCAGGTCACAGTTGGTTGGCGCCAGGACGGAGCCGATCGCTGGGAAAATGCCCCGACCCTGATGTGCCGCAAAGGTGAAGCCCTGCGTCACGTGCCTGGTGGCACGCTCAACTGCGTCACCCAGGAACCGCGCCGCAATTGTAATGAACGCTCCTTGCTGCGCATGCACGGCCCGGGGGTCAAACTCATCTTCATCCGCCGCGAGGAGCGCTACACCGAAACCGTGCGCCGCGAAGTCGCGCGTGAACACTCTTCCAGCACCCAGATGACGCTCATGCTCGATGGTGGCGTCGGCGGGTATCGCTGATCCGATCAACACCACTGCCACTCAGGCAAACTCGCCCGGCATGTCTCATGCCGGGCTTTTTCTTGGTCCCGACACAGATGCAGAGGGTGTGGACCGCATGGCGGCCAGCTCCCTCAGGGTCAATGGCAACAGGGTTGAGTTGTTACGGCGGCCTCGAAAGGTCCAGCCCAGCGCGAGAAGGCCCAGCATCACCAGCCAGAACATCGGACTGGCCGCCCCCCCCTCCAGCCAATCGCCAAGCCCGCTCTGCAATGACAAAAGCATCACCAGCGCAAAGGCTAAAACGACAAACGGGCCCAATGCGAAGCCCGACCTTCTGCGGCCTGCGCCCGCGCGGCCATCGCGAAAATAGGGCCCCTGAATCCGCGCAAAATCGACCAGTCGCTCAGGGTCAATCCAGTCAACGACGTCGGAGAAACGCCGGCGGTCATACCCGCACGCCCGGTTCAGCGCCATTTCGGGGCGAAGACGTTCGCCGTTTTCAGGCACAAACCCACGTGTTTCCAGCAAGGTCACGGCCCGGTTCACCCAGGCATCATTCGACAAATTTTGCATGTCATCCCCGGCATGATGCAAAAGCGCTCCGCAAGGTGCGGGGCCTCTGACAGATCATCAATGCCGGACAGCGTCAGATCAATGCACCGTTTGGTTGCCAAGCCTGTACTGCGCCAGCATGCGGAGAGTGAGCACATATTCCTTGGTGGGATCAAGCCCCAGCTTGCGAATGTAATGTTTCGCACGGGCCTTGCGCTGCTGCACGATCGAATAATGGACAAAGATTGCCGCAGCGATCACCGCCCAGAGGAAGAGATGTGTCAGACCGAGCCAGTTGGGCACAAAGACAGCCACCGCAAAGGCCGCACCGCCGCCCAGGATGAAGTCCAGTGGCCAGCCTTCAGAAGGCTTCATATGCGCAAGCGCCGGAAAAAAATCCTTGTCGACCGAAGCTTCCGGATCAATGCGTTCCAGCAGGCTCTCAAGGTCGGCAACCTGACGGACATAGGTCTGATTGATGGGCGTGTCGCCATTGATGCGCGTTGCGCCCTGGGGCAGGTCGGCATTCATGATGTCGCAGGCCCGGCTGACCCAAGCCTCGGTGTCCAGACGTTCGCTCATTGCACGCAGTCACTCTTCATCGGCGGCTGTTCAGTGTCTCGTCCAGCCAGCGCGCGACCTCGCCAGAGGTCTCCTGATCCAGATCGGCCCGGCGATTGGCTTCACGCATCAGATCGCCATCGATCGCTCCAACAAGACCGGACAACGAATCCGCCAAGCCGGGCGTTGCGGCCGCTTCGGGCGACAGCAGGATGACCGCATCATAGGGCGGCAAGACCGCCAGGGGATCGTCCAGCACAACAAGGTCAAAGGCGGCGATCCGACCATCCGTGGTATAGGCGGAGATAAGGTCGACCTGACCATCGCGCACGGCACCATACATGAACGCGGCATCCATGGACCGGGTCGACATGGCATTCAGACCGTAACGATCACGCGTCTCGGTCCACTCGCGACGGGCAAAGACTTCCGCATCACCCCCCACTTCCAGATCCCCGGCAAGAGGTGCCAAGTGGGCCAAGCTGGATACGCCCAGGGCCTCGGCCTGGTCCCGGCGCATGGCAAAACCATAGGCGTTTTCAAACCCCAGTCGTCCCAGAACGATAATGCCGGTTTCCTGCTGGAGCCAGCCGGTCATTTCGGCATGCATGACATAACGATCCACGGGCTCCGATCGGTTCATCACCGTCGCCCAGATCGTGCCGGTATAGTCGATATAGACATCGATCTCGTTATTGCGCAGCGCATCAAACACAATGGCTGAACCCAGATTGTCCCGGCGCTCCACACGTGCCCCGGCCGTTTCCAGTCGGCGCTGCATCAGATCCGCGAGAATGTATTGTTCGGAAAAGGCCTTGGCACCCACCACCACAGTTCGACCATCCAGCCCGGCCTGTGTGGCATAGAGCGCTTCGACCTCGCTCGAGCGGTTCTCGAAATCAGCGCTTCGCACCAGGCTGGGTGTCAGCGCCAGGGCCAGGCACAGGGCGAACACAACCGACACCCCGACAGCCAGATCACGGCGTCGATCCCGCGCGGAGATCTCCAGCAATCGCGCCATCTGGTCCAGACCAATGGCCAATCCGGCGGCAAACACGCAGCCGAAAATGACCGACAGCCAGTTGCGGGTCTGAAGCCCGGCGAAAATGTAATTACCCAGGCTGGGAGCCCCGACCGGAGTGGCCAGCGTCGCAGCGCCGACAACCCAGACCAGAGACGTGCGCAAACCCGCGACAATCACCGGCAGCGCCAGGGGAATATCGACCTGCCACAAGCGTTGACGATGCGTCATGCCCAGCCCGCGGGCTGCCTCGCGCACCACCGGATCAACACCTTGCAAGCCGACAATCGTATTTCTCAGGATCGGCAGGATGGCGTAAAGCATCAGGGCCAGAAACGCAGGTTGATACCCGATCGTGCCGCCCAGCAAAGGCACCATCAGGGCGAGCAAGGCCAGGCCCGGTATGGTCTGGATCAGTCCGGCGATAAAGAGGACCCAGCCCGACAAGACGGGTCTGCGTGCTGCATACACACCCAGTGGCAGGGCCAGGGCCAGTCCAACCGCGATGGCGGCAACCGACAATAAGAGATGTCCGGCGAGATAATCGGGCAATTCGGCCCAGCGTTCGGCGAGATTGGCGTTCACAGGTCCAGCTCCCGGATCCGGCGCATTTGCCGACGCGGGGTCTCGAGCAGTTCGGACACGTGGTCATGAGCCGGGTTGTCCAGTAATTCCCGCGGCTTGCCGATTTGCAGGATCTCGCCCTCTTTCATCACCGCAATCCGGTCGGCCATGATCAGGGCCTCGGCCATGTCGTGAGTGACCATCACGGCGGCAAAACCCAGTCGGGCCTGGAGTTCGCAGAATTCCTGCTGCAGCAGGTCGCGATTGACCGGATCGAGAGCACTGAACGGCTCGTCCATCAACAGAACATCCGGCTCTCCCGCAAGCGCGCGGGCAAAACCGACACGCTGACGCTGTCCGCCGGACAGTTCCGAGGGCATTCGATCACGATAAATGCCGGGATCGAGACGCACCATCTCCAGAAGGGCATCAACACGGCGGGCAATACGGTCACGCTCCCAGCGCAGGAGACGCGGAACAATCGAGATATTGCGCGCCACCGAAATATGGGGGAACAGGCCATCGCCCTGCATCACCCAGCCCATGGCCCGGCGCAGCAAGACGGGGTCCATCGTCTCCACCGGCTGGTCTTCATACAAAATGGAACCGCCCGAAGCATCCTCCAGGCGGTTGATCATTTTCAGGGTCGTGGTCTTGCCACACCCGGATTCGCCTGTCAGGGCCACCAGCTCGCCCGGATAGACATCCAGGTCGACCCCGCGAACCGCATCCACGCCGCCGTCATAGGTTTTGCAAACCTGGCTTAGCGACAGGACAGGCGAGGCAGATGTCAAAGGTCTTCCAGATCGATGTCGAGAATGGTGATCTCGAACGAGAAGGAGGTTTCACCCTCATCGATGATCTTGGACACCACGCCCATGCATTCATCGCCGATATAGATCTCGGCGCACTCGTCCGGACGGTTCCGGCGCTGCACAACCAGTTCAGGGTTCAGCTTGGAGGACAGGAAGCTTTGCAGTTTGGCTTCCTCGATGGCGGTAATATTCTTGTCCAAGGGAATTCTCCGGCAGGTCAGGGGATTCGTATGAGCCCTAATAAACGCATGCAACCGCACTCCGTCCAGACCAAGCCTGTCATGAAGTGTGCATCAATCGTGTATGGAGCGATCCGCCTGCGCTAACTCAGGCCTGATCCGGCAGGATCTGGTCCATGGAGCGAGCGGGTTCCGGGCAGCAATCACCGACGATCTTCGCCGGCACACCTGCCACGGTGCAATTGGGCGGCACTTCCTTGAGTACGACCGAACCGGCGGCGATGCGGGCACCGTCACCGACCGTGATATTGCCCAGAACACGCGCGCCCGCGCCGATCATCACGCCTTTGCCAATCTTGGGATGGCGGTCTTCATGCGCCGCACCGGTTCCGCCCAGCGTGACCTCGTGCAGGATGGAGCAATCATCACCCACGACGGCCGTTTCACCGATCACCACGGACGTCGCATGATCAATCATCACCCCTTGCCCGATACGGGCGGCCGGGTGGATATCGAGTCCGAAGCGTTCCGCGACACGGCTTTGCAGGTGAAACGCCAGATTTTGACGACCTTCATTCCACAGCCAGTGACTGACACGATGGCTCTGCAGGGCGTGAAACCCTTTAAAATAGAGGAAAGGCTGCAACAGCGACAGGCTTGCCGGATCGCGCTCGTCAATAGCGGTCATGTCCGCGGCCGCGCGCTCCACGATCTTCGGATCGCTATTGAGCGCCTCGATCGCCACGTCGTGGGCGAGCATGGTGTCCAGCTGGGCATCCGCCAGCTTGGCGGCCAGGCGATAGGCCAGCGCAGTCTTGAACTTGGAGTGGCGCAGGATGGCGGCATTGAGGAAACTGGCCAGGATGGGCTCTTCAGCCGCTGCGGCCGCCGCGGCCACACGCAGCCGGGCCCAGACCGCATCCACGCCCGACCGGGCTTCGATTGCCGTGTTCTGTGTGCTCGCGCTCATCAACTCATCCCTTCAGTCCTGGCCCAGCAAAACCTGAGCAATAGTGGGGGATAGCTCCCCTTCCCGCGCCATGTAGTAAGTACGCAGAAGAATTGTAATGGTCAGTGCGTCCTTTATCTGCCCGCTCATCGCCGCCTGCAAGGCTGACATGAAGGGGACACGACGAAGTGAAAGCACTTCCGTACCCTCCGGTTCGGCCTCTCCCTGCGTCAGATCCATGGCCAGAAACCCGTAGGCATGCTCGTCGGTGATCGAGTTGGAGAGATCCATCCGAAAGATTTCCTGCCAGGACCGGGCCGTGAGCCCCGTCTCCTCTTTCAGCTCGCGCCGGGCACCGTCGAGCGGGGTCTCGTCCTTTGGGCCGCCGCCTTCCGGGACCTCCCAGCTATAGTGATCGGTCGCGAAGCGATGCTGCCCGACAAGCGTGACCGTGCCATCCGCGTGAACGGGCAAAATGGCCAGAGCCCAGTTCTTCGGCGACATGACGCCATATACGCCCGGCGCCCCGTCGGGCCGGATCACGTCATGGTCGGTGATCTGCATCCAGGGCGTGTCATAGACGGTCCGCTTGCCCGTCACCGTCCATGGCCCGCGTCGCTCATTCATACCTCGCCCTCCTGCGATACCGGCGGGCTGTCTGGCCTATTCGGCAGGGATGGACAAGTTTTTCCGCCGCGCACTGCGCTCCGCGAGCTTCTGGGCGATCTGTCCGCGCCGTGCCGACACCCGCACCAGGGCCACAAAGGCGGCCGGCGCAAACACCAGGGCGAGGATCGCAGACCCGGCCACCCCTCCGACCATGGCCGAGGCGAAGGGCAGCCAGAAACTGTCCCCGGACATCAATAACGGCATGAAACCGCCGATCGTGGTCAGCGTGGTGGAGATGATATGTCGGGTCGCATCCGTCACCGTCTCCTGGACAGCGTCCGCTTCGAGACGTACGGCAGCCGGATTGGCCTTCAGCGCCGACAGCACCACGATCGAGCCATTGATCGACAGCCCCATCAAGCCCATCGAACCGACAATGGCATTGAACCCCATGGGCGTCCCGAACAACCAGACGCCAAACATCGCCAGGCCGACCGACAGGAAGGCCACCACAAAAATCACCCCGGCATATCGGAAGGAGTTGAAGGCCAGAACGACCGAACCGATCATCAGGATCATCAGCGGCAGGGCCGTGGAGAACAGGTCGGCCATCGCGTCACCGCGCTCGGCCGCCTCCCCGCCAATCTGCAGCTCATAGCCCGGCGGCAATTGGATATCGGCGACCTCAAGGGCCTGGAAGAACTGCTCCAGCGCAGGGGCCGGCAGGGTAAAGGGTTCGAGATAGCCATAGATCGTATTGACCCGGCGACCGTCCTCATGGGGGATGGAGGCAATCTGCGGGGCCAGGGTCACGGATCCCAGAGCGGAGACAGGCGAGGCCAGTTCTGTTCCGCCGCGCAGGGGCAGTGGCGCAGACGAAACCGCCGCAACACTGGAGCGGCGACCATCCTCGGCGATCACCCGGATTGGCAATTCTTCCAGACCTTCCAGAACACTGCCACCCGTCACACCATCCAGATCGCCGCGCAGACGATCCGCCAGATCGCCCAGGCGCAGACCGGCCATCTCGGCCGCCGCCTCGTCCGCCATGATACGCGCGACCGGTTCACCGGTTTCCAGGAGGGCCATGGTGTGAGTGATCGTCGGGGTCTGGCTCAGCACGGCGCGAATCTCGTCGCCCAGCCGGTCCAGCTCGTCCAGTTCCGGCCCCACCAGGACGAGTTCGATAGGCGCTGGCACGGGCGGCCCCTGCTCAAAAGGCAAGGCAAGGAAGCGGGCCTCGGGGAAATCGACCAGCAGCCGGGCCTGCAGCTCCGGCAGGATACGCGCTGTCGTGGCAGGTGAGTCCGTGCGGACAAAACCAGCCGCATAATTGGGCACGCCCGACTTGTTCGACACCACATTGTAATAGGTCCGCGGTGCGCTCTCACCAATCACCCAGCCGACCGATTCCACGCCCTCATAACTCTCGATAATCGCCCGTGCGCGCTCGGTCTGACGCAGGGTTTCCTCAATCGAGGCCGAAGACGGCAATTCCAGTTCCAGCTGGAACATGTCGCGATCGGTCGCCGGGAAAAACTGCATCGGCAGTGTTGAGGCCGCGACAAAACCCGCAATCGGCAAAAGACACCCCGCGACCAGCCCCGTCCAGGGCCGCGCAGTGATGGCGTTGAGCATATCGCGATACAGTCCGGAGAACGGACCGGCTCCCAGCCCCTGTCTCCAGAAGCGTTTGGGACCTTCCAGCGCCGTCTCGTCGTCGAACCAGGCGGCAAAAGCAGCCACAACGGTCATGGCCAGCAGGAAGGAGGACACGACCGCGAAAATCACGGAAATACCGATCATCGAGATAAACTCACCCGATGCGCCGGGCATCAGTGCGATGGGCGCGAACGCAAAGACCGTGGTCAGGGTGGAGGCCAGAAGGGGGGCGAACAAGTGCCGGATGGATTTGTCCAGCGCTTCGACAATGCCCAATCCCTTGTGGCGCATCAGGCGGAACTCATCCACCACCACAATGGCATTATCGATCAACAGCCCCAGGGCCACGACCAGACCTGTCACCGACATCTGGTGCAGGGGTTCGTCATAGATGCTGATCAGGATTAAAACCGCGAGGACCGTCAGCGGCAGCGCCGAGCCGACAATCAAGGCCGCGCGCCACCCCATCATGAAGAACAGGACCGCAAACACGATCAACGCTGAAAAGGCGAGATTGCCCGCAAGGCCGTTGAGGCGTTTTTCCACATACTCGACCTGTCGGAACACCGGAATGACCTCGATGCCCGGAACGCTGGCCGCAAACTCAGCAACAACGGCATCGGCCCGCTCGGCCCATTGGTCGACACGCAATTCGGGCTGGAGATAGGCGGCGACAAAGACCGTGCGGCGCCCGTTATACGTCCCCAGGCTGTCGGCGGGGTCACGCGCCGCCTTGATCACATCCGCGACGTCGCCCACCCGCACAAAGGCGCCACTGCCATCCTCGGCCAGCGCGATGGAGCGGATCCGGTCCAGACTGTCGAGTTCACCGGCAATCTCGACATTGAGATCGGTGGTTGAGGAGCGCAATTCGCCCGCTGGAGCCTTGGCATCGGCCCGGGCGATCAACGCCGCCATGTCAGAGACCGTCAGACCGAGCGAGGCCAGGGTATCGGGATCGGCAACAACACGGACTTCTTCCTCAACATCGCCAAAGACCTCGGTTTCATCGGTCCCGGAGAGATTGCGCAATTCGTTTTCCAGATCGCGCGCCAGACGGGTGAGGATGGCCGGGTTCTCACGCCCCGCCTCACCCCAGCTGAGACCGACAATCATCGTGGCGGCGCCCAGATATTGACGCTGCACATCCGGAGCTGAGGCCCCGGGCGGCAGGAAGGGACGCACGCTCTCGACCTGTTCACGGATCTTCGTCCAGGCCTGGTCCACCTGGGTCGGGTTCAGGTCCTCGCGGATCTGCAGCGAGATCACCGACACACCCGAACGGGAGCTGGAACTGGTCTGATTAATCTCGGCCAGTTCGTGGATCGTATTCTCAAGCGGTTCGGTGATCAGCGCCTCAACTCGTTCGGCAGACGCGCCGGGAAAGGCCGTCACGACCAGGCCGAAACGCTCGGTCAGCGACGGATCTTCCTGGCGACCCAGTGTCATGAAGGCGCCCATGCCCGCTGCCACCAGCAGGAAGACCGACAGGAGGGTCAGGCGCGAATAGCGATAAAACAGCGTGCTCATGTGATCAGCCCCCGGTGCTCAGACCAGCGGTCTGTTGCGCAGGTTGAACACGCTGGCCCGGCGTGACGCGCTGGAGGCCTGATGCCAGCAGGAGTTCACCATGAGCGACCGCGCCGCGAACATAGACCCGTTCGGCCTCGATCCGGATTGTTTCAACAACGCGCGGTTCCAGCACATGGGCGCCGTCCTGTTCGACTAGTGCGTAAACGGTCCACAATCCGCGCCGACCCTCTGCCAGTGCAGTGGTGGGCACCCAGAACCCATCGGAGGAGATCTCCGTCTCAATTGCCAGTCGCGCCACTTCACCCGGTGCGGCCGAGGCCGGATCCACAAGATCAAACACAGCGGCGACCGTGCGAGTCTGGCGATCAACAACCCCGGTCGACGCTCGCAGACGCGCCTCCACGCGTGAACCTTCGGCGTCAAATGTGTAAATCCGGCCCGGTTCAAGTGTGTCCGCAACGTTCAACGGCAAACCCACCCGGATCTCCAGCGCCGTGTTTTCGATGATGTCAAGAATGGGCAGTCCCGGGGAGGCCACAGCGCCTTCATCCATATGGCGGGCGGTGATGACACCGCTAAACGGGGCAGTGATGACCGACAGGTCCAGCTGTACACGCAGAGCATCGGCTGCGGCATCCGCTGCATCACGACGCGCAGCGGCAGCCATGGTTGATGTGCTCAGCTCGTCAAAGCGCTGTTGGGAGATATGGCCCTGTTCCAGAAGACGTCCTTGACGGTCCTCGGTCTCGCGGGCCAGGGCCACCTGTGCGCCCGCCTCGGCGGTCTGTGCATCAGCGGCAGCGATCTGGGCTTCCAGAGCCCGGGTATCCAGACGGGCCAGGAGATCACCGACCTCGACCCGGTCACCGACATCCACAGCGATGTCGTCAATCCGTCCGCCGCGCTCGAACCCGAGAGCACTGTTACGCCGGGCGGCGATAATGCCCGGGAAAAATTCCGCGGTGACCGCATCGCCGGCCTGTTCGACGGAAATCACCGGAACAGGCAGGGGCGCAGGACCAGCACGCTGAGCTGTGGCATCAGCACGCAGTGACGTGATGCCAAAAACCATGACAGACAAGGCAACAGCCGCGAACCCGACCGTTGCCCCGGCACCAAAACGTTTCGTCAATGCGGACATGACGCGCACCCTTCTTCAGACTGATGCGCAATATAGCCCCACGAATGGCGTTTGAGAAGTGAACGGCGTTCACAAATATCTGTATATCCCGCATGCGAAGACTTTACGCATACGTCACCGGATCAGATCAGACGGCCAGTCCGCGAATGATCATCTCGGTATGAAAATCCAGCACCTGATCGCGGGTCACATGTTCTGAACCGGGCATGCCATTGGGGAAATCATCAAGCGATACCAGAAGCATGGTCAGGCCATGCAGGCTGGCCCAGACGCTTTTTGACGCGACGCGCGGATCGACTTGGCGGAACAGGCCTTCCTGCATGCCCTGGTCAATCATGCCCACCAGAGCCTGTTCCGCATCATAGGCGGCCTTCTCGTTTTCAAGACTGTGCTGGTGTTCTTCCAGATGCGGAGCCCCGAACGCCATCCGGTAGTGATTGGGCTCTTCCATGCCGGTTTCCATATAGGCCCGCATGCAGCGCGAGGTGAGGACACGCACTTCCCCGCCTTCATCCATCGCTTCGCCGATCCGGTTCATCAGACGTTCGAAGAATAATTCCCGGATGGATGTGAACAGATCATCCTTGGACGAAAAATATTTATAGATGGCCGCAGGCGAGTAATCGATTGCTTCAGCCAGGCGCCGCATAGAAATTCCGCCCTCCCCCTCTTTCGAAAAGATGGCTTCTGCGGCATCAATGATGGCTTCACGGACCTTGCGTCGACGGCGATCCGCCGGACTGGTCTCCTCGATAGCGACTCGTGCGGTCATTCTTTTATCTACTCCGACAGCAGCCCCGTTTCCAAGGCATCCCCCTACCCATATAACGAGGCCGTCATACAAACGTCAAAGACACAATCCCCAAGGGCGAGAAGCGTACACCATGGACAACTCCACATTCACCCGACGACCCGAATTCGGCGAACGGCTTGAAGCGTCTCACAAATCCGAGGATACGCTAACCCTTTTGACACACCGCCGATCGACCGCTGCGATTGGTATGACCGACCCAGGGCCAACCGCGGACGAACGCGATCTTCTGCTTCAAATCGGTGCGCGCGTCCCCGATCACGGCAAGCTGGCGCCCTGGCGATTCGTGATCTTTGAAGGCGAGACACGGACCCGGTTCGGCTCCGAACTTGCCAGGATCTTCCGGTCCCAGAACCCGGAGGCCACGGACGAACAGGTGGCATTCGAGGCCAACCGGTTCAACCGTGCGCCCCTGGTCATTGCCGTGATTTCCCGGGTCGATGAGCGACACAAAGTGCCCGTCTGGGAACAGGAATTGTCCGCCGGTGCGGTCTGCCAGAACCTGTTGATTGGCGCGTCTGCCCTGGGATATGCCGCCCAATGGCTGACCGAATGGTACGCGTTTGACCAAGCCGCCAAACACGCCCTGGGTCTACAAGCGGGTGAACGGGTCGCGGGCTTCATCTATGTCGGAACAGCCAAGGAACAGCCCGTGGAACGCGCGCGCCCTGGTGCGGATATTCGGAACTGGACCCCCGCCTGAGCGACTAGTGCGCCGGGGCTGGTGATTGATACAATCCCAGACCTTTCAGGGTGATGTCCGAGATCTGACGCAATCCAGCTTCGGTGCGATCGACCTTGGCCATGACATTCATGCCCACCATCAGGTTCTGGAGAGCCAGCGCACTAGCTCGCACCGGATAATCGGGCGGAAGCTCGCCGCGGTCCACGCCCCACTCCAGCAGGGTTTGAAACCGCTGGGTTGATCCCTGAATAAACTCGCAGACCAGACGCCCGATCTCGTGATCCGGCTTATCTGCCAGTTCGGTGATCGCATTGACGATCATACACCCCCGACCGTCCGGTTCCTGACCGCGCACATGCACGATACTGGCGAAGACCCGTGTGATGAGTTCGCGGACGGACCAGCTCGTATCGTCAAAATCAACCTCATCGAGCGTGCGGTCCGGAGACCGCTGCGTGTAGAATCGCAAAGTCTCGCGAAACAAAGCTTCGCGTGTCCCGAACGCATTGTAGAAGCTCGACCGGGTCATGCCCATTTTTTCCGAGAGCGCCTTGACCGAACTGGCCTCATATCCATCGCTCCAGAACGCGTCGAGGGCGATCTGAACCGCCTCGTCACGATCGAATTTTGCCGGTCGTCCCATTCCGTGTCTCCTCGCCTGGCGCGCTCACAAAAGCGTGAAGTCCGGGCGGTCAGATTTCATTTGTTCACCCATGTACAAATGAGCGATTTCGTGTTTTGTACACCCTCGCACAATTCGGTGCAAGGGAAACAGATTCATGACATTGAACCAATCCATACGTGACACAATCGAGCAATTACGCGACGCGCTTCCGGCCGATATTACGGCCAAGATCGAAATCGGAGCTGGCGAAATCAGCGCACTCTCAATCGTAGAAGGCGCACGGTCCGCTGGCCAGTCCGCACCGGATTTTGCCCTCAAGGACCGCAGCGGTGAAACCAAGACGCTGAAATCCTACCTGGCTGACGGTCTCGTCATCCTCACTTTCTATCGCGGTGCCTGGTGCCCCTACTGCAATCTGCAATTACGGGCCTATCAGGATCATCTCGATGCGTTTCGCACCCGCGGCGCTCAGCTGGTAGCCATTACGCCGGAAACGCCGAACGCGATCGACGACCTGCTGGCCAGCGACCTCCCGGACGGCGTCATCGACGATACGGCTGCCAAGGTTGAGTTCGACGTCCTGCACGATGCCGGCAACACGGTTGCGCGCCAGTTTGGTCTGGTTTTCGACATGCCTGACAGCCATAAGGACGTGATTTCCGGCTTCGGGCTGGATCTGGAAGCCATCAATGGCGAAGGCGGCTGGGCCGTGGCCGATCCGGCCACCTATATCCTCACGCCGGACGGTCAGATCGCCTGGGCCTTCATCCCCAACAACTACCGCAAACGCGCCGAGCCCGAGGCCATTCTTCGCGCGCTCGACGACATCAACCGTTCCAACTAACACCCCCTCAAGGAGCTCCATCATGCCTGCATTTTTTGTTGCGACTGTTTCCGTCAAGAACCCCGAAAAAATGAAGGAATATGCTGCCAAATCCGGCCCGACCTTCGCCGCTTTTGGTGGCACCCTGCTCGCCCGCGGCGGCCTGGTCGAAACCCTGACCGGAGCAGCGGCAAAACCCGTCACCGCCGTGGTTCAGTTCCCCGATGCCCAGGCCGTGTCCGACTGGTACGCATCCGATGACTATCAGGCCCTGATCGCCTTGCGCGAAGAAGCGGCCGATATGGACATCAATGTCTTCGCGACGCCCGAATAGTCTCGATCCATGTCACGTCTTCTGACAGCGGCCCTGGCCGCTTTGAGCCTGGGAGGCCTCGCGGTCGCCCAGGACACGTCCGACACCCCGGCACCGCGCCTGCCTGCCCCGGCCATCGATGATGTGCTACATCTGGAGTATCAATCCGTGCCGGTTCTGGGCTCAACCATGACCTATCTTGAGATGGGAGAGGGTGATCCGGTCCTGTTCATTCACGGCAATCCGACCTCGGCCTATCTCTGGCGCAATATCCTGCCCATCGTGGGTGAGGACAGACGCGTGATCGCGGTCGACCTCATCGGCATGGGTCAATCTGGCAAGCCCGATCTGGACTATTCCTTCACCGATCACGCGCTGTACCTGGCCGCCTTTGTCGAAGCCCTCGGACTGGAAGAATTCACGGTCGTGGGACATGACTGGGGCGCCGCCCTGGCCTGGGATTATACCCTGCGCCATCCCGATCGTGTGACCGGGATTGCCTTCATGGAGGGTGTGCTGCCGCCCACCTTCCCCCAACCCAGTTTCGACGCCATGGGGCCGGAAATGGGCGGTATGTTCCGCATGTTCAAGGATCCGGTTCTTGGCGAGCAGAACGTGATCGGCCAGAACATGTTCGTGGAGCAGGTTCTGCCGATGCTAATCAATCGACCGCTCAGCGAGACCGCCATGGAGGCCTATCGGGCACCCTTTCTACAGGAAGAGGATCGCTGGCCGACACTCGCCTGGCCCCGTGAGGTTCCCATTGCCGGTACGCCGGCCACGACCGTCGACCGTCTCAATGACATCGCCGTCTATATGGGTGAAATCGACAAGCCGGTTCTGCTGCTCTACGCGGATCCCGGCGTGATCGTGCCGCGCCAGGCCGTCGACTGGTATGTCGAGACCATACCCGGACTGGAAACCGGTTTTGTGGGCCAGGGCCTGCACTTCATCCAGGAAGACCAGCCCGTTGCCATTGGCCGGGCGATCCAGGACTGGCTGCGCCGAACTGAGGGATAGGTGCCGCCAGAGCGCCGGGACACTTGTCCCTGTTCCGGCTCCCCCCTGCGCTCAGGGGTGCCCGGCGGCTCATCCCCGCCGGGCAAGCGCCGGAATAATCATAACCGCGCGCGAGTTTAGCTTGAACTGAACAGGTTTTGATTGTTGTTTGACGCTCCACACGAATTGATGTTTGGGGGCGTCAGATGTTGTTTCTTCCCGTGGTCGCTGTGCTTTTGGCCCAGGACACGACCGATCCCGGCCCGGGTGATACCCGCTCGGATGACCATACGCATGCCCAAGGGCAGGCGCAAAGACAGGCCCAATCCGAGAGCCACGCGGCCATGCACCCGCATGGGGAGGCAAACTCAGCCCTCTCTCCAGCTGAAGCCATCGATACGGACGATACCGCGAACAAGCCCGAGCCCCCGCCTCGCCCGACCTTGCGATACTATACGAGCCAGGTCGTGTTGTTCGCGAACTGGTACTGTCCTCTCGGAACAGTCGAAGCCGACGGTGGGTATTATCAGGTCAACGAGGTAATGGAGCTGTCGGCGCTCATTGGCAGCCGTTTTGGCGGTGACAATATCAACACGATACTGATCCCTGACTTGCGAGGCCGCACGCCGCTCGGCGCTCAAGGCTATCGCGACCCGGCCTATGGCGGCATGCCCTACCAGACTGTCGGAACTCCCGCACACTCCCACGTCCTGCTCGCCTCCTCCGCGGGTGTCTCCCAGGCCTCTCCAATAAACGGCATGCTTCCAACCAACTCACGGCCCGCTGATCCGACGCCGTATACATCACCTGTAAACGCGCAGAACCTGGTTGGGATGGGATATGAAACCATCTCCATGCAACCCTATACGCCGTCCGGCTACCCCATCAACACAGACAACTCGTCAGTTGACCTGTATCAGCCCCACCTGAACATCCGCTTCTGCTTTGTCCCGCAGGGCGTTTTTCCGCAACGCCAGTAGAAGGGGTCTCATTATGCTTCGGGCTCACACTATCTCCCGCCACTTGCTGATCGCCCTGACCGTCGCGGTAAGCAGCATGTCCTCGCCGGCCGCGCAGGCACAGCTGAATCCGGTGCTCGGGGAAATCCGGTATTTCGGTATCAATTACTGCCCGACAGGCTGGACGATGCCGGTTGGACAAACCATCGACCTGAGCCATCCGCCCCGGGGCGATTACGAGGGGCTGGCCGCGCTCCTCCAGCCCCCGTTGGGGCTACAAGGGCGAACCAATAATCTCAAACTGCCCAATCTGATGGACGTCTTTCCCGGGGGTTTTCAGACCACGCACGTCATCGGCACGACTTACGGCCAGAGCCACGTGACAGTCGAGCCGACAAATATGGAAACCCACACGCATGCCGTAATGGCCGACAGCGGTGACGCCACTCAGTCTTCCGCGCAAGGTGCCTATCTGGCCGGCTATTCCAATTCCTATCGCTTCGCCAACGGCTCTGAACCGACGGTCGACATGGCCAATGGCTCCATTACCCAAACCGGCACGCCTGGCCAGACCTTTTCAGTCCAGCACCCCTATACACGACTCACACCGTGTATGAGTGTGGACGGCTATTTCCCCTCCCGCGACGGACCGGATGCCTATGTCGACCGGCTGATGGGCGAAATCGTCATTCTCCCCTACAAGTTGAGCGACAGCATTCAATCCAGCTGTCCTGACGGAATGATTGAGGCTAACGGGACCTATCTCAACGCATCGACCTACGCGTCCCTGTACGCCCTCACCGGTGGGGCGTGGGGCACCCGGTCAAGCGGGACCGAGTTCGCTGTGCCCGATTTAACGGGACGCGTTCCGGTGTCCCATGGCACGCCCGTGATCAATAATCACCCCATGCAGTTTACATTCGCCAGTGAAGGCGGCGCTGAAACGGTGTCCATTCCCACCCATGAACACCTCCACAATCTGATGGTTGCCGTGGAGGTGGGAGACCAGCGCGATCCACAGGGGAGTTATCTGGCGGATTTCGAACGCGGGCGTGTCTTTGCCGGCACAAATCCGAACCCGTCATTGATCATGAATATGAACAGTGTCTCACCGGAGGGCACGGGAGCCCCCCTCCCGCTGGTCGCCCCGACGGTCGCATTGCATTTTTGCGTTGTAGTGACAGGGGACTGGCCTCAACACCCGTAATAGGCCCCTAGGCCGCGCGCATGAGGTCCCGCACGGTGCTGAGGAAGTCGGTCACGGCTCCCTCCAGCTCGCTGGATGTATCGGACAGATTGGCCACAATACGGTCAGACTGACCCGCGACCGTCTGGCATTCCGCCACGACGCCTTTCAGGCTCTCGGCTCCGGCTGCCGCCCGCTCGCTCGACTGACTGGCCAGCTCGCCACCATCGCGCAGCTCGTTGGAGGCCTGGCGCTGGGAGTCCACCGATTGCGTGATGGAGCCCACAGACGCCCCGGTCTCGGCGGTGAGACCACTGATATGACTGACCATGCCGGCAACCTGGCTGATCTGCCGGGTCAGGCCGGACATTTCATCCTGGACCCGCAAGGTGGCCGTTGAGGTTTGCTGGGACAGGGTTTTCACCTCGTCGGCGACCACCGCAAACCCTTTGCCGGCCTCACCCGCACGCGAGGCCTCGATTGTCGCATTCAACGCCAGAAGATTGGTGTGTTCGGCAATTTCCTCGATCAGCTCCACCACACGGCGGATCTCGCCCGAGGCGGCCTCCAGCGCCTGTGTGGCCTCGCGCGCTTCGGTGGCATCACCCTGGACCCGACCCGACAGGTCATGGGTCTGGCTGGTTGCCTGGGCAATCTGATCCATTTCCAGCAACAGGGTGGAGAGGTTGGACGACATGCCGGCAACATTGACGGCGGCTGTGCGCGACGTCTCCGCGACCTGGTCGGCATCCTGGCGAGCGCGTCCGGTCAGATCCATCATCCGCGCGGCCATGTCA
Source organism: Maricaulis sp. D1M11 (assembly GCF_047308265.1). NCBI lineage: Bacteria > Pseudomonadati > Pseudomonadota > Alphaproteobacteria > Maricaulales > Maricaulaceae > Maricaulis > Maricaulis sp. D1M11. The sequence goes on from NZ_JBKQWY010000005.1 coordinate 25,207, forward strand.
TTGACCTGACCAATCGCTTCACCAACGGTGTGAAGACAGGTCTCGATACTGGTCTGGAAGTCTAGAATCAGGCGCTCCACCTTGTCATAACGCGCACGCCGGCCCTCTGCTTCCGCACGCTCATTGTCTGCATGCACGGTTTTTTCGCGTTCCAGCACATGGAATTCACGCAGGGACGACGCCAGAACCCCGGTCTCGGTCTTGTTCTCCCAGCGCGCCAGATCAGCGATGCGTGACGCATTGCCTATATCCTGAACGGCCGCAGCAAAGGCGCGAAGCGGGTGACGGATGCTTCGGGACACAGCCACGCAGAACCAGATACAGGCCGCCGCCACGCCCATCACGATAACCAGAAGCCCCCACCCCGTCAGCTCAGCGACACGCGTATATTCCTGACGTGCTGCCACCGCATCTTCACGCAAGAGGGTCTGCTGCCGGGTCAGCTCGGTCAGGGTCATCTGAGATTGCCGCCGGTATTCGCTCACCCGCGTATCGAGACGCAGGGACATTTCCGCCCAGTCATTGAAGGCGCGCTGATAGGTTTGCGCCGGGTCCAGAGCGCCACTGAGAAAGCCGATAACCTCGGCCGTTTCGATCAACTCGACAAACCCGTCGATCTGGCCATTGAAACGGGTCACATAGCGTTCCTGCCCGCGCAACATGAAGTCCTTCTCGCTGCGGCGCAGGCTCAGCATTTCGATCGTCAGGATCTGGGCCAGCTGTTCCTGCCCGGAATTCGCCGGCTCGAACGCCTCCAGCTGTGTCTCGATACTGTGGACGGCGGCGCGCAATTCTCCGGTCAGACCCTCTTCCGAATGCAGGCCCAGGGACTGGCGAAGCGCGGTAATGTCCTGTGCGCGTTCGACCAGACCATCAAGAACCAGGTCCTCGTGCCCCGGGGACTGGCTGGAGAGCCGACGGCCCAGCTGATCAATGTCTGCGATTTGTTCGGGGGATTTATCGAGCAGGAATTGTTCGAGCGTGTATCCCAGCTCCAGTGCCGTGGTGCGAATATGTTCAATATCCAGCGCGCGAGCTTCGAGCCGCTGTGCCCGATTCAACGCGTCAGCCTTCTTGGCCTCGCCCAGAAGCATGGCGCCCCCAATCACCCCAAAGCTGGCGATCATCAACCCGAGCAGGGTGAACAGGCGGGCCTGGACCGTCCAGGCACTTAGGTGGAATAATTTCATTCGCTCCCCCAACAGAGTGGGGGAGAGTGTGCCAAACAGGGTTAACTCGATCTTACGACACAACCGGTTTTAGTTTCGAATAATCATGAACATTCAACAGGTTGCGTTACAGGGCCAAGCGGACCCAGGGTTAACCGCGCCCCCGATACGGCGGCACACCTTGATCGGGAACCCACACGCCGGCCGGCGCCTCGCCGGTCGCAAAAAACACATCAATCGGAATACCGCCGCGCGGATACCAGTAACCGCCAATGCGCAGCCATTGCGGGTCGAGCTCCTTGACCAGGCGCTGACCAATCATCGTCGTGCAGGCCTCATGGAAGGCACCATGATTACGGAAGGCCCCCATGAAGAGTTTCAGACTCTTGGATTCGACGATCCAGTCACGCGGCACATAATCGATCACCATGTGTGCAAAGTCCGGCGCGCCCGTGACCGGGCAGATCGAGGTAAATTCCGGGCACACAAAACGGATCATGTAAGGGGCGTCACACGGATTGGCGACACGTTCGAGAACGGCCTCTTCCGGCGTGTTCGGCAGCGGGGTATCGGCGCCCAGCTGGCCGAGTTCGGTATAGCGTTGATCGGTCATGGCGCGGATCTAATACCGCCATGAGGGGTTGGCAAGCATCTCGCCCCGGTCTTCTCCAGAACACTGAGCCTGCGAACCCGACCAAATCGCCCCCAAACAGCCCAGGTGACGATCCGGCCTCAGACCTCAACCCCGTCCGGGATCGGCATCTGGGTGCGTGAAAACACCCGTCGGATGGTGAAGGAGGAATTCAGTCGCGCCACGCCCGGCAGGGAGGACAGCACCTCACGGTGCACACGCTCATAATCATTAGGGTCGCGGACCAGAACGCGGACCAGATAATCCGCTTCACCGGACATCAGATAACACTCCATCACCTCAGGCACGCCTTCCACCGCATTCTCAAAATCGCGCAGCGTGTCATGCTTCAGATTGTCGAGCGTGACCTGGACATAAACGGTCATGCCCCGGCCCAGGGCTTTCTCGGACAACAGGGCGACATACCGCTCGATCACACCGGACGCCTCGAGGGCCTTGACCCGGCGATGGCAGGCCGAAGGGGATAACTGCACCCGGTCGGCCAGTTCGGCATTAGTCAAACGCCCTTCATCCTGAAGCGTATTGAGAATGGCGATATCTACCGTATCGAGCCGCATGACGGTCCCCCCGAACTACACGAAATATTCTTCTGGATCTGACGCTTTTTGCTGTATATACAGCGGCGCCATTGATTGCTTTGCGCAGCTCATTGCACACTTGCAATCCAGTGGTCAAGAATATTTCAAGTGCCAGCGCGATAACATCCCGGAGTGGAACGGATTGCGCCGACAGACAAGGGAAGCGGGAGAAACATGCGCATCGGTGTCCCCAAGGAAATCAAGGTTCGCGAATACCGGGTCGGGCTGACCCCGGACAGCGCGGCAGAACTCATCCGTGCCGGCCATGACGTCGTCGTGGAAACCCAGGCCGGGAGCGGTGTCGGCTTCTCCGATGACGACTACAAGGCGATCGGCGCCCATATCCTGCCCGACGCCGAGGCCGTGTTTGCCGACGCCGAGATGATCGTGAAGGTGAAGGAGCCGCAGCCGTCTGAAACGGCCATGCTGAAACCCCATCATATTCTCTATACCTATCTCCACCTGGCTCCGGATCCGGTCCAGGCCGAGGGCCTGCGCCAATCCGGCTGCACCGCCATTGCCTATGAGACGGTCACGGATGTGGATGGTCGCCTGCCCCTTCTGACCCCGATGAGCCAGGTCGCTGGACGGATGTCTGTGTCGGTCGCAGCACATTGCCTGCAAAAAGCCCAGGGTGGCCGTGGCCTGATGCTGGGCGGTGTGCCAGGCGTTTTGCCGGCCAAGGTCGTGATCATCGGCGGCGGTGTGGCCGGAACACACGCCGCAGAGATGGCGATCGGCGCACGCGCAGACGTGACCGTGTTTGATCGCTCCGCCAAGCGGCTCGCGGAACTCGACGAACAATTCGCCGGCAGTGTGAAAACCGCCTACTCCACCCAGGGCGCGCTCGACAAAGCTGTACGCGAAGCTGATGTCGTGATCGGTGCTGTTTTGATTCCTGGTGCCGCTGCCCCGAAACTCGTCTCGCGTGCCATGCTCGCAGACATGAAGGATGGCGCAGTGCTGGTGGATATCGCGATCGACCAGGGCGGGTGTTTCGAAACCTCAAAAGCCACCACCCATGACGCGCCGACCTATATCATCGACGGTGTCGTGCATTACTGCGTCGCCAATATGCCGGGCGCCTACGCTCGCACGTCCACTCTGGCGCTCAACAATGCCACCCTGCCCTTCGCCCTCGCTCTGGCCAACAAGGGTCCCCAGGCCGCGATGAATGATGATCCACACCTGGCACGCGGTCTGAATGTGCATGCGGGCGAGATCTGCTATGAACCGGTAGCGCGCGATCTCAACCTGCCGTATGTAAAACCGCAATGGCTCACCTCTATCTAAGGGTAGAAGTGTCACACGAATCCGTAGTGTGATCAGGGCCGGTCCACAGACCGGCCCTTTTTATTTCAGGCCGGGCCTGTGCCCGGACAGCATGGCGAACAACGCCAAAACAGGTGACGCGCCTGTCGGATGAGATTCAGGTCCAGGCCTTTCAGGGGTCCGGATCTTTCAAGGAACACACCCTGCCCATCGCAGGCCCTTGCAGTGGATTTCAGAAGACATCCGGACCGGAATGAACGCTGGGATGAACTCTGGGGAGATGTTCAACACCCGAACCGGCGCGAACCAAGGGGGGAAGTATGACGCAGCGTTTCGACCTCGTCGTTTTTGATTTTGACGGCACTCTCGCCGATAGCCTGACCTGGTTCCGCTCGGTGCTGGGTGATGTGCTCGAACACCACCGGCTCAAGCCCCTGACCCTGGACCAGGCCGAAGCCCTGCGTGGACTGACACCCAAAGCCATCATGGACGAGCTGGAGATCCCGGCCTGGAAAGTCCCGCTCATCGCCGCTGACGTCCGCCAGCGCGCTGCGGATAATGCCGACCAGATTGTGCTGTTTGATGGCATTCCCGAGCTATTGCTCGCCCTCAAGGCGTCCGGGGTCTCTCTGGCCGTGGTCAGCTCAAATGGCGAAAAAGCCGTACGCGAGGTGCTGGGGGCGGAACTGGCCGGCCTGTTCGACCAGTTTGCCTGCGGCGCGGCCCTGTTCGGCAAGGCCTCTGTGTTCAAGAAAGTCATCAAAAAGGCCGGCACAACCCCGCAACGCACCTTATGCGTGGGGGATGAGGTCCGCGACATCGATGCCGCACGCGAGGCCAGCTGCAACTGCGCAGCCGTCAGCTGGGGTTTTGCCACTGCCGACATCCTGGCGGACCAGGGGCCGTGTCACTTAGTCAGCGAACCGGCCGCCCTGGGCGACATTGTGCTGGGGCATCAGAGCGAAGCCCAACGGGCCTGATCTCGCCCCGCAAGTCAGGTCGGCTTAACGCAGCCGTGCTGGAACGACCTTCGTAAGCGCGGACTGATCCTCGGCGATCTGTTGTGACACGATAAAAATGCCGACAAGCGAGACAACGATAAGAACCGCTGCGACGATATGGAATTTGAGTGTGAGCAAGAAGGCGCCGAGCCTCTCCTTGTCTTCTAGAAGCGGCTCCAAACCCTCAAAAACAATCCCGGTCACGGCCCCGGACGAGATCGCGGAAAACAGACCGGCCACCAGCCAGCTGATCCACCATACGGCCAGCCAGTAAGCATTCGTACGCCCGCCATCCGCCCAGTCTCGACCTGCCGTCCAGATGTCGAGCACCCGATTGGCGGGGACGAACAGATTGCCGATGGGAATGAGGTACCAGATCCAGACCGCATGCGTGAACCGGTCATCGCGCTCGCGTGTGATCTGAAGTGCGTTGTGCTGCGCCCGCACGAAAAACATTACGTAACCGATCGCAAACAGCACGTTCAGCAATGCATTAAGCGTAAATCCACCGACAAACACGCCATTGAGAATGCCCTGGGCGGCTTCCGGAATGCGGTCGAATTCACCGTGGTATATATTGCCCAGGACGGCATGAGCGCCGATCGAGCCCATCACGATCAACAGGTGAAACACCAGGGACATCCAGATTGCAATCTGGAACACACCCCATCCACTACTGATCGGTCGAATATCCGCCCGACGCTCGATGAGCTCTTCGGTACTCAGACTAATGCCCATGCCATCCCCCCAACACACACTGAAGGAGATCGCATTATCTTGGCATCGCTTCAAGCCTGTATTCGGAGCTCGCACACCTCAAACCCGACTCAAACAGTGCCCGACAGGGCCGGACGCTGTCGTCTTGATACCGGATATGAAGCTCAGCCGATCAGGCGGGACTTCGCGGCGGCGTATTCGGCCTTGAGCTGGTCGATATAGGCCTCTGCAGACCGGACCGCCTTGATCGATCCAATCCCCTGGCCAGATCCCCAGATATCTTTCCAGGCCTTGGCGTCTTGATTGCCGCCGGAACCGAAATTCATGGCAGAGGGATCGCTTTGGGGCAGGTTGTCCGGGTCGAGCCCGGCATCTTCGATGGATTTGCGCAGATAATTGCCGTGCACACCGGTGAATAGATTGGTGTAGACGATGTCTTCGGCGGAGCCATCGACAATGCCCTGCTTGTAACGCTCATCCGCACGCGCTTCCTGGGTCGCGATAAAGGCCGAGCCGATATAGGCGTAATCTGCGCCCATGGCCTGGGCCGCCAGCACACCGCCACCGGTTGAAATGGACCCGGAACACAGGATCGGACCGTCAAACCATTCACGTGTCTCGGCCACAAAACCAAAGGGCGACAACGCACCGGCATGCCCGCCTGCACCGGCAGACACGCAGATCAGACCCGTGGCCCCCTTTTCAATCGCCTTGTGAGCGAAACGCTGATTGATCACGTCATGCAGAGTGATGCCACCCCAGCCGGTCACAGCCTGGTTGACCTCTTCGCGCGCCCCCAGCGAGGTAATAACGACCGGCACCTTGTATTTCTCACACAGGGCGATGTCTTCCTCGAGGCGGTTGTTCGAGCGATGAACAATTTGGTTCACCGCAAAAGGCGCGGCCGGTGCGTCCGGATTTTTTTCGTTGTAACTGGCCAGTTCAGACGTGATCTGGTCCAGCCATTCATCCAGCTGGGAGACCGGCCGCGCATTGAGCGACGGGAAGGAGCCCACGATACCGGCCTTGCACTGGGCGATCACCAGATCCGGGTTGGAGATGATGAAAAGCGGTGCACCGATAACGGGCAAACGAAGCTTGCCCTTCAGGATATCCGGTTCGGCCATGGTATCTCCCCTATCGACCTTGTTTGCGGTTCGGATCAGGTGTCACCGAACCGTCCGTTATGTCACCGCCGGGACTCGTTCATCGGTCACGTGCGGATCGCCGGTGAGATTAGTGGCGTCTTCCCGGACTGTCGAGACCAAACCTCCGCTTACGTCAACGTAATGCCCTGTCGCCGCTCCAACCCACAATTTCGACCTTAACTTGCAAGCCGACCAGGTTTGTGACCAAATCAACCTATGAGGGATATCTTGGCCATCATAGCGGTTGTCGTGCTTGCTCCACTTGGAACAGGCTGCGCCGTCAATGGGCGAGGCCTGGCGGTTACGGAGGTGACCCGGCTCGAAGAGGGCACACGGCTCGATGTCCGCTCGTTCGGGGGTCTCGTCTCGCGTTCGGGAGGAACGGAGTGGACGCTGGGATACCGGCACGACACTCTATTATACGCCGACCAGCTCGATCTGCCCGACGCATGTGAGACGGGATGTTTCAATCAAGCCACGCCAGAAGACGCTTTGGCATCAGATCGACTCTCTGTCGGAGTCCGTCTCGGCCTCAGCCCGATCTTGCGCGGACTGACGATTGGAATCGAGCGGGTGTATCTGCACCAGCAATCCATTCACGACACCCGCTGCGTCCGGATCCTTTACCATCATGACCAACCAGAGCTCACACACGTTCAAGAGGGGGAGAATTGCGATGAATTTTAGACGTTATTCCAAACACCTAGGCTTGATTCTGGTATCTATTACCAGTCTGAGCGCCTGCTCTAAATCAGACCATGTGTACTATTATCAACGGAGCGTACTGGGTGTCGATGCCTCGGCGTCGACCGCAGAACAGGGAGGCGGTCTCACTGTTGGATTTCGCCGAAACTTTCTCGCCTACGTCCCCACTCAAACCAATGAAGTCACTCCAACGGAAGTCACTCCAAAGCAGAGCACAATGTCAGTAATCGCGTGTGCCGAAGTTGAAATTGTAAACGCGTTCGGATTTGACGTGAATGAAGCCATGGCCACAGGTGAGGCTGCGCTCATTTACGCCGATAAAGTTGCCCAGGGCGCAGCCGGCCCGTTCTCATGCTTCCAGGGAGGCTAGTCATGCACATCAGAACCACATGGCCTGTCCTGCTTCTGATTCCCGTATTGGCCTCGGGCTGCAAGACAACAAAGACCTCGGATGCGGTCTTCTTCGCTGAAGAGGCCCAGATTGCCTTTTCCTTGACCCTGGCGCCCAATGCCGCCACCTCCTCGGAACCAGCCGAGATGAGCCTCGCCTACAAACGCTCGGTGTTCGCCTCGATACCCGGAAATGCTCCGGTTTCCGAGAATCCAAATCCGGGACAAGGCCCGTCGCGTGAGGCCCAGGACGTGATCTCCATGTTTGGCACCACGCGGACCGACAATAATGACTTTACGATCCGTAGCGCATTCTCAACCGGGCAGGCCGCGCGCGCGCTCGGTAACTCGGCAAGCAGTACCAACGCATTTCTCAATCTTGCGCCAGAGGACACGGAGTTCACACGCCGTGTCGCGGAGCTATCAGGGTGCAAAACCGCCCTCGCCAACAATGGTGACCCAGAGGCTCAACAGGCTGCCATTGATCAGTTGGGGATCAGTCAGGATGGTCGCTCGACGCAACAAACCATTCTGGAAATTGATCTGAGAGACCGTGAATTCGGCTTCAGCCAGCTTGAATCAGCCTTGTGTGACGAGTCATGACATTCATCCTTCAGATCGACACACTTGATCGCAATCTCGACTCGCAGGCTGCGTTCGAAACTGAAGCCAGGGGTGATGTGGCGCAGTACGGGGATCTGTGCGCCGCAGGATACAATCTCACCGAGGACAATCAGCGACGCAATTGGTATGTCTGCCGCACTGACAACCCGCGCGGATCCGACGCTCAAGTCACTCTCGTCAACGAGGGCGACGCGCCGCCGCAAGGGATGACGTATGTGTGCACGGCCTTTCTCAGGTTTGGGGACGCAAATGCTGAGGCATTCGATATCTATCAATCGCCCGACATCCCATAAACACTCCCCATAGACTATGGAGATGCATCGCCATCGGGCGGTGCATCCACATAGGCCCACATATAATAGGCCAGCCAGGATCGATAGGGTTTGAACCGCGCCGCTGAACGGACCGTTTTGCGTCGTTTCGAGGTCAGGCGCTCGAGCGTCTTGCGCGCGGCCACATCCCCGTCCGGCCAGATATCCCACTCTCCAAAATAGAAGATATTCATCATGTCCGCTGTCCACTGGCCCACACCCCACAGCTCGGTGAGACAGGCCGCGCGTTCAGCGGGTGTCAAACCCTCAAGGCGCTGCGTATCCAGCCCGTCTGTTTGGTGGGCCTGCGCGATAGTGATGAGAGTCTTCGCCTTGGCGTGCGACAGGCCACACCCCCTCAAAGCGTCATATTGCTCGGGACAGATGAACTGCATCAAGGCCGTCTCACCACACAGGGCCTCGACACGGGACCAGATGCTGGCCGCGGCCTTCACGCTGATTTGCTGACCCGCTATCGCCCGGCTCAGATAATCGGGGAAGGCGCGATCATTTCGACGCGGCAGGATGATCGGCCCGACATGATGAAGGGCCTCCACCAATTCGGGTGAAAGGTCTGCGGCGGCGTCCAGACAGTGGGCATGGATTTCATTATGAGACATGGCCGCCATGTGGCGCCACGAGGCCTCCGCGATCAAGGGTCGCGCCCTGAGATTTCCACTTCTTGTGACACACCAAACATGATAGGCGGCCCTTATGTTGTTGGATCTGCGACACGGACGGGGTTTTCTGGCCCAGCTGCTTCTGGCGCTGGCCCTGATCGCCATGGGCGTTCAATCAGCCCTGCCCCAGGGTCTCATGCTGGATCGCAATGACAGCACGGGCCGGATCGAGATCGTCCTGTGTCACGTCGATGGTCCTCTGACCGCTCTGTACGACATGGAAACCGGCCAGCTGGTTCCCGATGATCACGCCTCTCACGACAGGGGCGATGACGACACGCCAACCACCTCGACCTGTCACCTGACCAGCCATGCCGCGTCAGCAGCCCTGCTCGCTTCGGCCGCATCCCTGGCAGCGCCGCCGGGGATCAAACCCGAGCATACCCGGCCCGGTGAAGACCTGGCTCGCGATCATGCCCATCTGAGCCTCCAGCGTTCACGCGCGCCCCCACATTCCGCCTGACATCTCAAACCCAGTTGATTGTCATATCGGGACCGGAGCATCCGGCCCATGCGGAGTATTATCATGCGTACATCCATTCTGGCTTCGGCAAGCCTGACCGCCCTCGTCTGTGCAACCCCCGGCTTGGCTCAATCCGAGACCTCACCGTCCAGCGAGACCGTCTTTACAGATATCATCACCGTCTCGGCCCCGCGCGTCGCAACGGATACGACCGAGCTTCTGCGTCCGGACGCCCTGCCACCCGCGGCCCCTGACACGGCCGGCCTGGTCGCCCGCTTGCCCGGCGCCGCCCTTACCGCCAATGGTCCACTGTCCGGCCAACTTCAGTATCGCGGCCTGTTCGGGGACCGCGTCCCCGTGCGCATCGATCATCAAAGCTTCCATTCGGGCGGTCCCAACCTGATGGACCCGCCGCTCAGCTATGCCCCGCGCGGCCTGGTCGAGCGCATCGAACTCTCCCGTGGCCTCGCCCCCGTCAGCGATGGACCGGGCCTGGCCGGCGGCGCCAATGTCGTTTTCAAATCCGTGCCCTTTGGTTCGGGCGACGCCTTTGACGCCCAAAGCGAATTCACCCTGGGCTATCGCTCGGGCGCGGACGCTGTCGAGGCATCCGGCCTGACCGGTCTGGCCAATGATCGCTGGGTCGTGCAGGCCCTGGCCTCCCATGAAAGTGGCGGGAACATCGAAACTCCAGAAGGAGAACTGGCCGGAACAGAACACATCCGGTCCGTCTATGGCCTTGGCATTGGTGTCCGCAATGCGCACCACACCGTACGTCTGGATCTGCGTCGCCATGAGACCGGGGATACGGGCAATCCGCCCTTTGCAATGGATATTCGATATATCGACACCGATTTTGCCAAGCTGAGCTATGAGGGCGAGCTGGGCGCGTGGGCTGTGACCGCCATGGCCAGTCTCGCCGATGTCGATCACGCCATGAACAACTTCACGCTGCGTCCCGCGCCCGCCATGATGATGCGATATCGCGAGACTCTCGCGACCGGCGAAACCCGCCATGTCAAACTCGATGCCGGACGGGAGCTGGCAGGCGGATATGTGACCCTGGGTGTGGACCATGTCACCGCCGACCATGCGGTCACCATCACCAATCCACTCAATGCCGATTTTTTCCTGACCGCCATTCCCGATGCCGAAATCTCGCGCACAGGTGTGTTCGCCGAGTTCGAGACGGTTCTGGCCGGCTGGAATACCGAGCTGGGCCTGCGTGCCGACCACCACGAGGCCGAGGCGGGTCTCGCCACGGTCGGCTCGGCTGTTCCCGCCATGCCGGGCATGCTGGCCATGGGCTTCAATGACCAGGATCGCAGCTGGGACGACACGACGTTCGACGCAGTCCTTCGTAGCTGGCGCGATCTGAGCGACGCCACGCGTCTGCGGGTGAGCCTGGCCCGCAAAAACCGTGCGCCGACCTACCTGGAACGTTTCGGCTGGTTGCCCATCCCCGCCTCAGCCGGTCTGGCCGACGGCAACACTTATGTCGGCGACCGCGATCTGGAGACGGAAACCGCCTGGCTCATCGAAGCCGGTGTGGACTGGTCCAACGCCACGGCCTATGTGCGGCCCGCCGTGTTCTATCGCCAGATCGAGAATTACATCCAGGGCGTGCCCTTCGATGCCACACCGGGTGTGATCGATAATCCGGTAGAAATGGTGTCGGGCATGAATGGCGATCCCACCCCGCTGCGTTTTGCCAATACCGATGCCGTGCTCTACGGGTTTGATATCGATTTCGGCATGCAGCTGAGCGAACACTGGCGCCTGGATGGCGTCGCCAATTATGTTCGCGGGGAACGCGACGATATCGATGACAATCTCTATCGCATCGCTCCGCCCAATCTGCGCCTGACCGCCCGCTATGAAACCGCGCGCTGGAGTCTGGGGCTGGAAACCCAGGCCTTTGCCGAACAGGACGAGGTCTCCGTGACCAATTCGGAAGCGGATACGCCCGGCTATGTTCTGCTGGGTGCCTTTGGCGAGATCGCGCTCACCGACGCCCTGTCGCTCTCGGTTTCCGCCGACAATCTTCTCGATCACAGCTATCGCGATCACATGGCGGGGTACAACCGCAATACGGCCTCGATCGTGCCGGTTGGAGAGCGTCTGCTGGGTGAAGGCCGCACGTTTGGCCTGCGCCTCCACTGGCAGGGCTGAGCCCCATGATTGCGCCGAAACTGTTTCGGGCCCTGGGCCGCGTCCATCTCTGGATGGGCGTGGCCGTCGGGTTCCAGGTCGTGATCTGGTTTGTCTCTGGCCTGTTCATGGTCTGGTTCCCGATTGATGAGGTGCGTGGATCCCATCTGCGCGCTAATCAGCCGCCCGCTTCCCTCAACTGGCCGGCCGACGCCCTGTCGGCTGCGACACTGGCCGAGCAATTGGGCGATCCGGTTATGTCTCTGGAAGCCCGGATGCTGTTGAACGAACCGGTCTGGCTGGTGCGCACACACACAGGACGGGGCCTCTATGATGCCCGCACCGGTGAAGCGCTCGGATTGATTGACCAGGACCAGGCCAGCGAGATTGCCCGGACCCGCTATGCGGGACGCGGTGAAATGTCCGACATCCGCCTGCTGGCCTCTCCGCCGCGTGAGGCGGGATTATCCACTCCGGCCTGGGCTGCGGTGTTTTCCGGTCCGGACCGGGCCACATTGTACGTCAATGCTCAGACCGGGGATTTACGGGCCGTGCGGACACCGCTCTGGCGGACGTTTGACTGGTTCTGGGGTCTGCACATCATGGACTGGTCGACGCGGGAAAACTTCAATTCCTGGTGGGTCAAAATGACGACCCTGCTGGCTGTTCTGTTTGCCTTGACCGGTGTCGGCCTGACCGTCATCCGCCTCTGGCCGCGCTAGCCAGAGGCTGCCCGGCAAGCGCTCGAACATAAGCCGGATCCGTGCCCGCACAGATCCGGCTGAATATCCCTACTCGGCCTGGGTGCGCTTTCGTCTCTGCCGACCCGTATTGAAGACCGGTCACCCGATCGCCACACCTGTCTCCAGATCTGACAACGGAGATATGCATGCTGCGCCTGCTTTTTGCCCTGCCCCTGATCGGCGGAGTGTTTCGCGAACTCAATGACAATCCCGAGCAAGCCTTCCTGCCCTTCATTGCCAATATTGCCCTCTTGCTGGCCGTGCTGAGCTATTTTTTCGGCCCGGTCATCATCATGACCGTCGCGCTTCTGGCCGCTCCGGCCGTGCTCATCTGGATCTGTCTAATGTGCGCCGATTTCGGGCGGTCGATCTAGACAGCGCCTGGCGCGAAAAAGGCTCCCCCGCCCGATCGGGACAGGCGGGAGAGCCGGACGGGTCAGCGCAGAGCCAGCCCCGTCATGTCCTGAAGACGGGCGGCCAGGGCCCAGCCATTGGCGCGCTCGGCCACGCCGATCACCAGATCATTCTCACCCTCGTCCAGCGCCAGCATCACGGTCTGCGTGTTCACATCGAAATCACCGCGGAAAATGACGTTGGAATGCTTGGCCCGGAAAGCGTTGTTGATTTCCACCAGGGGCTGGCCATTGAGATAGATGCGGCCGATATCGGACACATCGAAATCGAGCGCCACAACCCGCGCACGATCCGAAACAATCGTGGTTGAGGCATAGACCACATCCAGACCATTGCGCTCAAACCCGCCGGAGCTGGGCTTGGCCCGATAGCGCGACACCAGCAGCGTGCCATTGGCATCGGCCTCAGCCTCGCCCCAGGCCTCATCCGACATCATCGTATCGGCAAAACCCTCAAACAGCGCCGCTTCGGAGAGTGACCAGGTCGAGATCTGACCGGGCGCGGGGTCATAGACCGTCGGAGCAATATCGGAGAGATCCGGGGTGGCGTCATCATAGCGCAGATTGGCAAAACAGGTCGGGAACAGGGCGCGCAGACCGATCTGCTCGCCATAGGTGTCGAGCGCCAGATCGCCGACCGGCTGGTCAAACGTGCCCGCCGAGGTCTCCACGCTCACGCGGGCGCGGTCATCGGCATAGGCGACCGACAGCGTGATCCAGTCGGCCTCGCCCAGATCCGCCATGCGCATATAGGGCGCAAAGAGCTGCCAGTGGCTCTCGCCACGAATGTGCGGATTGTATTGCAGCGTATCGACCTGACGACTCTTGTGCATGCGCACATAGGCTGCTTCGTGATCCTCGACACTTTCGGCGCGGAAGACGAGATTGGCAAAATGCCGGTGGGATTCATTGGCGATATCGACACTCAGCGTGCCATCGGCCAGGGCGACATCGCGCACCAGAACGGCGCCGCCAGCAAAACACAAAGCCGGTTCGCCATTGATCTCGCGAAACTCGACATTGCGGGCATGGGACAGGTCAAAACGCTCCGCCCGCATCTCAATGGCGGTCTGGGCGAGAGCGGTGGACGATAGGAGTGTGGCGGCAATTACGCCAGCCGACAGGCGGGTCAGGGCAGTCAGACGGGACATCGTGTCATCCTCGGACAATCAAAACGATCTCCTAGATAGCGCTGACCTCCACCCCCGTATTGGACAAATCGGACACGCCGTGACGACGCTCGGCATGGGCCCGCGCCGGCGAGAGGCCGAGAATATGTTTGAACTCACGCGCGAGGTGCGCCTGGTCAACCAGGCCATGATCATGTGCCAGCCCCGCCCAGTCGGGCTGATCATCGGCATCGGCGGACTGAGCGATCCGCCCGAGCCGCACCAGGCGTGCATAGGCCTTGGGCGACAAGCCGGTCGTGCCACTGATCTGGCGATTGAGTGTGCGTTCGGACAGGTCGAGCTGTTGCGCCAGACGGGACATGCGGACCTGGCCGCCCGTGCGCCGGATCAGACCGAGCGCATGATCGCTGGCCGTCTCCTTATGCCCGTCACTGGCCCGGGCCAGCTTGTCCTGTACGAGCGTCATCAGCGAGGTCTGCAGGGTTGCGGCCGCCTCACCCGCCTCGGCCCGCGCGATCAGGCGATCAAGCCCGTCCGGGCGATGATCCATCCAGGCGCCGCGCACCCCGTCCAGCTCATCGAGGCGTGCGCCTGTGAGGTCGGGAGAGAGTTCGGCCTGGAAGGCCACACCCAGGATTTCGGTGCGCTCGCGCGGTGCATAGATATAGGGTCTGGACGCTGGCCCCAGCACCTCCGCGCGCACCGACAACACATGTCCGCGCGCAGACCAGATCCGGCGCAGCGCCACGCTGGCATACCAGAAGGGCAGCATGCGGTGCGGCAAAGGCACGGCCTCAGGCCCGCCGTGATGCCAGGCCATCAGACCGGGCGGGACGGGAGCCAGGGCGCGATAGGCGGGCAGTCTCTCCATAACCTCCAGATGGGCCAGGGTGCGCCGTTTGGCCAGAGCCTGTGGCCCCGCCTCACGCGCTTGTCAGCAAGATGACGGGTTGGTGAGGTTTGAGGGGAGATTGGGCCATAAAGGCGGTAGCGTTTCAATCGCTGCCACGGCAATGCCCCTCAATATCGCCGCTCATGGGTAAGAACGATATGGAACCACCGTACTGCCGCGACCTTAACAACCGATGTGGCGACCAGACGATCTTCGTAAAGCCAGTTTGACAAGCATTGGCAGTCCGACAAAAGAGCCCGCAATACTACTGTGCTCTATGGGAAACGCCTAAAGTCTATGTCTGTTTCAGAACGAAAACCTCCACCGCATTCGATCAAACCGGCGGCGATGAGGCGGCACTTAATCGCATGGACCGCACAGAACAGTTTGCGTTCACCCCTTGAGAACAGGCTGATTTGTTTTCAGCTCTACACTCCCATTTTCACACACAACTCCATGGACCCATAAATGGAACTGATCAGAACGGCGTCCACTACTACATCTTCATTTTTATAGGTGGACCTAGAATACCTTACTGTGACCAGATAGTTATCCAGTGGATTATTTGAGCTTATATTTTCATGCGACACAATAATCTGTCCATCATCAAAACCTTTAAGTCTAGCCCTGAAAGCCCTGATGAACGGTTCGGGATCAGAAGCTTTAAAGTTATAATCAAAACTAAAAGCATTTACTGCTTTACTGTTGTTATGGAAAACTCTCATGCGTAGGTTTTTATTTTTGAAACTCGACGTTTTCAGGTTAATCAATTGGTACTCATCACAGTGGGATGCTGTAACACCCAATTGCCTCGAAGCCGCATTCGGAACGGACCGAACAAGCACGACCTCTTCAAACAACTCTTCCACGATCGAATGAAGATCACGCGGTGCCAGATTGGTGTTTTTTGACTGACTATTATTTCTGCCGCGAAAATACAGGACCGCGACCAGAACAACTCCCGCGACCAGAGTGAGAAAAACAAATACGTCCACTGAAACCCCCAAATTTACGCAATACGCTAAGCGGCCCGGTTCAATTGCCACGCACGAATACGCCATCCTGCGCTCTAACAAGGTCGACTTTCCGGTAATGCCAATCAATCAACTCTGGCATGCACCTGGCCCTCAAGCAATCAAAATCAAATCTCGGTAAAAGAGACATCAACTCAAGGCTTCGCGCTGTCTTCTGCCCCATGACAGAGGCAACAAGCCACAGACGATAGAGACATCTCTGACAGCGACCTGGTCCCCTTCACCCCTAGGCCTGCCGTTGCAGTGCCCAGAGCCGAAGAAGCTTTGACAACGCCACCCAGCCCGACCAAGCTTGCTTCCGCCCGGTCCACGCAGCTGCGCCTGGGCATTCAGGATAAAGGCTGAAACAGGGTCAGAACTCAAGCGCGACCAGACTTATACAGACAATGGCTGTATACAACACGACAAAGGTGTAGCTCAGGCCCGAATTCACACCACGGGCGCTCTAATTGTATCAGAGTTTAGAGCGCAAAAGCCAAGCTAAACATCAAAACAGCCAACCCCTTAGAGAATAAAGTAAAACAGATGAAATAGTTAGCGCAACAAGCACGATTACAACATCTTGAACAATTGCGCCTCGACCTCTTCTTTTGGCCACCTCGAGTTCAATTTCACGCTCTTTTTCTATAGACTCTTGACGTCGACGAACCCTTACAAATTCATCGTGCGTCTTGACAACATAGTCGCGAACCACATCACACAACTCGGCACTGTACTGTGTATAGTATAATTCCAAAGAAGGAAGAACACCATACGAAACCTCTTGCTTCAGTGGGGATTGAGATTGAAGCAATTCCTGCCCATCACAAAATACAAATGCCTGACCAACGGACCACTCGTAATAATATCCATCATTTCTCCTTTCGCTCCCCCCCTGATGGTCCCAGTACACTGCACGCTCTGGGACTGTCGCCATTGCGATCGCCCCCAGCCGATCCTCTTTGCAATAAAAAGTAATACAATCGGAATCTATATACTCATATTTCTTTGTGGTTCTATTATCTTTCGAACCATCAGGAAAAACCTGTAACGTCTCCGTTACGGAACCTACCTCCCTCTTTATTTTAACTCTCTCTCTAAGAATAATCACGGGGTGATCCGCGGTGACCTTTAGGAGCGCTTCGCAAAGCTGGTTGGATTGGGGATTGCCTTCTGACAGAAGGCCCTCATTATCGTCAGTCGCCATCGTAAACTCCTGAGATCTATCTCATATCTTACTGAAACACTCTGCCTACGGTGAGCAATCATACTCCGTGACGCGCTCTATAAGGGGCTGGACACTCATTCCGCCTCGCAGTTGATGTGCTTAATGACAAGCCCGGCGCTTCGGGCTAAGGCGATGAACCGATCGCCTATGACCACCGGGACCGCTAGAGCGGAAATTCGCTCAGCTCTCGTCAGTCCGACATACAGTACCCGTTCAGGTTCCTCGATTTGATGTCGCTCTAGCCGCTCAAAGAGGTCTTCCGCCCCGCTTGGTGGTACGACAACGCAGATCGCTGGGAACTCCTGGCCTTTGACATTATGGATTGTGCTGACGGGAGATGCGGTCGTCTCACGAACGGACAAGGCATCCTGCAGGTTTTTGAGCGGCTTCTGAGACGGCATTCGAAACAACGCCGTCCTGCCGCCTTCAAATCGTTCATCGAACGCAGCTTTCGAGCGGTCCAGCCAGCTACGCGGATTATCTGATTCACCGACAACAGGGCTTATCGCCGAGATCAGCTCAACGATTTCGGCCCGAAAGTCGCTGATCTCCAGCTGATCCTTCGCCAAGACTTGATGAAAGCTCTCTCCATCCTGAATGAGGCCACGATACTCGAAAATAAGCGCACCCACGTCTTCAATCGCTTTGACTTTCGTCCGCCAGTGACCCGCTGCTGCGTTGTAGGCGGCAATGCTGTTGGCTAAACGGACAACAAAACCTGATTGACCTCGTTCAATGGACAGCAAGCCAATTGCCCGACGCGCGTAGTTCTCACGATGAGCAACAATGGGGGCTTCACAGGCGTCAATTCCGGCCGCCCCAATCACCTCAGTGAATGTCTGCCCAACGCTGTCTGACACAGTATTGTGGCGAGGGCGGTAGGTAAGTAGATAGGCCCCGTCCGCTTCGCTTCTCGGCTCGCGAAGGGCTCCGATCTCATCTCCTTCGATGGGTGAGCGGAACAATGAGGCGATTCCGCACACCTCACCCACAGAGCGGAAATTGCCAGTAAGAGAATGTCGTTGTTGTACGCCATAGCTGGTTGAGTACCGATGGAGTTCAGGCGCGGAACCGTGGCGGAAACCATAGATGGATTGATCAGGATCGCCGATAACGGAAACAGGCAATCCGCGCGTTCTTAGCGACTGGATGACGCCCAAATCTGATGGGTTGCAGTCTTGAGACTCATCAACAATTAGCTCCGCAAACCGGGCTGCCAGCGCATCCAGAACCGGTCTAAACTGAGCATCATCAATACGGCTTTGGGCCAGCGAGCGGGCTTCCTCGTAATCTAGAAAACCCGCCTCTCGCCGAGCTCGCCAGATCGCGGCCGCAAGCGCCTGATACTGCCCGACTGGCGAAACCTGGTCAGCAAGACGGCGATCATCACCCATGAGGTTCGTGCGAATTTGGCCCGTGTTCCGATCAAATATCCGCAACGGGTAGTCTCTCATCTTCTTTCCGCTTGTGTTCCCCATAGTCGGCGAGATCATTTGGTCGCCAATGTCGGGAACAAGCCTCGCGGCGATAGCCTCCTGAGTGCCAAGCGGTGCGATTAGGAAGCGCCAAAGGAAGCTATCAAACGTCCCTATGAAGCTTGGAAAGGGAGGAAATTCGCGGCCAAAGCGTTTCTCGATCTCTTCGACTGCTGCGTTGCTAAATGTGAGAATTGCAACGCCACGCCTTGAGGGTAGTTCGCTCAAAACTCTTTTAGCGCGCTCAACCAAAACACGCGTCTTGCCGGCGCCAGGACAGGCCTGAACATAGACAGCGTTTTGGCTGTCAATGATCTGTCGTTGAGCGAGTGATGCAGCTTCAATTTGCTCAGCTATTGGCATGCTGCCTCAATGGCGCGAACCAAATAGTCTGGAGGGGTGAAGGTCAGTTCGCTGTCTTCGTCTTCGATTTGAGCGGCAAGTTCTTGAGCGAAATCGCCCTTCCTTGTCGTGTCAAAGACCTCGCGGATCCTCTGCGCTCGCTCGTCACCTTCGACATCGGCAATCGCGTTCCACTTATCCTCTGAACGCGGATGTAGCGTCAGGTAGGCCGCTTTCATTATCGCCGCATTCCCCGCAGCGTACAGATCGACCTCAAGCGTGTCTGTGCCAACAATGACCGTCAGTTTGTCGGAGGCGCTGAGCCGATCGGCTAGGGCTTCGAAGTTGGTCTTGCGATTGGTTCCCGCACCGTTGTCCTCGTCCGTCAAAACGACGACTCGGTCTGCCAAACGCACACCATCAACATCGGAAAGCATCATTTTGATGTACGGGCTAAAATCGACGCCATCGATTGGGATAAAAGTGGAACCACGGAATTTTTTCTGCTTAGCCCGAATGGCCTGAGTCTGGGCAACCTTCTCCTCATTCGTGGCGGCTGAGGCATCAGCTGCCGCGATCTGGTCCTTGAACAATTGGTCGGCGATCACGGGCAACAAAATCGCTTCGGCTATCCCTTCGGCCAATAGACATCGCCCACCGAAAAGAAGCGACGCGCGCATGACGTCGAGATAGCGGTCGATTTTTCGCCTTTCCTTGGAAGAGAGCTCAATTTTGTTGAGAGGTAGCGGCTTTGATTGTTTCCCATTCTCAGCGGCGACAGTGCGCAATCCGATGAGATTTGAGGATGAAACCCATGATGTCAGATTGGGCGAATGGGACGCGACGACGACCTGAATTCTACCTTCCGGCACACCAGGAGCAACTTCAGGCCGCTTTTGCGCACGATCCCGAAGGAAATCCAATACAGACATCTGGAGCTGCGGGTGGAGATGCGCCTCAGGCTCCTCAACGAGAAATAGCGTGAGGTCGGCTTCCTGCGCTCGTTCAAGCTCGACGATGATTGTCGCCATGTAGAGAAGGTTCGCGAAGCCTAGTCCTGAGAGCGCAATCTCATTGGCGTCTCCATCTGCATCACCAAGCTTGAAACGAAGGTCCCGGGCGATATCGATGAGTTGTTCGCTATCAGAGAACCCAAGTTCGGCAGCCTGTTCCCGCACGCCAGAGGTTAGGTCGGCCAGCTCCTTTGAGACTGCCTGTCTTACCTGACCTAATCCGGCGTGCGTTCCGGATCGTTGGAGCGCATTACGAAAGGCGTCGTGATCCCCTTCAGGGATTACATGGCGAAGCAGCGCAAGTTTGCGCGTTGGGTTACCCGATGACAGTGCATATTGCGCGTCTCGCAACGCTGGCAGGTAGACATGTCTAATAAGATCACGCGTACCTTGTTCCGGTTGGCCGTCGTGTGCCCCTCCCGTGAAGCGGGGGCGTTTGACCTGAGGCCCTTCAATCTCGCAAGAAAGCGTGAGACGCGCCTTGGTCACCGATTGGTCTGAAGCAAGGCTTAACAGGTTACCTTGCTGGCTCGGCGACAACCCAGAAAAAGACCCGGAGATGGTGAAAGCAGTTTCATTAGTGTGGCGGTGGAGGTCATCCAGTTCACAATACCGATCGATCCGCCCAGATGCTGGCAATGTCAGGAGCCGAATAGCTTCAATGACATTGCTTTTCCCGCCGTTGTTCTCCCCGACCAAGACTGTCAGGTCTTTGTCTAGTGGAATCGTCGCATTTGCAAACGACCGGAAATTCTTCAGCTCCAAACGTTCAAGATACATAAAGCCTCCAACACAACCAATTAGTGCATCAGTTCCCTCGGAGAGACAAGCCACTATTTCCCCGGAGCCGACACGCTCTGCGTTCAACGTCACGCCTCAGCGCAAGGCCTTCCCTGGATCGCGAGAGCAATGCCGCGCTCAGCGGCGGGCTGGGAAACGCAACTCTGATTGGAACTCACAAGCCAGCCTCACAGATCACCTCGCTCCTCGTCTGAACGAAGACCGTACACTTTACTATTCCTCCAGGAACAGCAGTATTTGAGCGCTCTCATCAGCAGCTATAACCAGCGAGAATGGTACGGGCGGCCGGACTTGAACCGGCATGACCTTGCGGCCGACAGATTTTAAGTCTGCTGCGTCTACCGATTCCGCCACGCCCGCATACCGCGCGGGAGCATACAGGCTTGATCCGCCAAATAAAGCGGGCCCGCCAGAGGCGGACCCGGTTTTCGCAGTCTGCGATGTCAGACCCGGCGGGCGATCTAGCGCGGCGAGGGCTCGGGTGTCGGCAGCGGAACAGGCGCCGGCGGCTGGCCGGGCGTGTGCGGCGTGCCCGGCGGGGTTTCGCTCAGGCGCAGCGCCCAGTCGGCCTGGGCGACGAGGGAGTAGAATTCCTCGCGATAGCCATAGGGGTCGGGGGCGTTCCGACCGGCCTGGCTGGCGAGGATATCATCAAACCCGTAATCCGCCCCCAGATAGGGATCACCGCGCAGGATCTGCGCCAGCCCGACCACATCCAGCGCAAACCGGATGTCGAGCGGGGCCTGTCGCACATCGCCCACCACAGAATCGGTGGTGATCGGCATGTCCAGCAACTGGCTGTCATCCTCGCCCGGCGCCTTGTAGCGCAAACGCAGATGGGCGATCTCGCCACTCAGATCCGGCAGGACGGCTGGTTCGGGCTGATAGCGCAGCGGGTCGGTGAGCACACCATCGGAACCGGGAGCGGCGATCTCATAGATCGCGGTGACCGAATGGCCGGACCCGACCTCACCGGCATCCACCGCATCATTGTTGAAATCCTCGCGTTCCAGCGCCCGGGTTTCATAGCCGATCAGGCGATATTCCGCGACCTGGGCCGGGTTGAACTCGACCTGGATTTTCACGTCCTCGGCGATCGGGAAGAGCGAGGAAAAACTCTCCTCCACGAAGAACCGCCGTGCCTCGGCCTCGCTGTCGATATAGGCGGCAATCCCGTTGCCCGACTGGGCGATGGCCTGCATCATCTGGTCATTGTAATTGCCGCGACCAAAGCCCATTACCGAAAGATAGATGCCGGTATCGCGCTTGCGGGCGACAAAATCCTCCAGGCGCTCATCCTGGGTGACCCCGACATTGAAATCGCCATCGGTGAGCAACATCACCCGGTTAACAGCATCGGGATCGAAATTCTGCTCGGCGAACTGGTATGCCAGCGCCAGACCCGCCCCGCCGGCTGTGGACCCGCCCGCCCGCAAACGGCCCAACGCGTCCTCGATCCGGTCGGCATGGCGCGCCTCGGTCGGTTCCAGCACCGCTCCGGCAGCACCGGCATAGACCACGATCGACACCGTGTCCTCCGGCTCCAGCTCTTCGACCAGCATTTCCAGCGCCTCAATGGCGAGCGGCAATTTGTCGGGCGCATTCATGGATCCTGATACATCGATCAGAAAGACCAGATTGGCGCGCGGACGGTCGGTTTCGGGTAGATCATAGCCCTGGATACCGATGTGCATCAGCCGCGTGGCCGCATTCCACGGTGTGGGCGTGACGGTCACATCCGCCGCAAACGGCGTGTCCGCGTCGTCCGGGCGGGTATAGGCATAGTCAAAATAATTGACCATTTCCTCGATGCGGACCGCATCGGAGGGCGGCAGCTCGCAGTCATTGAGATAGCGCCGCACGACGGCATAACTGGCGGTGTCCACATCGATGGAAAATGTCGAGACCGGCGCCTCGCTCACCCGCTGGACCGGATGGGGCGTGACGTCCTCATAGCGTTCGCGGTCCACGCCGGGCTCTACGGAGGGGCTGTAGAATGTGACCGGCGCGGGGGCACGCCCCACCGGCGATGCCGCGGCTCTCTCGACATGAGGAGGCGGCGGGGGCGGCGGCGATGGCGGTGGTGGAGATGATGGCTGTGCGCCGCGAACACGCGAGCCCGTCACGGTAATCCGTTCACCGCCCTCCGGTTCGGGCTGGACCTCTCCCAGAATGACATCGGCCTCGCGCCGGGCCTGCCAGCTATCCATTGCCACGGTCGAATGACGGCGCACATAGGCGGCCCGGCAAGCGCGCGGCACACGCTCCAGCTCGTCCTTGGAAATGCCCGACGCGCTGACAGTTTCGTCCTGATGGGCAATCGCTGCGCCCCCCAGCGCCGCAAGCAGTGTCAGACTCGACAAGGCCGTAAAGGCCCTCATGGATCTGGACATGGTTCTCCCTTCCCTACTCTCCATCTGCACGCTGTCAGCGCTTGCAGGACGAGCAAAGGGCGAAACCGGGGCGTTTTCGAGGCAATCGACGCGGGTCAGTGCTCTGCGAACAGGGTCGGCTTGAGACGTTCCATACCTGTTTCCAGCCGTTCACGCACACGGCGCAAACGTTCGATCCGACGTGCATCGGTATGATAGATCAGCCAGAGGGGGGCGCTGGGCAGGTCTGCCCCCATGCTGAGCGGCACAAGATCGGCTTCCCGGGCGGCCAGTGCCCGGGGCAGACACGCGACACCGGCACCGGCCCTCACAGCGTCAAGCTGCAATCCTTCCCGGTTTAGCCGATGAACGGGTGTTGTGCCGCGTGACCAGGCACGAGCCCAGTCAGGCCAGTCCTCGACAAGCCCCAGGATGAGCGGTGTCTGCCCCCTGTAGGCCGCCTCCTGCAAACGCCGGTGCACATACAGGCCAAAGGGTAGATCGCCCAGTTTGCGAGCGACCACATCCTGGGGCGGATCAGGTGTAATCCGGAAGGCGAAATCAGCTTCAAACCGGTCAATCCGCGCGGGCCCCTCGCCCGAAATCAGATGAAAACCCAGCCGCGGAAACTCGGCCGCCATGTCCCAGACCAGAGGGGCCAGAAACTGCCGCAAGAACTCACCGCCGGATGCAATCTTGACCTCCCCGTCCAGCTCGCCCCTGTCGCGAGCGATCAACGTGCTCACGCGGTGTGCCGCAGCTTGCATGTCGCCAATATGCTGAAGGGTCTCTGCTCCCAGTTGGGATAAGGCGAGACCTTGGGCACGGCGTTCGGTCAGGCGCCCTCCCAGTCGCGCTTCCAGCCTCCGGATCCGGCGAGACACCGTGGTTGCATCCACACCGAGCTGGCGCGCGGTCTCACTCATTGAGCCCGTGCTGGCAAACGTCTGGAATATGCGCAGGTCATCCCAATCCATACCTGCAAATCTGCAGGAGAAAGCTGTAAAAGTCTACATTTTCGCAGGGAACATTTGTGTCTAGACACGGCCCACCTGACTGCCTGCCTGCGCCCTCCGGAAAGCGCCAGGGAGGGCATCGGGTGTGCTCAAAGACTGTGCTCACATATGGAGAGAGCAATGAAACTGGCCCGTGTAACCTATGACCTTCAGGTCAATGTCGGTTCTTCGAAAGCCTGGGAGATCCTGAGCCATTATGGCGATGTTGCCGAACATCACTCCATTGTCATCGACTCAAAACTGCTCAGCGAAAACCCTCATGGTGTGGGGGCTGACCGTTGGTGCCAATTACCGGATAGAATT
The DNA here is from genome assembly GCF_047308265.1 of Maricaulis sp. D1M11. Lineage (NCBI taxonomy): Bacteria > Pseudomonadati > Pseudomonadota > Alphaproteobacteria > Maricaulales > Maricaulaceae > Maricaulis > Maricaulis sp. D1M11. The sequence goes on from NZ_JBKQWY010000005.1 coordinate 49,809, forward strand.
CAAGTCTGGGAGCGCATCGTGGAATGGAATGAAGGCTCCAGTTACACGTATGAAGTCTACAAGTGGAAAAACTTCCCACTCAAGAGCATGTTCACAACGTTTCGGGTCGAATCGCTCGGAAGCGAAAAAGCTCGCTTGTCACAGGTCGTGGATTTCCGGCTATCCCCGGGCTTCCTCACCGGTTTGATGACCGGACGCCTGCGCAAAGGCGTGAGAGATACGCTTTTGGCGTACAAGCACGTTATGGAAACCGGCGAGCGTGATGCCAGCCTCAAGGTTTTGCGCAAGACCTATAAACAGATCTAAAGTGCGCTGGTGACAGGCTCAACTCCCAGGCGACTGACCTCTTTAGCGATCTCACTGATCACAGAATTGAGTTCAGCCTCATCTGTTGAGCGAACGACCAGCTGGGTGCCACGGGTCAGCTTGCCGCCAACTTGCTCCAGAAAATAGGGATAGGAGCCGATCGAGACATGAGGGTGTGCCTGTTGCAGAGCGCCCAGGAAACCGGCCACATCGCCCTCGCGCAGGCCCTCTCCCTTGATCGTCCGCGACAGTGTAACCGCACCGCCCTCGAGCCGATGGGCGATATCCTCCAGCATGCCGCGAGCGATCTTGGGAACGCCGGCCAGGGTGAACACATTCTCCATCTGGAACCCCGGCGCTCCGGTGACAGGATTCTCGATCAGCGACGCCCCGTCGGGAATGCGCGCCATGCGCTTACGGCTCTCGGTGAGCGGTGTCTGTGTCCGCGCATACCATTCCTCGATAATCGCCAGGGCATCATCCCGCACATCAATCGGCACTCCGAACGCGGCCGCGATAGAATCGGCAGTGATATCATCATGCGTCGGCCCGATCCCGCCGGTGGTGAACACGTAATCGGCCTGGACCCGCAATGTGTTGACCGTATCGACGATGACATCCTGCTCGTCGGGAATGGTGCGCGATTCCACGACACTGATCCCCAGGGGCGCGAGAAAGAGTGCGATCTGCTGGAGGTTTTTGTCGGCGGTTCGACCGGACAGGACCTCATCCCCGATGAGAATCACAGCAGCGGTTACGCGTTTTGTCTGGCTCATCCAAACCTCCTTCACTCTTGTCCTGCACCCCAAATCCGGTCGGTGTCTCACCGGGCTCGGAAACGTGCAACTCGATCAGGCTGACCATGGCACTGTTTGACGGGATACGTTCAGGCCTGCCAAACCGTTATACCGACCCTTTGATCCTTTATATGGGGGTGGTAGCGGAAGTCGGGGAGAGTGTCCAAGACATGAAATTCACGTCGAAATTGATCGAGGCCCGGCTGGTCAAGCGGTACAAGCGCTTTTTCGCCGACGCCGAACTGGCTGATGGCACGATTGTCACCGCACATTGCGCCAATACCGGAGCCATGGCGGGCATCAAGGATCCCGGCCTCAAGGTTTGGCTGTCCCCCTCGGATAATCCCAAGCGCAAGCTGAAATACACCTGGGAGATTGTAGAGGCCGACGGGCAATTGATCGGCACCCTGCCCGCCAAGGCCAACGCGCTGGCTGAGGAAGCCATTCTCGCGGGAGCCCTGCCCGAACTGGCCGGGTATGCGCGGCTGCGACGGGAGGTGAAATATGGCGAGAATTCCCGGATCGACCTGTTGCTCGAGGATGATGATCGTCCGCCCTGCTGGGTTGAGGTAAAAAACGTCCACTGGTCGCGCCAGCCCGGCCTGGCCGAATTTCCCGACGGCGTGACGGCACGCGGAGCCAAACATCTTGGCGAGCTGGCCAACCAGGTGGCAGCCGGCCATCGGGCGGTTCAGCTCTTCGTCATCCAGCGTGAGGATTGTCAGCGCCTCGCCTTCGCCGCCGATATTGATCCACACTATGCGCAAAGCCTGACCGCGGCCCACACCGCAGGCGTCGAGGTTCTGGCCTATGGCTGTCGCGTCACGCCCGACGCCATCGACATCGCCCAGGCCCTGTCTGTTGATATCCCCGGAGACCGCTCATGAAACGCAATAAAGTGGGACAGTTTGACGGCTGGGATCTGCCCGACGCCTATATCCACCGGGTGACGGTGAAAGACAGCGATATGGACGAATTCGGCCACGCCAATAATGCGCGCTATCTGGAATGGGCCGATGATGCCGCTTGGACGCACTGGTGGTCCCGGGGTTTCACGCGCGAACAGTGTCAGCAGGATGATCGCGGGATCGCCATTATCCGTACCGAGGCGGATTATCTCGGACATGTGCGCGCGGGAGATGAACTCGACTGCGCGGTCTGGATCACCCAATCCGATGGCCGTTTCCGGGCCGAGCGCCAGTATCAGTTTCGCAAAGTGTCCGACGCATCGACTGTTTTTCGAGCCATCACCAAAGTGGTCTGCTTCCAGCTATCGACCGGCCGTCCGGCTCGGATGACACCAGTTTTCGCGCAGCACTATCAGGTCTTACCCTCGGTGGCTCAGGCACTTGTGACCGAAAATTAACATCCGGTCAGATTGGCCACACACTTTGTGACCCTTATACTTCCGCGCGAGAGGACATTGTGTCCGGGGAGCTTACAATGAAATATCTGACCCACACGGTTGCCGCCTTGGCGACCTTGACCGTATCCGGTATGGCGATTGCCGCGGACGGCGACTTCACGCCGAATGTGTCACCGACCAATATCGAAGCGCATATCCGTTTCCTCGCCTCAGACTATCTCGCCGGCCGCGATGCCGGGTCTGATGGCTATGAAATCGCTGCCAATTATGTCGCCGCGCAATACCGCATGCTCGGCTTGGAACCAGCCGGGGATGACGGCTCGTATTTTGCTGCCGTGCCGATGCAGGACGTGCGCACCGATGTCGAGTTCGGCCAGTTCGAATTTGGCGGTGAGACCTATGGGCAGGGTGAAAGCGTCTATCTGTCGACCAATCCGAACCAGCTGGAATCAGCGGTCTCGGGCGAGCTGGTCTTTGTGGGATATGGCGTTTCTGCTGCCAATCGCGGCCATGATGACTATGCCGACGTGGATGTGGACGGCAAGATCGTCGTCGTGATGGGCGGCGTTCCCGGCGGTCTGCCGAGCGAGGAGCGCGCCCACCACAATTCCGGTACGACCAAGCGGGATGTGGCCGCCGCCCATGGCGCGGTCGGCATGATCAATCTGACAAGCTGGAGCGATGAACAGGTCAGCCAGTTTGCCGCGCGCGCGTCCAGCGCATCGGCCGTGCGTCTGACCCCCGCCACAGGGCCGAACAGCTATGACCAGGTGACCGTCACCGCCAATGTGTCCGCCGACCTCGCCGCCGCTCTGTTTGAAGGCGCCGAGATGAGCCTGGAAGACGTGCAGGCAGCGATGAATGCCGACGAGCCGAGCTATCCGCGCTTTGACCTTGAAGGCACGGTCTCCATGCGTCAGCGCTCGCTGTCCGAACCGTTTGTGGACCCCAATGTCGTGGGCATGATCCGTGGTTCCGACCCGGAGCTGGCGGATGAATATGTCATCCTGACGGCCCACCTGGACCATATCGGTAGCATGGGCACGTTTGGCCGTTCTTCCGGAGCCTGCCGGACCAATGATGACGAGGACCAGATCTGTAACGGGGCTCTGGACAATGCCTCGGGCATTTCCGTGATGCTGGAAACCGCCCGCACCTTCCAGGAACAGGGCACGCCGCGGCGGTCCGTGGTCTTTGTGGCGCTGGCTGCTGAAGAGAAGGGCCTGCTGGGGTCTGATCACTATGCACGCAATCCGACGGTTCCGGCCGATCAGATCGTGGCCAATGTGAACCTCGACATGCCGGTCATCGTGTATGAATTCTCCGACGTCGTGGCCTTCGGTGCCGACCACTCCAATCTGGGACCGATCGCCAGCCGTGCGGCGGCCCGCCTGGATGTTCAGGTCAGCCCGGACCCGCTGCCGGAACAATCCCTGTTCGTCCGCTCGGACCATTATCGCTTTGTGCAACAGGGTGTGCCCTCGCTCTTCCTGATGACGGGCTTTTCCTCTCCCGATCCGCGCTGGGACCAGGGCGAAGGGTTCATGGGCTTCCTCAACACCTATTATCACCGCCAGACCGACCAGCTGGACGGTGAAATGGAAGTGCTCTTCGACCAGGGCGCCAAATTCGCCAACATCAACTACATGATCGCGCGCGAAATCGCCGACAGTGACGAACGTCCGGCCTGGAATGAGGACAGCTTCTTTGGAAACCTGTACGGCCAGGACAACTGAGACTGATACCCTTTGAGGTGTAATGACAGGGCGCGCGCCGTTTCATACGGCGCGCGCTTTCGTTATATATGGGTGTCTGGAGGGCCAGTGATTTGACGACTGAATACGAAGACGTCGGGGAATACTCGACGGAACCATCCCGCGACGGACGCATCAAGCTGCATGGACCGGACGGTTTTGAAGGCATGCGCAAGGCCGGACATCTGGCCGCGAGCGTGCTCGATATGCTGGCTGAACACGTGCAGCCGGGCACAACAACCGCGTATCTGGATGACCTGACGCGAGAGTTTGTCTTCGCCCACGGCGCGACACCGGCCACGCTGTATTATCGCGGCTATCGGCATTCGCTCTGCACCTCGATCAATCACGTGGTTTGCCACGGTATTCCCGGCCCCAAACCACTCAAGAATGGCGATATCGTCAATATCGACGTGACCGTCGTGGTGGATGGCTGGCACGGGGATACGAGCCGCATGTTCATCGTAGGCGAACCGCGCCGCAAGGCCGAACTGCTCATCGACACGACCTATGAAGCCATGATGGCCGGCATCCATGCTATCAAGCCAGGCGTCACGCTGGGCACGATCGGCGCCATCATCCAGGAGTATGCAGAGGAACGCCGCTGCTCGATTGTCCGCGATTTCTGCGGTCATGGTCTCGGTCGCCTGTTCCATGACAGTCCGAACGTGCTGCACTTTGGTGAACGCGGCGAAGGCCCCGAGCTCAAGCCGGGCATGTTCTTCACGGTCGAACCCATGCTCAATCTGGGACGGCCGGATGTAAAAGTCCTGGCCGATGGCTGGACCGCCGTCACGCGGGATAAATCCCTCTCCGCCCAGTTCGAGCACTCAGTCGGCGTGACCGAGGACGGGGTGGAGATTTTCACTCAGTCTCCCAAAGGGCTGCACAAACCGCCCTACGCGCTCTGATGAGGTTTGCGAATGACCGGCGACATCCCATCCTCCGGTCATTCTCCATCACCCGTTGGCGCACCTGCCGATCATCTGGGTCACCGGGACCGCTTGCGTGACAAGCTGGTCTCGGGCGGTGGTGCAGGTCTGCATGATTATGAGCTGCTCGAACTCTACCTGTTTCGCTGTATTCCGCGCCGGGATGTGAAACCCATAGCCAAGTCGCTGATCGCACGTTTCGGGGATCTGGGCGGTGTCGTCACGGCGCGTCCGGTAGACCTGGCGAGCGTGAAAGGGATCAGCGACAAGACGGCCGCAGAACTCGTTTTGATCCAGGCCCTGGCCGAGCGTCTGGCCCGCGAACAGGTGATCGGCCGACCGGTGATTGCCTCCTGGTCAGCCCTGATCACCTATTGCCGAACCGCACTTCAACATGCCCGGACCGAGGAGTTCCGGGTCATGTTCCTCGACCGCAAGAACCGGCTGGTTGCGGACGAAGTGCTGGGTCAGGGCACGATTGATCATGCGCCGGTCTATCCCCGTGAAGTGGTCAAGCGCGCCCTCGCGCACGAAGCCTCCGCCCTCATACTGGTGCACAATCACCCGTCCGGTGATGCCACACCTAGCCAGGCCGATATCGACATGACCCGCAGCCTGATGGAGATCTGCCGGCCCTTCGATATTGTCGTCCACGATCATTTGGTGATTGGGCGAGAAAACACGTCCAGTTTCAAAACCCTGGGATTGATGTAGCCGCATGTATCGCTAGTGTGTCGCGATGATACGTGTCTTTGTCCTGTCCGCCCTCGCCGTCCTGATCGGACTTGTTACAATCGGTCTCCTGCTCGCCCGTTCGCCCGGACAGGTCGAGCACCAGGTGTTTTATGGCGGCCAGATTCTTCTGCCCGATGGCGAAACCGTGCAGGCCCTGCACGTCCATAACGGCCGGATCGCTGCACTGGGCGACGCCGACACCCTTATGAGATCCGTGCCCTGGGGGACACGCCGGATAGATCTGGACGGTGCGGTCCTGACCGCCGGACTGATCGAACCTCATACCCACCCACTGGCGACCGCCCTTCTGGGCGCGGCCACCGATGTCAGCGGGATTACCCATGCCGACCGCACCTCGATCATGGCCGAGCTCGAGACCGCCGCTCAAAGCTCCGGCCCCACACCCTGGGTCATCGCCTTTGGCTGGGATCCGGCCATGATGGATGGTCTGGACGCCCCAAGCCTTGCGGAACTGGACTCGCTGAGCCCCGACCGCCCGCTGATCATTCTCACCCAGATGATGCATGAGGCCTTCATCAATAGTGCGGCCATAGAGGCCGCCGGACTGACGGCGCAGACACCCGACCCGGAAGGTGGGCATTTTGATCGGGACGAGACCGGAGCCCTGACCGGACGCATAGTGGAGGTGTCAGCAATCCAGGCCGTTATGGCTGCCGCGCCCGAGGCCCCTGATGCCGCCTTGCGCTTCTTGCTGTTCAACGCGTTCAATGCCTATGCGGATGCGGGATACACCACGATTGGAGCAGCCTCCCTGGTCGGACGGGCGCGAGACCCGGTGGCGCTTTATGCCGCCGAGGCGCTCGCCGAACGGGCCGTCCTCAACACCGTGCTCTACACCGCTCCTGAGAACCGCCAGCACGCCCAGGACATGCTGGACACACCCGCACAATCCAACGCCGTGGTCCGCCTCGCCGGGATCAAGTTCTGGATGGACGGCTCCCCCTATGTCGGGGGGGCAGCACTGGCCGAACCCTATACACGCTCCCCCTTCACCGACACGGTGATCCATCTGCCTCAGGGGTGGCGCGGCTCCCTCCTGACGTCTGCGCAGGAGGCGCAGGATCTGATCACAGCGGCCAATGCGGGCGGATACCAGGTCGCCATTCATGCCCAGGGCGAAACCGCCATTGATGCGGCCCTCGATGCCATTGAAGCCGCGGGCGGTGGGCCACATCGCCTGGAACACCTCGCCCTGATCACCCCGGAACAGATCGAGCGCGCCAATGAGATGGGCGTGTCGCTGAGCTTTTTTATCGATCACATCCGGTTCTACGGTCATATGTTGCCGGATCTGGTCGGAGAGGCACGCACGGCGCGCTACATGCCCGTCGGTGCCGCGCTCGCCCAGGCCGAGACCGTGACCCTGCATGGAGATCATCCCGCCACGCCCATCAACGCGCTTCGCGTGATGGAGACGGCCACGGCGCGTCAGGCCCGGTTGGGCGGGCGGGTTTTGGCCCCCGATGAACGGATTTCGCGTCTGGATGCCCTGAACATGATGACCCTGTCCGCCGCCCGCCAGCTGGGGCTGGAGGATGAGACCGGGTCGATCGAACTGGGCAAGCGCGCTGATCTGACCTGTTTCACTGAAAATCCGCTCGACGCCGAGTTCGCTGACATCGACATCTGCGGCACCTGGATTGGCGGGCGCAAGACCGATACCCGATCCTGGTCGCTGCGCGCGACCGGACGAATGCTGTCTGCAGCGTGGGCGATGAGCTTTGGTTAGGTCGGTTCAATCGGCTGCCACAGCTCGATCTTCACGCCGTTCGGGTCCATGATCCAGGCGAAACGGCCATAGTCGAAATCCTGCGGCTCGCCCTCCAGCGCAATGCCCTTATCCGCAAGACGCGCCAGCATCGACTCCATATCGTCGATCATCAGATTGATCATGAAGGGATGGGATGAGGGTTTGAAATAATCCGTACCCGACTTGAAGCCTGAAAAAATGGTCCGCGCGCCCATCGGGAAGGCCCTGGCGCTGTCGGCATGCACAAAATCAGCACCACCATAATCATTGATGGTCAATCCGAGCACATCCTTGTACCAGGCCATCAACCCGTCCGGATCGACACACTGGAAAAAGACGCCGCCGACCCCGATCACATTTGCCATTGCCCACTCCCTATCTTTTCAAAGCAGATTAAGCTGTGAACCGACAGATTGCACGGAGAAACCACCATCATGCCCGCCACCTATTATTCGCATCTGGAATGTTCCGAGACGGGTGAGATCTTCGCCAAGGAGCAACCGCACAATCTGTCGGACACGGGCAAGCCCCTGCTCGCGCGTTATGATCTGATGCATGCACGCGAGGAGATTGACCGCGATGCTATCGCGGCCCGCCCGGGCGGGTTCTGGAAATGGCGCGAAATCCTGCCGGTGGCGCGGGATGAGGATGTGTGCGCGTTGGGCGAGATCGACACACCGCTGATCGAGACCCCGGCGACCGCCCGGGCGTCGGGCGCTACGGGCCGGGTCTGGGTCAAGGATGAAGGGCGCCTGCCCACCGGGAGTTTCAAGGCGCGCGGTCTGGCGCTGGCCGTCGCCATGGCGCACAGTTTTGGCATCAAGCGCCTCGCCATGCCCACCAATGGCAATGCCGGTGCAGCCCTTTCCGCCTATGCCAGTCGACTGGGCATGGAAAGCTATTGTTTTGCGCCGGACGACACGCCCGAAGTGAATATTCGCGAAATGGCACTGCAGGGCGCGCAGGTGTTCCGGGTCAATGGCTATATCCATCACTGCGGAGCGCTGGTCGGGGCCGGCAAGGAGGCCATGGGCTGGTTTGATGTCTCGACCCTGAAAGAGCCCTTCCGCATTGAAGGCAAGAAAACCATGGGGCTGGAACTGGCCCATCAGCTCGGTTGGCGCCTGCCGGACGCGATCTTCTACCCCACCGGCGGTGGAACGGGTCTGATCGGCATGTGGAAGGCATTCGACGAAATGGAGAAGCTGGGCTGGATCGGTCCGGAACGCCCTATGATGATCGCCGTCCAGGCCGAAGGCTGTGCGCCCATCGTCAAGGCCTGGAACGAGGAACAGCCCCATGCCGAGGAATGGCTGGATGCGCAGACATCGGCCATGGGTATTCGTGTGCCCAAGGCCATTGGCGATTTCCTGATCCTGCGCGCCTGTCAGGAAAGTGGCGGATTTGCCATATCTGTCTCGGAAGACCAGATCGAGACCGCCCGCACCCGCTGTGCCCGCGAAGACGGTCTTCTGCTCTGCCCGGAGGGCGCAGCCACACTCGCTGCGATGGAAAAATCAATCGCGGACGGGCTGATCGAGGCCGATGCAGAGTGCGTTCTGTTCAACTGCGGATCAGGCCTGAAATACGCCATGCCGGATACCTCACGCACGCTGGACCGGCATCAGGAGATTGATTGGGGGTCGCTGTGATCCCCAAATCCCCGTTCACTCATCTGCCGAACTCGCCCGGAATTTATTGGTGATGGGATAGCGGCGATCGCGTCCGAAATTCTTCGATCCGATTTTCACCCCCGGCGGAGCCTGGCGACGTTTGTATTCGGCGAAATAGAGCAGGTTCTCGACGCGCTTGACGGTCGCGGCATCAAATCCGGCATCAACCAGTTCGCGCGCGCTTTTTTCATCCTCGATGAGGCCTGTCAGAATGGCATCGAGAACATCATAATCCGGCAGGCTGTCCTGATCGGTCTGGTCTTCGCGCAATTCCGCACTGGGCGGTTTGGTAATGATACGATCGGGGATGACAACACCGCCCGGCCCCTCGCCCACACCCTCCACCTGTTCATTGCGCCAGCGCGCCAGGCGGAACACATCGGTTTTATAGACGTCCTTGAGCGCGTTATAGCCGCCATTCATATCGCCATAGAGGGTCGCATACCCCACAGCCATTTCGGACTTGTTCCCGGTGGACAGGACCATCGGACCGAATTTGTTGGACAAGGCCATCAGGATCACACCCCGGGCGCGCGATTGAAGGTTTTCCTCCGTCGTGTCCGGTTCGGTTCCGCGGAACGGTGTCTTGAGCACGCTGTCGAACCCGGCAATCACCGGTTCCACATCAATGATGTCATACCGCACACCCAGCGCCCGGGCGCAGGCCTCTGCATCGTCCAGACTGTCCTGGCTGGTGTATTTGGACGGCATCATCACGGCCCACACCTTGTCAGGGCCCAGCGCATCCACAGCGATCGCCGCGCTCAATGCGCTGTCGATACCGCCGGACATGCCCAGGACAACACCGGGAAATCCGTTCTTGGTGACATAATCACCCAAGGCCCGGCTCATGGCTCGCCAGTCGGCGTCCAGCCCCGTGCGCATCGGTTCGCGGGATGCGCCGTCGCACACCCAGCCCGTCTCGGTCCGCGTCCAGTGTGCAACGTCCATCTGCGCATCAAAACCGGCCAGCCGTTGGACTTCATCCCCTGCGGTATCGCGCGCAAAACTAGCCCCGTCGAAGACGAGTTCATCCTGTCCGCCCACCTGGTTGACGAAGACCAGAGCCTTGTCGCCCGACCAGCTCTCATACCAGCGCGAAAACGTGTCCCAGCGTTCTTGCTCGATCGAACGGCGCCAGGGGGAGCCATTGATGGAGATGAAGAAATCCGCACCCTGATCGATCAGGGCCTGGGGTACGTGAGGCAGCCAGATATCCTCGCAGATCGGCAGGCCCAGCTTCAGGCCGCGCCAGTTCACAATCTCCGGCAGAGGGCCGGCATCAAATACGCGTTTTTCGTCGAAGACCGCATAATTGGGCAGGTCGTGCTTGAACCGGAGCGCGAAAATCCGCCCCTCATCCAGCAGGGCCACAGCATTGTGGAGCTTGTCTCCCTCGCGCCACGGCGTGCCGATGAGAATGGCCGGTCCCTCACCTGCACTCAGCGGCGCCAGCGCGTCCAGGGCGGCGTGACAGGCGGTAATGGCCGCGCGTTTGAGCACGAGGTCTTCCGGCGGATAGCCCGTCAGAAACAGTTCGGGGAAGACAATGAGATCCACACCGCGGGCGCGCGCTTCCGCATGCGCAGCCTTGGCCATGGCAAGATTGCCCGCGATATCTCCGAGAACCGGATTGAGCTGGGCAGACAGGATGGACAAACGATCGCTCATGCCCGCCACTTAGTCCCAAGTGACGGGCGGCGCAAGAGATCGGGCAATCTCTAGCTGCCGTAAACGCGCTCGCCATCCACGGCCCGGGCGGCATCCAATGCGCGCAGGCCGGCGATCCCCGGGACCACGACCGGCGATTTATTGATCACCGAGTCGAGAAAGGCCGAGACATTGGCGCCCAGGCTGTCCTTAGCGCGTGGATCCTCGCCAAAGTCCGGATTGAGGTCGTGCGGCGTATTATTCACGAAGGTCTTGGCGACGAAATCAATGTCCAGCGTGCCGCTTTCATATTCGACATGCATGGTGCGCGCCCGGTCGTCATGGACCCGGCTGGAGGTCAGCTCGGCCACACAGCCGTTCTCAAAAGTCAGGACGGCCTTGGCGATATCAGGATGACCGAAACGGCCTTCATCCACCTCACCCTCGACACTCCTGACCGGCGCTCCGGCCAGCGCGATGGCCAGATCGAGATCATGGATCATCAGATCGAGCGTCACAGAGACATCGAGATTGCGGTCCGATGGCGGCCCCATGCGCTGGGCAATAATGCGCTTGGGTTGCTCGGCGACCCGCATCAGTCCCATCGCCTCGAACACGAAGCGTTCTTGGTGTCCCACTTGCAGCACGCAGCCATGGCTGGCGGCCAGGCCGACCATTTCCCGGGCTTCTTCCACACTCGCCGCCACAGGTTTTTCAACCAGGACATGACGCCCCCGCGCCAGCGCCGAGGCCGCGGCCTCGAAGTGATAGATGGCCGGGCTCGCCACAGTGATCACATCACAGTCGAGAATCAGCTCCCGCGCCGTCTCATAGGCGCGACCCCCAAATTTCTCGGCCAGCGCAGCGGCCTTGGCCAGATCCGGATCAAAGACCCCGACCAGTTCAGCCCGCGGCTCGGCCGCATATTTGGACGCGTGATAACCGCCGAAGACACCTGCTCCGACAACGCCCGCTTTCACACTCGTGATGTCGGATGTCATGTGCTCATTCCTGAATTTTGTTCGGTGCATACAGGAACCGGTTTCAGGATCAAGAAATTAGACCATCACCTCTTGTTACGCGGCATTGCGTGCCCAGCCGAACGCAGCGAGTGCTTGCACCTTGACGCGGGCGGTTTACCATCCCGGGCAAGAGGGGAGATCATCGTGTCTGACGCGAACGCGCATTCCAAGCCGGACCATTCCAAGTCGGACCATTCCAAGTCAGACGATGACACACCGCGCCTTGCAGGCCGCGGCAAAGCTGGCATGTCTGAGCCATCCCAAACCCCGTCCTCATCTCCGTCCAACCCGGGAACCGAGAACGAGGCTCTCGATGCGGTGACGATTGCTGCTTTCGATGTGGATGCCCGCATTTTCCGCACACTCTGGCACAGCCTCATCATGCCGCTCGACGTCGCCCATGACTGTCTGCGGGGTGATTTCACGCGCTATATCTCGCCGGTCCGGGTTTTTCTGGCGCTGTTCGGTCTTCAATTCACGGTGGCGGCCATGTTCGGCACCCCGCTGACGCCGACGGTGGACACGCTGACGCTCAATCTCAGCCCTGACGCGTTCGAGACCTGGTTGGCAGGCGTGCCACGCAGCGAGATCAATATCGCCCTGGACCGCTGGTTCGGTGCCTTGATGATGCCCATCATGATCCTGGCCTCCCTGCCCTACCTGGTGCTGTTGAAACTCTTTCGAATTCCGATCAGCTGGTGGGGGCATGTGACGCTCTATCTGATACCCACCAATGCCAGCCAGATCATCATGGTGGCCTTCCTCCCGCTGGGCATGTTTGACGTGATGTTCTTTCTGCTCGCGACGCTGATCGGCATGGTCGCCTTTTTCATGGTCCAGGGCCGCATGATCGCCCGCTATTATGCGCGCACCGCCTGGGGGGCGAGCTGGCGCATCACCCTTCTGGTTTTGCTGTTGCCCATATCCATGTTTCTCACTCTGCTGTTCCAACAGATCGCCATTGCGCTCATTCTCGATCGCAATTTCGACCTTTCGCTTCTAGAGCTTTATCTTCTCGAACTTGACCACGGAGACCCGCAATGAAATCGCGCGAAGTCCATCTGAACGCCTATCTGCAAGGCGAGCCCAAGCCGGAAAACTTCTCAGTTGTCGAGGCCGACCTGCCCGCACCGGACATCGGTCAGGTTCGAGTCCGCAACACCTATATCTCGGTTGATCCTTATATGCGGGGCCGGATGAGTGGGCGCCACACCTATATCGCCCCCTTCGCCATCGGTGCCGTCATGGAAGGCGGTGCTGTGGGCGTGGTCGCGGACAGCGAGTTTGATGGTCTCAATCCCGGCGATCATGTGATGTCGATGTATGGCTGGCGTGAAGGTTATACCGCCGCGGGCAATACGGTCATGAAGATCGACACGCAAAGCCTGCCGGAACAAGCCTATCTGGGCATTGCCGGTCTGACCGGGTTGACCGCCTATGTCGGGCTCAAGCGCATGATCGACCTCAAGGAGGGCGAGACCGTGTGGATGTCCGCTGGCGCAGGCGCTGTGGGCTCGGCCGGCATCCAGTTTGCCAAGGCCATGGGCGCCACGGTCATTGCCACCGCTGGCGGCGCCGAGAAATGCGAGTATGTCAAATCCATCGGTGCCGACCATGCCATTGACTACAAGGCGACGGATGATCTTGCCGCGGCCATCCGGGCTGTCGCACCGCAGGGTGTGGATGCCTATTTCGAGAATGTCGGCGGGACGCACTTCACCGCCGCTCTGGAGGTGCTGAACCCACGCGGGCGCATCGCCGCCTGCGGCATGATCCAGCGCTATAATGATGCCGAACAAGCCTCCATCACGGACAATCTCACCATGATTGTCGGCAAGTCGCTGAATATTCGCGGCTTCATCGTCTCTGACCACATGGACATCCAGGGCGATTTTGTCTCTGACCTCACAAGCTGGATGATGGCTGGCAAGATCCAGCCCGCCGAGACCGTGCTGGACGGGATTGATCAAGCACCTGCGGCGTTCATGGGCCTGTTTGAAGGTCGCAATACCGGCAAGATGCTGGTGAAAATCTGATCAATGGTGCGGGCCGCTTCGGCGGCCCGTTCTCGACGGGGGAAACGCGTGGATACTGGGATTGAGCAGGACCGCAAGGCGGCCCTGAACCGAGGCGATATGGAAAGCCTGACCGAGGAGGTTCTCGGTCTGAACTATCGCGGCATGCGTACGTTGTGGACGCTTGTGATCTTTCCCCGCCGAGTGTTCAAGGCATTCATGACCCGCGATCTGGTGCCCTATACGCCCCCTCTGCGGATCTGGCTGACCTTGATGAGTCTCGGTGTTCTGCTTTCTGTCCTGTGGGGTGGATATGGCGGCATGCTTCACGAGCAATTCATTCCCGCAGGCTCACCCCTCAACGCGTTCGACTACGTCCCACCCGAAGACAGTCCCGAATTGCCTGGCTGCGCCCGGCTCGACAACGCCATCGGCTCCTTTCCGGCAACGATCCAGAAGCTGACGGGCAAGTGTTTTCTCAATTATGCCGAGTCCTATGGCAACTGGGCCGCTGTCCTCCACGCCCCGTTGATTGGTGCCATCAGCCTGATCAACATTTTTATTCTGGGGTGGATGACCCGGGATGCCCACTGGCGCAGTCTCTGGAACATTGTGTTCGGCTTCCAGGTCGTCGCTTCGTTTGTAGGTGTGACAATTGGCACGATCTTGATGTCTCAAGGTGTGTCGCCGATGATCACACCGCTTATTGTGCCCCTCTCAACCCTCTATGTCTTCCTCCGTGGCGGTTATGGCATCTTTGCGTCGACATGGGTCGGGCTCGTGGTGAAGAGCCTGCTCTTCGCCTTCTGCTGGATGATTATCCTGATGCTGGGCAGCATGTTGATGACGACACTCGCCATGGTGGGGCCGTTGATCGTCATTTTTATCCAGTACGGCTAGGTCAGGCGTCTTCCGGTCGACGCGTCAGCCGACCAAACAGCCAACCGGCTCCAATCGCCGCGACAAGTGCAGATCCGGTCTGTCCCAGACCGATCTGGTCTGCACCCCAATAGACACCGAACGCGACCAGTAGAAGCAATGGTAGCAAGCGAATCGACCGAATCGTCATGTCTGTTTTCATGATTGGTTCACCCTGAAACATGTGGATTACTGGTCGCAAACTTCGGGCCGACACCCCAATTCGGGGGTTTTCCAAGGGAAAATGCAGTGATTCCGGCCGGAATCTCCTGATATAGCTTGCCAATCCACTCTCTTCTTGGCCTTCATTGTCCGGTCAATGAACTGGCAGCTGCCGAATGGTCGAAAGGTGATCGCTAGGCCCTGCTCAACAACCGGGGGGAACCCTATGAACAAGTCTGATCTCGCCAAGGCCGTTGCCGACAAGACCGGCCTGTCCCGCACCCAAGCTGGTGAAGCCGTTGATGCTGCTATCGAAGCCATCATCGATGCCGTCAAAGAAGATGACAGCGTCCAGCTGGCTGGCTTTGGCACCTTCCACGCCAAGCATCGCGAAGCCCGTGAAGTGCGTAATCCGCGCACTGGCGAAAAAATGATGTCCAAGGCCCGCACGCAGGCGGCTTTCCGCCCGGCCGCGGCTCTCAAAGACATCTAATCAGTCCTATCAGGGTTCTGATGAAGCGCCGCCCGCATACCGGGCGGCGTTTTTTATGGTGCAACAGCGTGACACAACACCAACCCTGTCTGACTTGAGCCCTGTCACGACACACAAACGGCCCGCTGCGAGAGCAACGGGCCGTTGTGTCTTCAATACCGGCTGGTGGCCGGGCCTCTAGGCCGCGTTGATCGTGTTATTGCGGCGCACGCGCTTGATCGACTCGGCAATCCGGAAGGACATGTCCAGCGCCTGATCGGCGTTGAGGCGCGGATCACAATGCGTGTGGTAACGCGATTCCAGATCGGCCTCGGTGACCGGGTTGGCACCGCCCACACATTCGGTCACATCCCGTCCCGTCATCTCGAAATGCACACCGCCCGGATGCGCACCTTCGGCGTAGAGCACCTCCATAAAGGTCTCCAGCTCGGTGAGGATCTTGTCGAACTCACGGGTCTTGTAGCCGTTATCCGTCTTGACGGTATTGCCGTGCATGGGATCAGAGGACCAGACGACCTTGCGGCCCGCTTGCGTGACCGCCCGGGCCAGTGCCGGCAATTTCTCGCCGATCGTATTATGTCCCATACGCGTGATCAGCACGAGACGGCCCGCTTCATTGGCCGGGTTTAGCGCATCGATCGTCGCCAGCAATTCATCCGGCGTCATGCCCGGCCCGCACTTCACCCCGATCGGGTTGGAGATGCCACGCGCATACTCGAAATGCGCACCATCGAGCTGACGGGTCCGCTCACCGATCCAGATCATATGGGCCGAGGTCGCATACCAGCTGCCCGTATTGGGATCGCGACGGGTCAGCGCCTCCTCGAACGGCAGGTGCAGGGCTTCGTGACTGGTAAAGAAGTCGACCGACTCCAGGGCCGGAGCACTCTCGGCCGTCACACCACAGGCCCGCATAAAGGACAGGGCCTCGCTGATACGGTCAGCCGTTTCAGCGTAAAGCTCGGCGGCAGGACTGTCCTTGACGAAGTCCAGTGTCCACTGGTGGACATTCTGCAGGTCGGCATAACCGCCTGACGCAAAGGCACGCAACAGGTTGAGGGTCGACGCCGACTGGTCATAGGCACGCAGCAGGCGCTGCGGATCCGGCTCGCGCGATTCCGGCGTGAAGGCGACGCCGTTCACACTGTCGCCGCGATAGCTCGGCAAGCTCACACCATCAATGGTTTCCATGTCGGACGAGCGCGGCTTGGCAAACTGCCCCGCCATACGGCCCACTTTCACCACGGGCTTGCTGGCTGCAAAGGTCAACACCACCGCCATTTGCAGCAAAACGCGGAAGGTGTCGCGCACGCCTTCCGTGGAGAATTCACGGAAGCTTTCCGCACAATCCCCGCCCTGAAGGAGGAAGGCCCGGCCGGCTGCCACATCGGCAAGCTGACGACGCAGGCGTCGTGCCTCGCCGGCAAATACGAGTGCCGGGCGATTGGCCAATTCCTCGGTGGCCCGCGCCAGGGCGAGCTCATCCTTGTATTTGGGCATTTGCTGGACAGGCCGGGCCCGCCAGGAATTCGGAGTCCACGTCATTTCAAGGCCGCTTTCATCATCTTGCAGCTTACTGCTCGGGCGGTGTCCATTTCTCCTTCATGGTCACCAGTTCTTCCGCACTCGTCGGGTGTACGGCACAGGCTGCATCATACTGATCCTTTGTCAGCCCCGCCTTAACGGCGATGGCGGCCAGCTGGATCATTTCCGGTGCATCCGGTCCGACAATGTGCACACCCAGCACCCTTTGGGTCTCACCCTCGACCACCAGCTTCATGAGCATACGGCTCTGCTGGTCTCCGAGGGTCTGCTTCATCGGGCGGAAGCTGGTCTTGTACACGTCGACGCTTGCATGTTTTTTGCGCGCATCCTCCTCAGACAGCCCCACGCTTCCAACGGGAGGCTGTGTGAAGACGGCTGACGCAATATCATCATGGTCGAAAGCCGTCGGCGTGTCACCATACACTGTTGCAGCAAAGGCAGCACCTTCGCGTATGGCCACCGGCGTCAGATTGACGCGATTGGTGACATCACCCACCGCATAGATGTGGTCAACGCTGGTTTTGGAATACTCATCCACACGAACCGCACCCTTGTCATCGATCTCGACGCCCGCAGCATCAAGCCCCAGACCCGCGACGGCGGGCACACGGCCGATGGCATACATCACGACATCGGTATCGATATGCTCGCCATTGGTGAGGTGGACCCGCTTGCTGCCGTCCTCGAGCTGTTCGATGCGCTTGAACACGGTGTTGGTCTTGATCTCGACACCGGACATCTCGATTTCCTTGTGAACATGCTCACGCACATCCATGTCGAAACCGCGAAGCACCGGACTGCCCCGATAGACCTGGGTGACCTTCGACCCCATGCCGTTGAAGATCTGGGCAAATTCGCAGGCAATATAGCCCCCGCCCGCAATCACAACACGCTGAGGCAGGCTGTCGAGGTGGAAAGCCTCGTTTGACGTGATACCCAGCTCATACCCCTCGATATCATCGGGCACATAGGGCGTTCCGCCGGTGGCAATGAGGATGGTCCGGGCCGTGACCGTCTTGCCGGAATTGACCAGGCGCAGGGTGTGCGCATCCACAAACTCGGCGCGATCGGAAATCGTTTCCACCCCGGCATTGCCCAGAATACGACCATAAATGCCTTCAAGCCGGTCGATTTCCTTATCCTTGTTGGCAATCAAGCTTTCCCAGCTGAAGGTCGTCTCCCCCACGCTCCAGCCGAAATCCTCGGCGAGCTTGAAGTATTTGGGAAATTCACTGGCATAGACGAAGAGTTTCTTCGGCACACAGCCGCGGATCACACAGGTCCCGCCATAACGAAACTCCTCGGCGATCGCCACCTTGCCTGCTCCGTGCTGACGCGCCATGCGGGCCGCACGCACACCGCCGGAACCGGCACCAATAACAAACAGGTCGTAGTCAAATTCGCTCATAATCTGTGTCCTTGCGGCAGGCCCCTCGCGTGAGGACGGAGGCCGTCAATCTGGCTGGCAAGCTGGGGTGTGGACCGGCGACATGGAAGACGCAGAACTTCACAATTCCATCACGCGCGCCTGATGATCCTCACCCACAATCACCACACGGGCCATGTTGAGGAACAGGCCGTGCTCGACAACACCGGGAAGATCCTTGAGGCCCACATCCACCGCGCTGGCATCGGGGATTTCACCACAGCCACAATCGAGAATGTAGTTTCCGCCATCGGTGATAAAGGGATCGAGCCCGTCACCCTTGCGGCGCAATTGCACGTCCGGCTTGCTGACACCGGCCTTGCTGAGGGCCTGATAGATCTGGCGCGCCGTGATGGAGAAGCCGAACGGGTCGACCTCCACCGGAAGCGGGAACTGCCCCAGTGTCGAGACCAGCTTGCTCTCGTCGACGATCACCACCATCAGATCGGACGCCCGGGCGATGAGTTTCTCGCGCAGATGGCGTCCGCCGCCCCCCTTGATGAGCTGGAAACGCCCGTCGACCTCGTCGGCCCCATCAATGGTCACGGCAATCTGGTCGACATGGTCAACATCGAGAAGCGGGATACCGACATCACGCGCCAGATCGGCGGTCTGATCAGAGGTGGGCACACCCTTGATATTGAGCCCGTTGCGGACCCGTTCGCCCAGCATGCGCACAAAAATCTCTGCGGTCGAACCGGACCCCAGACCCAGCGTCATGCCCTCTTCGACATAATCAAAGGCGGCGGCTGCCGCGTGAGTTTTCTGACGATCACTCATGTGTCCACTCCCCCCAGAAGCACATATTTCAGCTCGGTGAATTCCTCGACACCCCATTTACCGCCCTCGCGGCCAATGCCCGATTCCTTGACTCCACCGAACGGCGTTGCGGCCGAACCGACCATGGGCGCGTTGACGCCGATCATGCCGTAATCCAGGCCTTCGGTCATGCGATGCACCCGGCCAATATCGCGCGTGTACAGATACGCGGCCAGGCCGTAGGGCGTGTCATTGGCAAAACGCAGGATTTCGGCCTCGCTGTCCATTTTGTAGACGCTGGCCACCGGGCCAAAAATCTCGAAACAGGCCAGGTCCATCTCCGGTGTTCCGCCCTCGATCAGGGTCGGCGCATAAAAGGCACCGCCCAGCTCATCGACCAGAGAGTGTCCACCGGACACAATGCGCGCACCGCCATCCACGGCCCGGCGCACCAGCCCATCCACGCGCTCTACAGCCTGGGTGTGGATCAGCGGCCCCAGATCCGTATCCCCCGCGAAACCATCACCCACCTTGAGAGCGTCGACCTTGGTTTTCAGGGCTGCCAGCAGGTCGTCATAAATACCCGGCTGGGCAATGATCCGGTTGGCCGACACACAGGTCTGTCCGGAGACGCGGAATTTCGAGGCCACAATGCCCGCGGCCGCGGTGTCCACATCGGCATCATCCATGATGATGAAGGGCGCATTGCCGCCCAGTTCGAGAGCGACGCGTTTCACGCCATCTGCTGCCTGGCGCATCAGCAGCTTGCCCACCGGGGTCGAGCCCGTGAAACCGATCATGCGGACTTCGGGCGCGCCGGTCAGTACCGGCCCGATTTCCTGGGCATCGCCGCACACAATGTTGAACACGCCCTTGGGTACGCCTGCCTCCTCGGCCAGCTCAGCCAGAGCGAGTGCAGAGAGCGGGGTTTCCGGCGCAGGCTTGATCACCATGGTGCAGCCCGCCGCCAGGGCCGGAGCACATTTGCGGGTGATCATGGCATTGGGGAAGTTCCATGGCGTGATACACGCCACAACACCGATGGGCGCGCGTGTCGTCCAGCCACGTGAACCAGGAAACGGCGGCGTCAGGGTTTCGCCATGAATACGCTTGGCCTCTTCCGCCGACCATTCGATGAAGGCCGCGCCGTAGACGATTTCGCCCCGGGCCTCGCGATAGGTCTTGCCCATTTCCGCGGTCAGGATGGTCGCCAGATCATCGGCATGGGCGAGGATGAGATCATGCCAGCGCATGAGGATCTTGCCGCGCTCATAAGGCGAGACCTTTTTCCAGCGTTCAAACGCGGTCTGAGCGGCCTCGACCGCGCTGCGCGCGCCCTCCGCGCCCACATCCGCCAAATGTGCGATATCCTCACCCGTGGCGGGATTGTTGATCACCAGCGAACGCGGCCCCTCCACCCAGGCGCCATTGATATAGGACTGGTGGCGCAGAAGACGGGGTTCGGACAGTCTGGACGCCAGGGTGTCAGCGGTCAAAGTGGTCATGCGCATCAGTCCTTCTTGCTTTTGCGGGCGGTTTTCACCGTGCGAAAACGCTCGGCCCAGCCCTCTTTATTACTCTGTTCTGCCCGGGCCAGAGCCAGCGCGTCCGCCGGCACATCACGGGTGATGACCCCGCCCGACCCGGTAAAGGCCCCCGCTCCCACCGTGACCGGCGCGACCAGAGCCGTGTTGGAGCCGATGAACGCGCCCTCACCGACGACGGTGCGATACTTGTCGAAGCCATCATAATTGCAGGTGATCGTACCCGCGCCCAGATTGGCCGAAGCTCCGATATCTGCATCTCCCACATAGGAAAGATGGTTCACCTTTGCACCGGGGCCGATCTGCGCTTTTTTCACCTCGACAAAATTGCCGATCTTGGCGCCCTCGCCAATTTCCGCCGCCGGACGCAATCGGGCATAGGGACCGACCACCGCCCCCGAGCCCACACGCGCACCTTCCAGATGGGAAAAGGCACGAATACGGGCGTCTTCGGCGATCGTTACTCCGGGACCAAACACGACATGCGGCTCGATCACTACATCGCGCTCGATCGAGGTGTCCCAGGCAAAATGCACACTTTGAGGATCCTGCAGCGTGACACCGGCCGCCATCATCTCCTCGCGCTTGCGCGACTGGAAAGCGGCCTCGGCGGCAGCCAGGTCAAGACGCGAGTTCACACCGAGCACTTCGTCAGACGGCGCCACGACCACAGCGGCATCCAGCCCGCGGGCCCGCGCCAGCCCGACCACATCGGTCAGATAGTATTCGCCATTGGCATTTTCATTGGTCACTTCGGACAGGAGGTCGAACAGGAGCGGCGCCGGCGCGGCCAGCACTCCCGAATTAACGAGGCCAACGGCCAGTTCTTCGCGGCTCGCATCCTTAGCTTCGACAATCCGGTCAAGCCCGCCCGCCGCATTGGTGATCAGACGACCATAGGCCGCCGGATCCGACGGTTCAAAGCCCAGCACCGCCACAGATGCGCCTGCATCCAGGGCCTCAAAGACGCGCTCCAGGGTCTGTTCACGGATCAGCGGCGTATCGGCATAGAGAATGACCGCATGCCCCTGGAAGCCCTCAAGTGCCGCCTGGGCGGCCTGAACCGCATGGCCCGTTCCCTGGGGCGGGTCCTGGAGCGCCGTCAAAGTGCCCGCTGCTTCAGCCGCGACCCGCACGGCCGGAGAATGCGCGCCCCACACCGTAACGGTCTTTTCAGCGCCCACCTGTGCGCTCAGATCCACCACCCAGTCGAGCATGGGCCGGCCGCCCACGGCATGAAGGACCTTAACGGTCTTGGACTTCATGCGTGTGCCCTGGCCCGCGGCAAGGATGATGGCGGCACGTTTGGCGGTCATGGTGAGATTCCCTGATTAGTCGACGGCTGCAATTCCACGAGTCGGCGCTATAGCCTATCGGACAAGAAGACGCGACCATGGCAAAAGGCAGTCGCGATTGCACGGGGAAAAGGGCATGATATCCACGGACATGGCAGAGGTATTCAGTCAGGCCTCCATCGCTTTCGACCTGGATGGAACGCTGGTCGACACGGCACCGGATCTGGTCCGCGCTCTCAACGCGGTCATCGCCCCGCATGGCCTGTCCCCCATTCCCGTGGCGGATGTGCGCCTTATGGTGGGTCGCGGAGCCGGAGCGCTGATCCGCCGGGCGTTTGAGCGCCATGGACATCCACCGTTATCAGAGGCTGCCCTGACCGAGGAGATCGCGCGCTTTATCGAGATCTATAATGCCGACATCGCGGCGCAGAGCCGCCCGTTTGATCAGGTCGAGCCCACTTTAATCGCGCTGCGTGAGGCCGGAGCCCATCTCTCCGTTTGCACCAACAAACCCAGCCTGCTCGCCGACAGCCTACTCAAGGCGCTGGAGCTGGATCACTATTTCGAACGCATTCTCGGACCAGAGCGTACGCGAGCCAAAAAACCGGCCGCCGATCATGTTCACGACGCACTGGACCCGAGCCGTCGGTTCACGGCGCTGATCGGGGACAGCGAAACCGATACGCTGGCCGCCCAGGCCGCCGGAGTGCCCGTCATTCTCATGACCTATGGCTATAATGAAAAGCCGGCCAGCTCTTTGGGAGCTGACCGGCTTTTATCTCGGTTTTCCGAGGTCCCTCTGGCTCTCACCCAAATCTGGGCGGAACCGGACGGAAATTAGGCGCTGCGACGCTCGCTGCCCGTATCATTGGCGGCGCGACGCGGCATGCCATTGACCATGTTGGAGCGCACATCGGTACGAGCCGAGCGCATGGCCGGCATAAAGCCAGCGTCAACCAGGTCAATATTCACGTCGTAACCGCGCTCAGCCCAATAGGCTTCGATACGGGATTTGAGGCGACGGGCACCTTCCGGGGTGCAAAGATCGCTTTGCATAGACAAAACCTCCATAGCGGCCGGAACCATCCCGGCCGGGTACGCACTAAAGCGGATGTGAATTTGGTCGGGATCACGTTGTGCTGATCACCGGTCGGAGGGCTGATATAGGGAAGCGGCGTTTATGACGAGACCATGAAGGTGTGGCAAGTTGTCGCACCCCAAGAAAATGACAGCTGCGGAGCGCCAGCTACCAGTGCTTGACCCCACGCATTGCCCTGCGTATACGAGCGCCTTCCGGAATTGAGGGCGATTAGCTCAGCGGGAGAGCACCTCGTTCACACCGAGGGGGTCACTGGTTCAATCCCAGTATCGCCCACCATCTCTTTTCCGGCCTTTCTCACCCCAGATTGCAATCACCCCGCACGGCTCTACCGTCACGTGTCTGTCAACGAATCGGTGTCTACTGAAACCTTTCTCCAATCATTGAGGTGGTATCGTCCCGTCCGGGGTTCGACCTGGGTCCAAGGCAGGCCCTTAGCACGTGAACCGGATTTGACTTGCGACGCCGGGACGCAGGTTTTTCCTGCTCACCCCTCTTGTTTTGAGAATTATTCGCAATAAACTCCGGTCACATTCTGATTTCTGGAGCTTCCATGTCTTCCGCACGCTTGATTCTGGCCGCATCCCTTTTCGCGGTCGCCTGTTCCCCGGCCTCTGAAACCCCGTCTTCGACGGCAGACAGCGCGCCCGGTTCCGATGCCGCACCGCGCGTCGTCAATGTCTACAGTGCCCGTCACTATCGCTCTGACGCGTTCATCTATGAACTCTTCACCGAGCAGACCGGAATCGAGGTCAATCTCGTCACGGCCAGTGGCGATCAACTGATCGAACGTGTTCGTGTGGATGGTGAGCGCAGCCCGGCCGATGTGATCATCACTGTGGATGCGGCCCGTCTGCACCGGGCGGAACAGGCCGGCCTGTTCGCCCAGACGGACTATGCCAGCTTCCTGCCGCCCATCGCTGATAATCTGGTCGATCCGGACGGGTATTGGGTCTCCATGTCACTGCGAACCCGCGTCATCGCCCGTTCGACCGACCGCGTGGCCGAAGATGCGGTGACATCTTATGCCGATCTCGCTGATCCGCGCTGGCAGGGCCGCGTGTGTACGCGTGGTGCCGGCAGCCCGTATAACCAGTCCCTGCTGGCCGCCCAGATCGCTGAGAATGGCGAGGACGCTGCCCAGGCCTGGGCTGCAGGCATTGTGGCCAATTTCGCCCATGATCCGGTCGGCGGTGATCGCGACCAGTTGCGGTCCGTCGCCGCAGACGAGTGTGATCTGGCGATCACCAATCATTATTACTACCTGATGCTGGCCAATTCGGACAATCCGGCCGACCAGGCCGTGGCTGCCGCCACCACCCTGGTCTTCCCGGACCAGGCGGGCATGGGGGCCCATGTCAACGTGTCCGGCATCGGCATCGCCGCCAATGCCCCGCACCCGGATGAAGCCCGCGAACTGGTATCCTTCTTCTTCTCCGAGCCGGCCCAGCGAGCCTTTGCCGAGCTGACCAATGAGATCACCGTGGTCGAGGGCGTGGAGTGGGATAATGCCAATCTGGCAAACCTGCTGCCGTTCGAAATGGATGACCGCAATGTCTCCGAACTGGGGGATCACAATGAAACGGCCCAGCGCATTTTCGACCGGGTTGGCTGGCAATAGACCGTGACACCTCCCACCGGACGGCAGAACAGCTTTTCAACCGGCGGCCGGATGACGTTGATCGCGTCTCTGGCCGCTGGCCTGTGTGCGGCCCCGATACTGGCGGTCGCCTGGCTGGCGCTGACCCAGACGTCCGGTGATTATCTCGTCCATCTGGCCCAGACCCGCCTGCCACTCTATGCGTGGACCTCGCTCAAGGTCGGCGTGATCGCCGCCCTGGGTGCAGGTCTGATCGGAACTGGGCTGGGCTGGATCATCGCCCGGATGGAGTTTCCCGGCCGCGCCGTCCTCAGCTGGGCCCTGGTTCTGCCTTTGGCCGTGCCCGCCTATGTCGCGGCCTATGCCTGGCTTGATCTCAGCCATGTAGCCGGACCGCTCAAAGCGTGGAGTTTCGGCCTTTTCCCCACCGTTCGCGGATCCTGGGGGGCCGGTGCCATGTTCGCGCTTGTTCTCTACCCTTACGTCTATCTACTGGCACGCAATGCCTTCTCCGGTCAGTCCGCAGACATGTTCGACGCGGCGCGTACGCTGGGCGCGGGCCCCTGGACTGCGTTTCGACGCACCGCCCTGCCCCTGGCCCGCCCCTCGATTGCCGCCGGTATGGCGCTGGTCGTCATGGAGGCGCTAGCCGATTACGGTACCGTCTCCCATCTGGGCGCCCCCACCCTGTCCATCGGTCTGATGCGGGCCTGGAGCGGCGCTGGATCCCTGGTGGACGCCGCTCGGCTGGCCCTGGTCCTTGTGACTGTCTCGATGATCGTCTTCGGCCTTGAACGCGCCCAGCGCGCCCGCGCCCGCTCTATCCAGGCATCGGGCAAGCATCGCCCGCCTGTTCGCACGCGCCTGACCGGCCTGCGCGGATGGGCACTGACCGGCCTCGCCCTCCTGCCGCTTGTGCTGGGCCTTGTCATCCCCATGGCACGAATGGGCTGGCGGGCGCTGTATGAATTGCCGGCCCCCGGGCTTGTCGACGGCACATGGCACAGCCTGGTTCTGGCCACGAGTGCCGCCCTGATCGCCGCAGCCCTTGGTCTGGGCGCTGCCTATGCCCTGCGCGCGGGCAATCCCTTCGGTGTCATGGCCAGTCGTGCCGCGGGACTGGGATATGCCGTGCCCGGCGCCGTGGCAGCCGTCGGCGTGATGGTCCTCCTGTCGGGCCTCCAGAACCTGATCGATCCGGCCTGGCGCCAGCTGACAGGCGAGGTTTTTCCGATCCTGCTGACCTCAACCGCCTTCGCTCTGATTCTGGCCTATCTGTCGCGTTTTGCCGCCGCGGCGATCTCACCCGCCGAAACCGCCCTGGCGCGCGTGACACCCTCGCTGGATGGCGCTGCGCGGACCCTCGGTGCGAACCCGTCCAAACGCTTCTGGCGGGTCCACTGGCCGCTGATCGCGCCGGGCGCCTTGTCCGCCATGCTGCTGGTCTTTGTCGAAGTGCTCAAGGAATTGCCCGCCACGATGATCCTGCGGCCGTTCAACTTCGATACGCTTGCGGTCATCGCCCATAATTTCGCGTCTGATGAACGTCTGGGCGAAGCCGCCCTGCCCGCACTGCTGATTATTGTCACAGCCCTGCTTCCGATGATCGTGGCGGCCCGCTATCTCTCTTCACGGGATTTGGAAGGATAGATCACGTGGCCCAGATGCGCCCCGACACTGCTCTCATCACGGTACGTGGTGCCGCACGCGATTACGGGCGGGATGTCCCAGCGCTGATCCATGCCGACCTCGATCTGCACGCCGGCCAGATCTGCGCCCTGCTCGGTCCGTCCGGCAGCGGCAAGTCGACCCTGCTGCGTGCAATTGCCGGGCTGGAACGTCTTGATGGCGGACAGATCCAGTGTGGCGAGAGCCTATGGTCGGCACCCGGCATCCATGTCCCGCCTGAAGCCCGGCAGGTCGGCCTTGTGTTTCAGGACTATGCCTTGTTCCCGCACATGACCGCGCTCGACAATGTGGCCTTTGGCCTGACCGGGCCGGACAAGAAACACCGCGCGCTGGACGAATTGACCCGGGCCGAGCTGGGCGACAAGGCGCGCGCCTATCCGCATGAATTATCCGGCGGCGAGCAACAACGCGTCGCTCTGGCGCGGGCACTGGCGCCCAAACCGGACATCGTCCTGCTGGATGAACCCTTTTCCGGCCTCGACCGTCGTTTGCGGGCCGATGTCAGACGACGCACCCTGTCGGTTCTGCGGGCCTCGGGTGCCGCCGTGCTCTTTGTGACCCATGACGCCGAGGAAGCGCTGGAAACAGCCGATACGCTAGCGCTGATGCAGGCGGGGCAGATCATCCAGTCCGGCCCGCCCCAGCACGTCTGGTTCAATCCGGTGAGTGCCGATGCGGCGCGCCTGGTGGGGGATATCAATGTCTTGCCTGCGCGCGTCGACGCTCAGACAGTCGATACCGTTCTCGGACAGTTCGAAGCGGCAAGCCTGGATGATCAGAGCGCCGTCGATGTGTTGATCCGTCCCGAAGGGCTGGGGGTGCGCGACGGCGATCGTTTCTTAGTGATTGACCGGGCCTATGCCGGGGCCAGCGTCCGCCTGACGGTGGAAGACGAGACGGGCCACCTCTGGCACGCCATGGCGGCGCACACAGATGCGCCAGACCTGCGCTCCCGTGTCGATCTAGCGCTGGACACACGCTTTATGCGGATCGTACTGCGTCGCTGAACAGGCCCTTGAGCAACAGATCGAGATTGGCCTGCACGGTCACCCAGATACACGATCGCCCAGAAACACGATCGCCCGCATCTGACGATGCGGGCGATAATGTCGGCTCTCAGTCCTCCCCGACCGGGCCGGTAGTGCCATCGCTTAAGCGATTTCTGTTTCTTTTACAGACTTTTTGTCCTCAATGCGAGTCCGAGCGATCTCATCCGCGATCAAATTCGACGGACGGCCTTCTTTGTCAGACATATCAAGGATTTCGCCGAGCGTATTTTCCAGGCCAACCAGTTTGGAACGGACCCATTCCGGTTCATATGAGCCCTGGATCTCGCCAACGACATTGATAATTCCACCCGCATTGAGCACGTAGTCGGGCGCGTAGATCTTGCCGCGCCGTTGCAGCTCCGCCCCCATCTCGCGAGAGGCCAGCTGATTGTTGGCCGCGCCGGCAATGACTTTCGCCCGGATCACGTCGATCGTGTCCGGATTGATCACTGCGCCCAAGGCACACGGTGCGAACACATCAACGTCGAGACCATAGATTTCATCCAGGCCGACAATCGTCGCGCCGTGCTTGGCCTTGAGGTCCTGCAGACCCGCTTCATTGATATCGGTAATGAACAGCTCTGCACCGGCTTCAGCCAGGTGTCCGGCGAGGTAGGCTCCGACATGACCCGCAGCGCCCTGGATGGCCACTTTCACGCCTGACAGGTCAGACTTGCCCAGCCCACGCTCGACACAGACTTTCATGCCACGGAACACGCCTTCTGCCGTCACCGGCGAAGGATCACCGGATGCGGCCTTGCCTTCCGGCAGACCAACAACGTGCGCGGTGCTGCGGCGCGCATACATCATATCATCAGGAGAGACGCCCACATCTTCAGCCGTGATATACATGCCATTCAGGCTCTCGACCGCGCGTCCAAAGGCTTCAAACAGCGCGACCCGGTCAAAATGGCCCTCAGGCTTCATGATCACCGACTTGCCCCCGCCGATCGGCAGGTCCGCCATGATGTTCTTGTAGCTCATGCCCTGGGACAGACGCAGGACATCGGTCAGCGCCGCATTCGAGTCATCATAGGTCCACATGCGGCAGCCGCCACAGGCCGGACCGCTGGCCGTGGAGTGCACGCCGATAATGGCCTTGAGGCCGGTTTTATCGTCCGTGGCAAACAGGACGCGTTCATGATTGTCGAAAGCAACGTGTTCGAAAACGCTCATCTGTGCGAAGCCTCATCATGGGTGGGGCAGCTGTGCTGCGAACTCGGCGCACGGGATACCCTTTCCAAGCGGCGCAGACAAGCGACAGAAAACACCCAGAATTAGCGCGATTATAACAATTCTTTTATGCGGCAGCGCAGCATGGGTAGAATTTTTTCCTCAAACCACGAATTCCGCTTCAACCATGCATTATTTCGCCAGGAGGGGTGAGGAAGTGGCAGAAATTCCGGACCGTATTGATCGGCATGACGGACCGTTTCGGTCAGGGTCTTGTATCGCTTTGGCCCGAGGTGAAAGCGCTGAGCGTATTGTCCGACCAGAAGGGTGAGCTGCACATGGGGCAGGGCTGAGCGCAATCGCGCCTGCCAGAGCGGGGCGCATTCAGTGCGCGGCGGCAAATCCCCGCCCTTGTCATCAAGACCTGGAAAACACAGCCCCATGGGCAGGATGGCCAGCCGGGACGGGTCATAAAAGCTCGCCTCATCCATCTGCAGCCAGTCGCGCAATCGGTCACCGGAGGGATCAGTGAACGGCCGCCCGGAGGCATGGACGCGGGTCCCCGGAGCCTGACCAATCAGGAGAATACGTGCCCGTGGATCCAGTTGAAACACGGGCCGTGGATCATGGGGCATGTGAGCGGCGCAAACCCGGCAGCCT
Source organism: Maricaulis sp. D1M11 (assembly GCF_047308265.1). Taxonomy (NCBI): domain Bacteria; kingdom Pseudomonadati; phylum Pseudomonadota; class Alphaproteobacteria; order Maricaulales; family Maricaulaceae; genus Maricaulis; species Maricaulis sp. D1M11. The sequence continues at coordinate 79,242 of NZ_JBKQWY010000005.1, forward strand.
CGCGCCTCGTCAAGCAACGCGGCAATGTCCGCCTCAGGCGCGGCCAATCCGGTAGACCCCTTTGAACGTGTCCACATCCTCAACCGGCTTGCCCTTGCGCAGGATCGTCACCCGCCCGGCCCGGGCCAGACGCACCGCGGCCTGTCTGACATGACCAAAACGCTGATGGTAATTGTCCGGATCGATGGCCTTGGCGACATCGGCAGGGGCGATTGATCGTCCCTCTGGTGCGGCCCCGACAAGTTCAAGAATGGAGGCCTCAATCGGATCGATCTGGATATCGTCTGTCATTGCCCTGTCCTTCGCTCCTGGATGTGTGCCGCTTTTGAATGTGGGCCAGGCTTGGATCTAGTCCCGTCCCGCCGGGTCCAGCCGCGCTCTATCGACCTATTTGTTGACCTGATCAAGGCACGCGACAAGCCCGGCGCAATCAGATCAGATATCGGCGAGAGTGAAAATGCCCGATGGAGAGCTGAATGCGCCGCGATCATCGCCCCTACTGGATGCACAAGCTGTGGGAGGATTACGAGAATGCCTGGGCGCGGCACTTTCTGACACCGCATTTTGATGCCCTGGGCCGCAAACCCAAGATCGTCCAGCCCTGGCATGTGGAGGTTTTTGGGCCCAATATTCGCGCGGGAGACCATCTCCATATCATTGCCAGCCGCGCCGAGCCTGTCCGTCTGACCGTCTGGTCGCCCCAGGATCAGTCCGGCCAGATCACCCTGGGCGACAGCGTCTTCCTGGCCGGAGGATCACGCCTGCTGGCCGCCGGGAACATCGAGATCGGAGATGGCGCGCTCATCGCCCGTGCCGTCACGATCACCGATTGCGACTGGCACGGCCTGTATGACCGCATTGATCCGGCTCCGCCGTTCAAACCGGTCCGTCTGGGCCAGAATGTCTGGATCGGCGAAGGCGCCTTCATCGGCAAGGGTGTGACGATTGGCGATCATGCCGTGATCGGGGCGCGGGCCGTTGTGACCAAGGATGTCGAACCCTATGCGGTAATGGGCGGCAATCCGGCTCGTGTCATCAAACATCTTGATCCGGACGAACCCATGCGCACACGCCTGGACATGGCCGAACGCGAGGACGAGCTGGACCGGTTTTTCGACACGGCCTATCGCGAGGCGCTCAAACCCAATTCAACGCCGGGCTGGCTGCGCTCCCGCCTCTTTCCCCGTCGGGGCGATTGAGATACGCGGCCAGGCGCTAGAGCCCGAACAGGCTCATGGGCAGAACACCGATCGCGGCGCCCGTCATCAAGGTCGCCATTGTGCCCGAGATCAGCGCGCGCGGTGCCAGATTGAGGACGTCCTCGCGACGCGACGGGACAATCGCTAGCAGCCCGCCGGTCAGAATGCCCAGGCTGGCCACATTCGCGAATCCGCACAGAGCATAGGTCATGATCAGTGCGGTACGCGGCGACAGATCTCCACCGATCTCGGACAGGCGGTCATAGGCGATCACCTCGTTGAGCGCAGTCTTGAGACCCATCAGCGAACCGGCATCCACGGCCTCATTCCAGGGCACACCGGCAATCCACACGACCGGTGCAAACAACCAACCCAGGATGAGCTCGACACTAAGGGCTTCACCATTGGGTCCGGGGAACAAGCCGAGGATGACATTGACCAGGGCGATCAGCGCCGTGAAGACGAGCAGCATGGCCACGATATTCACAAACAGGCGCACCCCATCGGCCACGCCCGTGGTCAGGGCATCCATGGTGGAGTGATAGATAGTGGTGGGGATTTTCTCGCCGGTTTCCTCGGTGTCGGTCGCTTCTGGCGGCATCATCAGCCGCGCCAGCAGAACGGCGGCGGGAATGGAGATCAGCGAGGCCGTGAAGATATGCCCGGCCGCACCGTCGATCACATCCGACAGCTGGAAGACATAAAGCGCCATCACCGAACCGGCGACAGTGGAGAAACCGACGGTCATGATCAGGAAGAGATCCGACTTGCTCATCTCCGGCAGGCGCGGGCGGATGAGAACAGGGCTTTCCGTCATGCCCAGAAAGATATTCGCCGCCGCGCCCAGGCTCGCCGAACCGGACAGGTTGAGAATGCGCTGGAAGACAAAGGCAAAACCACGCACCAGGAATTCCAGAATTCGCCAGCGCCACAGAACCGCAGAGAGGGCTGAGAGCACAATCACCATCGGCAGGGCCTGAAACGCGAACAGGAAGGCATTGTCGGCTGTTTCCGGATTGACCACGAAGGGCGCTTCGGCGCCGGCCAGATAACCGAAGACAAATTGCGTGCCCTCATTGGTCACCTCTTGCAGCACGGCGACCATGCCGGTCAGTGACTGAAGAAACGCCCGGAAGGGCGCCGCTGCGTAAAGCAGCCAGGCGATCGAGATTTGCAGCACAATCGCGGCCAGTGTGAAGACCACCGGAAACTTCCGGCGTGGTCCCAAAACCCAGGCCAGGCCCGCAAAAACAAACAGCCCGGCCAGGCTGCGCAACTGCAACAGCAAGTCTTCCATTCAATATCCCCGGTAGAACTTGCGGGGCACCCTATTCCGGCTACAAGCCTCGCCGCAAGCACTTGCTACAACACGCACTGCCAGATATCTGATTTTGCATGAGCCAAAAGCCCATCACCACACCCTGCGTCAAAGTCTGCTTTGTGGATCCCAAGGCCGCGATCTGTGTCGGCTGTTTTCGCACAATGGAGGAATTGGGACGCTGGACCCGTTATAGTGAGGCAGAACGCTCGGCCATTATGGATGCCCTGCCCGACCGCGAGCAGGCCTATCTGGAAAGCCGGGCCGGATCGCCGAGCGCCTGACAAAATCTGAACAGACAAATCCTGAACAGACCCGCCACGGACAGAAAAGATCCCGCCATGCGTCGCATTATCGGACTTCTCGCGCTTCTTGCCATTCTTGTTGCCGTTGTGATGATCATTGTGCGCTTTGCCAATCCGGACGCGTTCAGCGACAGTGATACGGCCCTGCGTCTGGTCTATGCGGCCGGGCTCATCACCTTGATCGGAGGCGGGATTGTCGGCGCCTTTGCGTCCCGCCCCAGCGCCTCCATTCGCGACTTCGCGATCTGGGCCGCCCTGTTCCTCGTCGTTATGACGGGATATGCGCTGCGCCATGATTTCGCGCTGATCGGCAGTCGCATGGTCGGTGAACTGGCACCGTCACACGTCCAGGAAGACGAAAACGGTGTCCTGACCCTCTATCGGGCCGATGACACTCATTTCTACCTCGATGCACAGATCAGCGGCCAGCGTGTGCGTTTCCTGGTTGATACAGGTGCCACAATCGTCGCCCTGACCCAGGCCGATGCCCGCCGGATCGGCCTGGCACCGGAACGCCTCACCTTCAACAGAGCGATCAATACAGCGGCCGGGCAGAGCCTGGCGGCCGCCATCACCCTGCCCGAACTGCGCATTGGAACCACGGTCCTGCGCGATGTGGAGGTGTTGGTGATGCGTGACGGCGGGCGATCCCTGCTGGGCATGAATGCGCTCAATGCGTTTGACCGGATCGAGGTTTCAGGTCGCACCCTGACGCTTTATCCGCGCGGACGCTAACCCCAGACCGCCTCGCGGATCAGCATGCCGCCCACCAGCACCAGCCCGACCGCAAAAAAGCGCTTGAGCTGGCGCTCGGGCAGGCTGTGAGCGAGATGCGCGCCCACCGGGGCCACAAAAAAGGCGGAGCCGGCCAGAATGGCCAGACCGGGCAGGCTCACAAAACCCAGCGACAGCGGCACCGGGCTCTGGCCCCAGCCATTCACAATATATCCCACTGCGCCGGGCACACCGATCGCCACACCAAATCCGGCGGCGGTGGCCACCGCCCGGTGGATTTTCACACCGCACAGGGTCATCAGTGTCACGCCGAACACGCCCCCACCAATTCCCATGAGTGCGGACAAGGATCCGATGAGTGAGCCCAGACCGGCCCGCAGCACACCGCCGGGCATGCTCTCTCGCAGGCTCCAATCGGGACGACCGAAGAAAAACTGGGCCGAGAGAATGACCGCCATCGTCCCGAATATGCCGGTCAGCGCCCGCCCCGGTATCATCGCCGCGAGATAGCTGCCGATCAGCGTGCCAAGGATGATCCAGGGCACCCAGCCCTTCAGGATGTCGAAATCCACTGCGCCCTTCTTGGCATGGGCCGAGACGCTGCGCAGCGAGGTCGCCACGATCACGGCCAGGGAGGTGCCGATCGCCACATGCATGACCGGACCGTCCGAATAGCCCAGCGACTGGAAGGTATAATACATGGCCGGCACCATCACGACGCCGCCGCCAATGCCAAACAGGCCGGCAATCAGACCGGCAAAGGCTCCGGCCGCCGCCAGGGCCAGGATCAAGGGCAGATATTCCAACATGATGTGATTATCCCGTGGCCTTGCGCGCTTGATGCGCCGCAACATCCTCTGCCGCCTGACGCACCACGTCCAGCGCCTCATCCAGCACGTCGAGCCCGGCCCCGCGCCGGGGGGCTTTTTCCGAGAGGACCCGGCGCCATAAACGCGCACCGGGCAAGCCGGTAAACAGGCCGAGCATGTGGCGGGTGATATCATGCAGACGTGTGCCCGCACTCAGCTGTGCTTCGATATAGGTGCGATAGCGTTCCACGGCTTCAAACCGGTCCGAAACCGGATCGTGAGCCTCGCCGAACACGAGACTGTCAGCACGGGCCAGGACAAACGGGTCATGATAGGCCACACGGCCCAGCATGAAGCCATCGAGCGGCCCGCTTTCCCCAATCCCGTGTTCGAGGCTGTCCAGCCCGCCATTCAGGATGATTTCCAGATCGGGTCGCGCGGATTTCAAGCGGCGCACCAGATCATAATCGAGCGGCGGAATGGTCCGGTTTTCCTTCGGGCTGAGCCCTTTCAGCCAGGCCTTGCGGGCATGGACCGTAAAACTGGTGACCCCGGTCGCACTGACACGATCCACCAGCTCGAACAGCGCCACGTCCGGATCCTGCTCATCCACACCGATGCGGCATTTGACGGTGACGGGTACGCTGACGACATCCTGCATCGCCTTCACACAATCGGCGACCAATTGCGGCTCTTGCATCAAACACGCGCCAAACCGGCCCGACTGGACCCGGTCCGAAGGGCAGCCGACATTGAGATTGATTTCCCGATAGCCGAACGCCTCCCCGATCACCGCGGCCCGGGCCAGGCTGTCGGTCTCTGAGCCGCCCAGCTGCAAGGCGACCGGATGTTCCGCAGGGTCAAACCCGATCAAACGCTCCACATCCCCGTGGATCACCGCCTTGTCGACCGCCATCTCCGTATACAACAGGGTCCGGCGCGTCAGCACGCGGTGGAAGGCTCGGCAATGCCGGTCCGTCCAATCCATCATGGGCGCAACCGACAGGCGGCGCGACAGGGGCACGGCGTGCGCGGTCTGCGACGGATCAGATGAAATGTGCGGGCTCTGGGTCATGCCGGGAAAATAGTGTCTGCACGCGCGCATGCAAAGCCGGTCGGCAGTCACATGCTTTACCCCCGCATCTGATAGATCGCAAACCGAAACGCGAAATGCGACCGCCCCCTCGTCTGAGCACGCGCACCTGAGAAATAACAGCTCCGGGCTCAGAAACGACATTGACCCTGACGTTAGTGTCAAAGCGCTAGTCCTGCCTGCCATCAGTATCGAATGTTTCGAAGGTCGGAGACCAAACGACATGACAAGTAACAGTGTATGGCAAGGCAAGGTGGCCATCGTCACCGGAGGCAGCTCGGGCATCGGCAAGGCCACAACGATCCAGTTGCTGGCGCAAGGTGCAAACGTCCTCGTCACGGGCCGCAATGCGGAAAAACTGGCAGAAATGGCCGACACAAATCCCAATATCGAGGCCTTTCAGATCGACAGTGCCGACCCGGCCAGCGGGACACAGATCGTCGAGGCTGCCCTGTCCCGTTGGGGCCGTATTGATCTGATTGTGAACAATTCCGGTGCGGGCCAACCCCTGCCGGTCGAGGCGTACGACCCCTCGCTCATCGCCAACATGTCGGCGGTGAACATTGTCGCGCCGTCCCAGCTGGTGAACGCGGCGCATGCGGCATTGAGGGAAAGCAAGGGCGCCATCGTGAACATTGGCACAGCGGTGTCACGAAACGCCGCTCCGATGCTGGCCCATTATGGAGCAACCAAGGCAGCGCTGGAGCATTTGACTCAGTCCTGGGCGGTTGAACTGGCGAAGGATGGCATTCGGGTCAACGCAATCTCCCCCGGCCCGGTCAAAACCGGCGCCTTGACCGGAATGATGGGTCTGCCCGCCGAGATGGCCCAGCAGATTGAAGAACAGGAAGCCGCGCAAATCCCTCTGGGTCGGCGGGGCGTGACCTCCGATATCGTGCCCTGGATCCTGCGCCTTGGAAGCCCCGAGAACGCATGGCTCACCGGTCAGATCCTGACCATTGATGGCGGTTGGTCGCTGCGGGGCTGATCCGATGCGGACCGGGTGGCCGAACGCATCCATCCGGTCCGCCCTTGATTTTTGCCGGCCTCGTTGACACGTGTCGGGCTTTGCAGAGGATATCTGACATGCAGGCGAAGGAAGCTGCGGACCGGCTGGGGATCACGCAACGCATGTTGCGCCACTACGAGAAGGAAGGCCTTCTGGAGGTCGGGCGGGCGCTGAATGGCTATCGCAGTTATAGCGAAGCTGATCTTCGCCGGGCCGGCCGCATTCGCGATTTTATCGCGACGGGATTTTCAACCCGCGAGATCCGCGCCATGAGTGCGTGTCTGTCAGACGAAGGTACGGGCCCGTGTATCGAGGGTATCGAGAAGCTGACACAGAAGCTCGAGCATATCGAACGCCTCAGAGCGGAGCTGGACGAGAAACGAAGCGCTGTTCTTGCCAAGCTTGCCAATCTGAATGAAGGCTTGTCCGCTCTAAAATCGACGCACGACCTTACGACCGCTTGAGTGTTCGCCGGGCCATCCACAGATTGAGCGCCCCGTAACGACGATCACCGATCAAGCGCTTCAACCGCGGCAGAATGTGCGAGTCAGGTGTTGTCTTGTAGACAGCCTTGGGACGACGCGCCTGAACGGCCCGGACAATGGCGCGGGCCGTGCTTTGTGGACCCGGGCTGGATGCGTACATGTTCCGTGTGGCATTGCTCATGCCTTCGATCAGCGGATCGTAATCCGCAGGCGTATCGAGGGTCTCCATCGAGGCAAACGCGACCGCCTCGAACCCGGTCCTGACTGCACCCGGTTCAATCGCCACCACGTCGATCCCCAAATCCCGTACTTCCATACGCAGTGCTTCTGTCATGCCCTTGATCGCGTGTTTGGTCGCGGCATACCAGCCCAGGAGTGGTGCGGAGACATGGCTGACGATCGACGCCAGATTGATGATCTTGCCAGACTGCCTGTCCCGCATGTGCGGTAACACCGCCTGTTGCAGGCGGTGCATACCGAAGACGTTTACATCAAACTGGTATTTGAGCTGATCTTCGGACACGGCTTCGACGACACCATACTGTCCAAACCCGGCATTGTTCACCAGAACATCAATCCGGCCCTGTTCCGCGATGATCTGGGACACCACGCGTTGGACCTCTGCCGTATCGGTCACATCGAGATGGAGGGTCTGGGCACCCTGTTGCTGCAGATCACGCATCCGATCAACCCGTCGGGCGGTCGCATAAACGACATGGCCTTTCGCGAGCAGTTTTTCGGCCGCGAGATGTCCAAAACCATCTGACGCGCCGGTTATCAGGATCACTTGAGACTGTGTCATTGGGGGGCTCCTTCTGACTTCCAGATTACCCCGGACGCGAAGGCGATAAAAATCAGATCCCGCCATTTCGAAATCCATTTCTGCCAGACACAGATCCCGCTCTGATCGCTGGCATGATGCGCCTCCCGAGTGTCACCGGCCCGAACGATCGGGCCGGTCCACCCGTCTCATCGTTTCCGATGGATCAGACCCAGGATTACACCAAACACGCCAAACTGGATCGTGCTGGCCGTGGCTTCCACCAGCATCCAGGCCGGGATGGAGGGGGCGGCGTATTTGGCCGGCTCGGCGAGCACGATATAAGATGCGAGGAACAGGCCGAAAACGCCCGAAACCCCGATCCCGTCGCGCAGCGTGGCCCCATTGGGGAAGAACCGGGACATCACCATTCCCATAATCAGGCTCTGGACAAGCATGGCCGCAAATCCCATCGGCATGACCGGGTCGGGACGGGCAAACCGGATTTGCGCATAGTGATCTACATTGATCACAAAATGGGACAGGCCCTGGACACCAAATGTAATCGCCATAAAGGCGAGAGCCGTCAGGATCAGACGTAACATGGCCTATTCACCGCTCGCCCGTTTCCACAACGCCATCGGCGCTCCACCTGGATCACGAATAAAGGTCGCGATACCCGCAGGGCCTTCCAGGTTTTCCGCTATGACCGTCGCGCCATGGGTTCGGGCCTGAGCCACCGCGTCCTCCAGCCGGTCGACCTCGATATAGGGGACCCAACCGGTGATGCCGTCCACCGCATCACACGTGGCCGCAAACGGGGCGTCTGCCCCATCAAACAGAAATGTCATCGGGCCGATATCCTGGTCCGTCCAACCGAATGTCTGCGAAAGAAACTCTGTTGTTCGGGATCGATCAGATCCGACATTGTCGAACCATACAAAGGGATGTGCCATGCGCGCTCTCCATTTAACTTGCATTTTGCAAGTGAATTGTTATCGAGCGCACTTGTGATTTGCAAGTAAAAAAGAGGCACCCTATATCTTGGGCATGGTGAAACAGCCCAAACCGCCCTGGGCCGGATGTCCCGTCCGCTATGCTGCCGGGATATTTGGTGACAAGTGGAGCTTCGTCCTGCTCCGGGACATGCTCTTGCATGGCAAACGCTATTACGGAGAATTCCTGGCGTCTGAAGAAGGGATCTCGACCAATATCCTGGCCGACCGCCTGTCCAAGCTCGAGCTCGGCGGCATGATCACGCGTCACACCGACCAGGCCAAGAAAAGCAAGATCTGCTACCTGCCCACACCCAAAGCCCGGGCGCTACTGCCCGCCTTCCTGCACATGATGGTCTGGTCCACCGTGTATGATGAGGCCACAGAGGCCCCCGCATCCTTCGCGGCCGCGTTCAGGGAAGATCCCGAAGCCACTCTGGCGTGGTACGAAGCCGAGATCGACCGGGTCAACGAGACAGTGGGCCAGGCGCGCACACCCTCCTGACCTTATGGCCCTGAGAGCGAGGCCACCATTCCGGCATGAAACGGTCCCGGCATGAAAACAGGTCCGGCACAAAAAGGGCGAGGCACACAGCATGCCCCGCCCGTCTCGATGGCCGTCCCGTAACCGGAGGCTTTGTGACGATCAGTAGCGCGTGCCGACCACGTCCACCTGATCCAGCTCGTCGGCCAGTTCCGCAACCAGATCGCCCAGATCCAGGGCTTCTGCGGCGATATTCTGTTCGAGATAGGCGATCCGCTTGGTGCCCGGAATCGCGGCAATATCCTCACCTCGCGAGATGACCCAGGCCAGGGCAATCTGGGCCGGCGTCACTCCCCGTGCATTTGCAACGGTTTTGACTCGATCCACAATCCGCGCATTGGCCGCCAGGGCCTCGTCTGTGAAACGCGGATTATCGAGTCGCCAATCGCCCTCGTCCAGATCATCGCGTGAGGCGATCCGACCCGTCAGGAAACCCCGCCCCAGCGGGCTGTAGGCCACAAAACCGATCCCCAAACGGCGCACTGTGGGCAGGATTTCGGCCTCGACCTCCCGCGACCACAGGGAGTATTCCGTCTGCAGGGCGGAGATTGGATGCACGCCATGCGCACGCTCGATGATGTCCGGCGTGGCTTCGGACAGGCCGAGATAGCGCACCTTGCCCGCCTCAACCAGCTCCGCCATCGCACCGACCGTATCCTCGATCGGCACATCGGGATCGACCCGGTGCTGGTAGTAGAGATCGATATGATCGGTCCCCAGACGTTTGAGGGAGGCATCACATGCCGCCTTCACATAGTCCGGACGACCATTAATGCCGCGCCAGGACGCATCGGCCTGGCGCTCGATCCCGAACTTGGTCGCCAGAACGACCTGCTCACGGCGCCCCTTCAGGGCCTTACCCAATAATTCCTCGTTGGTGAACGGCCCATACATGTCGGCCGTGTCCCAGAAATTACAGCCCAGTTCCAGGGCCCGGTCGAGCACAGCGAGGCTGGATGCCTCATCCGTATCGCCGTAGAATTCGGACATGCCCATACACCCCAGCCCAACGGCGGGAACACTCAGGCCCTGCTGGCCCAGTTTGACGCTCCGCATTGTCATGCTTTGCTCCTTTGACGATGAAACGGATCAGATGAGACGGATCAGATGAGACGGTGGCCACCATCGACGACCAGGGAAATGCCGCTGACAAATCCGTTATCAATCAGGAAGGCGACAGCCTTGGCAATATCGTCCGCGGTGCCCACACGGCCGACCGGCAGAACACTGGCAAAATCACTCATGGCGGCCGCGGCGGCCTCTTCACCCATGATACCGCCCCAGACCGGAGTTTCGATCACGCCGGGCACAATCGTATTGACGCGCATCGGCGCCAATTCCATGCCCCAGACCCGGCCGGCCGCTTCGCTGGCCGCGCCGACGGAGGCAAAAATACTACCGCCCGGCAGCGGTTTCTGCGTCACCGTGCCGGAGAACAGTGTGATCGAGCCAGTCTTGGACATCTGCTTGATGCCATAATACACGCAATAGAGCTGTCCGAACTGTTTGGTGGTGACGAGATCCCGCGCCGCCTCAAAATCCATCTCCTGGATCGGAGCAAACATGCCTGTCGCAGCCGGTGTCACCAGGTGATCAAACGGCCCCACAGCCTGGAAGAAGGCCTCGATGGACGCCGGGTCCTTGAGGTCCATCACATATCCGCTCGCATCGCCGTCCAGTCCGGCAAGGGCGAAGTCCAGCTTCTCCTGGCTACGGGCCGAGACGATGACCCGGGCCCCCTGGCGCAGCAGACGCTGAGCCGTCGCCTGGGCGATGCCGCCCGTAATTCCTGTGATGACGACGGTTTGTCCCTGAAGAGTATTGGTCATTTCGCGCTCCTTTATGAATTGACCTGAGCGCTGCGGCAGGTAGGAAGAACCGAAACATTCACCAATGGAATAGATGGAAGTTCGAACATGACAGATCGGAATACCGATCGACTGAGCCTGCTACTGACCTTCAAGGCTATTCTCCAGGAGGGAACGCTGGTCGCCGCCGCCCGGTCAAGAAACCTGACCCAGTCCGCCATCAGCAAGCATCTCGCCAAGCTGCGCGACTGGTTGCGCGACCCGCTCTTCGTGCGCACGGCGGAGGGCATGCAGCCCACGCGCAAGGCCCTGTCGATGGTGGAGACGGTGGAGACGATCCTGCAGGGCACGGACCGCCTGGTGTGTCACGCCCCGTTCGACCCGGCGGCACTACGCGGCAATGCGGTGATCGCCACGACATCGGAAATCCGCAAACGCCTGCTCAAGGAATTGCTTCCCCGTCTGTCCCGCGAGGCTCCGGACCTGCGTCTCAGCCTGATTTCGCTGGAAACAGATTACTCCCACCAGCGACTGGCAGCCGGTCAGGTCCAGCTGGTATTAAGTGTGAACTGGCATGCCCCCGACACGCTGATGCAGCGCAAGCTCTATACAGACCAGTTCGTGTGCGTGATGCGGAAGAGCTATGCCGAGGAAATGGGCCCCCTGACACCGCAAAGCTATGCGGCCTCACGGCATGTCTTGGTTGCACCGCTCGGCCTGCCGCGCAGCCAGATCGACGACACGCTTGAACGCGATGGCCTGTCCCGACATATCCGGTTGAGCGTGCCCGATTTTCACGACATCAAACCCTGTCTGATCGAACATGGCGACATCATCACCCTGCCCAGCCATGTCGCGCATGACCTGCTGGTGGACGACGCCCTGATCGCCCGAACCCCACCCATCGTGACGCCGGAGATCGACTATTTTATGTTTTGGCATCGCAGTTTTGGACAAGACCAGACAAACCTGTGGCTTCGCGAGATCCTGTCGGAGCTGTTCCAGTCAGAGCCCTGGTATCTACCGAGTTCATGAAGTCTCTGCGGGAAGCTTCAAATTCTACAGACCGTGTTTAACCCATCTCAATTTGAGCGTGCTTTCCTGTTCATCGAGGGAGGCCCGTCATGGCAAAAGCTGTTTTTCACAAACACCAGCGCGTCTTTGTCCGTCCCGTCGGCACCTGGGCGCTGATCGAACACGTCAAGCCGCAATGGGTGAAGGATGTCGAGGAACCGGTCCGCATCTTTTATGATTGCGGCCTCGGACGCGATTTCACCACCGATGAACTGGCAAGCGAACAAAGCGACGCGCCCCAAACGGGCAGCTGGCGCCTGTTGCGCGCACGCAATAAATGGCAATCCGCCGAAGAATGCGCCCGCCATCCCTTCCCCGGCACATTCCCGGTCGTGGTGACCGACAAGATGGACTGGGGCGGATGGCGCGTGCCGGCCGCCGAGTATGATCGCGATCCCGACCGGATCGAGGCCCAGGCCCGCCTGATGACCCAGGCCCCGCAATTGCTGGATGTCGTTCGCAATCTGATCGCCCAGACCGAGGGCGATGCGGACCTTCCCGCCCCCCTGGCCGAACTCAGCGCCCGGGCGCGCGATATCCTGCGTGTCGTCGACACGCGCCCCCAACCCGGCAAGGCCGTGCCTCAAAGTAAGGCAGCGTGATCGAGAGTTTAAGAGCGTCCTAACGAATTTGATCGAAAACTGCGGATACGACTTCATTTGCCGGATCCGCAATGTCTCTGATTGAACAAAGAAACCGCTTCCTGTCCTTTGCATTTGCTGCATCGGATATACTTGTGGAGACGGACCTCGACGGTGTCTCTCTTTATGCGGCGGGTGCGGCAGGCATTCTAGGGGAACCCAGCCTGGATGCCTGTCAGGCCAACTTCATCGATCGTCTGGACCACACCTCCCGCCCCATCGTGCGTGCGCTGCTGCGTCGTGCCCAGGCCAATCGCCGGATCGGTCCCGCCCGGGTCACCACCCAGGGGCGTGAGGCCACGCTGAGCGGCTGGATGCTGGACGCGAACGAAGGGCGGATTCGCTGGACTTTGAGCTTCGATGCCCTCGATGCCCCGGACGAGCTGGAACCGGAACGGTTCGAGGTGTCTGCAGCGGATGCCCTCAAGGCGTCGCGCGAGCAGGGTCTGGACATGCGCATGTCCGTCCTGCGGCTCAAGGGCGCAGAAGGCCTGTCAAAACGGGTCGGTCAGGCCGCGGCGAGCCGCCTCTATACGGCCATCCAGGGTCTGGCTCTGGAAATGGTGGGGGATCACGGTGTCGCGCGTCAGGTGGAAAGCCTGCGATACGCGCTGATCCACACCAAGCGCGCTGATACGGACGGGCTGGTCCGGCAGGTCAAGGACGTGCTGGCCGCAGAGGGCATCGACGGCGTCACACCGGAAATCGAGACCGTGCGGGATGCACCGGATCTGGAACCGGGTCTGACGGTTCAGGCTTTCCTCCATGCCGTCAACACAGCCGCCGAAGACAATGGCAATCTGGACATACAGAGCCTGCAAAGCGTCGCCGAATCCATGATGGCGGAAACCACGCGTCGCATGGCCGAACTGCGCACCACGATCGCCGGGCGGGTGATGGAACCCTACGCCCAGCCGGTTGTCGATCTGACCACTCGCGAGGTCCACCATTACGAACTCCTGCTGCGACTGCCGGGCGGTACACCGCTGCAGGACGATGTGGGTTTTGCCGAAAGCACTGGTCTGATCTACGAAATCGACATGTCGATGACCGAGATCGCCATCTCCTTCCTGCGCGAGGATTTCGATCGCCCGTCCCTGGCCGTGAACCTGTCGGGAAAAAGCCTGTGCAATTCGGCCTTTGGCAAGCGATTCCTCGCCCTGTTGGCCGATGCAAAAATCGACCGTTCGCGGCTGTGTTTCGAGATCACGGAAACCGCGAACATCACCGCGACCCGCACCGCCAACACCATCATCCAGCGCATTCGGGAGCGCGGCCACGCCGTCTGTCTTGATGATTTTGGTGCCGGATCTGCCGGCTTCCACTATCTGCGTGATTTCGAGGTCGACCAGGTGAAGATTGACGGTCACTACATCCGCGAAATGAGCAATTCCCAACGTGAACGCGTCATTCTCCAGCATATGATCGGCATGTGTTCGGATCTGGGGGCGGAGACTGTCGCCGAGATGATCGAGACCGAGGACCAGGCCCGCCTACTCAAGGGCATGAATGTCACTTATGGACAGGGTTATCTGTTCGGTCGCCCGCAACCCCTCAAGGATCTGGCCAAACCCGGCGCAAATGCCGGCCGGGCCGCTTAGGAGGACAGATCATGGCCGTTGATTTCAGCCGCGTCCGCGTCCTCATCGTCGACGATAATAACCATATGCTGACCCTGATTCGAACCATCCTCCACGGGTTCGGAATCAAGCAAATCCTGGAAAGCCGAGATCCGGCCGATGCATTCGACATGGTGCGTTCAGACGCCGTCGACATCATCATCACCGACTATCAGATGGAGATCCTGGATGGGCTCGATTTTGTCCGTCTGGTGCGCACGGCGGACGACAGTCCGAACCCGCTGATCCCGATCATCATGCTGAGCGCCTATTCCGAGCGCTCGCGTGTGGTTGCCGCGCGTGATGCGGGCGTGACGGAGTTTTGCTGCAAACCCATCACCGCGAAGGAAATGTTCTCCAAAATCGCGTCAGTGATCAATGAACCGCGCCCCTTTGTGCGGATCAAATCCTATTTTGGCCCGGACCGTCGGCGTCACGAGGATGAGGGGTATAAGGGGCCGGAGCGACGCAAAGGTCGCAAAAAAGACAATGAGGGTGAGGAAAACTCGAGCGACGGGGGCGAAACGCTCGATATATCCACGGATTAATCCGCTCCTGCGGGGCTGGAACCAGCTTGTCTGGTCGACAGCCCAGCCGGGCACACCTTAACGTGACCACATGACTCGCACCGCCTCATCCAAGCGCCCGGACAGGGACAGCGCCACGCCACGCCCCTCGCCACAACGCGAGACCGGCCAGACGGGAACCACCCGCAGAAAATCGACAGGCGCCCTGTGGATCGGCTTGATCATGGGCCTATTCACCCTGGCCTATGGCAGTGTCATCCTGGTCAAGCTCAACCAGGAACATCAGACCTTCATCCGTGAAGCGGAAAGCTCCCAGGCCCGCGCCTCGGCCTTCCTCGCCGAACGTGTGGTTGGCCGGTTGAGCGAAGTGCGCAATGGCCTGGCCTTTGCCGCCGCCGATCTCAGCGACGCCCCGATTGTCCAGCTCCCCCGTCTGGGTCAGGGCCGGGTTGACGCCCTGGCGCTCAATGAGCGCATCGACCAGATCGGACTGCTTCTGCCCGGACAGAGCCTGATGTCAGCGGGAACCGAGCGCGAAGGGCTGCGTGACATAGCGGGGCGGGCGCTGGACCAGTCCGGCGGGATGATCGCCGAGATCCGAGACGATGCGAGCGCTTTCCTGGTGGTTACACAGCCCGTACCCCTGCGCAATGGCACAGTCGGCGCGCTCGTCGCCCGCGTGCCAGCCTCATCCATCCTGCCGGAATGGGGCGAAAACCGCGTCGTAGCGCTGGCGGATACGGACGGCCAGATGCTTGCCCTGCGCCCCTCCCTGCCCGGTGTTCGTCCCGGAGTACCGCTCGCCTCCCGCTTCGGACTGGAACGGGCTGACATCAACCGGCTGGTCAGCGGCGGTGGCGGAGCCACATCCCAGGCGCGCCTGGGCGACGACCAGGTCACATTTGCTGTGGCGCCAATCGAGAATGCCGGGCTGAACGTCTATGCCCTGGGCGGAATGCGCATTGACCAGAATGCCTGGTATCGCACCCTCTCCTTCTATTTCCTTCTGTTCATTGCCCCGATCTTCGTGGCTGGCGGCCTCTGTGCCCTGGTCTTCATGCAGATGAAGCGCTTGCGCGATACCCGAGAACAGCTTGCTGATAGTGAGGAACGCTTCCGCTACGCGATTGAAGGCGCACGCTGCGGCGTGTGGGACTGGGATCCCGAAAGCGAGAGCGTCTATATCACCGAGTCCCTAGCCCGCATGCTGGGACTTGAAAATGATATCCGCTGCACGACCCAGCAATTCCTGTCCCTGCTCACCCGCGCTGATCGAGAGCGCATGCGCGCGGCCATGCGCGGGGCGCCGTCAGGGGGTGAGGTGGATCTGGAAGTGCTCGCTGCCAATGCTCCGGTCTGGATGCATATGCGCGGACGCCCGTGGGCTGGCCCGGACGGTGTCCAGTCCAAGCGCATTATCGGGGTCGCGATTGATGTGACCGAGCGCAAGGGAGCCCAGGCCCGTGTCGCGGCCGCCGAGAACCGGCTGCGCGCCGCTCTGGAATCCATGACCGAGAGTTTTGTGCTGTGGGACAGTCGCAAACGCCTGATCCTGTGGAACCGCAAATTTCGCGATTTCTTCGATTTTGGCGAAGGCGCACTGAAATACGGCATGCCCTATGGCGATGTCGAAAAATCCGCCGCCCGGGCCATCGCCGCCGTGCATGGTGAAGCCGATGATGGCGCCTATGATATCGAACTCGCGGACGGACGCTGGCTGCACTATTCCGAACGCTCCACCGCCGATGGCGGTCTGGTCAGTGTGGGCGCTGATATCACCGAACTCAAACAGTCTGAAGGTGCCCTGCGCGAAAACGACGCGAAACTTCGCAAGACCGTTGAGGACGTCAAGAAATCCCAGGCCCGCATTGCCGAACTCGCCCGTAAATACGAGAGCGAGAAAATCCGGGCCGAACAGGCCAACCGGTCCAAGTCGGAATTCCTCGCCAACATGTCCCACGAATTGCGCACACCGCTGAACGCCATCAATGGCTTCTCGGAAATCATGTTGCGCGAAATGTTCGGTCCGCTCGGCGATGAACGATATGTGGGCTATATGAAGGACATTCTGGGATCGGGTCAGCACCTGCTGGAATTGATCAATGATATCCTCGACATGTCCAAGATCGAGGCGGGAAAGATGCAGCTCCAGCACGAGCCGGTCGAACCGGCCGACATGGTGGAGCAATGCCTGCGCATTATTCGCGGCCGGGCCGACGAAAAACGCCTCGTCCTGCGCACCGATGTGACCGATCTGCCGGAAATGGAAGTCGATCCGCGGGCGTTCAAACAGGTGATGATCAACCTTCTGTCCAACGCCGTGAAGTTCACACCCGAAGAAGGCCGGATCAATATTCGCGGCTTCCTCTCGGGTTTTGGCATTGTCTTCCAGGTGTCTGACACGGGAATCGGCATCGCGAAGGAAGACCTGCCGCGTTTGGGACGTCCGTTTGAACAAATCGAAAGCCAGCATTCCAAGAGCTTCCAGGGATCCGGACTGGGGCTGGCCTTGTCCAAATCGCTGGTGGAATTGCACGGCGGCACGCTGACGATCGAGAGCCAGCTGGGTGAAGGCACCACGGTCAGTTTTGTTTTGCCGATCAGTCCGGATCAGCCTCTTGCCAAGTCGCAGGTCGCTGAATTTGCCAATATTGCCCTGGACGAGCTGGATGCGCCGGACGAGTTTGTCGACGGCGCCGAACCGGCTGCGATCGGGCAATAAGTAGCCCCAACGACCGCTCAGCGGGCTCTGGCCATTGAGCCCGCCTCACTCGCTCTGACGGGTTTAATCACGTCCTGGCCCGTCGCGACGATGAGGAGGCGGTCCCCGGCGATCGCGAAAATGCGGAGGACCGTCGGGAAGCGGGCGGCCAGCCGCCTCAAGCACGTCCGCTCGGGTTTCCGCATCCAGACCGTCGAGCACGTCCAGAAGCCCAGCCTCGACACGACGTTCGCGCTCCGCTCGCACATCGCGAAGTTCGCCAAGCGCTGCCGCCACCCGGTCAGCATCAAAAGGCTCGGCGCGCAGGGCCTCTGACACGGACTGGCGGGCCGCCATCATGCGGTCCATCAGTTCGCGGTTTTCCGGCAGGTTCTCGCGCAGGCGACGAATGGCCCGGCGTCGCTCGGCCTCGGGCAGGGCCTGGACAAACCGGCGCAGATCGAAACCGCCGCCGCCCCCATCGACACCGCGCATGCGCACGTGACGGGGACCGTCATCGGTGGCACGATTGATCAGATAGCCCCCCAAAATGCCATTCACCAGAATGGACACCATCAGGGCGATGATCCAGGGCCAGGCTTTTGTCACGTATCCAACTCCACAAGCCAGTCGGTCCAGTCCTCGTCCAGACCGTAAAAGGCATCTGCATACAAGGTCTCGTCCAGCGTGTCGGTGCCTGTCAAGGCGCCCGAGGTCCAGCCGGCCGCCAGTCCGACCGCCAGAACACAGGCCGCCGCGACCGGAGCCCGCCAGTCGAACACGCGCGCGCGGGGCACGATCATCCGGCGTGACCGCACGGGCGAAGATATCTCGTCCGGCGCTGCCCCATCGTCAGGTTCCACACCGGACCGAACGGAAGTCCGGAAATCTCTCATAATGCGCGCCTGGAGCAGATCGCCCGGCTCCATCACGGCATGATCCAGCCAGGCATCCAGATCCGCCTCGTCGGTCCGGGCCTGCTCCGCCTCACCGGGGTTGGCATCCAGCCAAGCTTGCAGGGCCTCGCATTCCGCCTCGGGCCAGCGGGCCGGCTCCGCACCATAGGCAGTCAGGATTTCGCGCGCGCGATCCGGGGTCATAGGGGTTTCAGCCTGGGTCATGACATGCCCTCGTTCGGATTGAGAGGTGAAGCTGCAAAACTGCCCACAAGATCATCGGCCTCGCGGGCCAGAACCTGTTTCAGCTTGCGGCGCCCCCGCGACAGCAGGGATTCCATCGCCTCTACACTCACCGCCATGATCTCGGCGGCCTTGATATTGCTCATCTCCTGGAAATGCACCAGTTCGATGGCCTGTCTTTGCCGGTCCGGCAGGGCCCCCAGCGCTGCGACAACGCGCGCCCGGGTTTCGCTCTGCTCCATCACGGCCTCGGCCCCGACCGTCTCGTCGGCGGTTTCAGGGACACTGTCTGTGAAAACCTCGCGGCGTTTTCGCAACCGGTCATAACACGCATTCATCGCAATCCGGCCGATCCATGTCGAGACTTTCGCCCGTCCGACTTCGAATCGCGGCGCGGCCTTCCAGACACGCAGAAATGTCTCCTGCGCCACATCTTCCGCCTCGTGGGCATCCCCCAACATGCGCCGGGCCATGCCATACACACGCGGCAGATTATGGGCCATCAACATACGCGCGGCTGACTCATCACCCGCAGCGGTCCGTACGATCAGATCTTCATCTGTCAGCTCGGCCATTGTGCCCCGTTTCGTACTGCGCCTGACATTCACCATCGCCTGTGTTGACCCCTGCCCCGGGCGGCGGACTGGAAGGCGGGTGATCTGCCCCGCCTCCCGGCCCGTTTCGTCATGGCGATCATGGTCTGTCTCGATCATGATCCCGGTCTTTCAACCTAGTCACGCCACCAGAACCGGCGCTCCTGGCGTGATTCAACGGCCGCATCGAGTTCAGCCGCGCTGATCACATCATCCTCGTTTTCATCGAGATGTTCAAACAGGCGGTTCTCGCGGGCCAGGAATTCGGCCTGGGAAATCCGGCCATCCTCATCCGTATCTACACGGTGCTCGCCCGGACCGCCACGACCGCCGCGGCCACCACGGCGCGGGTGACGGTCTTCGCCGTCCTCAGCGCGCTGTTCCGCCAGTCGCTGACGCACGGGGTTCTGGTCGGCCGGATCGAGATAGCCATCCCCATTGCGGTCCATCCAGACGAACATCTCGTCCTGCAGCTGGCGAACCTCGGTACGTGTGATCGCATTGTCGCCATTGGCATCGGCGGCACGCAGCAACATCATCGCTTCGCCGCCACGATCACCGCCGCGACCGCCGGGTCCGCCATGGCCACCACGACCATGACCCTGGGCTTCTGCCACGCTGCCCAGTGCAAGGGCCGTCAGGCTCAAAGAGGCAATCATCAATTTCGTTTTCATCGCTTGGTCTCCTGAAGAAGGGTTTCACTGGCCCATTCACAAAGACAAACGCGTGGGAACCGACATTCCGTCCAAAAATATTCAGTGGTCCTGCAACCGCATCAATGCGGGGCGAGATGCCGCGCGAAAATCGCGCGCACCGCACGGCTGTGGGCATTGAGAACGTCGAGAAGTTCGCCCAGCGAGGCACAGCCCGCAAGCGCCGCCAGGCGTTCTGCAAATCCGCGCGAGGCCTGTTCGGGATCAAACCCGCTGCCATGCGCCGAGCGGATGAGCTGGGCCACCGACAGATAAAGGCGGGTTGCATCAACCAGCCGGGCACACTCCTCCTCGGGCAGATGACCCGCGGCCGCAAGACGCCGAAGCATGTCCATCGTACCGGTCGGGCGCTCATCGCCTGGCGCGCCGCATTCCAGAAGGCCGATCTGGGCGACAAATTCAATATCCTGCAGCCCACCGGGACGCGCCTTGAGATCCCAGCTGGAGCGGGCCGGCTTCTCCCGTTCCAGGCGTTGGCGCATATCATAACCATCCGCACGGACGGTTCGCGTCTCGCTGGCCCTGGCAAGCGCGGCACCCATGGCCGACATGACCCGTTGGGTCAGACCGGCCGGACCACTGACCACACGCGCCCGTGTCAGAGCCATCAACTCCCAGGTCCAGGCCTCGTCGCGATAATAGGTTTCAAACCGCCTCAGCTGCACCGCGACAGGTCCGGCCTTGCCCGAGGGGCGCAATTGCATGTCCACCTCGGCCAGGACGCCCTCCTCCGTCGGTGCCGACAGGGCGCTGATGAAACGCTGCGCAAATCGGGTGAACCAGGAATTGGCACTCGCATCATCCGCCTGGCTCGGCTCATAGATGAGCATCAGATCCAGATCACTGTCAGCGGACAATTCGCGCCCGCCCAGCTTGCCCATGCCCAAAACCAGCACCTCGCCCGGCATTGAACCATAACGTCGCTCGGTTTCCTGGCGCGCCACATCCACCATAGCCGTGATCGCCGCGTCTGCCAGATCAGCAAAGGCCCGCCCGGCCCGTTCCACATGTGCATCACCGGACAGGATTTGCGCGCCGATCCGTAATCGCTCCTCACGCACAACGCGACGGGCCGCATTGATGCGTGCCTCAAACCCGTCGACGGCGCCGATCTCGTGTTCCAGCAATGCCGCCAGGCGGCCCGGAGGATCCTGTGACACCGGTACCGAGAACCGGGCATCCATCATCGTATCGAGCAGATCAGGCCGCTGGGCCAGGCTGGTCGCCAGACGGGGGGCGAGCGTGAGAATACTGATTAGATCAGCCGCCATGGCCGGATTGTTGACCATCAAGGAGAGGGGCTGAACCCCGTAGGGCAGTTTCTCGAAAAAGCTGGCAAACCGCGCGAAGGCGGCATCCGGCTCGCCGGTCTCCGCCATGATGTCGAGAAGTACCGGGGCCAGGCGTGCCAGCAGAACGCGGGCGCGCTCATTGCGCACAGCCCGAATTCGACCACCGGCCCAGGCATTGAGCTGGGACCAGATCCGTTCGGGTCGCGAAAAGCCCAGCTGTGCCAGGGTGCGCAAGGTATCGCCATCAGGCTCGACGCCGCTCAGCACGAGGCTGCCTGCCTGGGAAGCCCGGCTCTCGGAGGCATCGAATTGGTCTGCGAAATGACCATGGACACGGCGCAGGAGCCGGGCCACCGCGTCATCAAACGCGGCCAGGTCCGAATACCCCGACAAAATGGCGATGCTCAGTCTGTCCTCATCGCGTTCGGGCAGGGATTGCGTCGCCTCGTCCTGGCGCATCTGGATGCGGTGTTCCCAGTCTCGCAATTGCAAATAGTCTGCGCTCAGGGCGGCGCGAACCGGTTCTTCCACAATCCCCACTTCGCTCAGGGCCGACAGTGCGTCCAGAGTGGCGGGGGTGCGCACCCGCATCTCCCGCCCCCCAAAGACCAGTTGCGGGATCTGGACGTAAAACTCGATCTCGCGAATGCCGCCCCGCCCCAGTTTGAGATCATGTCCGGCCGGCCGCACTTCCGCGCGACGTCCCACCGTCTGGATCTGCTGTGCGAGAGCGCGAATATCCTCAACCGCCGCGTAATCCAGCGTACGACGCCAGATAAAGGGCTGAAGCGCGGTCAGGATGTCATCCGACACCGCCGCATCTCCGGCCGCATGTCGTGCCTTGATCCAGGCAGCGCGTTCCCAGGTCTGGCCAAGCGCCTCGTAATAGTTCAGGGCCGCTGGCAAGGAGACCGCCACGGGGGTCGCACCGGGATCCGGGCGCAGACGCAAATCGGTGCGGAAGACATATCCGTCCGCGGTGAGGTTCTGCATGGTGGCCACAACGGACTGGACAAGTCGCGGCAGACGCTTGGCCGGGATCTGCCCTTCGGGCAAGGCCTGCTTTTCCGGATCATACAGCGCGATAATATCGATATCGGATGAATAATTGAGCTCTCCGCCCCCCATCTTGCCCAGAGCAAGGAGGCTGAGCCCCGGCAGGGGATTGCTCTCATCCTCAACCGGACAGACCCGTCCCTGGAGCGCGTGCAGCCGCACCTGCCCCAGCAAGGCGGCTTGCAACGCGATATCGGCGAACCGGGTCAGCGCAGCGGTGATGGTCTGCGTCGTCCACACCCCGCCCAGATCGGCCAGGGCCAGCAGAAGATGAACATCCGCCTTGGCCTGACGCAGGCCGCGATCCAGCGCCTCGACATCGGCGGCCGTGCGCCCCGTATCCCGGGTCTGGGCGCAAATCCCGTCGAGCAGGCTCTGCGCGCTGTGTCGGGCCGCACCGCGCAGGAGCCTCGGGCGCCGCAGCGCCAGGCGACCGAGATACGGAGCCGCACCGAAAATCGTCACCAGACGATCACGCCAGGGCTCCAGCTCGTCCTGAAGACCCGCCTCCAGCTGCGACCAGACAATCAGACCACCCTCGCCCGGCCAGGGCGGAAGGTCGGTGGCAAGACGGGAAAGGAGCGCGTCAGACATGCCAGACAGACTGACGTGATCCGCGAGACCGGAAAAGCAAAACCTCAGTGACGCGAGCTGGGAGTGGTCATCCCGCCTGGAGGTCGATCAGGAAACAGAGTCCGGGGCCAGCGGGAAACACAGAGCGGCTCGCAGACCCGGCCCATGCCCGGCATCAACAAGCCCGGGGCCCTCGGCGAGTTCAAACCGGCCATTCATCACTTCAGTGATGGCCTGGACCAGGGACAGACCCAGACCGGAACCGGGCAAAGTGCGAGAATTATCCAGACGAACAAAGCGCTGGGTGACCCGCATACGGTCTTCCGGCGGAATGCCGGGTCCGGTATCCGTCACAGAGAATTCCACATCCCCGGCCGCAGTCCGGCGCAACCGCAAGGCAACAGCGCCGCCGGCGGGTGTGTATTTCACGGCATTGTCGAGCAGGTTCGCCACGGCCTGGGACAGAAGCCCGCGATCCCCGATCATCTCCAGACCGCCCTCGATCTCGCTGGAGAATTCCAGCTCGCTCTCCTCACAGACCGGTTCGTAGAGCTCAGCCATATCAGCGGCAATCTCGGACGGATCAAGACGCACAATCGAGGCCCGGCTTTCCCCGGCTTCCAGCCGCGACAAGGACAGGATGGCGTTGAACACACCCAGCAGCTCGTCGGTGTCGGCGATGGCCCGTTCGAGGGCTAGTTCGCGGGTTTCCAGATTGCCCTCTTCCATGAGCGCCTGTTCCAGCCGGTTGCGCATGCGTGTCAGGGGGGAGCGCAAGTCATGGGCGATGGAATCGCCGGTCTGGCGCATGCGATGCATCAATTCCTCGACACGATCGAGCATGCCATTGAAATTGCCGGAGAGTTCGTCGAGCTCATCCCCGGTGTAATTACGCTCGACACGGCGATGCAGATCGCCCGCCTTCACGCCACGCGCGACTTTGTTGATCTTGTCCAAACGGCGCACGAAACGGCGGCTGACAAAAATCCCTGCAGCAATACCCAGAGCCACGGCCAGCCCGGAGGCCGCCAGGATGGTATTGGTAATCCGTCCGATCAGGCGGATCTCGTCATGCACATCAAGCCCGACAAACAGGCTGTATCCAGAGGCCAGCGGCACGATCCGCCCACGCCCGGTACGCTCATCCTTTTCCGTACTCACCTCACCGGCCGGTGGACGGCGATAGGTGAACTGGACACGTCCTTCCTCATCGGGCTGGGCATTGATCTGGCCTGAGAGATTGCCCGACAGGCGGCGACCGGAGGGCTGGGTCAGGGCATAGAAGTATTCGCCCCCGCCCACCGTGCGCTGGAGAATATAGCGATTGACCGCCGTGATTCCGCCCGCTTCGAACCGGGCTTCCACGGCCGCGATTTCCTCATTCACCGCCTCATCGGCGCGACGCAGGGTCAGCCCCGCCGATGCCGCATAGACAAAGGCGAGGATCAGAAAGCTCGAAACCGCAAACATGGCCGCCGACAAGAGCGTCTGACGGAAGGCGGTCGTGCGCAGAAAGGCCGGCCAGCGCTGGGTCACGTTGGATCAGGACTGGAGACGATACCCCGCCCCGCGAACCGTGTGCAGGAGCGGTCGGGCAAAGGGTTTGTCGATTTTCGAACGCAGGCGGGAGATGTGGACATCGATCACATTGGTCTGGGGGTCGAAATGATAGTCCCAGACTTTCTCCAGCAACATGGTGCGTGTCACAACCTGGCCGGAATGTTTCATCAGAAACTCCAGCAGGCGGAACTCGCGCGGCTGGAGGAGGATATCCTCCTCATCCCGCGTCACAGTACGGGCCAGCAAATCCATCTCCAGATCGCCGACCACCAGCTTGGTTCGCACGGCATCGGGATCACGGCGACGAGCCAGGGCTTCGACCCGGGCCAGAAGCTCAGCGAACGCGTAGGGTTTGACCAGATAATCATCGCCGCCCGCCTTGAGGCCTTCCACACGATTATCCACCTCACCCAGGGCAGACAGGATGAGGACCGGTGTCCGGTCTTCTTCCCCGCGCAGGGTTTCGACCATGGCCAGACCGTCCATGCGCGGCATCATCCGGTCCACCACCAGCACGTCGTATTCAGCGGCGCGGGCCATTTCCAGACCTTCCTCGCCATCGCCAGCATGGTCCACAACATGGCCGCTCTCGCGCAAACCCTTGCGGATATAGCTGGCGGCTTCGCGATCGTCCTCAACAATCAGGATACGCATGGCCAAGCTTCCTTTCCCTAGTTGTCTTCGTCCAGCTGCAGCGCGACATAGCGCTGGCCGGTGCGGCCCTGGACCAGAAGCAGAATGGCGCTTCGATCGGCCCGGCGGGCGGATTGAACGGCGTCGCGGAAATCATCGATATCTGCAACGGCCTCATTGCCCGCTTCCACGATCACATCTCCTGGACGCAATCCCTTACGGGCCGCTTCGGAACGCGGGCTGACCGCCTCGATCACGAGGCCCTCATCATTGGCGCCCAGGCCGCGCGCCTGACGCGTGGCATTATCAAGCGGTCCCAGCGTGACACCGAAGAAATCGGCGCTCTCACCGGCCTCTTCGTCGTTCGAACCCACCTCCGGCATGGCGTCGAGCGCGTCTTCCTCAGGGCGTGCGCCCAGCTGCACACGCAAAGTGCGCTCACGACCGTCTCGAAGGACACGGAATTCAACACTCTCATCGGCAGGCACATTGCCCACACGACGCGTCAGATCCCGACTGTCTTCCACCGGTTCGCCATCAATCGCGAGGATCACATCGCCCTGCTCGATGCCGCTGTCTGCCGCCGGACCACCGGCCACGAGCGAGAGCACGATCGCGCCCTGTTCGTCCTCGATACCCAGGCTTTCAGCCATGTCCGGATCGAGGTTTTGGATACGCACACCCAGCCAACCGCGGATCACCCGGCCATTCTCGCGCAGCTGTTCGATAATCTGCTCAGCCGTCTCGGCGGGAATGGCAAAGCCGATGCCTTCATTACCGCCGCTGGACGAAATGATCTGCGAATTCACCCCGATGACATTGCCGTGGAGGTCGAAGGTCGGTCCGCCGGAATTGCCGCGATTGATCGGGGCCGTGATCTGGATGAAGTCATTATAGGTCGAGGTCGGGGTTTCGCGACCCAGAGCGGAAACAATACCCTCCGTCACGGATCCGCCCAGACCAAAGGGATTGCCCACTGCGATCACCCAGTCACCCACACGCAGATTGGCATCCGGATCGAAGTCCACATGCGGGAATTCGACATCCTCATCGACTTTAAGAAGAGCCAGATCTGTCTGGGCGTCGAGACCGATAATACGCGCCGGATATTCCTCGCCGTCGGACAAGCCAATCGTAATTTCATCGGCCGTGGCGACCACGTGGTTATTGGTGACGATATAGCCATCACCGGAGATGAAAAAGCCGGACCCGATGGAGCGGCGCGTGGGCGTTTCCAGCTCCTCATCCTCGGGCTGTTGACGGCGCCATTCCTCGAATTCGCGCTCAAGCTCGGGGCGGAATCGCTCGGGAATATTGCCAAGCTCAAGATTTCCATCCTCATCCAGCCAGTCCGATTCCACCTGGATCGTGACAACGGACGGGCTCACTTCTTCGACCAGATCGGCGAAGGACATGGGCGCGCCCATCGGAACGGCAGCCGCATAACGCGGGGCATCCTGCTGGGCTTCGGCGCGCGGCAGGGTCTGCTCGACAAGCACACCCCCGGCAGCCACAGCAAGAACCAGGAGAGACACACCGCCCAGGCGGCTCAAACGATTGAGAGATGTCATATCGGGTTTGACCTCTTTTCCTACATGGCCGGACTATTGCCGGCTTCTGTCTGTTGATCAGACTGGCAGTTCGAAACTATCCATGGCCTGACACTTACATTACACGAACATTACAATGCGTAATTTTCCGTTCATGTGCGCCAATTCATTCAGTCGACAGAGCGGGTCCGGATAACGACCGGGCTGTGCAAGGTGCGATGCACCGGGCAGCGATCGGCCATTTCCATCAGACGGGCGCGCTGGGCCTCGTCGAGATCACCTTCGATTCGGATCTCGCGTTCGAAGATGTCGACATTCTTGTCCTGCCCCTCGACGCAATCCTCACAGTCTTCCGCATGTCCCTTCTCGTGCGAGACCGAGACCGTGATCGTGTCGAGCGGCCAGTTCTTCCGGTTGGCATACATGCGCATCGTCATGGAGGTACACGCCCCCAGCGCGGCATTGAGATAACCATACGGGGTGGGGCCACTATCATCGCCGCCAACCGAGCGCGGTTCGTCAGCCAACAGGATGTGGTCGCCATCGACCACGATATTCTGGTAGCGCCCCTTGCCCGTCTCCTGGACAATCGTCTGACCGGCCTTGCTGCGCGGCGGCGTGACGGAACCGCCATCATCGATATAGCGCCCAGCCCAGGCCGCGATCATATCCCCGGCATAATCGGCATCCTCACCCCGGGTCAGCAAATGGTCGGCCTCGTCAAGGCTGAGAAAGGTCTTGGGATGCTTGGCCGCCAGGAACAAGCGTGACGCATTATCAATGCTCACCGTTGCATCCATCGGTGCGTGGGCGATCATCAGCGGCCGTTTCAGAGCTTCGGCCGCCGCCTCAACGGAATGCCCGGCAATATCATCGAGAAACTGCTTCTTGATCGTGAATGGACGCCCAGCCAGCTTTACCTGGGCCACACCGGTTTCCTCGATCTCGTCCAGATGGGCGTCGAACTGGTGTTTCACATGTTCTGCATCCGACGGCGCACCCAGGGTGGCGACCGCCGTCACCGACGGGATTTTCCCGGCTGCGACAATCACCGCCGCTCCACCCAGAGAATGCCCGACCAGGAGGCGCGGCGCCTGCTCATGCTCGGCGAGATAGTCGGCCGCGCGCACCAGATCCTCGATATTGGACGAGAAATTGGTATTGGCGAAATCGCCCTGGGAATGCCCCAGACCCGTAAAATCAAACCGCAGAACAGCGATTCCCTGAGCCGCCAGGCGTCGCGATATACGGCTGGCTGCCAGAATATCCTTGGAACAGGAAAAACAGTGGGCGAAAATCGCGAAGGCCCGGGCCGGACCGGCCGGGCGTTCCAGGCGAGCGGCCAGGACATCCCCCTGGCTGCCGGTAAATTCGATGCGTTCAGACTGTGCCATGCCGGCCTCCCTGAGTGAGCTCTCACACAGAGTTAGGCACGCAACCCCGGATCGGCAATTCACACCGCCATGACAATGCCGTGGCAGGCCTAGCGATACTCGCTCGACGGGGATGTTTCATCTCCCGCCGGACTGTCCTCGCCTTGCCAAACACCACTTTCGCGCAGTGCCTCGGCGACCTCGGGTGGCATATAGGTCTCGTCATGCTTGGCGAGAATTTTTTCTGCAACAAAAGCGTCCGGCGTTTCCAGCCGCCCTTCCGCGACCACGCCCTGCCCTTCACGGAACAGATCCGGCAAGATGCCCGTGTAGCTGACCGCGACCGTGGCCACACCATCCGTGACCACGAACCGTGTTTCCTCACCCACCTGGGTGATTGAACCGGGTTCGACCAGACCACCAACCCGGACCCGCTCCCCCACTTGCGGCGGTTCAGATGCAAACTCGGTCGGACTGTAGAAGAACACCACGGCCCCCTGGAAGGCGAACAGACCCAGAGCGATGGCCGCAACGAGGACCACACCCGCAGCGACAACAGTAGCCAGTCGGCGATTGCGATGTCTCATCCATCCCTCCGTTCAAAAACGAGCATGTGATTATTGGCCGGCATCTCGATCACAGCGACACTCTCAAGACCGTTCTGGGCCATGAGATCGATCACCGTCTGGCGATCGCGCACGCCCCAGGCCGGATCACGTGACTTCAAACTCTCGTCAAACGCCAGATTGCTCGGCGCCGTGTCCGCCCCGTTGAGAAAGGGACCATACAGGCACAGTCGGCCGCCCGGGGGTAAAACCCGTCCGCCCTCGCGCGCCAATCCTTCAGCGACAGCCCAGGGCGAGATGTGGATGACATTGGCGCTGAAAATCGCGTCGATTGGCCCCAGCTCCTCGCTCCAACGCTCGGCGGATGCATCGATTTCAACAGACGGCGCGATCTGGCCGGGACATTCCGTCGACCAGGCGGTCTGACTACGCCGCGCCGCCTCATCAATATCGCTGGGTTGCCAGACAAGATCCGGACGTGCCCGACAAATGCTGACGGCATGCTCGCCGGTGCCAGACCCGATCTCGACGACACGGGCCCGGGGCGGAAGAAACTGAGCCAGGGTTTCAGCAATGACCGCACGATTACGCGCGGCGGAGGGGGATTGAAGGCGATCTCCCTCGGACAAGCGCGTTTCGAGTGCGCGGACAAGCGGTGTATCAGACATAATGTCGATCTATCCCCGTGGCTGTCGGGATACAAGGGACAGGGCTGGGCTTCGTCAATTTGCCGCAAGCGCAGGCTCAGGCGGCAGCGGCCGAGCCGCGGCGGCTTAGAACACCGGCAGCCTCGTCGTGACCGAGTGCGCGCATCAGGCGCGCGGTGATCTCCAGCCCCTCCTGGGCAACGGTCTTGTTTTGCCCCTCACTGTCGGCGATCAGATCGACCAGCAATTCCCCCGCCTCGCTCATCCGGGTCAAAGCGGCTTCGGCGGTGCGCTTTTGCGAGCTGGCGATCGCGGCGGCGTCTGCGTGTTCGCGTGTACGTTCAAGGAAGATCAACATGGCCTCGGCCTTGTCGACGGCGGCCGCGCTGGGCAATTGCGCCGGGATGATGCGCCCGGTCCGCCCACGACGGGGCTCAGGCAAGCCGGCATCCAGGCTCAGCGAAACCTTGTCGATGATCTTCTCGACATTGGTGGACGCCTCCGCCCGCAGGCTGAAGAGGTGACGCCCCCAACGACCATCCTTGCGGATCCCGAAACATTTGGTCATGCCGACCGAGTAATTCACAAACCGGTCAAATGTCGCAAAAAGGGCCTGCGCCTCATCCGGTGTGGACGGGGGCATATGCAGGCGCGCAGCATAAAAGCCGCAATCTTCCAGAACCTTGTCACCGACGGCGGCGAGTTCGGTTTTCGAGACGACCAGATCATCACCGCGCCGGCCGATCTTCTCGATCACCCGGAACACTTCCCAGGGGGCATCCATCCGGGACATCGCGATCAGCAAGAGCCAGACACCCGCTGACGGGTGTTCTTCGGTCAAGACCTCGTACGCCTTGTTCAACCGGATCGCCAGGCCGTCATCAAACTCATAGATCCGTTCCGGCATGCCGGAAATCCCCACCTCGAGCGGCTCGCTGTAACGCAGGAGCGAGATGGCATCATACAGCATGTCACGGCCATTCTTGCCGAACCGCTTCATGAGTGTGGTCATGTCCTTGGGAACGCGTTCCGCCGACTGCACCCAGGCCTCCAGGGCATCGGCACATTCGCGTCGGTGGACATGCCAGCTGGGATCATCCTTCGGCTTGCTCGACTTGCGCGCCCGTTCCACCGTGTCCTTGGCGAGTTTCTGGCCGAGCCAGCCCCACATCTTGGACAGATCATCCGGTGTAAACCGGAAACGAGAGGGCGGCTGTTCATCCTTGGGCGCGGTGAAGGGCTGCAACGGAGAGAGCACAAGGCCCTTCGCCTGGTCTCCGGCCTCGGGCAGCAATCCCTCTTCCAGGCCCTGGAGTATCCCGGCCAGGTCGGCCGAGGCCTCATCCTGCTTCGCGCCTGCCCGCGCCGCCGCCAACAATGTCTGTCGCATGGTCACAGTCATGCTGCGCCACAGGGTCTGTAGTTTTGCACGCTGACTAGGCGAGAGCTTGCTCATCTAAAACGACACTCTTCCACAACTGCCGAAATACTGAACAAGTAGGGTTAACGTGGGTTTATCGTTTAATCGAGGGCAAAATCAGACAGGCGCGAAGACCACCCAGTTCACTTTTGGACAGCTCGATATCCCCGTCATAGGCCTTGGCCAGGTCCAGAACGATAGACAGGCCTAGCCCGCTGCCCGGTGCCTGTTCATCAAGGCGCACACCACGCCCCAGTGCCTGAGCATAGCCGTCCTGCGACATGCCCGGTCCGTCATCCTCAACGATCACGGCAAAGTGATGCTCGTCCTCGGGCCGCGCGGTGACCTGAACCAGGCCGTTCGACCACTTGCAGGCATTGTCCGCCAGATTGCCCACCATCTCTTCGAGATCCTGCCGCTCGCCACGGAACACCAGACCTTCGGCCTGTTCCGCCTCGATCACCACACCTTCGCGGCCATAGATTTTCTTCAGGGTTCGTGTGAGGTCCTCGATCAGCGGGCCAACCTCGGTCCGCGCGCCAATCGCCTTGGCATGGGCGGCGGCCCGGGCCCGGCGCAGATGGTGATCCACCTGTTCAGACATGATCTGGGTCTGCCGTTCGACCAGCCCGGCAAACTCGCCACCCTCGGTCCGGCTCTCATTGGTGAGAACCGCGATCGGTGTTTTCAGCGCATGGGCCAGATTGCCGACATGCGTACGCGAGCGCTCCACCAATTCTTGCGAATGGTCGATCATGGCATTGAGCTCGTCGGCCAGGGGCTGAAGCTCTGCCGGATAACGCCCGTCCACACGCCGGGTGAGGCCTTCGCGGATCTCGGCAACGCTCTTGCGCATGCGCAGCACCGGTTCCAGACCAATCCGGACCTGAACAAACACGCCGGCCGCGATAGCCGCCGCGAACACAAAAAACATGCCCAAGGACGCAAAACCGAACTGCCGCACAGCCTGGTCGGCGGGGCGACGGTCTTCTGCGGCGATCACCAGGATCAGCCCGTCCTCGCCGGGCATGCGCACCCCCCGCACTACGAGGCGCAGGGGTTCTCCGTCCGGCCCTTTCAGAGAAGCCGTAAGCGTGGTTCCCGCCGAGGATAACAGCGTATCACGCATGCGCGGGGTCAGGTGCAGAGTCTCGTCCCACAGCGAGCGCGACGCCGCCAGCCGAAACTCGTCCACAGGGCTCTGCGCGCGCTGGATCTCCCAGTACACACCGGAGAAAATCCGTTCGTAACGCGGATCGGTCGGCGGGCGGCGCACCGTCCAGACCTGGTCCTCATCACGCTCCATCGTCGCCATGATGGAATCGGTGGCGCTGGTCAGTCGCTCATCCAGCGTCCCCATGACCGATTGGCGGAACAGAAAAGTCAGCGCGACCGCTCCGATCAATAACAGGATCAGAGCCCAGACGGCCGCGCCCGCAAACAGACGCAGCGCCAGGGAGTTACGGTCAATCACGAGGCTGCAGACGGTCCGTGCGGCACAAGGCGATAGCCCAGCCCCCGCACCGTTTCGATACGGTCAGAGCCGATCTTCTTACGCAGACGGCCGACAAACACCTCGATCGTATTGCTGTCGCGATCGAAATCCTGGTCGTAGATATGCTCGACCAGCTCAGTCCGCGAGATCACGCGATCCTGATGGTGGGCCAGATAGGAGAGCATGCGGAATTCATGCGACGTGACCTTGACCGGAGCCCCGTCGATAAAGACTCGGGCACCACGTGTATCAATACTCAGATCACCGCAATCAATCGTCGAAGTCGTGTGTCCGGCAGCGCGGCGCGTCAGGGCGCGCAAACGAGCCAGCAATTCCTCAGTGTGAAACGGTTTGGTCAGATAATCATCTGCCCCGGCATCAAATCCGGCCACCTTTTCGCTCCACCGGTCACGCGCGGTGAGAATCAGGACCGGAAAACCGCGCCCTTCCCGGCGCCAGCGTTCCAGAACCGAGACACCATCCAGCTTGGGCAGGCCCAAATCGAGAACCACCACGTCATAGGGTTCGGTATCACCGAGGAAATGGCCTTCCTCGCCATCCGTCGCGGCATCCACCGCATAACCGGCATCTTCCAGAGATCGCATCAGCTGGCGATTCAGGTCCGGATCATCTTCAACAATAAGAGCACGCATTCTCGTCCATTCCCCGCCTAGCCGCGGCGTTCGCGCAGGATACGGCCAGTGCGCGCATCCACATCCACAATCGTGAGCTGGCCATTGGCCTGACGTACACGAACCTCATAATAGGGATTAGACCCCTGGATGAGGTCGCCGTCCAGTACATCCCCCTGCGGATAGCGGCGGCGGACAATCGTCAAAATCTCGATATATCTCAGGTTACTGCCATCCTGAGCATTCTGTCGGGCCTCGCCACCGGTCGCGCGGGACGGCTGGATTTGGGCCGACAGCGCATAGCCCTTGTCCTGTGCCTGGGCCATTTCCGGCAGCACAGCCAGGCATGCAAGGCCGGCAAGAAGGGTTACAATCCTGATCATGGCACTCACACTGTCACCCCGCCCCTGAACCCGGGCTGAACGCCCCCTTAAGATTTCAGTCCGCCACGCGGATCAAATCCATCCTGCGGCGTCCAGGTCTCCAGGAAACGCCTCAGCGCCTCGTCGCTGGGCGGCAAGGCAATCATCAAGCGGACGAGCTGATCCCCCCGCTTTCCGTCTTTCCCTGCAATACCCTTGCCACGCAATCGCAAGAGCGCGCCACTGCTCGATCCGGCCGGAATTTGCAATTCCACAAGACCATCTATGGTTGGAACACGGACCTTATCACCCAATGCGGCTTCTTTGAGGCTCACGGGAAGATCAAGACGCACATCCTGGCCATCACGCGAAAAATAGCGGTGATCGGCAACGGATAACTCTATCAGGGCATCACCGCGCAACCCGCCCATGGGTGATTCATATCCCTGTCCGCGCAGACGCAGCACCTGCCCCTCTTCTGCACCGGCGGGAACGGTCACATCCACCGAACGATTGCCCGGGAGATCGACCCGCAGGCGCCCGCCCCGTGCCGCTTCCAGAAAATCCAGTCGCAAGACATGGCGAATATCCTGGCCCCGCGCCTGGCGACGCTGGCCGCCGGCCTGTTGCGCTCCGAAATCAGTAAACAGGTCAGAGAAGATATCGCCCATATCCTCAAATCGGCCACGACGACGCCCTGCGCCAAAACCGCCGCCGGGGCGCGCGCCAAACCCGGGTTCAAATTCGGTGAAACCCGCCTTGCGCATCTGGTCGTATTCGGCGCGTTTTTGCTTGTCCGACAGGACGGAAAAGGCCTGGGACACCTGTTTGAACCGCTCTTCGGCCGCCTTGTCGCCGGGATTGGCGTCCGGGTGCAGGGATTTGGCCAGCTTGCGATACGCACTGCGGATCTCCGCGTCCGTTGCCGTTGGCGACACGCCCAGGATTTCGTAGGGGTCTTGCATTCAGTCCGCTCGGTTTGAGGTCTCACCGTGCATGTAAGTCGCTTTGGCCCGTTGCGCAAAGCCCCGCCTTCAGCCGGGCACGCTCAGCGGCAGACATTGCAGTGTCTGGCGCATTGGCCACGCCAGGCTTGCTGACAGACGCGGCAATTCGCCATCGGGCCAGTCCGGCACACTCAGGGACAGTGTGATCTGTCCGGACCAGTCCGCCAATCGTTCATCCTCGATGATCAGCTCATCCCCCGCCACCGACCAGCGACGCTGCTCCCATGGACCGGTCGCCTCGACCTGCCAGTGCACCTCCTCCCGTCTGGGCGGCTCACCCAATCCGTCCGGCTCCAGACCTCGAAATCGCTCGAGCCAGGATAAACGCAGGCGATGAGCGCCAAGACGCGCAAGTGTCACGGCGCGCGGTAGATGCAGCATCTGGTCTACGTCCGGGTCAACCCACGCCTGGACCACAGCTCCCACTCGCAGCGACAGGGCCTGCCCCCGTTCGTCCGCAGACAGCGGCAGGGTCGCGATTGCCGGATCGAGCAGGACACACCAGTCGCCGACCGTGTGCGCACGCGGCACACTGCCGCCAATCCCCCTCACCCGGCGCGCGATCTCATAGGTTTGCGGCGCAACGAGGCGGGCCTCGGCAACATCCATGACCTCCCAGCCGGTATCGGGTGTTCCGACTGCCAGGCGTTGAACACCCGACAAGGCCGACAGGTCGTCATGAGACTCCAGAAGCCCCGCAATCATCTGCACGCGCACTGCCTCTCCGCGATCCCAGCGATCAGGCACGCCTGCGGGCACTGCATCGAGCAAACGCCCCAGCCGCGCCGGGCGTGCCAATTCCAGGCGCGGCTCGGTCTCAGTACCAACATGCGCCGACAGGGGCCCTAGCCAGGGGCGCGCATAGGCGGCCAGGACCGGGCCATTGCGAGGCGACCGGTCCAGATCCGGCAGATCCAGGCGCAAGATGACGGGTGTGGACGGCCGAACAGGCAGGGGGTCCCGCCCCGGCGCAGGGCCATGGCGCACCAAAGTTCGCGGCGAACGGGAGACCAGCTCGACCCGTCCCGACGCGGTGACCGAGCGTGTGCGCAGAAGATCACCATCCATCTGATAGTCCGCGCCGGCCTCAAGCTGGTAGATGGCACCGGGCCAGATCCCCGATACTGAAACCGCACGCCTCTGGGCCATTTGCAGGGCTGTGCGAACCCAATGCCGGGCCATTCCCGGATCGGCGCTGATAGCCAGGCGATAAACCGGTGCCAGACGCCGCTCTGCCGGACGGCCCTCATCTGACGCCGCCTCTGCCGACCGCTCCGTGAGACCGGAGGGTTGATAGGCCCGGCTTTCATCCCGATAGAACAGGGTCAGCGCTGCGGGTCGGTCGAGGGGCGCGCCATGCCGGATCTGCAGCCCGCCTGCCTCCACGCGCAGCGTATCGGGCCAGGGCTCGGCCTCGTCCGGCGCGCCGACAAACATAAGCCCCTCCGGTTGCTCCACCACATCCAGATCAAACAGCCGAACCAGCGGTTCCAGACTGGCCCGTGCACTCATTGGACGATCGAGCACATAACCGGCCACCACACCGTCCATCGCGCGCGTGTCCACCCGGTCGAGATCTGTAGTTTTTGCCAGGGCTTCGACCAGTCCGGACAGCGGCATCAGACCCGCGCGTCCGTTGAGCCAGTGGCCCAGCGCCCAATTGGGCCCATCGGACCAGATGTCCTCGCGACCGGGAAAGACGGGCCAGGGCCGCGCATCATACGCCCAGACATGCACCAGTTCGGGCGGGAGCATCGGCCCACCATAAACCGGCGAGACCGGGTTGCGGTCCGGTTCAGACCAATACCCCAGAAGGGCTTCAAGATAGTGGCGCTGGATCAGATCATCCCGCTGACCGTTGGAGAACCAGGGCAGTCGGCTCTCCTCACTCTTGGGATCGTAAAAGACATTGGGCTGATTGGCGCCCCGATCCACCGCCGGACATCCCACCTCGGTCAGCCAGATCGGTTTCGAGCGCGGCTGCCAGGCTGTCGGCCGAGCCGACCGAACCCCGCCAAGGCGATCATGATGGAGCTCACTCCAGAACGCCCGAACATCCTTGGCCCGCCAGATCCAGGCTTCATCCGCCCCATCGGTGATCACAGTCCGCAGACCGGCAATCCGGTCGTGCTCGCTGGCATAAAACCAGTCATACCCCTCCCCGGCCTCGACCTGTTCGGCCAGCGCGGTGCGGTCCGGTGGCACATCCCCGGGGCGTTGATCCGCGAGCGGGATGTAGAAATCGATCGCGACCGCATCAATCTCGGGATCGGCCCAGAGCGGGTCGAGATGGAAGATCTTCTCACCCTGCCCGTCCTGGACGCCATTATACTCGGTCCAGTCCGCCGCATAAGACAGCCGACAGGACGGACCGAGCAGACGCCGTGCTTCACCGGCCAGTCTTTGAAGATGAGCCACAGCGGGAAAACGATCGGCGGACCGCGACGTCGTGAGCCCCACCATTTCCGATCCGATGAGAAAGCCATCCACACCGCCCGCCGCCCGGGCCAGGGCTGCCAGATGCAGGATGAACCGCGAATAGGACCATGTGGCAGGCCCGCTATAATGCACACCGTCCGCACCTGCGGCGACATGGTCGGCCGTTACCGTACCAAAAAACCGATCCAGTGCTGCGGTGACGTCGGGGCCTGATGCGCGGATCCGGCCTCGCCAGGGAAAACCGTCCACATCCATCAGGATGAACGGATAGAGGGTTACGGCGTATCCACGCGCTTTCAGCGTCCGGATCAAATGAATGACGCTGGCATCATCGGGAGAGCCGCCATAGGCGGGACGGCCATCAATCTGGCGCACGACATGGGCATTCGCACGCGTTTGCCCCGAAACCAGCCAGGCCCGGGGCGCGGTCTGTTTTTGCCGGTTCTCGACGCCCGGCCGGATCTGGCACAGGCCCGCCTCCAGATCGGTTCCAAACCAGGCGATCACCAGCTGAACCGAGCGACAGGCCGGCAAATCCCGTGCGAGAGCATCCAGAGCGGTGAGCACATCGGCCTGACCGGTCGCTACGTGTTCATTCTCCGGAACCTCATGACCCGGCCCCAGGCACCGCGTGATACGGTCCGGCGCGTAGGCAAATTCCCCGGCGCCCGGGATGAGGTTCACCCCCCGGATCATCGCCTCCATCCCGCCCGATCGCGGCAAGGGGTGAAAGACCTCAACACTCAGATTGGGCAGGCGTTGACCGAACCGGTCGAGCGGCAAATCCTCGAACACGAGATAGGCCGTGTCGCGAAAAGCCGGCACCGCACCGGTCACATCCTGCTCGATTGCCTCGATCAGCGGATCCGCCTCCTGGTCAGGCGCGCCGGTATAGAGGCGTATGTTCAGCCCGGCCCGGTCCAAAAGGTCTCCATTGGCCCAGATCCGACCAATCCCGGCGATCTCGCCCTCACACAATCCCAACGCAAAAGACAGGCTGTACCGATAGGTGCGGGTTTGCGGCCCGCCGCCCTTTCCCCCGCCCTGTGTGTCGACATGTTCATGCAGGCGAGCCGACCAGATCACCTGGCCCGCTATCCGGCTGCGCCCATACACCCGGGCCATCGGCGCGCCCTCCTGTCCGCTCATCACATCGAGCGAGGTCAGTCGCGGACCCTCCCTGTCCGGCCCGGCATTGAGCTGGGACTGGGCCAGGCCCAGACCGGCCCCCAGTGCAAGCTGGGCGAACTGTTCAGCCGACGCCTCGCCCACAAGGGGCGTCGCGGCATGGATCAGAACCTCACCCATCAGCGCGCTCCCGTCACAGACCGGGGAGCGGGGAAAGCAAAGACCCCGTCCTCGACGATGACCCATCCCGGCGGCATCCGGGTATCCACGACGGATTTCTGCCACCACGCATGGATCAGGCGCAGCGGTTCGACCTGGCTGACCAGTGCGCAATGGGTCGGTGGGGCGCCCCTGTGCGGCGCAAGCAGGACGACATCCCCCGTGCGCGGCGCGCTGTCCGGCCGGGCCACCAGCCA
Source organism: Maricaulis sp. D1M11 (assembly GCF_047308265.1). Lineage (NCBI taxonomy): Bacteria > Pseudomonadati > Pseudomonadota > Alphaproteobacteria > Maricaulales > Maricaulaceae > Maricaulis > Maricaulis sp. D1M11. The sequence continues at coordinate 117,458 of NZ_JBKQWY010000005.1, forward strand.
GCGCCGGGCCGCATCGTGCAATCGCTCGGCCTCATCCGGTCCAGGCCATCGATCATAGGGCGGCGGTGTGACCGGTTCGGTGCCATACACCGCGCGCCAGACACCCCGGATCAGGCCCAGACAATCCGTACCCGCCCCCCGACAACTCGCCTGGTGCTGGTAGGGCGTGCCCCGCCAGGCCCGGGCCTCGGCCAGAACCGCCTCACGCAGTGCCGTCATGAACGCACCTGGCCTTTCGCGCGCCCGTCATGAGGCCCCGCACGTTCAGGTCCGGCAAACAGGTCGTCATTGCCCGATTGATAGGGGAAGCCACGAAAATTCAGCGCATTGGAGAAGCGGTCCCGGCAGATCCGGAAGCTTTGATCGCATCCCGCGGCAAATCCGGAATGGTCAGCAGGCACGCCACAACGGGCATCGCCGAGCCGGGCATCACAGGTGTGGCTATAAGTCCGTCCGCGCACCTGTTCCAGTCGTACGGCCGGGCCCAGCATGTCCGCCTCGAACCCGTCCGGGCCTTCGCGAATATCACCCAGCTCTCCGGTGGCCACACGCACCGCCCGCTCGACCTCATCCCATTCCGCACACCAGACCTCGATGCGCGCGCCATCCCACAAACCGGCCGCCAGATCGGCTGATGTGATCGCCGCATCACTCACACGCCCGCGCACCGGGGCCTGTCCGGCGGCCAGGCCTGACCCCGCATCCACCTCGCCGGTGGACAGGTCCAGACCCGGAACAAACCTGCACCCGTCATGCTCGAGAACACGGTCGTGATCAGTCCAGCCAAAGACCTCACCATCGCGCCGTGTCACACGCCAAAGCGCCACTGTACGAAACACGCCCGTAGCAAGCCCCGCGCTTTGGGCCGGGCTGGGAAGAACCGTCATGATGTCATCCTCCTATCCACGCAATTCCACCAGGGACAGACCGCTCACCCGCCCCGCTCCCCGGCCAACAGGCTGAATCTCCAGCTGGTCCACATCGAAACGCACGGGCAGGTCGAACTCGAAACTGGCACGGATCATCGCCCCGTCCGGCGGCGGGCTCGCGAACTCGACACGGCCGGTATGCGGCTCAAGCGACCAGCCGGTGTCCTGCCGCTGATCGTCGACATAGATCTGCACCGAAGAGGCGCGCGGCTTGTGAACGGGCAGGCGCAGCGGCGCGGTCGCATCTCCGGCCTCACGCACAAGCTGGACATACAGGCTCACCCCGTCCGCAACACACTGGTCGGCGCGATGCACAGACCCGGACAAGAGCGGGTCTGCAAACAGAAATCCGTGCAAACGCCCGCGGCGGGCATCAAAAAAGCGCACCAGATGATCGAGCGCCTCGGCCTCCAGCACACCCGGTCCGAACTGCCACTGGCGTACGGGATAGGCCTGCCGCGTTGACCGCGCCTCATGACCAGACGCAAGCGCGGTGATCCGGGTGTGCCAGAACGCGCCGCCTTGAGACCGGGCAGGCAGATCCATCTCAAGACGGACGGGATGAAAGGCGGGCGGCAGCAAGCCGGGCGAAACGGGATGCACGCTCACAGGAACCGGCTCCCGCGCCGCACGGCACGCGCCAGAGGCCGGGCCCACTCGCTCAAACCTGTCGGTGCGAACTCGGCCCCCGCCCCGTTCAGCAAGCGTGACAGGAGTTCATCGGCGGCCAGGCGGGCCAGATCGGCCAGGATCGTGTCGCGCATGCGCTCAAAACTCAGCTCACCGGATCGGGCTGCCGCCTCCATCTCCGCCGCCATGCGCTGGCCGGTCGCCTCAAACAGGCCTTCCAGTCGCTGGGCGAGCGCATCCGCCTCGGCCTCCAGCGCCTCCAGATCGGGTTCGTTCATTCCAACTCCTCCAGTGAAACCGGACCGCTCGAAACCAGCGTCAGGCTCAGCCCGTCCTCACCGCGCGAAGACAGGGCGTAATCGAGTGCGGTGATCAAACAGCGGGCCTGCACCCCCTGCCCGTCCGGCAGTGCGAACCACCAGGGCACGGCACGGCGCGAAAGCGCCAGCTGACGCAGGGGGGCGTCTGACCGGTCATTCAGGCCCACACCATCGAGACGCACAGTGAGCCGTCCCGGCTCGGTCACGCTCTCATGGGAGGCCCAGTCCTCGGGCGGACGGGCCAGGGGGCGCACGGGCATCGGCAGGGCAAAGGCCAGCCGGGCCTGCCGCACACCAGACAGGGAGATCCAGTCCTGGTCCGGCCGCATGCGGACATCAAAACCTCTCATCCCGCCCTCCGCATGCGCACATGCAGCCGCACGAGACCGCGTTGCTCGCGGCGCTCGCCCCGATCGAACGTGTCGGCATAAACCACCTGCCAGAAATCCAAATGCCAGGGCGCGGGCAGGATGGGAGGTTGACGCCCCAGACTCTCGCGCACCGCCAGGGTCAGCCGGGCGGCATCACGCCCCTCGCCCCGGCTCACCACGTCCAGTGTCAGTCGAAACTCGCAGCCCGGCCCGCCGGAATAGTCCAGCGCGCTTTCGCGCACCGCCCCCCAGCGCAGATAGGGCCAGGCGGTTAGCCGCCCGACACTGCGAGCCCATCGGACCGTGCCCCCCAACGCCTGGACCAGGCTGGCATCCTCGCTCAGCCGGGTCTCGATCGCCCCTTGCAGGCTTTCCAGCGCACTCACAGGCAGACCCGGGTCCAGGCGGACATGAGATCGCGCACGACCGGAGGCGGTGCCTGGTCGAGCGCTGCCCCTTCAGCCCAGGCGATGACCCATTGCTGCATCGCCTCGACCAGTTCGTCCGGCACCTGCTCGGCTCGCGCCCCAAAACCCGCGCGATAGGTCAGAACCAGGCCTTGGGTGGGGCGCAAAGGCGCGGGCCAGCAGGCATCGGCCTTGAGCACAAGACGGGCGCGGTGCGAACCGCTGTCCAGCCGGAACGGCCAGGGGGTGACCGGGTGGTCCTGCTCCTCCTCATCAATCAGGACCAGCTGCTCAAAGGCCAGAACCGGTCTGCGCGCGAGGCGAAAGGCTTCACCAAAACCGGACAGGCGGGCGTCCTGACCCCAATGATCGAGGCGTTCAACCAGGGTCTGTTCGATCAGGGCGAGTTGGCATTCCTGCTCGACACGCCGACGGGCGCTGCGTATCCAGTGACGGATGGGGCCGTCGAGCCGGTCATCGCTCAATCGAAGGCGATCACGGATCTGGCCCACGGTGACGGGCTCCACCGCGGGTGGAGCAAGACTGTGAAGGGACATGGGGATATGACCTCAAAGGGCCAGCCCGCCGGTCAGGCGCGTTTTGATGCGGTCCTGGCCTGGCTGGCCGGTCTGGCGCTCAGCGCCGGGGTGTCCTTGGCGATTTCCTACGCTTTGACCCTGATGGCGGCGGACGCCATGGGGTTTGATCCGGCGACCGCCAGCCTGGCGCTCTGGCCCGTCTGGATGACCGGCATGCTGGCCGGCTGGCTGGTCTGGCAAAGACCGGCCGAGGATCTGGTCCGGGTCCGCTGTCTGGGACGTGACCCGGTGCGTCAGTCTCGGGGCTTGCCGCAGGACCGGTCCGACACGGACACGGTGAGTGACCAGGCCGAACAGGCCCTGCGACAGGCCCTCGCGCGGGAACGGAACGAGACGGCTAGCTGACGCCGAATTTGAGCAGTTTCACCGCCTCGAAATCCTGCACCCCGCCACCCACACGTTTTGTGGTGTAGAACAGCACATAGGGTTTGGCCGTATAGGGATCACGCAGGACCGCCACGCCCTGGCGATCGAGGATGAGATAGGCCGCCTGGAAATCACCGAAGGCCAGCGCCACGGCATCATTGCCGATATCGGGCATGTCTTCCGCCTCGACTACCGGATAGCCCAGCAGACGCGACGTACCGTCCGCGGACAGGCCGGGCTGCCAGAGATACTGCCCGTCCGCATCCTTGAACCGGCGCACAGCCGACAGGGTCTGCCGGTTCATCAGAAAACTTCCGCGCGCGCGATAGCGGGTCTGAGGCGCATAAATCAGATCGATCAGAACATCAGCGGGATCGCTGGCGGCAAATCCCCCGGCCACCCCGGTGGCGACATAGCCGATCTGGCCAAAGGACTGACTGCCCTCAGCGGCCCGGCCATAATGCAACAGACCGCGCGGCTTGTTCACGCCATCGCCATGCAGGAAGGCCTGGCTTTCCTGGGCGGCAAACACACCGCGCACTTCTTCGGCCAGCCATTGCTCGACATCCAGGCTGGCATCCTCCAACAGGGTCTGCGTCGCGGCCGGCATGGCGTAGAGTTCGGCCGAGGGCAGATCGATCACGTCCATCACGGGTGTTGCGGTTTCCGGCCGCGCCTCGCTTTCCCCGACCCAGCCCGCGGCGGCCCCACCGCGCGAGACCGGCTTGCGGTAAAGCCCGCCCTCGACCGTGCGCACCTGCGCCAGACGTCGCATGGGCGAGGCTTCCGCGATCAGGGCATCGATCCGGTTTTCCGTCTCGACCGGCACGACATATCCGCCATCGCCGGGCGAGCCCGCCTCCAGCGATTTCGCCTCCGCCAGCCCCGAGGCATCGCCGCGCTGGAGATAGCGGGTGAGACCGGCATTGCCCGCAGTCGACACCTGGCGCGGTGGACGGGCCGCCTCCATCACCAGGCGATCCAGCGCAGATTTCTGCTCGGCCAGCCCCTTGTCGATGCGCCGCACCTGGTCTTCCAGCAGCGTATCGGCGCCATGACGCGCCTCGATCTCGGCCAGACGCTGATCATTGGCCGATTTGAAGGCTTCAAAGGTCGCCATCACCTCGCCCAGGGCGGTACGGGTTTCGGCATTCATCGGGGACATCTTGGTTTCCTGGGTCATGCGACCTCCTGTTCACATAGGGATGAAAATGACGGCGCCGGGACGGGAACGAGACGCGCGCCCGGCAAAAGCGGAAAAGTGACGATGGAGACTTCCCAGAGATCGATCTGATGGAGCGAGCGCCCCGGTCCGTCACGCGGGCTGGAGCGCCGGGTCTGGAAGCCGATCGACAATCCATCCACCGCTCCCGAGGCGACCAGCCGCGCTGCGGTGCGCGCGCGCGGACCGGCACACCCGATCTCGCCCTCCACATACAGCCCCTTCCGGTCCTCCTCGATCCGGGTCCAAAGCCCCACGGGTTCGGAGGGGTCGTGCTGGAACAGCATGGGGATGCGACGACCGGCCCGCAGCGTCTCGGCAAAGGCACCGCGCTGCACGATATCGCCGGACAGGTCGGCCACGCCGAACAGGCTGGCATGCCCCTTCAGATAAACGGTCTCACGCATGCCCGGCCTCCCCGCGGGCGTCCGGATCGGGCAAAACCTCCAGCCGGGGGCGGATCTCCAGATCCTCGCCATACCAGGGGGCCAGCCAGACGGTGAGCGCAGCCGCCATTTTACGGACCAGCGGGATCAGGGTCTGACGAGTGAAGGCGAGATTGGCCTCACGATAATTGGCATAGGTATTGTCGCCGGGCAGGCCCAGCAGCAAGGGCGGCACACCCAGCGCCAGCGCCATATCCCGCGCCGCCTCCTGCCGGGCACCGGAGAAATCCATCTCGGCCGGTGAGAGCCCCATGGGTTTCCAGTCGAGCCCGCCTTCCAGCAATAGCGGACGACCAGCATTGGCCGCACCGCCATAAATCTCCGCCAGCTCGGCCTTCAATCGATCGAACTGGTCGGGATTGAGCCGTCCCTCGGGCCCCGACAGGACCAGCGCCCCCGACGGTCGTGCCGCATTGTCGACCAGGGATTGCGCCCATTGGGTGATGGCGCTGTGCAAGGCCATCGCCCGTCCGGCAGGGCGCAGCGGAGACAGCCCGTACACATCATCTCCGGGGTGAAACAGTTTGATGTGGAAAACCGGGCTGCGCCCAGTCCGGCCATCACGCTCGAATACGCGTTTGGTGCGCCCGGCGCGATACTCCCAAGCGATGGGCCAGCCCTCGCTGTCCAGCTTCACCTGCATACGATCCGGTCGCAATCCATACAGCCCGGCCGGGCCCGCCGGCGGCTGGATCAGTTCGAGATAGGCATTTCCTGCCAACTGAAGATAACCATAGAGGTTTTCCCACAATTCCGGTCCGGACTGATCCGGATTGGGGCGGCTCAGCAGGGTGAGCACATCCCGGTGAGCACTCTCAAACGGGATGGCCGCCGCGCCTTCCGCGATAAGGCGGACGCAGCGATGGACAATCGCCTGACCGGTATAGGCTTCGACCGGCTGCGGATCAGACCGCCCCGGCCGTATGAGCGCCTGGCCCAAGATTGCCTGGCCGACAACCGGCGGCGCGACCCGCGCGCGCGATTTCATCTCCCGGCCCCAGAGCCGGTCGAACCAATGAGGCATCAGCCCCTCCCTTGTCGAAATGTAAAAGCGCTAGAGCTGGCGTAGGCGCGGATCACCGAGCGAGGACAGCATCAGCGCGTGCAGGGCCCACACCAGCGCATCCACACGATCCGGACTGCCCCGAGGCATGTCCGGCGCGCCAAAGGCACACATCTGATCCTCCAGCGCCGGAAAAGCCCGGGCATGTCGTATTCGATCACTGGCATAGAGTGCGGCGACAGGCTCGGCCCGTGTGCGCTTGCCTCGTGCGGCATGGACAAGCTGGACCGGTAAATCCGGGCTGGCTGTGCGCAGGACACTCGCCACCATATCGCCGCCCTGATTGGCTTCGGCGATCACCCGGTCGGCCTGCCACGCCTCGAACAGGGCGGCACAGCGCTGCGCCCACTGGTCCGGTCGGGCCGGGCCAAAACTCCCGTCTTCCAGAACAACCGCCCGGCGATGAACCCCCTCACCCCAGGCGCCCGCGACAATCAGACCGCATTCAGCGGCCCTCTCGCCTGAGGAGGCCGGCGGGTCCACAGCCACGACGATGCGATCATAGGCGGCCGGGATATCTCCGGCGCGGGCGCGTTCCATGTCCGACCTCTGCCACAGGGCATCGGGTGGATCATCGATAAGCTCCCCCAGCAATTCCTGTCGGGCGAGATGGGTCTGCCCATAGGCCGTATCGAGCATCTGGGTGAAACCATCTGCCAGATTGTGCGTATTCATCTGTGTCGACTGGTGGGTGACCGCCACATCGGGGGCCTTCACCAGACGTTTGAGCACCGGAATGGGGCGCGGCGTTGTGGTCAGCAGGATTTGCGGGCTCTCGCCCAGACGCACACCCATGCGGAGAATATCCAGCGTCGCCTGGGGTTTCGGCCAGGCCGCAAACTCATCGCCCCATCCGATGTCGAATTGCGGTCCGCGCAGACCGTCCGGGTCCTCGGCGGAGAAGACCTGGGCTACCTCGCCCCCGGGCCAGACCAGGCGCTTGCGCGACACCTCATAGCGCGGCGCATATCCGTTCCAGTCGAGACTCATCAGCCCGGACGGACCATCAATCATCACTTCGCGCGTGTCGGAAAAGGTCGGCCCGACCAGGGCAATCCGGTCAATCCGGCCCTGGGCGATCCGGCTCTTGATCCACTCCGCTCCGGTGCGGGTCTTGCCCGCTCCCCGACCGCCCAACATGAGCCATATATTCCAGGGCGGTTCCGGCTCGACCTGCCCGCCATGGCACCAGTGTATCCAGCTCTCCAGGTAGATCCGGCACTGTGCAGCATCCATCCGGGCCAGCCAGCGCGCCCGTTCGCAAGGCTCCAGCCAGGCGATCGAGACGGCGTTCGAGTTCCGCCCGGGGATCTCCCCAGCGCGGACGTTCACCCGGGTCGGGTGATGTATCTTTCGGGCCATGCATGTGTTTCTCCAGCTCGCGGCGGGTCCTGATCTGGGCCGACAGGGATTGGGCAATCTGACGCGCACCGCTCCAGTCACCCTTGAGCGCATGGGCCCGCGCGATCAGGAAAAAGCGCAGCCAGCTTTCATCCACGCCCGGTCCGAGCCCTTTGAGCGCCGCCTGACGCAGGTTTCGAAACCGGGTGCTCACAGCCCCCGGTGACACGCCCTGGCTGCGGGCAATATCGCGGACGGGTTCGCCCTTGAGACTTCGCAGCCATAACCCGGCCCACTCCGCCTCGCTCAGCCGCGCCCGCTGGGGCGGGGCCGTGTTCGTTTCCAATTCATCGACCATGCCCGAACTCTACCCCGCAACCGTACGGTGGGGATTGTTTGCGAGACAAAATGCTCAAGCCTTTGGGAGGATTGAGTCGATCTGTCCGAAGGGCGGGGATGAGCGGTTGTGGGCGCGCCCTAACACCCGGGGAGACCGGTCAGTCGGCCTCGCCGGGCCATTCGACAATGTGCTCATTCCAGTCGATGTCGTCGAGATCGGCGCCCTCCACGACCATGTTTTTCACCGACATTCCGGCTTCATGGGTGGAATTGGGATCGCCGGTGACCAGCGGATGCCAGTCGAACAGGTCCTTGCCCTCGCTGATGAGCCGGTAGGCACAGGTTTTGGGTATCCAGGGCAATTGGGGGATGGTGCGCGCCGTGAGGATCACGCAATCGGGTACAATGCGCTTGCGCTGCTCATAGTTACCGCAGCGACAGGTGGAGCCGTCGAACAATTCGCAGGCCACATCAGTGTCGAGCCGAAGCCCGGTATCTTCGTCTTCCAGCTTGATAAGACAACACTTTCCGCAACCATCACACAGGCTCTCCCACTCCTCGCGGGACATTTCCGAAAGGGTTTTCACTTTCCAGAAAGGTAAGGACATGGATATCGCCTGAATTCCGCCGTGATTTCACGAGTAAAGGAAACGACCTCTAAGCCCGGGACGAAACAATTGGAAGCCTTTCGAGCGGACCACATGGCCGAACGTGATCGGCGCGAAAGCCGTAAACGCCTGATTTTCTGGGGCGGCATCACGACGACCACGGCTGCATTGCTGATCAGCGCCATCTGGTTCTGGCACTGGGCCTTCCATGATCTGCCGACCGCTCCGGACGATGCGGCCAGCCTGTGGTCAACCCGGCGCGACCCTTCTGTCACGCTGCAGGACCGTCAGGGCGAAGTGCTGGCCGTGCGCGGTCCGCTCTATGCCCCGGCAGTGGCGCTCGACAGCCTGCCCGAGCATACCGTGCTCGCTTTTCTGGCCATCGAGGATCGGCGCTTCTACGAACATGACGGCATTGATCGTCGTGGCATTGCCCGGGCCCTGTGGCGAAACTTCCGCGCCGGCCAGACCGTGCAGGGCGGCTCGACCATCACCATGCAGCTGGTGAAAAACCTGATCTTGACCCCGGAACGCTCCATCCGGCGCAAGCTGCAGGAAATGCGTCTCGCCCGGGCGCTGGAACGCAATCTGACCAAGACCGAAATCCTGGAACTCTATCTCAACCGGATCTATCTGGGCGCCAATGCCTATGGCATCGAAGCAGCGGCCCGGCGCTATTTTGACAAATCAGCCAGCGAGCTGACCCTGGCCGAAAGCGCGCTTCTGGCGGCCCTGCCCAAAGCCCCCAGCCGTCTTGACCCCACAGCCAATCTTGCCGCAGCCCAGCAGCGCGCCGCACGTGTGATCGCCGCCATGGCCGATGCCGGCTACATCACCGAGGCCGAGGCCATCGGCGCCCTGGCCCTGCCCGCCGAACCCGTGCCCGGCACTATTATTCCCGCTGTGGCCAGCCGCTATGGTCATGTTTTTGACTATGCTATCGCCGAGGCACGCCGCCTGGTCCCCGAGGACATCCCCGATCTGGTGATCCGCACGACGATTGATCGCGAGATGCTGGAAGAGGGGCAGGCCGTGCTCAATGCCTTCATCGCGGAGGAAGGCGAGACATCCCAGGTCAGTGAAGGCGCGATTGTGGTGCTTGAACCCGATGGCGCCATCCGGTCCATGGTGGGCGGCCGGGAATATGTGGACAGCCAGTTCAACCGCGCCGTCCAGGCACAACGACAACCCGGCTCCGCGTTCAAACCGATCGTCTTTGCCGCAGCGGTGGAAGCCGGCGCCGATCCCTCGATGGCCGTCTGGGACGAGCCGGTCGATCTGGAAGGCTGGTCGCCACAGAACTTCTCGGGCAATTACAGAGGCCTGATCACGCTTCAGGATGCGCTCAAACGGTCCATCAACACCGTGGCCGCGCAGATTGCCGACGAGATCGGAATTCCCGCTGTCATTGATATGGGGCGTCGCATGGGTATTCGCTCTGACCTGCCCAACCTGCCCGCTCTGGCTCTGGGGGCGGGTGAGGTCAATCTGCTCGAACTGACCGGCGCCTATGCCACCATCGCCAATGAGGGCGAGCGTCAACGTCCTTATCTGGTGCTCTCGGTGTCCAACAGCCTGGGCGATGAGCTGTACAGGCATTCCGAAACCGCGCCCGTGCGCGCCATGTCCGTCGAGACGGCGCATGCCATGTCCACCATGATGCAGGATGTCATCCTGTCCGGTACGGGTCGACGAGCCGCCTTGTCCGATCGTCAGGTGGCCGGCAAGACCGGCACCAGCCAGTCATTTCGCGATGCCTGGTTTATCGGATTTACCGCCGACTACACCGCCGGGGTCTGGGTCGGCAATGATGACGACAGCCCGATGAACGAGGTGACCGGCGGCGGGCTGCCCGCGCGCATCTGGCAGGACTACATGACCCGCATCCATGCCGACCGTCCGGCTCGCGCCCTGTCGGCCAATGCGCCGCGCGTGCGCACTGAACGTGAAGATCGGCTCGCCGCGTTTTATTCCGAACTGTCGGGCCTGTTTTCCGACGTGCTGGAGGATGGCGCCACAGTGGATGACCCCTCGATGGACCGCTGAAGCAGCGCCTTCATCTCGGCAATTTCCGATTTGAGATCAGCAATCTCGCGATGAATGATCGCGCGGTCAGCTTCCGCTTCGGCTTCGCGCTCTTCCTCATCGTCAAAATGCTTGGCCTGAAGACTGTCGACAATAATGGCGATGAACAGGTTGAGGACGGCAAAACTCGTCAGGACGATGAACACAAGGAAGAAGAGCCAGGCCCAGGGATGGTGTGCGCGCACCGGATTTTGAACTTCCGTGGCCCAGCCTTCCAGCGTCATGACCTGGAACAGGGTGATGGCACTTTCCCCGAGCGTCCCGAAAATATCCGGATTGGACACGCCGAACAGCTTCACGGCCATCACGGATGAGACATAGAAGATCAGGGCCAGAACAGCGATGATCGCGCCCATGCCCGGAATCGCATTGAGCAGGGCTTCGACCACATTGCGCATTTGCGGCATGACGGAGAACAGGCGGAAGGCGCGCAGAATGCGCAAGGCCCGCAGGACCGAGAAGCCGCCGGCATCCGGCAGGATGGACACCGCGATCACGATCAGATCGAACCAGTTCCAGCCCGAATAGAAGAAGCGATGGCGGTAAGCGATGATTTTTATAAGAATTTCAATCACAAAGATCGTCACAACGACCTTGTCGACCATGGGCATGATGACATGGAACCAGGCCCCGTCATAGGGGTAGGTTTCCAGACCCAGCGTAATCGCGTTGATCACGATCAAGGTCATGATCGTGTTGCGGAATATGGTGCCTTCGATGAAGGTCGTCAGATGAGCGGTCAGACCGGTCTCCGCACGCATGCCGTCCCCTTTCCCATTGAAATTCACGGCCTTCTCGTATCGCCCGGTCTGTCAACTTGCAACTCGCAATGGAAGGGATTGTTAAAGCCTGACGCGTCTTATCACTGTTATGAAACAGGTTTGCGGATTTTTGGGGCTATGTGCGACGCTGGTGGCAACAGCGCCAGTTGAGGCCCGTGATGATGTCTTGCCCGGCTGGACACGGCATGGATCCGTCTATGACCGGCAGCCCCTTCCCCAATCCCGTCCGGGCGATTGTGCGCTGGTGTGCAATGGCGATGCCCGGTGTCAGTCCTGGGTGCATGTCCGGCCCGGCCTGGAAGGGCCCGAGGCGATGTGCCTTTTGCTGTCCACAACACCGACCGCAGTCCGCGCCCCGGGTCGAACCACCGGACTGGCGCAATCCATCGTGATTCAGATCGAACTGGCCGCCGAACGTCCTCCCAATGAGCAGGAGATCGAGGCCTTACGGGCAAGCATACGTCCGGCAGACCGGCCACCCCAGCGTCAGTGACCGCACTCAGCCCGCGTATTTTCGGCCAATGCGAACAATTTGAAACATTGCTCCTACCGGTTTTTAACAGGCCCTCACCTAGTGTGGTCGGCAGGAGACACGGGATAATCCCGGCCCGGATCGGATAAGGTGGACAATGGCTGTCATCACACGACTGAATCAACTGGAGGATCTGGCTCGGGAAAAATCCAGTGAACGACGTCGCGCGCTGTTGCGGGAAGTGACGGATCTGTTTTTCGAAACCCCGCCGGAAGAAGGCCAGGCCGCCGCAACCGAATTCGAGAATGTCCTGACGCTTCTGGCCGAACAAACCGCCGAGGAAGCCCGCCAGGAATTGTCCGAGCGTTTTGCCGACAGCCCCATGGCACCCCACGGACTCGTATTAAAGCTCGCCCAGGACGCTATCCAGGTTGCCGCGCCCATCCTCACCCGATCCTCCGTGCTCAGCGAGCAGGATCTGGTCAGCCTCGCGGATTCGGTGGACCAGTCCCATCTACAGGCCATCTCCAAGCGCGACACCGTGCCCGAACAGGTCTCGGCCCGGATCGTCCAGCGCGGCGATGACCACACCCTGGCCACGCTGGTGCGCAATGAAGGCGCCCAGCTGTCCCGGGAAAGCTTTGAAACCGTGACCGAACGCGCAGAACGCTCGCCGGTGATCCAGGGCCCGCTGGTGGAGCGCTCCGATACGCCAACCGATCTTTTGTCTGATCTGATGCTGACGGTTGAAAACCGCCTGCGCGAACGGATCCTGGAACGGTTCAGCGAGGTTGACCCGGCCGAGCTGGAAGTGGCCATGGCCAAGTCGCATGACCGTCTCGCCTCCCGCATGAAGGACGACAAGGCCCTGGCCGAGGCGGAAAAATTCATTCGCACCAAGGCGGTCCGCAAACAGCTGGACGGCAATCTTCTGGTGCGCCTGCTGCGCGACAAGGAGTATCTCAAATTCCAGGTCGGTTTTGCCGAGATGGCGGATATCGATGTCACAGCGGCCCGGCGAGCCATTGACCAGCCGAGCATTGATCCCCTGGCCCTGATCTGCAAGGCCGCCGGATTTGAGAAAGCCCTGTTTGTGACCCTCGCCATCCTGCGGCATGAAAACGCCCAGGACGCGTTCAAGGACGCCAAGGCCCTGGGCAGCCTCTATGATGCGGTGGATGCGGGGGATGCCGACCGGGCGCTGCGCTTCTATCGCATGCGTAAACAGATGGCCGCCTGACCCGCGCACCCGCTAGCGATAATTCGCAAACTCCGCTTCGATCAGTCGTGGATCATCCAGCCATTTGGCTTCGATGGCCTTGGCGGCCGGGTCCGGGAAGATATAACGCTGACCCGTTTCCATCCCGGCGAGAATAGCCTCGACGACGCTTTGTGGTGTCGCCAGCTCGATCTCGACTCCCTTGTTCATGTCCGTATCAATGGGACCGGGATACACACCGAACGCGGCGATCCCGTGATCGGCAAGCTCGGTGACCAGGCTTTGATGCGCCATGAAGAGCGCCGCCTTGGACGCACAATAATTGGCCAGACCGGGCATGCCCCCAAAGGCGCAGATGGAGAGGATATTGGTTACAAAACCCGGTGCGTTACGAGCCAGCACAGGGCAGAGGCTGCGGATCAGCTCGACCGGGCCGAAATAATTCACCGCCATTTCCTGCTCGAAATCACCCGGCCGGGCATCCAGAATGCCGCCGCGCAGATTGATCGCGGCATTATTGATCAGCCCGGTCAGATCCGGCATCAGCAGCGGCAGATCGCCAAACCTGTCAGGTTGCGACACATCCAGTTCCACAGGCTGAACCCGCTCGTCCGCAAAGGGAGACGCCTCCACCCGACGCATGCCGGCGTAAACGCGGTTAGCGCCGCGCGCCAGCAATCCCTCGACCAGGACCTGACCCAGCCCGCGATTGGCCCCGGTGACCAGAACCGTCTGCCCCTCAATCATGATCGGCCCTCCCGCCTTGCAAAATGGTAGCGCTAAACAGCAAGCCACAACGCGCAGATAAAGGCCAGTGGGCGGATCGGGCCATGCGATAATTTTGCCGTGATCGGGTGCGGCTCAATCGCCGGTCACGTCGCGGATCAGGCCGGGCAGATGCTGACGCGCCAGGTCGATCACACATTTGAGCCGCGAAATCTGTTCGGAGCCGGGCCGGTAGGTCAGATAGAGCGGGCGCCAGTGAGATTCCCATTCCGGCAAGACCCGGACCAGACGTCCCGCCTCCCGCGCCTCGCGCACCAGCAGGTCGGGAAGCCAGGCAATACCCTGCCCCTGTTCCGCCAAGCGTTGGAGGATAATGAAACTGCGCACCGCAACCGGGCCCGAGACCTGGACTGTTTCGGATACACCCTCGCCCCCCGGGGATGTCAGAAGCCAGCCTACGCGCGTGTCCGGGGCAGAAAAGACCAGGCAGGTCTCATTGGCCAGATCCGCGGGCTGTTTGAGATCGGCCAGCCCGGGATAATCGGGCGAGGCCACCAGAACCCGACGGTAGGCGCCCAGCTCGCGGGCGACCAGGCGATCATCCTGGACTTCCTGGATGCGAAAAGCGAGGTCAAACGCCCCCGACTGCATGTCCTCCCAGTCATACGACACGCGCATGGTCAGCCGCAGATCGGGATAGGCCGCGCGTACGATGGGAAAAAAGGCATCAGCGACAAAACCACCGAATTCTGGCGTGGCGGCGATATGGACCGTGCCATCCGTTCGCCCGGTCTGATCCAGCGCCTCATCAAACAGGCGCTCGCCCTCGGCAAGCAGGGACTGGATGCGGGGCAAGAGCCGTTCTCCCTCCGCCGTCAGCCTCACCGAGCGCGACTGGCGCAGGACCAGGACCACGCCCAGCCGGGCCTCCAGCTGGCTGACATGTTTGGACACAGCCGACTTGGCCAGCCCCAGCGCATCAGCCGCCGCCGTAATGGAGCCATGCCGCGCCACGGCCTGGATACTGACAAGTTCCGCATGATTTATCGTTCTCATTTTCAGAACCCAACGTTCTCAATCATCCCATTGTTCGACATTTCTGATCGATTACCTGTCTCACCGCAAGGGAGATGACAGACCGCCTCCCCACCCCAGCGGAGCGAGACGCGATGAAATGGACCTTCATTTCCAAACGCAAATCCCGCACGGACACAGACACACCCCGTGCGGCCAACAAGGATGAAAACCTCATGAAAATCCTGATCACCGGAGCCAGCAGCGGTTTTGGCAAACTGACCACTTTGAGCCTCCTCAAGGCGGGCCATGCCGTTTCAGCAGGCGTGCGCGATGCCAACGGGCGCAACAAGCGCGCCGCGGATGAATTGCGGGCCGCTGGCGCGCATATCGTGGAGATCGATGTAACCAACACGGAAAGCGTGGATGCGGGCGTGACAGCAGCGCTTCAGGCGCTCAACGGCCTGGACGTGCTCGTCAATAATGCCGGCGTCGGCATGTATGGCCTGCAGGAAGCCTTCTCCGACGAGGAGATCAAGCGGGTCTTCGAGGTCAATGTGTTTGGCCTGAACCGCGTGACACGGGCCGTCCTGCCGCATATGCGCCAGCAGGGTTCGGGTCTGTTGATCCACATCTCCAGCGTGCTTGCCCGGATCACCCTGCCCTTCTACGGCCCGTACAATGCAACAAAATGGGCGGTTGAAGCCTTTGCCGAGAATTACCGAACCGAGCTTTCCCCCTTCGGTATTGAGAGCGTCATGGTCGAGCCGGGCGGTTTCCCGACCGAATTCATGCAGGCACTTGTCCAGCCCAGCGACACCGATCGTATCGCTTCCTACGGTGAGTTTGCCGAGGCCCCGGCCGGTTTCGCCGCCGCCTTCGGGGAGGTTCTGGCCCAGAACCCGCAGCAAGATCCGCAGCTGGTGGCCGATGCCGTCCTCAAACTGGTCGAGACACCTGCCGGCGAACGTCCGCTGCGCACCCCGGTCGACATGCTGGGTCTGGCAGACGCGCTGGCCCCGTATAACGCCCAGCTGGAAGAGATCACCGCGGGTGTCTATGGCAATTTCGGGATTGCAGACCTGCTCAAGACCAAGGTGAAGGCCGAGGCCTGAGCCTGGAAGCCGATTGTGTCGCCACAAAAAACCCCGCCGGATGCGATCCGGCGGGGTTTTCATGTCAGATGGGCTGACGCCTATTCGGCAGCCTGGGCGCTCATCATCGCCGGCATCCAGCCCTCATGGGCGGTGCGCAGCGTGTCCAGCTCCAGCGGATGGGCGCCATTGACCGTGATCGCCGTGCCGCCGGTCAGACCGATCACCTGGACCGGAA
Source organism: Maricaulis sp. D1M11 (assembly GCF_047308265.1). Classification (NCBI taxonomy): domain Bacteria; kingdom Pseudomonadati; phylum Pseudomonadota; class Alphaproteobacteria; order Maricaulales; family Maricaulaceae; genus Maricaulis; species Maricaulis sp. D1M11. Next base: position 133,729 of record NZ_JBKQWY010000005.1, read on the forward strand.
CACCATCCGCACGGGCATCGTCCATGATGGCGATCGCCTGGTCCTTGGAGGCTGCGATGAGATAGCGCGCCTGGTCCTCGCCAAACAGGAAACCATGCATGGGCACATCACTGCTGGGCTCGTGCGCCAGCTTGATACCCATGCCGGAGGCCAGGGCCATTTCCGCTGCGGCGACAGCCAGACCGCCATCGGCGATATCGTGACAAGCGGTCACGCGACCGGCGCGGATCTGACCACGCACAAAATCGCCATTGCGTTTCTCGACGTCCAGATCCACATGCGGGGCGCCGCCATCTTCACGGCCCTCGACCACACGCAGATAGATGGACGAGCCCATGGCCCCGGCGCACTCGCCGATCACCAGCAGGATATCGCCCTCGCCCATGCCGCCAAAACCGGCCCGCTTGGACATGTCCGGCAGAAGGCCCACACCGCCCACAGCCGGGGTCGGCGGAATGGCTACACCATTGGTCTCGTTATACAGGCTCACATTGCCCGACACGACAGGGAAGGAGAGACGCTCACACGCCTCCGCCATGCCTTCGATACATCCGACGAATTGACCCATGATCTCTTCGCGTTCCGGATTGCCGAAATTGAGACAATCGGTGATCGCGATCGGATCGGCGCCTGTTGCGGTGAGATTACGCCAGGCTTCTGCCACGGCCTGTTTGCCCCCCTCATAGGGGTTGGCCTGGCAATAGCGCGGTGTGCAGTCGGTCGTGATCGCCAGCGCCTTGTCGGTGCCGTGCACCCGCACCAGCGCCGCATCGGAGGGATCTTCCGAACTGGCCACCGTATCGGCCATCACATGACGATCATACTGGTTGTAGATCCAGGCCTTGGACGCCAAGTCCGGACTGGACATCAGGCTCAACAAAACCTCGCCCATATGACCGGGCTGGGCCACATCCTTGGCATCGATCTGCGCGCGCACTTCCGGCGCATAGAAGGGGCGGTGATATTTCGGCGCATCATCGGCCAGCGGCGCAATCGGGATATCACACACCGTCTCGCCCTTGTGCACCAGCACCATACGGCCGGTATCGGTGGTCTCACCGATCACCGCCACGTCCAGCTCCCATTTTTCGAAGATCGCCTTGGCCACATCTTCGCGGCCCGGCTTCATGATCACCAGCATGCGCTCCTGGCTTTCCGAGAGCATCATCTCGTAGGTGGTCATGTTCTCTTCGCGCTGAGGCACGGTATCCATGTCGAGACGGATGCCGATACCGCCCTTATCCGCCATTTCAACCGAGGACGAGGTCAGGCCCGCCGCCCCCATGTCCTGGATGGCGGCAATGGCATCGGTCGCCATGAGTTCGAGACAGGCCTCGATCAGCTTTTTCTCGACGAAGGGATCGCCGACCTGAACCGTGGGGCGTTTCTCTTCACTCTCATCATCAAACTCGGCGGACGCCATGGTGGCGCCGTGAATGCCGTCGCGGCCGGTCTTGGACCCGACATAGACGATCGGCTGACCCGGCTGGGCACCGCGCGCGTAGAAGATATTATCCGTCTCGGCCAGACCCACAGCCATGGCATTGACCAGAATATTGCCATTGTAACCGGCATGGAAATTGGTCTCGCCGCCCACCGTGGGCACACCAACACAATTGCCATAACCGCCAATGCCCGCGACCACACCATCCACGAGATGCGGGGTCTTTTCATGTTCCGGCGCCCCAAAGCGCAGCGCGTTCATCAGGGCCACCGGACGCGCGCCCATGGTGAACACATCGCGCAGAATGCCGCCCACACCCGTCGCCGCACCCTGATAGGGCTCGATGAAGGAGGGGTGGTTGTGACTTTCCATCTTGAAAATGGCCGCCTGGCCATCCCCGATATCGATCACACCGGCATTCTCGCCCGGCCCCTGGATGACGTTCTCACCGGTGGTGGGAAACTTGCCCAGATGCGCGCGTGAGGATTTGTAGGAACAGTGTTCCGACCACATGACCGAGAAAATACCCAGCTCGACCATGTTGGGCGCACGCCCCAGCCGGTCGAGGATGATGGCATATTCCTCATCATTGATACCGTGTTCGGCGACAATCTCGGCGGTGATGCCGTCAGCGTATTGGGTCATTGGATCACGCGCTCCCCAGCAGGCTTTCAAACAGGGCCAGACCATCCGTGCCGCCATGATCGGCATCCACGGCGCGTTCCGGGTGAGGCATCATGCCCAGCACATTGCCCTGTGCATTGACCACACCGGCGATATCGCGCGCGGACCCATTCGGGTTCTGACCATAGCGGAACACCACCTGGCCCTCGCCCTCAATACGGTCGAGCGTGTCGGTGTCGGCGAAATAATTCCCGTCATGGTGAGCGACCGGGATGATCAGGTCCGACTGGCCCTCATAGCGCGAGGTGAAGCGCGTATTGCCATTGGTGACGGACAGCGGAGTTTTCTCGCAGACAAATTTCAGGCCGGCATTGCGCATCAGCGCTCCGGGCAGAAGCTGGGCCTCGGTCAGGATCTGGAAGCCATTGCACACCCCCAGAACCGGAGCGCCGCTCTGCGCATGCGCGATAATGGCCGGCATGATCGCCGAGCGCGACGCCATCGAGCCACACCGCAGATAGTCGCCATAGGAAAACCCGCCCGGCACCATCACAAATTCCGTACCCTCGGGCAGCGCGGTGTCCTGGTGCCAGACCATGGCCGGTTTCTCGCCGGTCACGCGTTCAATAGCGTCATGGGCATCGCGATCGCAATTCGACCCGGGAAAGACGATGACAGCTGATTTCATCGGCCCGCCCTACACCATCTCGATCGAGTAGCTCTCGATCACCGGGTTGGAGAGAAGCTTCTGGCACATCTCGTCGACCCGCGCCTGCGCGGCAAGCGCATCATCGCCGCTCAGGTCCAGCTCGATCAGCTTGCCCTGGCGGGCCGCCAACACCTCGTCAAAGCCCATATTATTCAGTGCACCGGCCACAGCCGCGCCCTGGGGGTCAAGAACACCGGGTTTCAGATAGACGTGGATTTTGGCTTTCACGGGATCTCTCTCGCTTGCAGATATCAGGCGCTCGCTCGGACGGAGCTCAGGGCTCCGCGATTGAGTCGGTTGGCGCCGTTCTAGTGTGCACAGGCAGACCTGGCAATTGCTGCACCAGGCCCGCCTGCAGGATCAGGGTAAATCGCCCGTCGGGCAAGCGGGACTATTCGTCCTCGCCGTTATCCGTACCCGCGCCCGTATCATTGGCCGGAGCCGTGCCATTGGGCTTGATGATGCCCAGGCGACGGGCCACTTCGGCATAGGCCTCGGTGACATTGCCCAGATCGCGGCGGAACCGGTCCTTGTCCAGCTTCTGACCGCTTTCAATATCCCAAAGGCGGCAGCTGTCCGGGCTGATCTCATCGGCCAGCACGGTGCGCACCATGTCACCCTCATACTGACGACCGAATTCGAGTTTGAAATCGATCAGCTGAATGCCCACAGCGGCAAACAGGCCCGACAGATAATCATTGATCCGCAGCGTCATCGCCATCAGATCATCCATCTCCTGGGGGCTCGCCCAGTTGAAGGCCGCGATGTGTTCCTCGGTGACCAGCGGGTCTTCCAGATCGTCATTCTTGTAGCAGAATTCGACGATGGAGCGCGGCAGAGGCTGCCCCTCTTCCAGACCCAGACGCTTGCACATCGAGCCGGCGGCGACATTGCGACAGATCACTTCCAGCGGAATGATCTCGACCTGGCGCACCAATTGCTCACGCATATTGAGGCGTTTGATGAAATGCGTCGGAATTCCGATCCGGCCCAGCCCCAGCATGATGTATTCGGAGATCCGATTGTTCAGAACACCCTTGCCCTCGAGCGTGGCGTGTTTCTGATTGTTGAAAGCGGTCGCATCATCCTTGAAATACTGGACGAGCGTGCCCGGCTCAGGACCTTCATAGAGGATCTTGGCCTTGCCTTCATAAAGCTTCTTGCGGCGGGACATGGCGGTATCTCCCTGGCGCCCGCAGCTGGATCTGCCAGGCGGGGCGGAAATAAAAGGGCGGCCCGAATCAATATCCGGACCGCGCGTCGGGCGTGGAAAATATCCTCGCACAGCGATTGTCGCAATGGCGAGCTGCGGTGCGGCACCCTGTCTGTCGCCAGCACATTGATTTCGCGGCTGCACCAAGCTAACGAGACAGCCAGTCCTTATCTGTTGATCCGCTTTCAGGAGACCCGCCATGACCGGCATGGATGATCGCGAAAAAGGTTTTGAGAACAAATTCGCTCACGACCAACAGCTCGAATTCAAAGCCAATGCCCGCCGCAACAAGCTGCTCGGTCTGTGGGCCGCAGACCTGATGGGCATCACGGGCGATGAAGCCGAGGCCTATGCCAAGACCGTTGTCGTGTCCGATTTCGAGGAAGCGGGCGATGATGATGTCTTCCGCAAGGTCCGCGCCGACCTGGATGCCAAATCCGTCGAGCTGTCCGACCACCTGCTGCGCCATAAAATGGACGAGCTGATGGCCACGGCCCGCGAGCAGGTGCAAAACGAAGGCTGATCGCCGGAATTTCGCGCACACCGCACGAAACAAGCCGGACCGGGAACACCCGCGTCCGGCTTTTTCATGTCTGAACTCTGGCTGGCATCAACGATCCGGGCCTAGAGATCCAACTCGACACTGTCCGAGCCCTCGGCGGGACGGGCACAGCAGATCAGCGCCGTATCCTCCGTCACACCGGCCGCAGGCGGGCTGTCATAGGCCACCTTGCCCTTGAGCAAACCAACACGGCACGAACCACACGCCCCGTTCCGACATCCGCTCGCGGGCGTCAGGCCATGATTTTCCGCCAGATCGAGCAGGCTGCCCTCTTCAGGCGTCCAGCGCTGCTCCACGTCGGAGGCCTTGAAATGCACCAGAGCCTCCTTTGCAACCGGATCGGGCTGCGCCGGGGCGGTTCCGGCATCGGGCTGACGGGTCAGACTGGCCGGTCCGAAGGCCTCGGCGAAAATCCGCGCATCGGCCACACCCAACGTGCGCAGGGCGTCATAGACCGCCTGCATGAAGGGGGGCGGACCGCACAGATAGACCTCGTAATCATCCAGGGCCAGGGTTGCGCGAAGCAGGTCCGGCGAGATGTAGCCCGTCCAGTGGTCCGGCTCATCGAGGCCGGGTTCGTTGGTTTCAGGATGAGAGGTGACGCGCACATAGCGCACCTGTCCCTCGGTCTGGCGTGAGATGCGCTGGAAGGCGTTTTCAAAGGCTCGGTCGCGGGCATTCCGGGTGGCCTGGATCACCGTCAGGGGGCGCAGATACCGATTACGCACACTGTCGATCACAGCCTGCCGGGTCATCGACATCATCGGCGTGATACCGACACCGGCCCCGATCAGAACCGCCGGTCGCTCCCCCCGGGTCTCGAAGGTGAACGCACCGCGCGGAGCCCGCGCTTCGATGACATCTCCGACCTGGAGCTGGCGGTGCATCCAGCTGGAGACCTGTCCGGCAGGCCGGTCCGCCATCGCCTCCTCCCGCTTGATGGAGAGGCGAAATCCGGGCTCGTCCGGCGCGGAGGAAATTGTATAGGTGCGCACCAAGGCGTCGCCCGCCTCACCGGCCGGCACACGAATGGGCAGAAACTGGCCCGGCTCGAAACCGGGACGCACGGCGCCATCATCCGGTTCCAGATAAAAAGACGTGATCACCGAACTTTCCGGCACGATTTTCGCCACACGATAGGGGCGCCAGGTCTCGCGCAGACGCTCGGCCTCGGCCAGGGCCCGCGCTTCAGCCCAGGTACCGGTCAGGCTGGAATTGGGCGACATCTCCTCCAGCGCACCGCGCAAGGGCGAGGCCCCGGCAATACGGACCCGTTTTTTCGGTACAAACCGCCAGACCCGCTCGGCACCGCGAAAATAGGCCTGGTCAGGATCATCCCATTCCGCGTCGGCCTCGCCGGACAGGAAAAGCATGTCGCCACTGTCGAAATCGACAAACAACAGCCCGGCTCGCGGATGGGCATGCAGATTGCCCAGCGTGTTAAAGTGATAATTGCCGGTGAAATCGGGGATGATCAGCGCATCCTCCTCGACCTTCACAAAACCCGGGCGCCCGCCCCGGTGGGACACATCCACGCCCTCACGCTCAGGGTGGTCCTTGCGCGGCACATAGCTGGCTATGAAAAAAGTATCCGCGCGTTCGATCATGGCCCGGTCGGCGTCTGACAGCGCTTCGCCATATTGCGGCTCACCGGGCTGATAGGCATCCAGTCCCAGCATCTGCAGGCCGCGATCCTGGATGTATTGCGGACAATTGCCAAACGACTGATCGACCTGGATGCGCCAGCCATGGGCGTCGCGTCCGGTGATATGTCCGTTCATGCGGTTGCGACGCCGGGTGTGCAGCTCAATGCCCAGAAGACCAACCGCCTCGCCCTCTGCCAGAACGTCCAGGACAGGGTCTCCGGGCAAAGGATCGGGCGCGAGGGACAGGTCAGTCTTCTTGAGGGACTGGGCAAAGCCGGGCGAACCGAAGACCAGGCTGGCCCAGGGCCAGCCCTCCTGGTCGACTGCACCCAGGGCAAGAAAGGGCAGCTGGCGATAGAAGTCCCGATGCTGTTCGGGCAAGGCCTGACGGATCACGCGACGGCCGAAACGGTCCATCACCTCATCATGTCCGGTCTTCTTCTGAAAATAGATCTCACCGTCGTGAAAGGGTGAGCTCTCCAAAATCCATCCATCAAGTGCCATGCTGTCCTCCCTCAAAGACGTGAAGTGGCGGGGTTACGCGGCCAGACCGACCGGGGTGTTCGGCATGCCGACAAATCCCGGCAAGGCTTCGATCCGGGCCAGGAAGGCGCGGATGTTGGGATAGGCCTCCAACGAGACATCCCCTTCCGGCGCGTGAGCCGTGTAGGAATAGAGCGCGATATCGGCGATGGACGGACGGTCGGTGGCCACCCATTCGCGCCCCTCCAGATGGGCGTCGAGGCGTTCAAACACCCATTCGGCAACCGATTGGGCCTGGGCCTTGTCGAGACCGGCACCAAACACATTCACCAGGCGGGCCGCGGCCGGACCATAGGCGATCGGACCTGCAGCAACAGACAGGAAGCGCTGGATATGGGCCTGGGTTTCAATGTCGTCGGAATACCAGTCCGGCGCATATTTGCGCGCGAGATAGAGCAGGATCGCGTTGGAATCTGCGAGCACTGTCTCGCCATCGCGCATGGCCGGCACCTGACCGAACGGGTTGATGGCGCGGAAATCGGCACCGGATTGCTCGCCCTTGGCCAGGTCGACATCCACGACCTCGTGATTAATGCCCGCGAGGCTGGCGAACAGACGCACGCGATGGGCATGGCCGGACAGGGGGAAAGAATAAAGAGTGATGGCGTTCGACATGAGTGTCGCTCCTGTGATGGGCCCGGGGGAGGCCGTGTTGACACGCAGGAGATAGCGATCTTGAGTTGTCGTGATAATCAGGCATTATAGCGAATAATAATCAAACAAATCGTGATAATGCCATGGACATGCTTCAGAGCAATCGTACTTTTCTGGCCGTCGCCGAACAGGGCTCCTTCACCGCTGCCGCCAAACGTTTGAACGCATCCACCCAGCTGGTCTCGCGTCAGATCCGTCAGCTGGAAGAGGAATTGGGCGCCCAGCTCCTGCATCGGACCACACGCAGTGTCAGCCTGACGGAAACTGGCCGAGCCTATCTCACCGATGCCCGGGACTGGCTGGACCAGTATGAAGCGATGATTGCCGCAGTGCATTCTGCCCAGCAGGCCCTGAGCGGCAATATCCGTCTCACGGCACCGACCGGTTTTGGTCTCATGCGACTGGCGGCGCACCTTGCCGATTTTCAGACCCTGCATCCCAAAATCCGGTTGGAACTGGATCTGTCAGACCGACGTGTGGCCCTGGTGGAGGAAGGGTTTGATCTGGCCATTCGTGTGGGAACGCTGACCGATTCCAGCTTGACCATGCGCAAGCTGACGGACATGCCCAATATCGTGGTGGCCGCACCGGACTATCTGAAACGCCATGGCGAACCGCGCCATCCCAGCGCACTCAATACCCATAACTGTCTGGACAATGCCGGGCTTGTCGAACCGGGCTATTGGCGGTTCCAGGACCAGGGTAAACCCCTCTCCATTCGGGTGAGCGGGGATTTTGTCGGCAATCAGCCCCGCCTGCTCGCCGAAATGGCGCGCCGGGGTCTGGGCCTGGCCCGTGTGCCCTATTACGTCGCCAATGATGCCATGGCATCGGGTGCGCTGGTGGAGGTCTTGCAAGACTATGCCCTGCCCCCGCAAAGCGTCTATGCGCTCTATCCCTCACGCCGCAATCTGCCGCCGCGTATTCGGGTGTTTCTGGATTATCTGGCCGAGCACCTGCCTGTGCCGGAAGATGGTCGACGATCAGGCTAGGTCGACGCGCCGCGATCCTCGGTCACAAACAGCCAGCGATCAAACGCCTCGCGGATCTCCTCGCGCCCATAACGCATCGTCACGATCTCGAAGACCTGACCGGTCTCGCGATCCATCAGAACCAGAAAACCCGTCCGACCTTCCAGCTCGTCAAATACCTCGACAATGCCTTCCGCCTCGGCCCGTTCGCGCAGGCTGTCGCGCCGCCCCAAGGTGAAGTCGAACCGCACAAACTCCACGGATCGGTCCGCATAATCCTCGCGCACATCCTCGACACGCGGCTCAAGCACCCGGCACGCACTGCACCAGGACGAGCGGAACATGGCCGCAACCAGGCGCGGCTCACCCTCCAGGCTTTCCGCCTGTGCACTCGAAGTCCAGTCCGAACGCAGGAAGTTGGGCACCATGAACACGGCCAGGCCGGCTAGCAGGATCAGGGACACGCGCATGAAAGACACTCCGACAGGCCGGGCGAACATCGCCCGTAATCACACTTCATCTGACATGTAAGACCGCGTCCCGCTCCCGTCACCCCACATCTGATCACAGCTGTGTCAGACCGCGGATACAGGATCGCGGACAGAAGACCGGATTTACTCTCTCGCCTGGTCGATACCCTGTCGCCTAGTCGGAAAAGACCCGCGCGAAAATCGTATCGACATGTTTGAGGTGGTAGCCCTCGTCGAAACAGGCCTCGATCTGCGCGTCCGACAACAGCGCGGTCACACCCTCATCGGCCTTGAGATGCTCGACCAGCTTGCCGCCCTCATCCCAGGTTTTCATGCCATTGCGCTGTACAAGGCGATAGCTGTCCTCGCGCGAGGCCCCGGCCTGGGTCAAGGCCAGCAGAACACGCTGGGAATTGTGGATGCCACCATAGGCCTCGAGGTTTTCGCGGCAACGATCCTCATGCACGACCAGTTTCTCGATCATCCCCGCCGTGCGGTGCAGGGCGAAATCGAGATGCACATTGGCGTCCGGACCAATCCCGCGCTCGACCGAGGAGTGCGAGATATCGCGCTCATGCCACAGGGCGACATTCTCCATGGCCGGCACCACGGCCGAGCGCACCAGGCGCGCCTGACCGGTGAGGTTTTCCGTCAGGATCGGATTACGCTTGTGCGGCATGGCCGAGGAACCCTTCTGGCCCTTGGAGAAATACTCCTGCGCTTCACGCACTTCCGAGCGCTGCAGATGTCGCACTTCCACAGCCACATTCTCGATGGCTGAGGCGATCAGGCCCAGAACGGCGAAATAGTGGGCATGGCGATCACGCGGAATGACCTGGGTCGAGACCGGCTCCACCGTCAGCCCCATCTGTTCGGCCACATGCGCCTCAACAGCCGGATCAACATTGGCAAACGTACCGATGGCACCGGAGATGGCACAGGTGGCGATCTCGTCACGCGCGGCCACCAGACGGTCGCGATTGCGTTTGAACTCGGCATAAAAGCGCGCGAATTTCAGCCCCATCGTCGTCGGTTCGGCATGAATACCGTGGGAGCGACCGATACAGACCGTGAATTTGTGCTCCTCGGCGCGGGTCTTCAACGCGGCCAGGACCCGGTCGAGCCCCACCAGAAGCAGGTCCGCCGACTGTTTCAGCTGCACGGCCAGACAGGTATCGAGCACATCCGACGAGGTCAGGCCCTGGTGCACAAACCGGCTCTCCTCGCCGACATGTTCCGCCAGATGGGTCAGGAAGGCGATCACGTCATGCTTGACCTCGGCCTCGATCTCATTGATCCGGTCGACATCAAATTCGACATCCTTGGCTTTCCACACCGCATCGACCGCTGATTGCGGCACCACACCCAGCTCGGCCAGTTTCTCCGTCGCATGCGCCTCGATCAGGTACCAGATCTTGTATTTGTTCTGGTCCGACCAGATTGCGGCCATTTCAGGACGGGTATAGCGAGGGATCATGGCGCGAAGCCTCCGTTTGGGCAGGTGTGGAGAAGCGCGGGACATGCGCCGAACCGTTCAAAAGGTCAAGGGCGGGCCTCTTTCGCTCGGGCGGTATCGTGCCTAGATTAAGGCCATGGCCAAGGTATTTGACAGCATTGATGACCGCATTGCGGGCTTCATCGCCGCGCAGAAGATGTTCTTCGTGGCGACCGCCCCGTCCGGACCGGACGGACATGTGAATATGAGCCCCAAGGGCTATGACAGTTTCAAGATTTTGGGCCCCAATGAGGTGGCCTATCTGGATCTGGGCGGCTCGGGCGTGGAAACCCTGGCGCATGTGCGCGAGAACGGGCGCATCACCTTCATGTTCTGCGCCTATGACGGAGCGCCCAATATCCTGCGTCTCTATGGCACGGGTCAGGCGGTGACGTTTGAAGAGTCCGGTTTCGCCGAGAAGGCCGCCCTGTTTCCGCAGATCTCGAAGGCCCGCGCGGTCATCACAGCCCGCATTCACCGGGTGCAGGACAGTTGCGGCTGGGGTGTGCCCTTTTACGACTTCAAGGGCGAGCGTGATCAGCTCAAGCGCTATAATGATCATCGCACCCAGGAGGAGTGGGCGGCGCGGCGCTATGACACCAACGCCACCTCGATCGACGGCCTGCCCGGACTGGTCAAACCCGAACAGGCCTAGACGCACGGGCCCAGAGGAACGGGCCTAGACGAACGGGCGAGAGGGGCTAGCGCCCCTCGGCCTCGCCCACCGTGTCGAGCGCCTCGTCCATCACGACAGCAAAACGCACACTGGTTTCCACCGCATCCTGGAAGAAATCGAGCGTCATATTCTCGAACTCGTCCGTGGCCTGGTGATAATGCGGGTGGAAATCCACGCCCAGATAGATGATCGGTATGCCAACCGCGTGAAACGCGCCCTGGTCCGACAACATCGTCCAGTCCCCGCCCGGTTCGTCGGTGGGCTCGTCAAACCCCATCGGCAGCTCCACCGGGGCGTCTGCCGCCACGTGTTCGACCAGCGGTTTGAGCGAGGGATAGTGATAGGTGCCCACAGCCCACAGCTTGCGCTCGTCCGACATGGCGATCATGTCAAAATTCAGATTGAACGTGATGCGATCCTGATCCACCGGCGGATCCATGACAAAGGCCCGCGCGCCCTGCAGACCGCGCTCCTCGGCATCAAAAAAGGCCAGGATCACATCATGCTCAGGCGGGTTGGCCATGAATTCCGCTGCGACGGCCAGCACACCGGCCACACCGGAGGCATTGTCGTCAGCACCGTTATAAACGTCGCCCTCGCGAATCCCGACATGGTCATAATGAGCCGAGACCACCATCAAACGGTCACTGTCGGACGTGCCCTCGATCAGGGCGAGGATATTGATGCCGGTGTGAACCTGGCCGTCATCCACACGCAGGCGGTAATCAAAGGGGTGATCAAAACCCTCCCCCATCGGCCCCACCCCCATCGAGGTTAGGCGTTCGGTGATATAGGACCGCGCGAGGGCATTGCCCTCTGTGCCGGCCTCACGCCCGCCCATTGTATCACTGGCCAGGATCTGCAGATCGTCGAGCGCCTGCTGGGCATCAATTGTGGTGGCTTCGGGCGAAAGCGTTGTGTCGCCATACAGGCTGGCCAGATCGGCCGGTGCATCCGCTGACGGTCCACATCCCTCGGCCGTATTTGCACACGGCGGCGGTGTACAGGCCGCGACCAGAGCACTGGCCGCGGCTGCGATAAACAGACGGTGTTTCATCTCATCCCCATGAATTCCAATCTCTTCCGGGGAGGATGATCGCACGTTCCGGGCGCCCGGCCCAAGGGCGAACACACAGTCCTTCAAATGTTTAATGCGGTTTGCTAGCCACCCCAGCGGCTCGGTCGTGCCGCGGGCTCATCCACCAGCTCCGGCCAGTTGGCCTCGGAGCGTTCGAGATATCCGGGCACATCCTCTGCCCACCGGTTCTGAATGCGCGGCGAGAAATTGAGATAGAGCACGTCATCCACCACGGCATAGGCCAGCGGATCGGTTCGCGTCTTGTTGCCATGAGCGGCCGCATAGGCGCAGTGACCATCATAAGCCGGCGCATACCGCATCGGATCGGCCAGGAAGAGATCGCGATTGGCTTCGCTGGCAAACTGCCAGGTGACGCCATTGTATTGGGTGGTGATGGTTTCGAGCCCTTCCACCGGTGTCTCGCCCGTATGGTAGGACACGACATCATACCCGCCCACGGCCAGACCATCCCGGCCGACATATTGCGGACCGGCTTCGGCCACGCTCGTCATGACCAGACCCAGAACAACCAGATTGACCAGTCCCAGAACCAGTCGCAGACCGGCCTTGCTCATCATTGTAAAGCTCATTTCACCCTCCCGCCTGTGGCGCGCAGCTTGTTTCTCCAACGCCCCCGTCATATGTGCTGAAGACAGAAATAGACACACACATGGGTTCACGCTCTAGCTGGACCCGCGTGATCACCTGTCACAGCCGCGTGAGCCCGCAGACCGGACCTGACGCCCCAGCCCTGCCTAAAGCCTGAGAGGACACCATCATGCCCATGCCCGCCGACGAGATTATCGCCCTGATCAAGGCCGGCATTCCCGATGCGGATGTCGTGATGGAAGACCTGGCCGGAGATAATGATCACTGGAAGGCCACGGTCACCAGTGCGGCCTTCAAGGGCAAGCTGCGGGTCGCCCAGCATCAGCTGGTCTATGCGGCCCTGGGCAGCAAGATGGGCAATGAGCTGCACGCCCTGGCCCTTGAGACCCGAACACCGGACGGGGCCTGACGCCTAAGGGCCGCGCGCATGATCCGCCCCTCCTCCCTGGGTCTGGGCATTACCGGCCCGCACACCACGCCGCTCATCCCGGCGGACCAGACGCAGGCCCTCATCCAGGCCGCTCTGGACGCGGGCATTACCCTGTTTGATACCGGCCCCGCCTACGGACAGGGTGAAGGCGAAACGCGACTGGGCAAGGCCCTGGGATCACAGCGTCCCACCGCACTGATTTCCACCAAGGCCGGTATTACGGAACATCGAGAGCGGGATTTTTCAGCTGACGGCATCGAGGCTTCGCTTGTGCGCAGTCTGGAACGACTGGGTACGTGTTACGTGGACTGGTTGTGGCTTCATGGTCCCTCGCCCGACGAATTGACAAATCCGGCTCTTCTTGCGCGCCTCGCTGATCTCAAATCCCGGGCCATGATCCGCCATGTCGGCGTGTGCGGGCGCGGGCGCGAGCTCGACACTGCGCTGGAAATCGACGCCATAGAAGGGATCATGGCGCCCTTTCATGCCGGGCTGGATACACGCCAGCGCGCCCGGCTGCGCACGGCACACAATGCCGGGCTCTTTGTGGCCGGTATCGAGGTGATGGCCGGCGCACGTCGCGGTCACACCAATCCGTTGCGGCCCGCCGATTTGTGGACGCTGGCCCGACGGGTCAAGCATCGCCTGACCGGGCTTTCATCGCCCCCCCTCGACATCACTCCGGCCCAGGCCCTGGAGTTTGCGCTTGATGCGCAAGAGATCGACTGCGCCCTAACAATGACCTCACGCATCCCCCATATGCAGGCCAATGCACGCCTCGCTGGACTTGTGGGTCCCGGGGCGACTACCTAGCTGTTGGCCAGAAGACGAAGGAGTTAAGCCATGAGCGAAGCCGTTCAGGACAGCATTCAGAAAACCGTCGATTCACACGACGTCGTGCTTTTCATGAAAGGCACGCCGGTTTTCCCGCAATGCGGTTTCTCCTCCGTCGTGTCCCGGGTTCTGGACCATTTGCAAGTCGAGTATTCCAGCGTCAACGTGCTGGAAGACGACGCGGTTCGCCAGGGCATCAAGGATTTCTCCAACTGGCCGACCATTCCCCAGCTCTACGTCAAGGGCGAGTTCGTGGGCGGCTGTGACATCGTCAAGGAGATGTTCGAAAGCGGCGAGCTTCAGACCTATTTCAAGGATAAAGGCCTGGTGCCCGCCGCCTGATCCCGCCTGCTCCGGCAGGCTCAACAGGAAGGCCAAACCCATGACCCAGACACTCGACCGGCCGGTGCGTCAGCCCGGACCGAACCATCCCCTTGTGCTGGATGACACCTCCATCACCGTGCGTGTCTATGCGGCGGACACAGTGCTGGCAGACCGTGCAGACGCCCGCGAAGTGCGCGAGGCAGACTATCCCGCGGTGCTCTATGTGGACCGTAACGATATCGATATGAGCAAGCTGACGCCCTCAGATCGTACCAGCTGGTGCCCCTACAAGGGCGAGGCCACGTATTTCCATGTCCAGCGTGCTGACGGCACCCGCCTGGACAATGCGGTGTGGACCTATGAGACCCCGTTCGAACATATCCTCGGCATCCAGGGTCGGCTGGGTTTTTACACCAACCAGGTCACCGTCGAACCGATCGTCTAGACCGCGCCCGTGAGGCCGGTTCGGCTCCCTGGACCGGTCCCGCACGCTCCGGCTCGAGACTGACGCGCATGAAAAAACCCGCTGGCCGAAACCAGCGGGTTTTCCAATTTGGTGCGTCCTCGAAAACTTACGAGGAGTAGAATTCGACCACGAGGTTCGGTTCCATCTGAACCGGGTACGGAATTTCAGAGAATTCCGGCACGCGGGCGAAGGTCACTTTCATGGCCTTCGGATCCAGGTCGATATATTCCGGCAGATCGCGCTCGGGGCTTTCCAGGGCTTCCAGGACCAGGGCCATGGAACGGGAGCGTTCGCGGATCTCGATCACGTCGCCCGGCTTACAGCGGTAGGACGGGATGTTGGTCTTGACGCCATTCACCTTCACGTGGCCGTGGTTGACGAACTGACGCGCCGCAAAGACGGTCGGAACGAACTTGGCCCGGTAGACAACAGCATCCAGACGGGATTCCAGCAGACCGACGAGGTTTTCAGCCGTGTTGCCCTTACGGCGTGCGGCTTCGTCATAGGTGCGGCGGAATTGTTTCTCGGTGATGTCGCCGTAATAGCCTTTCAGCTTTTGCTTCGCCATCAGCTGAACGCCGAAATCGGACATCTTGCCTTTGCGGCGCTGGCCGTGCTGACCGGGGCCGTAAGGACGTGCATTGATCGGAGACTTCGGACGACCCCACAGGTTTTCACCCATGCGACGGTCGATTTTATATTTCTGAGAATGACGCTTCGACATTCTTCTCTCTCTATGTTCGACGCGGTCCGGCGATCTCCCGATTGAGATCACGATTGCAACGGCGGTATCCGCATCACCCGTATTGGCCTGCGCGGACGCAGGAAAGCGGGGTTTCTACTGTCTGCGCAGGGAATGTCAAGCGTCTGGCTGCACGCCACGGAGACGACGCGGGACGCAATACCGGCATCGACGAGGTCCGTCAGACCGCCGTCGATTCGCTTTCAATCCCTCACCCTGTCCGGCGAGGATCAGGGTCTCTGGGCATCCCGGTCCGAACCGCTTCCATCCATCACATCGTCAAGCTGACAGTGATGGAGCTGGTGGTCCCAGCGTCCCCCGGCATCCAGACAGGTGTCGACGGCCATCCAGTTTTCCGCATGGGGCCACACGCGAACCACGACAACAAACACGAGGATTGAGGCGGCAAACAGCCCCCATTTCACGCTGGACCTGATTTTCATGAATATCCCGGACGGGTGGCTGATATCGCTCACTTGAATGGCAGTCATAACGGGCTTGTCTTCACGCCACAATGGTTGGATTGTCGCAAACGGATAGTTGGAGTTGTCGCCATGTTTCGCCCCCGCCTCGCCATCCTCGCCGTCCTTGCGACAGGCGTGTCTGTTGCCATGAGCCTGTCAGGAGCCGTCAGCGCCCAGAGCACAGCACAGAACGCGGCACAGGGCGAGGTGACCCGGCAAACCCGGCTTGAGACCTTTGTCGACACCGCTCATGCGTCCAGCGATGCAACGGCGGTGAGTGCCGCGATGTTTGATGGTGAGACCCTGCTGCGCCAGGCCACGGGGCAGGTGGAGCGCAGAGGCCCTGCGGCGGACGAGACCACCCGCTTCCTGTCCGCCAGTGTCGGCAAGACCGTCACCGCCCTCATCGCCGCCCAGCTGGTCAATGAGGGTGTGCTGGATCTCGATGCTCCGGTCTCTCCCTGGCTAAGCGACGTGCCGGTCTGGCGCGAGGTGGCCCAGGCCGACCAGATCACATTGCGTCACTTGCTGAACCATTCTGCCGGAATTCCTGATTATCTGGAGAACTGGCGCTTCCATACCGCGCGGGGCGGGCGACGTGAGCAGGGTTTCCAGCCCGCCGAACTGATCGATTACATCACCGGCACCGAGGCCCAGGGCGTGCCCGGCGCTCATTATGCCTATTCCGACACCCATTACATTGTCGTGGGCCTCGTGCTCGAAGCGGCCACCGGCGAGACCTATGCCGATCTGGTTCGCACCCGCGTGATCGAGCCGGTGGGCATGGCCGACACGGAAAGCCTGATCGGACGCACTTATGACCGACTGGCGGTGGGGTATGATCGCGGCACGTTCGGCGCCCGGGCCACCGGTGAACCCGGCGAACTCAACGCCAATCTCGCCTGGGAATGGGCGGGCGGCGGTCTGGTGACGACACCGGCCGATCTGGCACGGCTCTATCACGCGCTGGGCAGCGAGCAATTTGCCGCAGAACGGGCTCTGATGATCGCCGAGCCCAACATGCTCAATGCAGAGCTTCGCATCGGCTACGGGCTGGGCGTGTTTGTGCGCATCTATGAGGATGAGGCCTATCGCCTGTTCCATGGCGGGGATTTTGCCGGTCACCGCAGCGCCGCCATTTATGACAGCCGCACGGGCCTCGCCCTGGCGGTGCAAGGCAATCACAAACGCCTGGAAGCGCCTGACCTGCTGCTGGAATTCAATGAAGACCTGGTGCGCGCACAGACGGCGTCAGACGGGCCGTCTGAGTAGGTTTCACACCCCTCATTCGATTTTTGAGGCCCCTCACCTGCTCGTTTTTGAAGCCCCTCACCCGCCTCGTTTCACTCGGCACCCTCTCCCCGGGAGGGAGAGGGTGACAAGAATCCTTCTCCCCCAGTGGGGAGAAGGTGGCGCGCAGCGCCGGATGAGGGGCGTGTCTAAAAACTGCGGATGAGGCGCGAAACAAACGAGCGGGCAAACAAAGAGCCAAGCAACACACCCCGACAAACACCCCCGACACACCCATTGCGTGTTGTGTGCACAACACCGTCAGTGCAGGCGAAAAACGACCTAATCCTCGCGCACGATGCGGGCCTTGCCGCGTCCCAGCGCCAGTGCCTTGACGGCGCCGCGGAAGGTGCGCACTTCCTGTTCGGTCCAGCGGCCGCGAATGAAGGCATTGCGCAGATTCTGGGTCATCAAGGGCGTCTTGTCGGGCGGATAGAAAAACCCGGCCCGCTCCAACTCTGTCTCGAAATGCACGAACATGCGTTCCAGATCTTCCCGATCGGCAATCTCGGACACGGGTTCGAACTCGACAGGCGCGCCCTCCTCGGCCGTCCACTCATAGGCACACACGGCCACGGCCTGGGCCAGGTTGAGCGAGGAGAAGGAGCGGTCCACCGGCAAGGTGATGATCGCATCGGCCAGGGTGACCGCCTCATTGGGCAGGCCTGATTTCTCACCGCCGAACATGACCGCCACCCGTTCTCCGGCCTGGCTCGCCGCGCGGATCTGGGACATGGCCTGACGGGCCGTCAGGACCGGTTTCTCCATGCCGCGCGGGCGGGCTGTGGTGGCATAGACACGGGTGAACCCGGCCAAAGCGTCCTCCAGTCGATACTCCACACGCGCCTCGTCCAATACCGGCGATCCGGCGGCCATGGTGACGGCCTTGTCATTGGGCCAGCCATCACGAGGATCGACAATGATCAGACGATTCAGGCCGAAATTTCCCATGACACGACAGGCCGCGCCGATGTTTTCGCCCAGTTGGGGGGTATGCAGGATGAAGGAAGGTGGTGTGGTCATGCGTCCGGATAGGTGATGGCGGTTAAACGGTTCTCGTCATCGAATTGCGGGTTCAGCCCCATCTCTTCAAGCTTTGTGATCAGTTCGACCCGCGGATCAGCCAGCGGATAGGTCGTCAGCACGCGGATCCAGTCTGCGGTTGCGCTGTCCAGTCCCAGATCGATAGCGGCACGCAGATAGGTCTCGCGATCATATTCGGGCACCGTGTCCTCTTCGGTCTCCTCGACCGCCAGATCGAGCATGCGGTTCCAGATATCATAGAGATCGCCCTGCGGCGTTCCCGCGTCCAGGATGAGCGCCACAAATTCACCGCAGGCATAATAGGCGTCGAACTCGCCGCGCTGTTCCGCGCCCTGCAGATTGCCGTTCTCCAGCGATGCCACACAGGTCTCCAAAGCGTTGGAAAAACTGTATTGCAGATACGCCGCCGCGCTGTCGCCCTGTTCCGCCATGATGCGATTGGCCATGGCATTGGCTGCGCCCTCATGGATCCAGCTGTCAAAGCTCTCCGCCAGCCGCGCGCCCTTTACGTTCTGAAAGAGGTGCACCGTCTCGTGGGCAAAGAACCACAACAGATAGGCATGGATAAACGGATCCTCTTCCCGCAGGGCCTCGCCTGACGACCGGATCATCAATTGCCGCCCCTGGACCCCGCCCTTGTTGGAAAAGCCCGGATGGTCATGCCCACCAAAGGCGAACATCAAGGTGGCCGGCGCATCCAGCCCATAACCCCAACCCGTTTCCAGACGGTCGAACAGATAGGCCATATCGCTTTCAAACCGGGTCTTGAGCCAGTCCGGCGTGCCCGGATCGATCAACCCGGCATAGTTTGGCGTGGTCTCGATATCCCCGTCGCCGATATAGACAAAACTTCCCCCGCCCAGCGACACATCCACCGCCTCTTCCGCGATCGAGCGACCATGGGCGATCATGGGGCGGAGCGAACGCACGGCCACGCCGGTCCGGGGCTGGACACCGTCAAACTGGTTGAGATCGCCCTGCATGGCCTCGATCGACTCCCGGCTTTGCGCCAGGAGCAGTTCGAACTGACCGGTAAACAGGACCAGCCCGCCATCAGAGAACGCGGTGAAATGCGCATAACCGGCATAGTCGAGATCGGGCCGGGCCTGAACATGGAAACGGGCGCTTGAGACCGGGCGGTCAAAGATCAGCGCATCCATGCCCGCGACACGTTCGACCGGGGTCTGGGTATCGATCGGACGCCAGGCCTCGGTGCGATACTCAGTTTGCGATCTGGCGAACACAAACACATCATGGGGCTCTGCAAAGCGATACTCGACCTCGAACTGACCCTCCCCCAGATCCGTGACAACCGCCGTTACCTGTGTATCTTCAATAAGTTCCAGGGATTGCGCTCGATCGTTGGACGCGGGCACACACGCCGACACCCCCACCATGATCGCCAAAAAGAGTGTCCGGACACCAGACTTCATCACCGCTTCCTTCAGTTCAGGCTTTTGCACTTCAATCCGGGTCTGCTATAGCGCGCGCAAAACAGGTTCCCAAATTAAGGACGTGAAACATGGCGAAGATCAAAGTCGATACTCCGGTCGTCGAACTCGACGGCGATGAAATGACCCGCATCATCTGGCAGATGATCAAGGACAAGCTGATCCTGCCCTATCTCGACATTGATCTGAAATACTATGATCTCGGCATGCAAAAGCGCGATGAGACGGATGACCAGATCACCGTCGAAGCCGCTGAAGCCATCAAACATTACGGTGTGGGCGTGAAATGCGCCACCATCACGCCGGACGAAGCGCGTGTTGAGGAGTTTGGCCTCAAGAAAATGTGGCGCTCCCCGAACGGCACCATCCGCAATATTCTCGGCGGCGTGGTCTTCCGTGAGCCGATCGTCATCTCCAACGTGCCGCGCCTGGTTCCGGGCTGGCAGCAGCCGATGGTGATCGGCCGTCACGCCTTCGGTGACCAGTATCGTGCGACGGATTTCCTCGTCGACCGCCCCGGCAAGCTGACCATGACCTTCGTGCCGGAAGACGGTTCCGAGCCGGTCACGCGCGAAGTCTTCGACTTCCCGAGCTCCGGCGTGGCCATGGGCATGTATAACCTCGACGAATCCATCAAGGACTTCGCGCGCGCCAGCATGAATTACGGCCTGCAGCGCGGCTGGCCGGTGTATCTCTCCACCAAGAACACCATCCTGAAAGCCTATGATGGTCGCTTCAAAGATATCTTCCAGGCGATTTTCGACGCTGAATTCAAGGATGCCTTCCAGGCGAAAGGGATTTCCTACGAGCACCGCCTGATCGATGACATGGTCGCTGCGGCCATGAAATGGTCCGGTGGTTTTGTCTGGGCCTGTAAAAACTATGATGGCGATGTCCAGTCCGACACCGTCGCCCAGGGCTTTGGCTCTCTTGGCCTGATGACCTCCGTGCTGATGTCTCCGGACGGCAAGACGGTGGAAGCAGAAGCCGCACACGGCACTGTGACACGTCACTACCGCCAGCATCAGCGTGGTGAGCAGACCTCCACCAACTCCATCGCCTCGATCTTTGCCTGGACCCGGGGTCTGGCGCACCGGGGCCGCATGGATGGCAATGAGCAGGTCATGGCCTTCGCGACGACGCTGGAAGACACGATCATCAAGACGGTGGAAGCCGGCTTCATGACCAAGGACCTGGCCCTGCTGGTCGGAGATCAACAAGGCTGGCTGTCGACGGAAGGCTTCCTCAACAAGGTGGACGAGCGCTTCAAACTGGCCATGGCCGAGACCGTCTGATCGGTGTCGTCAGAGCACAGAGACAGGGCGGACCAAGCGGTTCGCCCTTTTTCTTTGCGTGAACGGATCATTTTGTCGCAGGATAAAACCTTGGGACTATGAGTCGGGCGCCTTAAATGGGGTCGGCTCGCTTCAACCCCCGGTGGCTGAATGATCGATTCCATTACAATCTCCCCGGACCAGCGTGTCTGTGAGATCCATGTCAGCGGCGCGCTGAATCTCGATACCTATGCCCAGACACGCGAGCAGTTCATGGCCCTGCCCGGCTGGCACAGGGATATCGATTATCTGATGGTGTATCGTCGTGTATTCCTTGCGGAATTCACCCCTGAGGTCGCCGACCAGCTCATGTCACGTTTCGAGGCCTTTGACCGGGACGTTCTCGACGGCCGCCGCGTGCGCATGGCCTTTGTCTGTGCTGATGAAACCGCCGAACCGCTGATGCGATTTTGGGAAGCCCTGTCGGCCCAGCGTCGACCCGTGGACGAACGTTTCTTTCGATCGGAGACAGACGCACGGGCCTGGCTGCAAACTCCGCGCGCATAATCAAATACTGTAACGTCCCCAATCTGACGCATATCACGCTGCGCCGGGTGAATTCAGCTCCCCCTGAGTCGCCCGACGTCACTCAAACTGATTGTGTGTGTGAGGATAGAATGCATTACGAGATCCGCATTGATGCGGACGCGCGACTGATCCGATTGTCCGTCGACGGTCTGGTCAATGTTCCCGACTTTCTCAAAGCTTGTGAAGAGATATTCGAGCATCCCGAATTTGATCCACACTTCAATCGGCTCACCCATCTGGGCCGGGCCGCGCTTCTGGGCGAGATTACGCCTGAGGATATCAGAACGGTCGGACGACGCTTGCACGAGATGCAGCAACGCTTTCGGACCGGGGAACCGGTCCTCTCCGCCATTGTCGGAGAACGCGAGGAACACCGCCCTCTACTTCAGCTCTACGTTCTGGCCCATGGCGGGCATTCGCGAGTGACGGAACGCATTTTTGACCGGGTGTCAGATGCCCTGGCCTGGCTCTCGGAGGGCATGCCCCCCAAATAGGCTTGTTCGACTCAAGCCTGCGTGGAACACTCGCGCATGAGGGGATTGTGATGGAATTCCAATACACACTGGATCAGGAGCGTCGCCGGATTGTCTGGCACATTACCGGCCGCATGACCGTGGACGATGTTTTGGGCGCCTATGAAAGTGCCCTCACCGATCCGGACTGGTCCGCTGACATGGACCAGATGACGGTATTCTCCTCCATCGATCTCAGCGACATGTCCCCGGACCGCTGGCAGATCCTGATCAACGGCTTTGTAGCAGCAGACAAACGTCTCGGTGTACGCCCCGGCACACGTGCGGCGATTGTCATGGATGACGCCCTCCAGGAAGCGCTCATGACGTATTATGAGCTGATTTCGGAACCAGTGACGGTGACCGAGGAACGGGTTTTCACCACAACCACAGAGGCGGAAGCCTGGCTCGACACACCTCGTGATCGTGATACCATCTAAAATTGGTTCACATATGCGGTTTCACCTGTTAGGTGTTTATCCGTAAGAAAACAATATTATATTTACGGGAATGTCGATGAGCTCGAATCTGACCGGGGTCTGGTTTGGCGCCTACACCTATGCGGATGGGGGAAAACCGGTCTCCTTCATGGCCAATGTGGATGATGTGCGCGGATTTCTGTCCGGCAAGATCTCCGAAAAAAACACCTTCGCCGAGCCCGGGTGCGAGCGGCTTCTCGCCTGGCTGGATGGAAGTCATGACCAGGGGCTGGTGATCTTCGCCAAAACCTATGACGGATCGGGCGGGGTGAATCACACCGTGTCCTATACGGGCCGTTTGAATGGCGATGCCAGCCTGATTTCCGGCCGCTGGACCATCGGTCCCTATTCGGGCGGGTTCAGCATGTCGCGCCCGGTGCTCACACCGGATGAGGACGTCGCGCGCAGTGTCATCCCTCTGGCCTTCTAGGCGAAAGATCAGACCTGCTGGCCGGTCCGTTTCATGGTGACGAAGGTTTCGGCCTCAATCAGCCAGTTCAGCCCGTCGAAGCGCCATTTTGCAAAATAGCGGCCGACATAGCCGATCTTGAACCCGTCCTGGGTCCAGCCCCCCGTCCAACGCCCCTGTTCAGAGGCCAGTTGACCGTCCTCCGAGACGTCGATCCGGGCCGGCGCGCGTTTATACGTCACCTGATCCATGCCGTCGAAGATCTGTTGCCAGGCGTCCAGCTGGGCCTGGCGCCCCTGGATCAGAGGGGCCTCATCGCCGGGGACCAGAACCACATCCTCATGCAACAGCGCCGCAATGGCCTCCATATCCCGGACCGTCAGGGCTGAATTGAAGCTCTCACGACGCGCGGCGATCTCGCGAGCGGCCTGTTTGTCGCCAACCAGCTGAGTATCAGCCCCGGGACGCGCCATCATGCACCCGCCAGAACGGCCTTGATCGCCGCAAGGGCCTCGTCGGCCCTGGATCCATCCGGGCCACCGGCCTGGGCAAAATCGCCGCGACCGCCACCGCCCTTGCCGCCCACAGCGGCTGATCCCGCGCGGACCAGGTCTACAGCCGTGAAACGCTCATGCAGATCCGCACTGACACCGACGGCGAGCGCTGCCTTGCCGTCATTGACACCGATAAACACCGCCACACCGGACGCCCCCATGGAGGTGCGGGCCTCATCGACCAGGCCCCGCAAATCCTTGCCACCGACGCCTTCAACCACACGACCGATAAAGCTTACGCCGCCGATCTCCTCCGGACCGGCCGGCGCGGCTGAACCCCCGCCGCCCATGGCCAGCTGTTTCTTGGCTTCGGCCAGCTGTCGATCCAGCTTCTTGCGCTCGTCCATCAGGGCCGTGACCCGCGAGGCAAGCTCCGGAAGGGGCGTTTTCAGCGCATCGGCGGCCTGTCGGCCAAAGCCCATCTGTTCATCAAGATAGAGGCGTGCCGCCTCGGCGGTCAGGGCCTCGATCCGCCGTACACCGGACGACACCGCGCTCTCGCCGATAATCTTGAAAAGGCCGATATCCCCGGTGCGCTCGACATGTGTGCCCCCGCACAATTCCACCGAATAGGCCATATCCGTGTCAGCCAGCTCCCGGCCCATGGTGAGAACCCGCACTTCATCGCCGTATTTCTCGCCAAACAGCGCCAGCGCTCCCGCCTCGATAGCCGCTTCAGGGCTCATCGACCGGGTCGACACGGCGGTGTTCTGACGGATGATGGCGTTGACATCGGCCTCGATGGTCCGCAATTCCTCGGCGCTCACAGGCTTGTTGTGGCTGAAATCGAAGCGCAGGCGATCCGGGCCCACATACGAGCCTTTTTGCGTCACATGCTCGCCCAGACGCTTGCGCAGAGCCGCGTGCAGAAGGTGCGTGGCTGAGTGATTGGCTTTCGACTCGGCGCGTTTAGCGGCATCCGCCTCCAGCCGCGCCGTCTCACCGGGTACAATCTCACCACTTTCCAGCACACCGGCATGGACATGCAGATCGCCCGCGCGTTTCTGGGTATCATCCACGCGGAACACCGAGCCATTGGCAAAGGTGATCAATCCGGTATCGCCGGCCTGACCGCCGCTTTCGCCATAAAACGGGGTCTGGTCGAACACCAGCTCGGCGGACTGGCCCTCGCCCAGGCGGACCTGTTCCGCACCGTCAAACACGATGGCCTGCAATGTGCCTTCGCCGTCAGTGCCCTCATATCCGAGGAAATTGCTGGCCCCCGCGGCCTCGCGCACACCGAACCAGACCGTATCCGGCGCCTGCTGACCCGAGGAGAATTTGCTGGCACGGGCATCCGCGCGCTGTTTCTCCATGGCCGTTTCAAAACCGGCCTCATCAACGGTCATGCCCTTGGCGCGCAGCGCATCCTGGGTCAGATCGAGCGGAAATCCGTAAGTGTCATAGAGTTTGAACGCGGTTTCACCGGGCAGGGCTTCCCCCTCCGCCATATCTGCGGTGGCCTCTTCAAGCAGGCTCAGACCGCGACCGAGCGTGCGCTGGAAACGCTCTTCCTCGATTTTCAGCGTGTCTTCCAGCAAGGCCTGGGCCCGACCCAATTCGGGATAAGCATCGCCCATCTCGGTTTTGAGCGCCTCGACCAGTTTCCAGATCACTGGCTCACTGGCGCCAAGAAGATGGGCGTGGCGCATGGCCCGGCGCATGATGCGGCGCAGGACATAACCGCGTCCCTCATTGGACGGCGATACACCATCGGCCATCAGGAAACATGTGGACCGCAAATGATCGGCAATCACACGATGGCTGGCCAAGGCCTCACCCTGGGCTTTCACACCCAGCACGTCTTCCCCGGCCGCAATCAGATTGGCGAACAGATCCACATCATAATTATTGTGCTTGCCCTGCAGGATGGCCGCGATGCGCTCCAGCCCCATACCCGTATCGATCGAGGGTTTGGGCAGATCAATCCGCTTGCCGGGCTCCAATTGCTCGAACTGCATGAAGACCAGGTTCCAGATCTCGATGAACCGATCTCCGTCCTCCTCCGGGGAGCCGGGAGGGCCACCCCAGACGTCGGGGCCATGATCGAAAAAGATCTCGGAACACGGACCACATGGCCCTGTGTCACCCATGGACCAGAAGTTATCCGAGGTGGAGATGCCAATGATCCGGTCGTCCGACAGACCTGCAATCTTGCGCCAGAGCGTGCGCGCCTCCTCGTCCTCGGAATAGACCGTGATGAGCAGCTTGTCGGCAGGCAAGGCAAACTCCCGGGTGATCAGCGTCCAGGCGTGGTGGATCGCCTCTTCCTTGAAATAATCACCAAAGGAGAAATTACCGAGCATTTCAAAAAACGTATGGTGACGGGCCGTATATCCGACATTGTCGAGATCATTATGCTTGCCACCCGCGCGCACACATTTCTGCGACGATGTCGCGCGCACAGACGACGGGGTTTCCGCACCCGTGAAATAATTCTTGAACGGCACCATGCCGGCATTCACGAACAGAAGTGTGGGATCATCTTGCGGCACAAGCGGGGCTGAGGCCGCGATCTCGTGCTCATTCCGGCCGAAATAATCGAGGAAGGTCGAGCGGATATCGCGCAAGCTGGTCATTGGTCTAAAGTCCACATTGCAGGAACGGGGGAAGGCCCGTGCCTGGGTCGTTGATCCGGTACTGGTCACACGGGCCATGATGCGCCGGGTTTTCTCTTCCCCGCCCACGCAAACAGCCCCAGCCTATGTTGCATATCTTCGCGGAAGCACAAGAGAGGAGCTGTCATCGACACGCCTGCAGGCACGGCTATCTTCAGGCCCGGCGGCGGGTTCTTGACCAGGGGGGCTTGATGACGGGGCTCAACGAACCCAATCAGGCGTCGATACCGGCTAACTAATCCGGTGACCGGATCGATCGAACGACTTCGGCAGGCGCGCAAGCAGATTCGGCAACCGCGCGAACGATCCCGGCGAAACGAAACCGGGACAGTTCGGACTGCCCCGGTTCCAATTCGATGACACTTTTGGGATCTGATGAGGTGATCTGATGGTGCAATCTGATATCGTGAGCTGATTCAGTGCCCTAAACTGGCAGGCCCGTTTCGGCGACCCAATTGGGAACGCCGAATTCAGCTCATCCGGTCCAACAACTGAGGCTCAACAGATCAGGCTCAGCAAATCAGGTCAAACGGTTGAGCCTCACCACTCACTGCAATCGCCAGGACGCCAGCCAAAACGACTGAACGCCCCGACGCCTCGCACCAATAAGAGCGAGACTAGCTGGCCGCCGCCGCGTCATCATCCGCATCAGGACCGGTGAGCATCTCATCCGCGATCAACCCGGCATTTGCCCGGACCTTGCGCTCGATCTCCGCAGAGATATCCGTGTGCTCCAGCAGGAAACGACGCGCGTTCTCACGGCCCTGTCCGATACGTTCGGAATTATAGGAATACCAGGAGCCGGACTTCTCAATGACATCGCCCTTCACGCCGAGATCCAGCAATTCACCCATTTTGGAAATGCCTTCGCCGTAGAGAATATCAAACTCGACCTCCCGGAAGGGGGGCGCGACCTTGTTCTTCACCACTTTCACGCGGGTCTGATTGCCGATCACTTCATCGCGATTCTTGATCGCGCCGATTCGGCGGATATCCAGGCGGACGGAAGAGTAGAATTTCAGGGCATTACCGCCGGTCGTGGTCTCGGGAGAGCCGAACATCACACCGATCTTCATGCGGATCTGATTGATGAAAATCACCAAGCAGTTGGATTTGGAGATGGAGGCCGTCAGCTTGCGCAGCGCCTGGCTCATCAAGCGCGCTTGCAGGCCCGGCAGGCTATCCCCCATTTCCCCTTCCAGCTCGGCGCGCGGCGTCAGGGCCGCGACCGAGTCGATCACCAGGATATCGACAGCGCCGGACCGGACGAGCGTGTCAGCGATCTCAAGCGCCTGTTCACCCGCGTCAGGCTGGGAGACCAGAAGCTCGCCCACATCCACGCCCAGCTTGGCCGCATAAACCGGATCCAGGGCATGTTCAGCATCGACAAAAGCGGCCACGCCGCCCGCCTTTTGAGCCTCGGCCACGGTGTGCAGCGCCAGAGTGGTCTTGCCCGAGCTTTCCGGCCCATAGATCTCGATGATCCGGCCCTTGGGCAGACCGCCCACACCCAGGGCAATATCCAGACCCAGAGACCCGGTGGACACCGCCTCGATTTCCATCGCCGGTTTCTGACCGAGCTTCATCACCGAGCCTTTGCCGAACGCCTTGTCGATCTGGCTGAGTGCGGCCTCAATGGCCTTCTGCTTGTCGTTGTTTTCGTTTTTCACGAGTCGAATCGCGCCCTTGCTCATTTGCCCTTGTCCTTATTTCACGCCGCTAACAAGCGGGCAACTGCCACAACGCGTACCAGTTTTGTTCACGGAACACAAGCGGAACATTTATGGTTAACAAAACAGAACAAAGCGGAACATCCACTCGCCTAATCCCGATTGCGCCACCCGTTCGCCCCCAGTAACATGCTTGAATGTCCCTTTGGCACAGGCATATCGCGCCGCTCTGGAACCGGTTCCGGTCGCAACCCGAACTTCGCTCCCACACCGGAACGGGTGTGATGCTGATGAGCCTCGTGGCGGTCACGCTGGCCGCATCGGAGCGGCCTGACCCGGACGCCGGGCCTGTCATGATTCGCGACAGCGTCTCCGGCCTGGTGAGCCCGGCCTATCTGCCCGACCTCGATGCGGGCGGACCATTGATCGTGCTCACCCTGACCGGCCCGACCAGCCATTTCCAGACCCGGTCGGGAGAGCTTGTGGGCTATGAACGCGATCTGGCGACAGCCCTGGCCGAACATATGGGCGTGCCTGTCGAATTTCGGGTGAAACCGGATATCCGGGCCCTCATCCGTGCGTTGAATGTGGGCGAAGGCCATGTCGCAGCGGCCGGTCTGACCGCCACCGACGCCCGTCGGGCACAGGGGCTGAGGTTCGGCCCGGCCTACAAGCTCGTGCGGGAGCAGCTGGTCTGCCGCCGGGGCGGGGTTCGACCACGCCGCGCCGGCGCTCTCGCGGAGGCCTCACTCATTGTGCAATCGGGGTCGAGCTATGAGGAAACGCTGGAGACCCGACGCGTCGCGCTGCCCGAACTGACCTGGGACACCCAGCCGGCTGGCTCGGCCTTGCCCCTGCTCGAACTGGTCGATGCGGGGCTTTATGACTGTACCGTGGCCGATTCCCATCTGGTGGATATTGCGCGGCTTTTGATGCCCGAACTCTCGGTCAGCCTGAACCTGACCCGCGACCGTCCCCTGGCCTGGCTGGTCTCCCCGCGCGCAACGGGTCTGGAGGCGCGGCTGGAGGCGGAATTTGCCTGGGCCCATACCTCCGGCCTGCTCGATGAGCTGGACCATTTCTGGTTCGGCCGGTTTGGCGATTTCGACTATGTGGATGTCGCCACATTTGTTGAACGGCTCGACACCCGCCTGCCCCACTACCAGCCCTATTTCGAAGCGGCGGCCGAGGCCCATGATCTGGAATGGCAAACACTGGCGGCCCAGGCCTATCAGGAATCACACTGGGACCCCGATGCCGTCAGTGCGACAGGAGTGCGCGGCCTGATGATGCTGACCCTGCCCACTGCCCGGCAGATGGGCGTGGAAGACCGCGAAGACCCGCTGCAAAGCATTGAAGGGGGGTCGCGTTATCTGGCCAATCTGCTTGACCGCCTGCCCGATGACATTCCGCAAGAGGAGCGGATCTGGTTCGCCCTGGCCGCCTATAATGTCGGCATGGGTCATCTCTATGATGCTCGTCGGCTGGCGGAACAAAGAGGCCTGAACAAAAACAACTGGCAGGATATTGCCACCACCCTGCCCCTGTTGTCTGACCCGGAACACTATCCGACGACCCGCCACGGATATGCGCGTGGCCATGAACCCGTGCGGTATGTCGAGAAGATCCAAGAATACCGGATCATGCTGCTGGCCAATCAGGAGATCTGACCCGGTCCCGCCCCCGGTTCGGCGTGTGGCCTATTCCCCGGCCAGGATGGTTTTCACCTTCTCGGCCAGTTGCGGCAGGGTGAAGGGTTTGGGCAGGAAGGCAATCTCGCGCTCCTGCGACAGGGTTTCGGAGAATTGTTCCGCCGCATAGCCCGAGATGAAGACCACCCGGGTCTCGCTCAGCATGTCGCGCGCCTTTTCCAATAGACCCGGCCCGTCCAGTCCCGGCATGACGACATCGGAAATGAGCAAGTCGAAGCCCTCCTCATCATCCTCGAGAATCTCATAGGCTTCCTCGCCATCGGCCGCTTCAACCACGTCATAACCGCGCTTGATCAGAGTTTTGGCCGCAATCGCACGCACGGCATCCTCGTCTTCCACCAGCAGGATGCGCCCGCTACCCGACAGATCGGCGGGCGGAGCCTCGACCTGTTTGGCCTCTTCTTCCTGCTGGATCTCCTGGGCCTCTTCCGCACTTGGCGTATGTCCCGGCAGATAGATAGTGAATGTCGTCCCGACATTCACTTCACTCTCGGCGAAGAGAAAACCGCCGGATTGTTTGACGATGCCATACACCGTGGCCAGGCCCAGACCCGTCCCCTTGCCGGCTTCCTTGGTCGTAAAGAATGGCTCGAAAATCTTTTCCAGCGTCTCCTTATCCATGCCATGACCTTCATCCCGTACGGCGATGGACAACCAGTCACCCTCGCGCGGATTGGGAGCTCCGGCCTGGCGCACGAGATCGGCATCCACTTTCTGCGTGGTGATCACCAGCGCGCCACCGCCCTTTTGGGACATGGCGTCACGGGCATTGGCCGCCAGATTGATGATCGCCGTTTCCAACTGGCCCTTATCCGCCTTGATCATGGGCAGTCCACGACCATGAACGATGTCGAGACGAACGGTTTCCTCGACAATCTGACGCAGCAGCACTGAGACATCCGACAGCACATTGCCCACATCCAGCGTTTCCATCCGGAAAGTCTGCTTGCGCGAGAAAGCCAGAAGTTTGCGCACCAGACCCGCCGCCCGGGCTACGGTCTGATTGATCGCCTGCAGCTCGCCATAGGATGGATCACCAACGGGATGGCGATTGAGCAATTCATCACAGTTCAGGCGGATGGCCGTCAGCAGATTGTTGAAATCATGCGCCACGCCGCCGGCCAGCTGACCCACGGCCTGCATCTTGTTGGACTGGGCGACCTGACGCTCCAGGTCCTTCCAGGCGGTGACATCGATCACATAGGCCACACGCTTGCCGCCGCGGGCCGGCGCGAAGGCCAGCCGCACATACTGGACTTTCTCGGTATTGAGACGTGCCTCGGCCAGTTCCGTACCTCCGGCCATGGCAGCGTCAAAGGCCTCGGCGGCGCTTTCACCCTCTTCCCACTGGAAGAGCGATTTGAACTTCACGCCCGGAATGGCCTGGCCGCCGGACAGCTGGACCAGGGCCGGATTGATATCTTCGATGATCGCGGTGTCCGGATCCGCCATGTCCAGCCGCACCACACCAAAGGGAGCCGTGGCGAACATGTCATCTAGCGTGCGTCCGGCGGACTGGGACTGCCCCATCGCCTGGGCCACACCGGGCGGTGCGCCCGTCACCGAGAGGCCATACATCACACCGCGCGCCATGGGCGGTTTGCCGGGAATCCAGTCGACAACAATCGCCACCGGGCTTTCGATACCGTCGCGCGCCTTGAGGCGCGCATCGACCCGCGCCAGGGCGTCGCCGCCGCGCGAGTTGAGAACAGAGCGCGCACCATCACCGGCCAGGATGGCATCCAGGCGAGGCAAAGGCTCGCCCTCATCCAGGCCCAGCCAGTCACGCAATGTGTCATTGGCCATGGCAATCTCGCCATTGGCGCGAAGGGAGAACAAGGCCACAGGCGCATGTCGGCTCCAGTCCGCGGTCACCGCCTGGCCGGTCGCATCCTGCGATGTCGCGGGGATCAGACGCCAGAAGACGTGCTGGGCATCAAGCGGCCGCGCTTCCAGCGTGAAACTCTGCGTCCGCCCTTCTCCGATGGCCAGAGGCGGCAGGATCTCCGTGGCCGCTTCACCGCGCGAGGCCGCCCGCGCCAAACGATAGACCGCCCCATCGCCGCCGCCCGAACCGGCCCAGATCCGGTCAATTGTGGGCAGGCCAAAACTCTGGCCCAGACCAGCCGCCGTCTCTGCCAGGCTTTTGTAGGCCGGATTGCCCCAGCGCACACTGCCGCGGCGATCCGTGATCAGCACGGGATCGGACAGGGTGTCCATGGCCGTCATGGCGAGATCAGTGGCACTGGGCCCTTCCGTGCGTTCAGCCTTTTCGCGCATCGAACGCCCGGCAGTTTCACCTGCAGCAATCGCGTAGAGGATCAGGAAGGCAATCGCGGCCAGACCACACAGGAAGATGAAGCCGTTCCACCCGTCCTGTCCGGCTGCAAACAGGGCCACCCCCACCGCAACCGCGATGACAAAACAGGTAAAGAAGAAACCGATACGAATAATCGGTCGGGAGAAAATCCCGGTTTTTTCAGGCGTATGGGGCGTGGTGTCAGCCATGACAGGCTCCGGATCGAATCAGGCAGCAGGGCAGAAGATTACCCGGTCGGGCGATAGGTTGCGCGTTTTCCTTGCGCGAGGGTCAGGACATAGCCAATCACCTTGGCCACAGCCTGGAAATGTTCTGTGGGAATGGGTTCATCGATCTCCGCAGTCGCCCACAGCGCACGCGCGAGCGGTGGATCCTCGACAATCGGCACCTCGTGATCCTCGGCCACCTCACGGATACGCAGGGCCACATCATCCACACCCATCGCCGTGACAACCGGTGCGGAGGTCTCGCCCTGCTCATAGTGCAGCGCAATGGCGTAGTGGGTCGGATTGGTGATCACCACCGACGCATCGGGCACCGCGGCCATCATGCGTTTTTGCGCCCGTTCCTGACGCAATTGGCGCAGACGGGCCCGAACATGCGGATCACCCTCGGTATTCTTCAACTCGTCCTTGATATCGCGCTTGGACATGCGGTTGCGCTTGATGAAACTCTGTCGCTGGAAGGCAAAGTCCGCGATGGCGATCAGCGCATACACGACCAGCGCGGCGATCATCAGCTCGATGGCCGCCTGACGCACCACCGACAGCATGCCCTCAACTTCCAGCAAAGGCAGGCTGGCGAGCTGGTCCTTTTTGGGCCAGATCACAATGAAGGCTGCCGCCGCGACCAGAGCCATTTTACCAATCCCCTTGAGGAAATTGGCCAGACCCTGCGGTCCGAAATTGCGCTTGAATCCCTCAACCGGATTGATCTTGCTCAGCTTGGGCTGGATTTTCTCGCCCGAGACCAGCCAGCCGGTCTGCACAAGATGGCCGGCCAGTCCCGCAATGGCGATCACCAGAACCGGAAAGGCCATGATCAGCGTGGTCTGCCAGGCCATGGACTGCATCAATCCCAAAAGGGCTGACGGATCGGTGTTGTATTCATGACTATGCTGCAGGAAGGCGCGCAACATCCCGGCCATCGATCCACTCGCGGCCGGCAAAAGAAAGATCAGCAGGGCGAGACCGGAGGCCAGCACAAACCATCCCGGAATCTCCTGGGATTTGGCGACATCGCCTTTCTTGCGCGCCTCCTCCAGCCTTCGCTGGGTCGGTTCTTCGGTCTTTTCACTCTCATCCTGATCTTCGGCCATGGATCACACAAGCTCCGTTGCAAAGTTTTCCATGCGCGCCAGCCAGACCGTGCTCATGGCCCCCAGCGCGATTGCGAAGATGAACAGCCCCACCATCACATTCGACGGCATGGCGATGAAGAAGATCTGCACCTGCGGCATCAGGCGCGACAGCACGCCCAGCGCCAGATAAAAAATCAGGCTGTAAACAATGAGCGGCGCGGCCATTTGTACGCCGAGTCGAAAACTGTCCGCAAAGGCCTCCAGCGCCCACAAGGCCGCATCACCGACCGGCAGGTCTCCTGCCGGTGGAAAGACCGCGTAGGAATTCACCGCAGCCATCAGAAACAGGTGATGCAGTTCGGTGACGAAGATCAGCGTCATGAAGGTCAGATTGATGAACGTCGCCAGCAAGGCCCCCTGCTGCCCCTGTGAGGGGTCAAAGCTCTGGGCCATGGCCAGACCACTGGACTGACCGATCACCTGGCCCGCCACCGACGCCGTCGAGAGGAGGATCCGCGCCACACCGCCAATCATCAGGCCGATGAGCATTTCCTGCACCACCAGCCCGGCCACCGGCAGCGGGCGGGGTGGCATGTCGGGCAAGGCAGGCGCCGCGATCGGCGCGACTACCAGTGTCACCATCAGCGCAAAGGCCAGGCGAATGGGCACGGGCACGGATTGTTCGCCAAAACCGGGCAACAGCATGAGAATACTGCCCATCCGGGCGAAGACGAGAGCGCCCAGAAACACGTAATCGGGCAGCTCGAAGATCATGGGTTCGCGATCCGGTCCATGACATTGATCATGAAACTGCCCATCAATCCGCCCATCAGGGGCAGGAAAACGAGCAGGGCAATGAAGATGGCGATGATCTTCGGCACAAAGACCAAGGTCATCTCCTGGATCTGCGTTAACGCCTGAAACAGGGCTACGACCACGCCGACCCCGAGGCCGATGAGCATCACAGGGGCGGACATCGCGAGGGCAAGCCAGATGGCATCGCGTGCAAAATCAAGAACTTCTGGTCCAGTCACGGCCTTCTGCCTCTCGGAGCGGACGAATCGCAATTACGGTTAATTATCTTTACGCTTGCCGTGAGCGCATTAAGAAAGAGTCAATTTTGGTAAAGACTGAGGGGAAGACGTCATGACCAATAAACTGCTGCTGGCGAGTGCTAGCCTGCTGGCCTTGCTGGCCGCGTGCACACCTGTTGACGAGACCGCTGAGACTCCGGTCACCGAAACACCCGCCTCCGTCGAGACCCCGGCCGAGACAATCGACACCCAGGCGACCGAGACCGAGCAGACGGAAACTGAGCGCCTGTACGCGTTTTTCCAGGCCGGTTTCGAAGAGGAAATGGCCCTGTCGCCGCTCACCCAGACCTATCTGGGCATGATCGCAGACCTGGAGGCCTATGGTCAGTGGGATGACGTCTCCGAAACGGCCTTCCGCGACGGCCTGGCCCGCGAAGCCGCCCGTATTCGCGAGATGAACGCGACTTTTGATTTCGAGGCCCTGACACCGGAAGCCCAGGTCTCCTGGCGCTTTGCCGAGTTTATCGCTGAGAATAATGCCCAGCTCGCCGAGTTCTGGGATCATAACTATGTCTTCACGCAATTCTTCGGGCCGCACACCCAGATGCCGACCATTCTGATCGGCTATCACCGGATCGAAAACACCGACCATGCCGAGGCCTATATCTCCCGCCTCAACGGCCTGGGCCCGATGATGCGCGAATACACGCTCCAGGCCGAGAACCGGGCTCAGAACGGCGTCCTGCCGCCCGCCTTCGCCTTCCCGATCATCATTGCCACAACCCAGGGCATGATCACCGGCGCCCCCTTCGATGACAGCGAGACGGACAGCCCGCTTCTGGCCGACTTTCGCGCAAAAATCGACGGTCTGGACCTGGACGAGGCTGAGGCCGAGGCCCTGATCGCACGCGCCACCGAAGCACTCACCAATTCGGTTGAGCCGGCCTATCGTGAGCTGATCGCCACCATGCAACGCCATGAGACCCTGGTCGCAGGCCGCAATGACGGTGCCTGGGCCCTGCCGGAAGGCGGCTCCTTCTACGAAAGCCAGCTGCGCAATTACACCACACGCACCGACATGACGGCGGAACAGATCCACCAGACGGGTCTGGCCGAGGTGGAGCGAATTCATGACGAGATGCGCGCCATCATGGCCCAGGTCGGCTTTGAAGGCACGCTGCAGGACTTTTTCGAATTCGTCCGGACCGATCCGCAATTCTACTATCCCAACACCGATGAGGGACGTGATCGTTATCTGAGTGAAAGCGCCGAGATGATCGCCGGCCTGATGGAAGTGGCACCGGACTATTTCGGTCAGCTGCCGCGCGCGGAACTGGATGTGCGTGCCGTTGAGCCCTATCGCATTGAAACGGCCACGGGCGCGTTCTACGAGCCGGGCGCGCTGGATGGATCGCGACCGGGCGCCTATTATGTCAATCTCGCCGAGATGAGCGAGAACCCGACCTATCTGATGGAATCCCTCGCCTATCACGAGGGCGCTCCGGGTCACCACTTCCAGTCCTCGCTGGCGCAGGAACTGGAAAATGCTCCTATGTTCCAGCGCTTTGCCTGGTATTCCGCCTATGGTGAAGGCTGGGCGCTCTATGCCGAGGCCCTGGGCAAGGATATGGGCTTTTTCACCGATCCCTACCAGGATTTCGGACGACTCTCCTATGAAGTCTTCCGGGCGGCCCGCCTGGTCGTCGATACCGGCATCCACCACTATCAATGGACCGAGGAAGAGGCCAATGAGTACATGCTCATGGCCACGCCCATGCCGGCCGGGGATATCGAGAACGAGGTCCGACGTTACATCGTCTGGCCGGGCCAGGCTGTATCCTACAAGGTGGGCATGCTGACCATTCTCGAACTTCGCCAGCGGGCCATGGACGCTCTGGGTGAGGCGTTCGACTATGGCGAATTCCATGATGTGGTTTTGACCAATGGTTCGGTGCCACTGTCACTGCTCGAAGAATTGGTCGACAATTACATCGCCGAAAAACAGGCTGAATCCGCGCAGTAACGCGTAGACAAACGTCGGATCACCACAACGAACGGGTCTCGCACGGGAAGGCGGGACCCGTTTTCACGGGGCAGGACCTGCCTAGGGCAGGCAAGCCTGCAGCAATGTGCAAATCCTGCACGGGTCGGACTTGCACCACAGGACCGACCGGGCAAGGTTTGTCACGAGAGTGGGCAGACACGTCGTCTGTTCATGGGGAAGTCGGACGTCTGGCAACAGGCGTTCGGGGAGAAGAGACATGACATCGATCAAGACTTTGCTGCTGGGCGCATCCGCCCTGGCACTTCTGGCCGCCTGTACACCGGCCAACGACACCTCGACCGAGGCCACGGGGCCGACCGCGCCTGCAACAGACACATCGGCCGCACAGGCTCCGTCCACCACCGAAACAACCGAAACCGAGCAGAGTGAGAGCGCACGCCTCAATGCCTGGTTTGAGGAGGTCTTCCAGGCCGGCATCGCCCGGTCTCCGATGTACCAGACCTATCTGGGCATGAAGACCAATTACGGATCCTGGGATGATGCCAGCCCGGAATTTGACCAGGAAAGCTATGACATCGGCCAGGAAAACTACCAATACATGCTGGCGAATTTCGATTTCGATGCACTCGACGCCTCGACCCAGCTGTCCTGGCGCTTGTTCGAACGCAATGCGCTGCGCGCGCAGGAAGGCCAGCGCTGGACCGATCACGGCTATGTCTTCACGCCGCGATCCGGGCCGCACATGAATGCCCCGACCTTCCTGATCAATAATCACCGTGTCGACACGCTCGAGGATGCCGAGGCCTATATCGCCCGTCTCAACGGTTTTGGCGCCTATATGGACCAGAATATCGCCAATGCCCGGCGCTCCTACGAGATGGGTGTCTATACGCCGCTTTGGACCTATGAGCCGATGATCCAGACGGCGCGCAATGTCACGTCAGGCGCCCCGTTTGATGACAGCGATGAAGACAGTCCGCTGATGGCCGATTTCCGCGCCAAGCTGGCCTCGCTCGACCTGTCCGAAGACGAGACGGCGCGCCTGCTGGCCGAGGCCGAAACCGCACTGACCGGGGTCGTCGCACCGGCCTATGCGCGCGTGATCGCCCTGTTTGAAGACCAGGCCGGCCTTGCCAGCGCGGATGATGGGGTCTGGAAACACCCTGAGGGGGGCGACTACTACAACTATCTGCTGGCCGGCTATACGACGACCGACATGACGGCGCAGGAGATCCACCAGCTGGGCCTGGACGAGGTCGCCCGCATCCATGACGAAATGCGCGCCATCATGGCCCAGGTCGAGTTTGACGGGACGTTGCAGGAATTCTTCGATTTCATGCGCACCGACAGCCAGTTCTACTATGAGAACACGGATGAGGGTCGCCAGCGCTATCTCGACGAAGCCACGGCCATGATCGACACCATGGTCGAAACCCTGCCGCAAATGTTCAACACCTTCCCGCAGGCCGAGCTGGAAGTGCGCCGTGTGGAACCCTTCCGCGAAGCGTCGGCGGGCAAGGCCTTCTACCAGCGCCCTGCAGCCAATGGCTCGCGCCCGGGCGTGTACTACGCCAATCTGCGCGACATGGCCCAGATGCCGACCTATCAGATGGAGGCGCTGGCCTATCACGAGGGTGCGCCCGGTCACCACATGCAGCTGGCCATCATGCAGGAGCTGGAGGGTATTCCGTCCTTCCGCCGGTTTGGCGGTTACACGGCCTACACCGAAGGCTGGGGGCTCTACACCGAATTGATGCCCAAGGAATTCGGCTTCTATTCCGATCCCTATTCCGACTTCGGCCGACTGGCCATGGAATTGTGGCGGGCCTGCCGCCTGGTGGTCGATACCGGTCTGCACGAGATGCAGTGGACCCGTGAAGAGGCTGTCGATTACCTGATCGAAAACACGCCCAACCCGGCCGGCGACAGCCAGAACGCGATTGATCGCTACATCGTCTATCCCGGCCAGGCGACGGCCTACAAGATCGGCATGAACGAGATCCTGCGCCTGCGCACCATGGCCGAAGACGCTCTGGGTGAGGCCTATGACATCCGTGATTTCCACGATGTGGTGCTCACGGAAGGCGCCTTGCCGCTCTCCATTCTGGAAGAACAGGTCAATGCCTATATTGCGCGGACCCAGTCTGCGGAATAAGCCTGATCCCGCTTGCCACTAACGGAAAAGGCCGCTCCCTCCGGAGCGGCCTTTTTTCATGCCCAGACAGTTGTAGTCCCTCGCCAGAAGCGCCCCGGGATTGACCCGAAAAGGGCAAAGTCCGTCCCGATTTCGACTCAATATCGCCACAAAGGACGCTCTACCCTGAATTGCCATACTTGGGGTTGCACGAAAACAGGGCACAGATATCCGGCATGGCCGTCTAGAGCGAGGGGAGTAGACCATGTTTATCACAGCGATCATCAGCACAGCGATCCTGCTGGATCAATCCGTCCAGACTGACACATCTGATGCTGAAACCGATACAAAGGGGGGGGCGAGGTCCGCGCCAGAAATGTGGTCGAACTACACCTCCCGCGGTGATTATGTTTCAGCACTGATATCCCAAACTGTACCCGACGAAATTCCTGCAGCCGCAACGCCGCACTATCTGAGATACAAGAACACGCAAGTCTATAACTTCACAGGGCGATACACCCACGCGCATCGTCTTGCTGCACCCAACTTCTTCACGCCTCCCTCTGGTCTGGACCTGGGTGAAGCAGGCTGGGTCACCCCATCTGAACTCACCAATTATACCCGGACCGATGCGCTGGACTATCTGCGCACCGCTATCGCGGACCGGAATATCGTGATCATCAATGAAGCTCATCAGATGGGGCATCACCGGGCCTTCATGGCCGAGCTCCTGCCTGTCTTGAAGGAGGCCGGCTTCACTCATTTCGGGATGGAAGCGCTCTCACCTGAAGCCGAACACGTCTGGCAGACAACCGGTACTCCGACCGGCGGATCCGGCTACTATTTCAGCGATCCGATGATGGGACATGTCCTGTCTGTCGCGGATCAGCAAGGGTTTGACTGGTTTGCCTACGAGATCCGTGCGGAGCAACGGATCGATTGCGCCGTACAGGAATGCACGCCCGAAACCCGGATTGCCAATCGGGAACAGGCTCAGGCGCAAAACATCCATGAGCGGGTTTTTGTCGACAATCCCAATGCCCGGGTGGCTCTGTATGTTGGCTTCAGTCATCTGGATGAAGGTCATGACGGAAATACCTGGATGGCCGCACGGCTGGCGGAGCTGTCCGGCTTTGATCCGTTGACAATCGACCAAGTCACGGGATCAGGCATCGCGCCGGCAGAGACCGCTGCCCTCGTCCAGAGTATTCATGATGGTTTTGCGATTACCGAACCCAGCATACTCGTCTCGGATGCGGGTACCCCCCTCGCCCCGCCGACTTCGCGATGGGATGCCGATATCACACTGTTTCTCCCGGCCGCACTCAATTCAGACCCTGAAGCCCGACCGGAATGGCTGGCCGCGATCCCCGGTCGCCAGCCCGTCGACATCGATGTTTCGAGCCTTGAAGAGCGTCCCCTGGTCGTCCAGGCATTTTCAACACCGCGCGCCGAACGCGCTGCGCCGGTCGACCAGTTATCCATCCTGGAGGGAGAGGATGTCAGTTCTATCCAGCTTTTCCTGCCTGCGGGGCATTACGAAATTCAGGTTCAAACGCCCTCGGGGATCATAGACCTTCCGGAGCGGGATCTGGACTGAGCGCCACCCTGAGACGTAACCCAGGAAAAGGCCGCTCCCTCCGGAGCGGCCTTTTGAGTACGGCGGACACAGGTCCACCACACACGGGGTCAGTTGGCAAAGGGATCGGAGAAGGCCTCCTCGTCCAGAAAGGCCTCATCCGTCAGGGTGTTCAAAAACGCGACCAGGGCTGCGATCTCGGCCTCGTCCAGATTAAAACGCTGGATCGGGGCCCCGGCATTATTGCCCTGGCGCAGGAGATTGCTGGTCTCGCCATTATCATTGATCCCGGTGGCGTAGAAATTCACCACCTCCTCCAGCGTCTCGAACCGGCCATCATGCATATAAGGAGCGGACACAGAGATATTGCGCAGGCTGGGTGATTTGAAATCATCATCCCCGCTGGCCCCGCCGCCATTCACGGTCGGATCCAGGCCGATATTCTGTGGCGGCCGGTCATAAATCTGGGCACCGGTTTCGTGGCACTGATTACAGCCCATCGACATGACCGGGTCCAGCCCCGCGCGCGCCAGAACCGCCTCATCAACCGGTTGAAACAAGGCCATGCCCTGTAACTCCTCAGGGGTCAGCACATCCACCGGATCTGCACCGGCAATGACCGGATCGAGTGGCGAGCGCGCACTCACCATCGCTCGCTGGAACTGGGCCAGTGCCCGGGCAATCCGGTCGGCGGTGACCGCATCGTCACCAAAGGCCGCTTCGAACAGGGGCGGGTAGAATGTCTGTGCCTCGACGGTCGCCACCAGATTGTCGAGCGTATTGCCCATTTCAACAGGGTTCTGGATCGGTCCCAGGGCCTGGGCTTCCAGGCTGTCGGCCCGCTCGTCCCAGAACATATTGCCCCGCCGGTAAAAGCGCACATTGGCCAGGCTTGGTGCATTGAAAACGGTCTGACCACCCGAAAAGCCGGTACTCACGGCAGACGGCTCACCGAAGTTAAACGTCTGCACATGGCAGCTCGCGCACGAGACCGTGTTGTTGGCGGACAGGCGCGTATCATAGAACAGCACTCGCCCCAGCGTGGCTCCGGCATTGCTCAGCGGATTATTGCCCGGCGTGTTATCCGTCGCCTGGATAGAGTTATTGCCGCCCTGGCGGAAATGCGCGGGTGTGTCCTCCTCCGCAAAGGCCACATAGTCAAACGCCGTGGCAGGCAGATCCGGCGCCCCGGTGGTCGTCGCGCGAACCACGACGATATGAATATCGCGCTCGGCGGGCGCGCCTATTCCATTGCTCGCGGACACGCTCGCCGCATACACGCCCGCGATGGTCGGGCGTCCGGACAGCCTTGTTCCCTGCCGCGTCAGGCCCGGCACCTCGGAGGCCAGGTCCAGGGAAAGTGTCACCCCCGTTCCGCTCGGATCCGTGAAATAGGCCTCCCAGTCCTGGAGGTCGACATTGACGGCCTGACCCACACGAAACCGCAAACCGGCCGGGCCGGATTGCGCCACCACATCCTGATTATCGGTAATGATAATCTGAAATGTGTCACTCGCCGAAGCACCGGAGGGGTCACTCGCCGTGATCACCGCTGTCACGGTCACAGCCCGGTCCGGTATACCGGTGACACGACCCGCCTGGACGTCCAGACCTGTATTGGCCGGGGTCAGGCTCACCGCGTAACTCAGCGCATCTCCATCGGGATCGGTAAACGTGGTGCCGTTCTGTGTCGCGTCATACTCAAAGGCCACACCGGTCTCCCCGGCCTGGTCGAGATTGGCCAGCGTCACCACGGGGGCTGAATTGCCCGGCTCAGTGTCCGCTCCACCGCCTGTACTGGTGGACGATGATCCGCCGCCGCCACAGGCCGCCAGGGCCAGGCCCAGTCCCAGAACGGCAGGCCGCACGGCCCGACCTCCACTCAATAACCAACGCACTTGCATGTTGCACTCCTGTCCCTCCCCGCTCGTGTCCAAGTCCCCAAATCTGCTACGGGGCGACACAGGGCTTTCCGTCGGTCAGATGTGAAAAACCCCGCCTGCAGAACAGACGGGGCTGACATCATGGAGTGTTTCAGGGTCGATCAGATCGGCATGCGGAGGATTTCCTGATAGGCCCGCACCACCTGGTCCCGCACCGAGACCACCGTTTCAAGGGTCAGTTCGGCGGCGGACACGGCCGTCACCACATCCACCAGATCTGCATCCCCGGTCGCACCGGCGGCCATCATCTGTTCGGAATGCTGCATGGTTGCCTCGGTTTCCGCGATCGCATCCGTGACGAGGCCGGCGAAATTCACCCCGCCCGCCTGTGCGGTGTCGTCAGAGCCCCCGGCAATCGAGGTCTGGGCGGTCTGCAATGCCGCCTGATAGGCTTTCAGCCCGGACAGATCAGCCATTCTGGCCTCCCTTCAAGAATACCGACTAGCGGCGCAGAAGATCGAGCGTGCGCTCCATCATCCGGCGCGTATTGTCGATCATGTTCAGATTCGCCTCATAGGTCCGCATGGCCTCGCGCATATCCATCATCTCGACCAGTG
Source organism: Maricaulis sp. D1M11 (assembly GCF_047308265.1). Taxonomy (NCBI): domain Bacteria; kingdom Pseudomonadati; phylum Pseudomonadota; class Alphaproteobacteria; order Maricaulales; family Maricaulaceae; genus Maricaulis; species Maricaulis sp. D1M11. The sequence continues at coordinate 176,156 of NZ_JBKQWY010000005.1, forward strand.
TCTGGACGTTGGGATATTTCACATACCCTTCCAGATCCGCGGCCGGATGCCCCGGCTCATAGCGCAGCTGGAAGTCGGACTGGTCCTCGTGCACCTCATTCATCTGCACCAGGTTGAGGCCGGTATACTTGTCCAGCTCGGCGTCAAACACCGGCACCTGGCGACGATAGGGATCCCCGCCGGGCTCGCTCGACACCGACTGGGCGTTGGCGATGTTTTCCGAGATGATGCGCATGCGCGCGCGCTGGGCCGCCAGGCCTGCCGCTGCGATCTCGAGTGTGTCATTGGTATGAGACATCGATTACTCCTGCCTATCCGCCCGGCGTGCGGACTGCCATGCGCAACATGCCCAGGCTCTTCTGGTACAGGCTCAACGCGGTCTCATAGCTCTGCCGGGTCTCGGCCGCCTTGATCATCTGTTCTTCCAGCACGACAGAATTGCCGTTCACGGTCGTTTCCGTGTCCGGGCGATCCTCGGTCTGCCAGGTGCGTCGCTCGCCGCGCGCGGTTTCCAGGGCGGCCGTACCCGAGCGCAATTGCGCCTGCAGCTCGCGATGAAACGCCGCCTGGTCGAGATCCTTGGGCGTGTAGCCCGGCGTATTGGCGTTGGCGACATTATCCGCAATCACGCTTTGACGCTGGTTTTGAAAGCCCAACGTCTCGCGCAGAAGATTAAGAACCGGAACATGATCGGGCCGCATGAGCGAATCCCCTTAAATCAAACTTGGTTAAGCTTGGTTAGGGCCGGTTAACGCCGTCTTAACCGCATCACCTGACAGACGGTATTAGCTTATGAGACAGGCCCGACCATGGATGCGGTGAACCTCTTTCAATACTTTGCAGCCCTCTTGATCCTGGCCGGCATGCTCGGGGCGCTGGGGCTTGTGGCCTATGCGATCCAGCGCGGCTGGATCCTGTCCAATCTGACCGGTCTGCGCATGACCGATCCGCGTCGTCGTCGCCTGGAGATCTCCGAAACCCTGGTGCTGGACCCGCAGCGCCGGGTGATCATCCTGCGCCAGGACGAGCATGAACATGTCCTGCTGCTCGGTCGCAGTGGCGAAACCGTGCTGGCGCGTCAGGACGCGCCTCCGGTTCCGGAACCCGAGACTGCCCCGGAAACCTCCCCCGCCGAAGGTTCAACCAGCCTGCTTGCGCGTCTGAAAGGCCAAGCCCGATGAAAAAGAGTGTCTGGATCTATATCGCCCTGTTCGCGCTGGGCATTCTCGCCATTCTCGGGCTAAGCTCGGGGGCCGAGGCGCAAAGCGTCACGATCGATACCGGCACCGAGGGCGAGCTGACCAATCGTGTCCTCCAGCTCATCGCCCTGCTGACCGTCCTCTCCCTCGCCCCCGGCCTGGTGATGATGACAACAAGCTTTGTGCGTATCGTGGTTGTCTTGTCCCTGCTGCGCACCGCGCTGGGTCTGCAGCAAAGCCCGCCCAATGCCGTGCTGATCAGCCTGGCCCTCTTCCTGACGGCCTTCATCATGACCCCGGTCTTCACCGAGGCCTATAATGAGGGCATCGAACCCTTGCTCAATGAAGAGATCGAACTGACCGAGAGCTTTCAGCGTACATCGGAGCCGGTGAAGATGTTCATGCTCAGCCAGACGCGGGAAAATGATCTGGGCCTGTTTCTCGACATGTCCGGTCAGGCCATTCCCGAAACCCCGGAGGAGACCTCGTTCTGGGTCGTGGCCCCGGCCTTCATGATCTCCGAATTGCGCCGCGCCTTCGAGATCGGCTTTTTGATCTTTATCCCCTTCCTGGTGATCGATCTGGTGGTCGCCTCGATCCTGATGTCGATGGGTATGATGATGCTGCCGCCCATCGTGATCTCGCTCCCCTTCAAGCTGATCTTCTTTGTCCTGGTCGATGGCTGGGGCCTGATCGTCGGCTCGCTGGTGCAGAGTTTCGGCACGATAGGATAGGCAGGCCGGGCACGACCCGGCCGGTTCAACCTAGCTCTCACCACCGCCCTGGAAGCGGGCCCTGAAGGGTTCCATGAAACTGTCAAGCGTATCGATACTGGCGATGTGAGATGCCAGATCCGAGAAGCGCACATCACCCGGTGTATTATCGACACGGGTGAGCACTTCAAACGCTGCGGCCTGTTCGGTGCGCGCCATGGCGGCGCCATAGCGCTGTCCCAGACGCTGGGCGCCTGACAGATCACTATTGAGGGAATAGGCAATCGCCGCACGGATCAGATCGGTCTGTTCGGACGGGGTCAGCGGCGAGGCATCGCGCCAGCGATCATTGAGCAGGGCTTCCAGACGCCGACCGGTCGCCGCCCAGTCCTGACGGTCCCAGGCGATGTCGGCGCGCAAGCGGTTGGCCCCGTCAGAGCGGTCACGCTCGATAATCTCCAGCGCCCCGTCGTAATATCCCAGCTCGGCCCGTGCGCGGGCTTCCAGGAGATAGCGTTCGGCCCGCAGCGCATCGGGCATGCCGGCCACGCGCGAGCCCAAAAGCGTATTGAGCGCGTCTTCATACCGGCGATCCATCAGATAAATCACCGCCAGATCCGTCGCCACACGCGCGCGGGCCACCGGCTCACGCAGGCGGTAATCCACCTGGTGCTGGAGGAGTTCCGACGCCGGGCGCAACAGGTTGAAGGCAATCAAGCGATCGGCCAGACGACGGATCATGCGATCACCATCGGCTCCGATCGGCGTGAGTTCCTGGTATTGATAAAACAGCGCCACCGCTTCGATCGGTGCCATGCGGTCAGCCTGGCCCTGCAGGAAAAGCCGTTCGAACACATTGGCCATTTCATCGCCAATCCGGCGCGCCGCCTCACTCTCGGGATAGCGTGCCCGGGCCGTCGCCATGGTTTCCAGACCCTGGCTGTAGGCCCCGTCCTCGATGTAGAGCTGACCCAGCCGGCGCACGGTTTCCAGCTCGATGGAATCTCCCCGCCAGCGAAACCGCAGGTTTTCCAGCGCATCGATCGCTTCGGTCCGACTAATCAGTCCGGCTTCCATCTGGATGGAGTACATTTCGAGCAGGGCCCGCGCTTCCTGGGGTTCAAACCCGCTGTGCGCAATCTGGTCGAGCCGCTGGATCGCCGTTTCGGTCTGGCCTTCCGCATGCTCCATGCGCGCCTTAACGTATTCGGCGTCGAGCGCGGTTTCCTCGGACATGTCCTCCTGCTCGGCCAACCGCAAATAGGCCGAGGCAGAGCTCAGATCATTGAGTTCCAGCGCCGTACGCGCCTGGGCGACCCGGATATGGCCACGCCAGGGCGAGGTATAGTGGAAAACCGCTTCATCCCCGGCTTCCAGCTGACGACGAGCCTCTTCCCATTTCTCCTGGCGTGCCGAGACCAGGCCTCGCCACATCAACGCGGCCGGATCCATGTTGAGCGTGGGATCGGACAGGTATTCCTCGGCATCTTCCAGCCGGTGCATGCCATAGCTGGCGACCCCGCGCAGGGCCCGGACATGGCTGTCATTGGCCAGTTCCGGCTCGATCTCGATGGCGGTTTCCAACATGCCGAGCGCTTCGGCCGCCAGATCATTCGCCAGCAGGAAACGCGCGAGCGCCATACGACCGTCCGGCCCTTCTTCGATGGCTGTGCGACGTTGCCGCGCCGGCCATTCGCGATTGAACCGGCGATGTCCGGCCCAGGCCTCGAAATCCATGAAGGCCGCCGAGGAGAGATTGGCCACAGACGCCGCCGCGACCTCGCTTGACCCCGCTGCGCCCGGGCTGAGGGTCAGACCGGAGGGCCGTTCCAGGACAGCCCCCTGCCCGATGAGTTCGAGCTGGAGATCATCGACATAGGGGGTTGCGGCCGCACCATGTGCGGACGGTAGCAGGGTCAGTGCCACAAAATCGCGTTGTGATGTCAGCCCCTGGACCGGTCCTCGCGCCGTGATGACCGCGATGCGGTCACCGACCACGGGATCATCCACCCAGCGGGCCGCCTGGGCCCCTTCAAGGTCGAGGACAATACGCCCCTTGCGACCGCGACGCGCATCGCGGCGCACACCCAGCGGCCGGGGCGGTGCCTCGATCCGTTCGGAAAAGACCAGCGTCCATAAATCACCATCCAGACGCGCTTCAGCCTGGATCGACGGGGCCGTGACAATCCGGGCTGCGACAAATCCCTCACCCGTAACGGTCTCGAATGAGCGCACCTGGCCACGCCGGGTCTGGCCCAGCGCATCGAGATTCAGCTCGGCCTCGGCATCAAAAACCGCCCAGATGGCTTCGCCCCGACGGAACACCGCCGCACCGACAGGAGCGGACCAGTTGAACCGGGCGAAGACATCCCCATTGGCTTCGTTGACGGCCACATTGACCACACCGTCTTCCGGCACGGGGTCATCGCGACCCTCCAGCGGGTCGTAGGCAATTGGTTCGGGCTCGTCTTCCGGTTCGTCCGGTGTATTGGCATCGCGATAAGCGCTGGCGAGCTCCTCCAGCATCTGGGTCGCGGGCGTGACGGTGGGGTCAGGCAGATCCACCACAACCCGATTGCCCTCACCCCATACTCGTGCCGCCACACCGGGCGCCAGGTCGAGGGAGAGCACGTATTCATTGCCCTGACGCTCACCCGAGGCGGCATCGAGGAAACGCGGTGGCGATCCGGCCAGCTGGCCCAGAGCGATCTGCGCCGGCAGGGAGAAGGTCACCGTGGCGTCATCATCACTCTGACTGAGCGTGTAATTGACCGGCTCCGCCCAGAGAAACTCGATACGGGTATATTCCGCGCTCTGGCCGATGCGGTAACTCACCGGTACGGGATCAAGCACCACAACCGGGGTTTCGCTGACACGTGCCGCCTGTTCCGCAGCCCGGCGGGCGGCGTCCTGCTCGCGGGCGGCCCGGGGTGAAATGACCGGTTCGGGAGTCGGACTGCCCGGCGGCACAAGATCGATGGCGATCACATTATAGCTGGTGGAAATCACCGGCTCGACACCCGAGCGCATGGCGATGCGCAAACGGCGTCCGTCGGGATCCACCCGGGCCATGGCAGCAATATCGCCGATCTCGTCCACAAGCCCGTCCAGATCCGCCACGATGGGCTGGCTGAACTCCGCAACCACCACATTGGACAGCATTTCCGCCGAGGCCGTCAGGCCATCATCGCCCAGGCTTTCATCATAGGTAATCAGAATACGCGTCGCCGCGCCCTGGCGGTCCACCGACCAGGACACGACAGATTGCGCCCAGGCCGGTGCAGACACACAGACCAGGGCCGAGCTCGCGAGCAATCCGGCAAGATATCTAGCCGTTCGATCCAAGCCGCGCCTCCAGCTCGCCGGCTGTATCCGGCAGGTCATGGCGCTGGGCCAGACGCATGGTCAGATCCGCAGCCTGCGCTGCCGGCATCGCCGCCAAGATCGGCCCCATCAAACGCTCCGCCATCACCGAAGCGACCTGGATCTGGGTTTGCGGGTCCATATTCATAAGAATGGGCGCTGCCTGTTCCGGGTCCATATTGGTCAGCATGGCCACGATACGGGTCATCTCGGCGGCTTCACGCTCGGACAATTCCCCGATCAGCGTGTTGATATCGGTCTCGAGCATGCGCAGCTCCTCGATCCGACGATCGACCCGCTGCTCCATCGCCATGATCAGCGCTTCGCGGGTTTCCAGTTCGGCCGCCTGGTTTTCAATCTCCTGCTGGCGATCGCTCAGCGCTGTCAGGATATCCACCTCATAGGGGCTGACACCGGTCCGCTGGATAAAAGCCGCATTGGCATTTTCCACCGCACACTGATCCGACATCCCGGCCTCGGCCTCAGCGCTCTCGATCGGCTCCGCTTCAGCCTGGCCGCTCTCCTGCAAGGCCGCACTATCACTGTCAGTCCCCGCCTCGATTTCCTGGGCAGCGGCTTCTGCCGTCATGAAATCGAGCACGTCATTGAACAGGGACAGGGATTTTAGCGCAAAAAGGCCGCCCAGAAGGACCGCCAGTAGAGCGAGGAAACGAACCGGTTCACGCATAACAGCCTCTAACGGATATCCTTGAGATCATTCATGACATTCGACCCGGACCCCTGCGGAAAAATCTCCGAGGCCCGGCGACGACCCGTGCGGCGCGTGCTCAGGCTCTCGCCCTTGCGATTGGCCCGGTCAGACACCAGGGACAACTCGTCCGACAAGCTGCGCGCCTCGGTGATGCGCTTTTCCAGGATTTCCGAGGACTGGGTCGTCGCCCGCTCCAGGGCCAGCAAGCTGGCCCGCGCCCGGTCTGTCGCCTCGTTCAGCGCAACCACGCTTTCACGCACGCCATCCTGGCCGTTTTTCAACGCCCGCAAACGGGCATCCACCCGCCAGCACAAAAAGGCTGCCACGATGAGAAGAGCGGCAACCGCCCCCTCAAACATCAAACCCGCCATCGTCATGTGAACCTCATCATTGCTTTCTTGGCGCCGGGCGAAAGCGGTCCGTTCAGCCGCAGCGCAACATTATGTCCGATCCGCCCCATGCGACCGCGCGTCAGCGAGACATTGCCGCAGCGCAATTCCACTTCGCTATGGGGTGAGGCATCGAGGTAAAACGTGTCACCGACCTTGAGGTCTGCCACATCGCCGAGCTTGATTTTCTGCTCGTCGAGCACGGCATGGACTTCCATCTTGGTCGACCACAGCTCGGTGGCCAGGTGGCCTTCCCAGATATTATCCCGGCCGAACTTTTCCCCCATGAATTGCTGCAGGAGCATTTTCCGAATGGGCTCCAGCGTCGCATAGGGCAACAAGAGCTCGATTCGACCCCCGCGGTCTTCCATGTCGATCCGCAGTTTCACAAGGATGGCGGCATTGGCCGGGCGGGCGATCGCAGCAAAACGCGGATTGGTTTCAACGCGTTCCAGATCAAACTCAACTTCTGTCAACGGCTGGAAGGCCTGTTTGGCATCTTGCAGCACGACCTCGATCATGCGCTGCACCAGCATGCGCTCAATCGTGGTGTAGGGACGCCCTTCGATCCGCATGGCCGACGTACCCCGGCGACCGCCCAGTAGAACATCCACGATCGAGTAGATCAGGTTGGAATCGACCGTCAGCAGGCCGTAATTGTCGAGCTGTTTCGCGCGGAAGACGGCCAGGATGGCGGGCAGCGGGATGGAGTTGAGATAATCGCCGAAACGGATCGAGGAGATGTTATCGAGACTGACCTCGACATTGTCAGACGTGAAATTGCGCAGCGAGGTCGTCATCAACCGCACAAGGCGGTCGAACACGATCTCCAGCATGGGCAGGCGCTCATAGGAGACCAGGGCGGAATTGATGATCGCGCGAATGCCCGACTTGTCCGCGCCATCCTCATCGGTCAGCGAGAAGCCGAGCAGGCTGTCAATCTCATCCTGGTTGAGGATACGCTCAGGACCACTGCCTACACTAGGCAGTTCCTCAGCATCATCCTCACCGCCAACCATGGCCTCCCATTCAGAGGCCAGATCAAGATCATCGCCGCCCTCGGCCATGGCCTCCCATTCGGCGGCCAGTTCGTCCTGATCAATATCGTCGTCCGACATGCGTCGTTCCTAGTCCGAAATCAAAAAGCGGAGAATCAGGACCTGATTCACCTCATTGGGGGCAATCGCCAGATTCACCCGGCGCAGCAATTCCAGTTTCAGCCGGTGATTGCCTGCAGACCCGTAGAGATCGTCTTCACGCAGCTCGCGCAGGAAGGTGGTCATCTGATCGATCACGACCGGCATTTGCGCATCCAGCACCTCGACCAGATGCGGATCGGTAATCTCCAGCGACAATTCCAGCTGCATCAAGAGAGGCCGACCGTCCGAACCGCGAATATTCACGATGATCGGATGGCCGCTCTCCTGGCTGATCTCGTAATAATAGAGTTCTTCATGGTGCGCCTCGCCGGAGCCATGACCATCACCATGATCACCTTCGCCATCATGGCCTTCGCCGTGTTCATCCACATGCTCGGCCACGACCTCTTCTTCGCCACCGCCGCTGAGGAACATGAAAGCGCCCACACCGCCCAGCAGAAGGATCAACACCGGCAACCCGATAAACAGGCCCAGCTTCATGATCGACGGCTTGGACTTGGCTTCGCCTTCGCCTTCGCCGTCTTCAATTTCTTCTGCGTCGTCCGACATGAATCAGCTCCAAAAGGGGAATCGTCGAAAATGATTAACGTCGCTGGCGGTTAACGTTCCGTAGCCATCCGTAAAAACTGGGCAAATTTTGCCGCCCAGATGCAGCATGATTCCCCGGCCCTGCCGGGCAGAATCCACCCACCTCAGCGTAAGTCATTGATTTATAAATGCGTTAACCTTGGCACGCCGCGTGCAACTTGGGTCAGCAACCGTCACCAAAGAACGGTGTTTTATAGGCTTCCAGAACGGAACGAGCCCGATGGACAACGCAATGATGATCGGCCTGACCCGCCAGATGACCCTTCGCAGGGCCATGGATGTGGTGGCCAACAATATCGCGAACGCGAATACAGCCGGTTTCAAGGCCGAATCGCTTTTGCACGAATCCCACATTCACCACGGCGCCGAGACCCGTGAGAACTCGGACGATATTCACTATGTGAATGTCCGCGGTCTGGGTCGCGATTTCGGCCAGGGCGAGCTTCAGCTCACCCGACGCCCGCTCGACATGGCCATTGAAGGCGACGGCATGTTCGCCGCCGAAATGGATGATGGTCAGTGGCAATATATGCGCGATGGTCGGTTTCACCTCGACACCCAGGGCACGCTGGTGACCTTTGATGGTCGCCCGGTCATGGATGGCGATACGGGAGCTTCCATCGTTCTCGATCCGGGCATTTCCGATATCCAGATCGTGGATGGCGGTATTGTCATGCAGGACGGCGTGCAGATGGGCCGGATCGGCGTGTTTGACGTCAATAATCTGGGCGGTCTGAGCAAGGCCGGGTCCGGGCGTTACATTCTGGAGGAAACCGATGGCGGTGACCGTCCGGAAAACCTGATCAATCCGGCGGTTCGCCAGGGCTTTGTCGAAGCCTCCAATGTCCAGCCCGTGCTGGAACTGACGCGCATGATGACTGTCTCGCGCACCTATCAATCCGTCACCAAGTTTCTCAACGACGCCAATGAGCTGAGCCGTTCAGCCATTGAGCGCCTGGCCAAAGTCTGATCGGAGGTCACGATATGCGTTCCCTTACCACCGCCGCCACCGGCATGCAGGCCCAGCAGCTCAATGTCGAAGTGATCTCGAACAATCTGGCGAATATGAACACCACCGGGTTCAAGCGCCAGCGGGCCGAATTCCAGGACTTGCTCTACCAGAACATCCAGCAGATGGGTGTCGACAGCTCGGACGCCGGCACCATCGTGCCGACCGGGGTGCAGGTGGGCCTGGGGGTTGAGACCTCCTCCATCTATCGCATCACCGATCAGGGCGCCCTGGAAAACACCGGCAACCGCCTCGACATGGCCATCTCCGGCGCCGGCTATTTCCGCATCCAGATGCCGGACGGCTCGGATGCCTATACACGCGCCGGAAATTTTGCGGTCAGCCCGGACGGGCAGATCGTCACCATGGATGGTTACACCGTGGCACCGGGCATCGCCGTCCCGCAGGGTGCACGCGATATCGCCATCAACCAGCAGGGCCAGGTCCAGGTTCTGGTGGATGGCGCCACAGCGCCGCAAACCATCGGCCAGATGGAAGTTGTGACCTTCTTCAACGAAGCCGGTCTCGATGCCATGGGCGATAATCTCTACCGCGAGAGCGCCGCATCGGGCACGGCCACGGCGGGCACGCCCGGATCACCGGGTTATGGTGTCATCCGCCAGGGTTTTCTTGAGTCCTCCAACGTCAATTCGGTGTCGGAAATCACCGCACTCATCTCTGCCCAGCGGGCCTATGAGATGAATGCCCGGGTGATCTCGGCCGCCGATGAGATGATGCAGGCTTCGGCCAATCTTCGCTAAGGGATGAGACCGATGCTGCGCACCTCCCTCATCGCCCTGACCCTCCTGACCACAGCGGCCCTGCCGGTCGCCCAGGCCCAGGACTCCATCATCCTGCGGTCCAACCTGACGGTTTCGGACGCGGAAATCCGGCTCGGCGACCTGTTCGATATCTATGGTCCCGAGGCCGATATCGTCGTCGCCCGCGCTCCCGCCCCCGGTCAGCGCACCTCACTGGACGTGAATTATGTGCGCCAACTGGCAGCGCGCAATGGTCTGGAATGGGCCAACGCCACCCAGTTGCGGCGCCTGTCCATCGAACGCGAAAGCCGGATCTATACCGCCGACATCATCACCGACATGCTGGCCCGGGAGCTCCAGGCCCAGTTCGGCACGCGGTTCATGGTGCAGCTGACCAATTCCCAGCTCACCCTGCACGCTCCGACCGACAGCATGGGCGGCCCGGAACTGGCCAATCTGAATTACGACACGATGAGCCGCATGCTCACCGCTCAAATTCGTCCCTATGGCGGCGCCCAGCCGGTCCGGGTTACGGCGCGGGCCTATGAAGCGATCGAAGTGCCCGTGCTGGCCCGGCCGTTCTCGGCGGAGGAGATCGTCGAGGCCGGTGATATCGACTGGATTGCCGTACGCGGGGATCGTCTGCGTCCCGATGCCATTCTCGACCCGCAGGACATGATCGGGCGGCAGGCCCGCCGCGCCCTGCGCCCCAATGAGGTGGTGCGGGCCTATGACCTGCAGGCTCCGGTGATGATTAGCCGGGGCGAGATCGTCAATCTGACCTTCACCTCACCGGGCATTGCTCTGTCTGTACGGGCCCGGGCCCTGGACAATTCCGCGACCGGTGAAATGGGCCGGTTCGTTAATCTTCAATCCAACCGCACGGTGGAAGCCTGGGTCGAAGGTCCCGGCGAAGCCACGGTTTCGCTCGCCACCACGCAAGCCTTCTAATCGACAGGACACTGATCATGCTGCGCAAGATTTCCATGCTTCTCGTCGCCGGCCTTGCCGTGTCGGCCTGCTCCGCCACCAGCCGTCTGTCCCAGGTGGGCCAGACACCGCCGATGACACCGATCGAAAACCCGGCCCAGCTTGCCGGTGCCGGTCCGGCACAATTGCCGATGCCGCATTATCCGCCGCAATCGGTTCAGCCCAATTCGGCCAATTCCCTGTGGACCGCCAATTCGCGCACGTTTTTTGGCGATCCGCGGGCCAATGAAATCGGCGATATCCTCACCATCAATATCGACATCACCGATAGTGCCCAGCTGCAGAACTCCACCAGCCGCTCCCGCACAACGGCTGAAGACAGCGATCTGAGCGCCTTCTTCGGTTGGCAGATGTCAGACTTCTTCAATGACGCGATTGACCCGACCAATGTCACCAGCCTGGGATCGACCTCCTCGCTGGACGGGGCCGGCTCGGTCAATCGTAATGAGACGATTTCCATGACCGTGGCCGCGATCATCACCCAGGTTCTGCCGAACGGAAACCTGGTTCTGGCCGGTCGCCAGGAAGTGCGCGTCAATAATGAAATCCGCGAACTGCTGATCACCGGTATCGCTCGTCCCGAAGACATCGCGTCCGACAACACGATCAGCCACACCCAGATCGCCGAAGCCCGCATCTCCTACGGCGGCCGAGGCCATATTTCAGAATATCAGCGTCCGCGCGTTGGCACCGAGATCTATGATCTTTTGATGCCGTTCTAGAATCCCGCCACCATCGGGTACACTGGAAGGCCGTCATGACTTGTCATGACGGCCTATTTTTTGTCCCGGTATACCCAATGCCTGAACGAGTCAGTCGTCGCGGTGAACGCGTTCCTTGCGCTCATGGCGCTCCTGCGCCTCCAGGCTGAGCGTGGCAACCGGACGCGCATCCAGACGGGCGACGCCGATAGGCTCACCGGTCTCTTCGCAATATCCGTAATTGTCTTCCTCGATCCGGCGCAGGGCACTGTCGATCTTGGAGATCAGCTTGCGCTGACGATCACGGGCCCGAAGCTCCAAAGAGCGATCGGTCTCGGTCGACGCGCGGTCAGCCAGATCGGGCAAGGCGCCCATATCCTGCTGCAGATTGCTGATCGTGATTTTGCTCTCCACAAGGATCTCGTCTTTCCAGGCCAGCAGCTTCTGGCGGAAATACTCCTTCTGGAGGTCATTCATAAATGGCTCGGATGCAGAAGGCTTGTAACCGTCCGGCAGCTCGATACGCTCGTCTTGCTTCATCGCTTTCCACTTACACCCTAGGTGGCTTGTACGTGCTCCCCGAAAGCGAGCCGGAGCATATTGAGCATCCCGACCGAGTCAATCACGAGTCGCTGTAAAGCCATTTCAACGCTGCGCAAATACAGGAATAGTTTGAATGAATCGTGTCGGTCACTGCCAACACATCATCACTGGCTGTACTTGGCCAGCTCCACGGCGGCGCGAACCTCGACCTCATCTAGGGCCGCTTCCAGCTGGGCATCGTTCACACCGTCCCGGCGGGTCTGCAAAAGGCTCATCAGTGCCTCCAGCTTGGCCTTGGGAATTCCGCCCTCCAGGAGCGCAATCTTCAGCTCATCAAGCACGTCGAGCAAGCTGAACGCCCGGTGGGTGGCCCGTTGGCGGGCACCGGCGAAATCATCCACACCCTGAAGGGCCAGGATGGCATCGACAGAGCTGACCGCCGAGGTCGCAGACGCCTGGCTCGTCGCCACGGTCTGGCCGCTCTGGGTCGGCATGGAGACGGAAAACCCTTCGCCGCCGGTCTTGGCTGCGCCCTTGCCCTTGGCCGAGGAAACGGAACGGGAGGATTGGGGTCCGGTAATCTTCATCTTGGATCTGCCTTCCAATTGGACGCGACATCAGTGACATCGCCAGCCCACGACATGCGTTAAGGAATCCGCGCGAGCCTTTAACAGACCCTTAACCCTGTTTGCCCGCTCGGCAAAATCTGCCCTCACATCTTACCCGGCGGAGGAGCATGACCTAGCACACCCGCCCCACCAGCCGTCACATCATATTGTAATACAAAGATATTCTTGGTGAATCCCGATCCACCCAACTGGCACGGTCTTCGCAACAGTGTCGGCAGATCTTTATGGAGACCTGCGCCATGCGTCTGCTTGCCGCCCTGATTTTTGCCCTCATCCTCCCGGCCCAGGCCCTCGCCTCGTCGCGAATCAAGGACCTCGTGGACGTGGAAGGCGTGCGGGAAAACTATCTGCTGGGATATGGCCTGGTCTCCGGCCTGGATGGCACGGGCGACAGTCTGAGAAATGCGGCCTTCACCCGCCAGGCGCTGTCGGGAATGCTCGAAGAGTTCAACGTCTATACGCGAGACGCCAATCTCAACACCAATAATGTGGCCGCCGTGATGATCACGGCCAGCCTGCCGGCCTATGCTGCGCCGGGCTCGCGGATCGATGTGACGGTATCCGCCATTGGTGATGCCAACAGCCTGCAGGGCGGTGTGCTGTTGCCCACTCCGCTGATTGCACCCAATGGACAGACCTATGCCGTCGCCCAGGGCTCGATTGCTGTGGGCGGGTTTGAGGCGGGCGGCGACGCGGCCTCCATCACGCGCGGTGTTCCCACCACCGGACGCATTGCCAATGGTGCCACCGTTGAAATGCCGCCCGGGGGCGGCAACCCGGCCGGTCGTTTTGATCTGTCCAGCCAGCTCTCGCTGGATCTGGCCTTGCGCAATCCCGATATTACCACCGCACGCCGCATGGCCGATACGATCAACCGTTATATGGGCGGTTCGGTCGCTCATGTGCCGGATCCGGGCACGGTGATCCTCACCCGCCCGGCCTCGTTTGACGGCGACATGATCGACATGCTGGCCCAGATCGAACAGCTGCGCGTAGAGCCGGATCTGCCGGCCCGCGTCATTATCGATGAAGCCACCGGCACCATCGTCATGGGCGAGCATGTGCGCGTGTCGACGGTTGCCATTGCCCAGGGCAACCTGACCATCACTGTGACCGAGAACCCGATTGCCAGCCAGCCCGCCCCGTTTGCCGATGGCGGCGAGACAGTGGTTCTGCCGCGCACTGATGTCACCGTGGAAGAAGACAATATGCAGCTGGGGGTTCTCGATGGCGGCGTATCACTGCGCGAGCTGGTCGATGGCCTCAACGCGCTGGGGGTCACACCGCGCGACATGATCACCATCCTGCAGGCCATCAAGGCCGCCGGCGCCCTGCAAGCCGAGATCGAGGTGTTGTGATGGATAATCTTCTCAGCCTCCAGATGAACCAGGCGGTCGATTCAGCCCGCGCCAGTCAGGCTCCGCAGCTGGGTGCCGGTCGCACCGAGGCCGAGGCCCAGACAGCAGCCGAGGACTTCGAAGCCTTCCTGCTCTCGCAAATGGTGACCGCCATGTTCGCCGGGACCGGAGAGAACAATCCGTTTGGTGGAGGGCCGGGGGAACAGGCCTTCCGCGGACTTTTGAATGAGGAATACGCCAAGGCGATGGCGCAGTCTGGCGGGCTGGGTCTGTCGGACCGGCTGACGGCGGAAATCCTGCAATACCAGGAAGCCTCGCGGGCTTCCTCGCAAGCTTGAAGGGGATGATGATGAGTGAACTCGCTGCTGGAAACAGTTTTGAACGCGCGCAGGCCTTGCTGCAGCTGACCGAACGCCTGACCTCGCTGATCGAGCGGGAAACGGCGCTGTTCCGGGCCCGCAAACCCCAGGACGCGCTAAGGTTCCAGGATGAGAAATCCCGCTTGGCCAATGTCTATCGTGTCGAGATTGCCAAGGCCGGGCGCGAGCCCCAGCGCCTTGCGGGTATTCCCGCAGCCCTCAAGGATGCGCTGCGCCGGGCGACCCAGGCCTTCCACAAGGCCCTCGCGGAAAACGGCTCCGTGCTCAAGGGGTTGCGCGCCGTGACCGAAGGCATGGTAAAATCGATCGCCACAGAGGCCAACCGCCAGCGCAATCAGACCGGCACGTATGGTCCGGGCGCCACCCAGGCCGCCTCCACCGGACGCCCGCTCGCGGTCGCGGTCAATCAAAGCGCCTGATCGCGTTAAACGAACCGGACCAGCCAGGCCCGTCAGACGGTCTTGTCAAAGGTTTCAGGCAGATAGCCATGAACGCGGGACCCACTCGGTCTCGCGTTTTTCTTTGCGGGTCGATCAGAGGATCAGAGCAACAAGCCGGCTGTCGATGACGGTCCGGAATTGAGGCGGGACAGCCCGGCCTGGTAATTGGCCAGCTGAGCGTTGAGATAGGCCGGCACGGTACCGCCCGTCTGACCACGTTGCGGACCTTCCAGAGCCTCCCGCAGGGCCGGGTCCAGGGTGAGGTCGCGATAGGCGCGCTGGACTTTCGACATCGCCGTTTCCAGAGCTTCGAAGGCAGACTGCGCCTGGTCCTGATCTGTCAGATTCATCAAACGCGGCAAGTCGAGCGAGAACAAGGGCGGCGCATCTGCTGTTGTCTCGTCATCATCGAGCGAACTCGGACGATTGGTAATCGCGCCCGGTTCCAGACCCAGTGCCTTGAGCAGGTCCTGGCCTTCTGTGCCGGAGAAGATCTCGATCGTCTGGTTTTCAGCGGCCGACAGGCGCAATTGATCACCCTCGGACGAGCGCCGCACACTGGCGGTACCGTCCAGCACGAGCACGGCATTGATCTTGAACGTCAAGGAGCGCATGGAATCATCATCATCGATGGTGATCTTCTTGCGGCTTCCGCCATTGACGGACAGATAGAAATGATCGCCATCGCGCGCCGAGGAGCGGTCTGTAACGACTCGGCTGTCGGCATAGACCAGCTCTCCGGCGGGCAGGCCCAGCGCGTTGAGAATACTGTCATCCTGGGCGCCCACCGAGACCGAGAACCCTTCCGATACGCCGCCGCGGCCGGTGATTTGCGTCGTCCAGTTCACGGTACCGGTCGCCCCGTCCACCTGGGAGACAAAGGCATCACGATCACCCAATTGCGTGGCGCCGGACAGCTCGCCGGTCGTCTTGCCGGCCAGATAGACCTGGCCATCATGAACCGTGATATCATTGGCGGTCTCATCACCGCTCGAGCCCAGGAATGTCGTATAGTCCGCCGTGGGCGAGGCGCCATCCGTCATCTTGAGCAGGAAGGCATCGCGCGCATCACCATTATGGGCGGTCAGCGGCGCTGAGGGCGAGAAGCTCGACCCGGCCGATCCGGCGACATAGATATCGGTGCCATCCACCTCGACATCGCCAATCCGACCCGCTTCCATATCACCCAGGCTTTGTTCCCAGATCGCCGCGGCCGTGCCGTCGGCACTGTCGTATTTGCGTACAAGCCCCACACCATCCTCGACCGAGGCGATGACGAGATTATCGCTGTCATCCACGGTGATGGCCGACAGGGTCTCATCGCCTGCACCACCGATCCGGCGGGTGTATTGAGTGGTCCCATTACTGTCGAAGGCGCGCACATATCCATCGGCGGCACCGCCCAGATGAACCTCGCCGCCAAAACCACCGGTCGACTTGCCCGCCACATAAACACTGCCATCGGACGCAACAGCGACACCGGACACGGTATCATCGCCCGTTCCGCCAAAACGCTGGGTCCATTGTTCAACACCGGAATTGTCGAACTTGGTGACGAAGGAATCCACACCGCCGACATCCGTGGTATCGCCCAGAGTGCCGGTCACATTTCCCGCAACAATCACATTCCCGCTGCTGTCCACCGCCACGCTGACCCCTTCGGCATCATCGCCCGCGCCCAGGACCCGGCTCCAGATTTCCTTGCCATTGGAATCATACTTGGCGAGCACCATGTCAGCCTCGCCCTTGATCACCTGTCCGTCGGTCGTGTCCGTGGTGCGACCCACAACAAACACTCCGCCATCGGCCGCTGCGGCGCTGCCAAACAATTCCAGGGCATTGGCCTCGGTGGTGGTGAAGGTTTCTCCATCCTCGCCGCCGGGCAATTCCTTCTCGATTTCGTTGGAATCGGCCTCGATCCGGGTCGACACGCCCACACTCGGCGTTCCGGTATTGACCCCCGTAACCTTGGTGATCTGACCGCCCGCACTGTCACTGATGCCCGAAACACCGGTGACATAGACCGCCGGTTCCGCCGCAGTGGCCGAGAATGTCAGGGCCTCGGTCGAAACCCCCTTGATCAGGAAGCCGTAATCATTACCCGGGACAATCCCGTTCTCGTCTTCCTCACCGATCTTGGAAACCTCGAACCGCGAGACCATACCATTGGCCTCTAGCTGGGTATTGATGTGATCGACAATGTTGGACATCGAACGCGTCGTCGCGCCCATATCGGCCAGATTGATATCGATATCGGTCTGGATGCCGCTCTTGGTGACAGACACCGTGAACTGCACATCGCCTGTCAGGCTGGCCACTTCTGCATCATAATCGCCGGTGTGAAGGGTGCCGGTCTTGTACTGGGACAAGCCGCGCGACACTGCGACTTCACTTTCGATTTTAGAAAGCTCCTCGCCCTTCAGCAGCGTGAGCTCATCCAGCCCCATATCGTCGAAAAACGTGTCGAGCTGGCCCAGCCCGTCCTGGAAGGCATTGTTCAGGAAATCGCGGCGATAGGAGCTGATATTGCGGTCCTGCGCCTCTTCCGCCACGGACAACAGGCGTTTGAGGCCCACATACAGCTCGAATAATTGTTTATGATCGTCCGGCGCTTCGAGGTCGGAGAAGGTGTCATTGGCGTCCCCGAAGAACTCACCCGACGCCAAAACCCGGCGCTGCAATTCTTCCAGGGACTGAGTTACCGAAGTATCCCAAGGCGTTACGACCGGTTCGGACGCCGTGGAGCGGCTCGACGCCCCCGACGGCCCGGAGCCTTGCGCCAGGTTCGTCGTGATCCGGGAATTATACCATCCGGTCAGCAGAGATGAATCGAAACCCACGATGGACACGGCGCCAAACCTTTCTACAGGCATTGAAGTTTGCCCGCCAAAGGCAAACAATGCGTTGAGATATTAGGTCAAATCCCCAGCTGGGACGGGAATTCAAGGGCTAGCTGAGTCGGGGTGCATGAAAGGTTAACTCCACCTCACCCGGTCTAACTCTCCATTAACCCGCGCCGCCCAGCCTGTAAGATAGTGACGAATCACGAGATGGCTTGAAGACGCCCATGTCGAACACAGATGACACCGAACACGCCTTTGAAGGCGCCACCAGCGGACGCACATTTGCCGAGCCGCGCCTGGACCTCAATGGCCAGACCATTCTGGTTACGGGGGGCACAGGCTCGTTCGGACACAAGCTGGTCGACACCATCATATCCCAGTTCAAGCCCAAGAAACTCATCATCTTTTCCCGAGATGAGCTGAAACAGTACGAGATGGCCCAGCGCTTCTCGCCACAGGAACATCCTTTCCTGCGCTATTTCATCGGGGATGTTCGGGACGAAGCCCGACTGGACCAGGCCATGCGCGGCGTGGATGTGGTCATCCATGCAGCCGCGCTCAAACACGTACCGATCGCCGAATACAATCCGTTCGAGTGCATCAAGACGAATGTGCTGGGTGCGGAGAATGTTGTGCGTGCCGCGATCAAGCGCGATGTACGCCATGTCTGTGCCCTGTCCACCGACAAGGCCGCCAATCCGGTCAATCTGTACGGCGCTTCAAAACTGGCCTCGGACAAGATTTTCACGGCCGCCCAGCATATGGGTGGCGAAGGCGGCCCGGTCTTCTCAGTTGTGCGATATGGCAATGTTGTGGGCTCGCGCGGGTCGGTCATCCCCTTCTTCCGAAAGCAGATCGAGGACGGCGCAGACCATCTGCCGATCACGGATCCACGCATGACTCGCTTCTGGATCACGCTGGAACAGGGCGTCAATTTTGTTCTGTCGAGCATGGCCCTGGCCAAGGGCGGCGAGATCTTCGTGCCGAAGATCCCCTCCATGAGCACGGTCGACCTGGCGCGCTCCATGGCCCCGCACCTGCCGCAGAAGATCATCGGTATTCGTCCGGGTGAGAAACTGCACGAAGTGATGATCCCGGCCGATGATTCGCGTACGACATTTGAGCTTGGGGACCGATACGCCATCCTGCCGGCCTATGGCGCCAAGCTGATGGCCCGCTATCTGGGCGATGGGGCGCATCTGGTGCCCGATGGTTTCGCCTACACCTCAGACAATAATCCCGAACAACTGGATGCGGCGGCCCTGCGTCGCCTCATCGGGGATGCGGAAGCGGCCTGATGACGGGCACGGACCGGCCGCAACTCCTGTTCCGGGCGGATGCGCGAGCTGACCTGGGTGGTGGCCATATCATGCGCTGCCTCTCGCTGGCCGATGCCCTGTCCCACCATGAGGTGGACATTGCCTTTTGCACCAATACCGACGCGCCTCTGCACGCCCCGGCCCTCGCCCGGCGCCCCTATCCGGTGTGTGTCACTGAGAGTTTGAGCGATATCACCGTCCCGCCGGACTGGCATCCACGCCCCCATGTGGTGATCGCCGACCTGTATGATCAGACTGCCGCTCATGAACGGGTCTGGCGCGAACAAGCCCGGCGGCTTGTGGTGATCGAGGATCTGCCTGGCCGACGTCACGACTGCGACCTGATCATTGACCCTCAAGACTGCGCCAGCACCCAGGATTATGCCGAACGCGCACCGGGCAGTCGTGTGTGTCTGGGGCCCGACTATGCCCTGCTGCGCCCCGGTTTTGCCGCCGCCCGCCATGACAGCCTGATGCGGGATCGCTCCCGCGTACGCCGGGTCGTCATCAGTATGGGACTGACCGATGTCGGTGCCAGCAGCGCGCGGCTCGCCCGGAGCCTGCTCGACCTGGCCGAGGATATCGAGATCAGCGTTATCCTGGGCCCGCTCGCACCAAGCCGTGCCATCCTCGAGCCGATCGCGGCCACGAACCCGCGGCTGGAACTGGCCATTGATGTGGACGATATGGAGCAACGCCTGGCCGGGTGTGATCTGGTCATCGGCGCCGGTGGCGGATCCGCGCTGGAGCGCTGCGTATTGGGCGTGCCAAGCTTGATTTGTCCGGTCGCAGAGAACCAGTGGCCGCTCACACGGGCGCTCGCCGCACGCAATGCTGTTCGGATTATCGATCCGTTCGAGCCGGAGCGCGCCCTGGCCGAGATTTTCAGAACCCTGGATCAGGCTGCGCTGGCTGAGATGAGCCAGGCGTCCGCCGCCTATTGTGATGGGCTGGGGGCCGAGCGTTGCGCCGAGGCCATCATCGCTCTGGCCCGACGCTCCGCCTAACCTGCATCTAGGTCAGCTCATCGAGAACCGAATTGAGGCTGTCGACGACCCGCTCAACATCGCTCAACTCCATGTCCGAATAGAGCGGCAAAGACAGTGTGTTTGCGTAATAGCGCGCCGCACCGGGCGGGGCCTGTGTGCCAAACGTCTCGGCATAATAGGGCATGTCCGGCACCGGTATGTAGTGGACCTGGCTGCCAATACCCCGGGCCCGCAGGGCTGTCATGACAGCCGTACGGTCCGTACCCAGGTCCGCAAAATCAATCCGGACCGGGTAGAGGTGCAAACAAGTCTGCGCGGCCGGCTGGGTCCGCACCAGTGCACCAATCCGGTTCTGGTCGGCGAGACAAGCGTCATAATGATCCGCCAGCGCCTGACGACGCACCCGGAAAATATCGAGCCGGGCCAGCTGGGACAGGGCCAGCGCGGCATGAATATCGGACAGACGGTAATTCCAGCCCAGGGCCTGCATTTCCTGTCGCCAGGGTTCAGCGGCATTGCCGCGAAAACGGTCCGGCTCCCGCTCGACACCATGCGAACGCAATTGCGACATGCGGCGCGCTAGATCGGGATCGCGTGTGGTGACCATGCCGCCCTCACCCGCCGCAATGGTTTTTACCGGGTGAAAGGAGAAACAGGCGGCATCGCTGTGCGCACACGCACCCACCGGCCTATCGCCCTGCATGGATCCCAGGGCGTGACAGGCATCTTCCACACAAGACGCACCGGCAGCGCGGGCTTGAGCCGCCAGGGCCGCCATGTCCTGGCACTGCCCCGCCAGATGGACCGGCATGACAGCCCGCACCGGACCATCCGCCCGTTCGAGCGCCTCGGCCAGATCCACCGGTCGCATCAAACCGGTCAGTGGGTCGACATCGGCAAACACGACACGAGCTCCGCAATAGAGCGCTGCATTGGCTGTCGCGGCAAAGGTGATGGCGGGCACAATCACCTGATCCCCGGGCCCGATGCCCAATCCGGCAAGGGCGAGGTGAAGCGCGGCCGTGCCATTGGAACAGGATACGGCGTTCGCCCCCTCCAACGTCTGTGAGAACGCGGTTTCAAACCGTTCGACCGCCGGGCCGGTTGTGAGCCAGCCACTGCGCAACACATCCGTCACGGCGTCAATGTCTGCCGGGTCTATCGACTGTCGACCATAGGGGAGAAAACCGGAAGTCATGCGTTATCCCTGCATGTCAGGAGAGAGGGAGCAAGCCCTCAAACAGAAACGGCGCCCCCGAAAGGACGCCGCCCCCGTGGTGGTGGAGCCGTGAAACCTATTGACCGAACAGGCTGAGGATAATCTGCGGTTCGTTATTGGCGATGGAGAGCGCCTGGACCCCGAGTTGCTGCTTCACCTGCAAGGCCTGTAATCGCGCACTCTCGACCGCCATGTCGGCATCCACCAGATCGCCGACCCCGCCTGTGAGCGTGTCCATCAAACGACCCACGAAATTATTGTGGGCCTCGAGCTTTTTCACATCCGAACCCAGATCCGCGAGTGCCTGGTTCACATTATCAAGGCTTGCCTTAACCGCCGTCACGGCAGCCGTGGCCAGGGTGACAGACCCAAGGCTGGCCGTCGCCGCCAGAGTGATGAAGGTCCCGCCAAAACCCAGATCCCGCGCCTTGAGAGTCACGGTACGGGCCGCATCTGCGTCTGCGAGGAATTCGATTCCGCTCGAGACCGAACCATTGAGCAGGTTGGCACCGTCAAATTCAGCGTTCTGGATGATGACCTGAACCTGGTCGATCAGCGCCTTGAAGTCTGCGTCATAGGCGGCGCGAGAAAACTGGTCGAGCGACGGGTCCATGGCGGCTGTGGCCTTCTCACGCATCTGGATCAGAAGGTCAGAGATGGATTCGCCGGCGGCCATGGCAACATCGCCAATCGAAGTTGCCCGGTTCAGACCGATCTGCACGGCGTCCAGCGCACGAATATCTGACCGCATGGACTGAGCGACTGCATAGATCGCGGAATTGTCCTTAGCACGGGAGACTTTCAGACCGGTATTAATCCGGTTCTGGATATCGCCCATTTCATCATTGGTCTTGTTCAGGTTCTGAAGCGCGACCATTGCGGAAGTATTTGTGTGAACGCTCAGCGTCATCGGTAATTCTCCGGACCAGACTTGGCGCCGCTATTTTGCGGCTGTTGGAACGGAGAAGCGCAAGAGGCGTGCCGAACTGGCACAGGCCATATAAATGTTTTAAATCAATTGCTTAATAATTTCACGGACCGTTGGAACGGACCAGGAGGGCAAGACTGCCCGGTCAAAACCGCCGTTTACCGGTCAATTTCTGCCCAGCCGTCAGGCGCGTTCGTCAACAATTCCCGCGCGCTGCGTCTGCAGGAAGTTGAGCAATTCGGATTGCTTTTCGCTGGGCCAGCGACGGACTTCCTCGCCGGTTTCTTCATCAATCATGAGATAGACAAACTGCCCGGAACTCTCGTCCTGCTGGATCTTGAGACGGGAATTGGCCAGGGCCTGGCGCGCCAGACGCTCGATCTCTTCCGAGCGGGCCTGGGCATCATCCCGGGACGTCTCGGTATCTTCTGTGTCAGAGACCGGCTGTATGCGTTGATCATTTTCACGCGGCCGCTCTTCAAACACCTCACGGGTCTCGACGCGTGACGGCACCACCGGCACGGGACGGGATGAAAAGCCTGTTTCAGCCATATGCAATTCGCTGACGCGGAGACGCCAGCGCCTCCAATACTCGTACTATTCCCGGCGTCAACCACGGGAGGGGATGGCGAATCCCGATGGAATTCGCCATCCAGTCCGCGATTAACGGAAGTAACCCAGGATCGTGTTCGGAGCCTGGTTTGCGATCGACAGAGCCTGAACGCCAAGCTGCTGCTTGACCTGCAGGGACTGCAAACGCGCACTTTCTTTCGCCAGATCCGCGTCAACCAGATTACCGATACCCTTCTCGAGAGCATCAGACAGCTTGCCGATGAAGCCTTTGTGGACATCCAGGGATTTGGAACCGGTACCCAGGCGGGCCAGGGACTGGTTCAGGTTGTCCAGAGAGGTTTCGATCGTGGTCACGATGGTCGATGCATCGCCAGCCGTCGCGAAGGACGCGGTTGCTGCGAGCGTGACGACACCGCCACCCAGGCTGAGGTTTTCGTCGGAAATACGGATCGAATTGGAGCCGTCAGCATTGGCCAGGGCGGAGATCGAGGTCACAGAACCGTTGATCAGGTTGGTTCCGTTGAACTCGGCGTTAGACACGATCGTACCGATCTGGTCGCGCAGGGCCTTGAAGTCTTCGTTCAGAGCCGTACGAGATGCCGTATCGAGCGAGGAGTCAGCAGCCGCCAGGGCTTTTTCTTTCATCTCAACGAGCAGGTCGGAGATGGCTTCACCAGCGGCGAGGCCGACATCCGTCGTCGAGGAGGCCAGATCGAGCGAGTTACCAACAGAGGCATAACCTGCCACGTCGGACCGCATTTTCTGGGCAATAGCGTACACACCACCATTGTCCTTGGCAGAGGACACGGCCAGGCCGGTGTTGATGCGGGACTGAACCTGTTCCAGCTGTTTGTTGGTCGAGTTCAGGTTTTGCAGTGCAACCATGGCACCGGCGTTTGTATTGATAGTAGCCATTTCTTGGCCCTTTCCTTTCTAGGTATCAACGAGCGTTTTGCTCGCAGGGTCTTCTGACCCGGTGTGGAAAGAGCAAGTCACAGGCCAGTTTGGGCTTGCCATATAAGGTAAACGCCAGCTTGCCTGATTCGATGGGATGTTTTTGCCGAGTCACCCTTGCCGCGGTAAGAAATGGGTGGGCAAAATCTGCCGCAATAAGCGCGAATTTGCCCTGCACAAATTGCCGGGCGGCATAAATTTCTGATTTCCAAAAGGTTAATGACGGAATTTACGCAGGCTTACGCACCCCCACCGTGAGCAGAAAAAAATTTGGCGGGGCCGCCCGAAGGCGACCCCGACCGACGAATTATCCGAAGAGCGAGGTGATCGTTCCCGGAGCCTGGTTGGCAATCGAAAGTGCCTGTACGCCCAGCTGCTGCTTGACCTGCAGCGCCTGCAAACGCGCGCTTTCTTTCGCCATGTCGGCATCCACAAGGGCACCGATCCCTGTTTCCAGGGCATCTGACAACTTCGTCACGAAGGATTTGTGGACCTCCACCGCCTTGGCACCCGTACCCAGGCGCGCCAGCGACTGGTTGAGGTTGTCCAGGGAGGTTTCGATCGTCGTCACGATGGTCGACGCATCACCTGCCGTCGCAAAGGACGCAGTGGCCGCCAGCGTAACAACACCGCCACCCAGCGACATGTTCTCATCAGAGATGCGCAGGGTGTTGGAACCATCGGAGTTGGCCAGAGCTGTGATCGACGAAACCGAGTTATTGATCAGGTTGGTTCCGTTGAACTCAGCATTGCTGACGATCGTAGCCACCTGGTCACGCAGGGCCTTGAAGTCTTCGTTCAGGGCCGTACGGGACGAGGAGTCCAGAGAAACATCAGCGGCGGCCAGCGCCTTTTCCTTCATTTCGATGAGCAGGTCGGAAATCGCTTCACCAGCCGCAAGGGCCACGTCAGTGATCGACATGCTCATGTCGAGGCTCTGTTGCACGACACCATAGCCGCCCACTTGAGCGCGCATGCGTTGGGCGATGGCGTAGGTACCGCCGTCATCCTTCGCACTTGCGACCTCAAGGCCGGTATTGATGCGTTTTTGAACCTCTTCAAGGTGCATATTCGTCTTGTTCAAGTTCTGCAGTGCGAGCATCGCACCGGTGTTGGTATTGATAGAAAGAGCCATTGTTGCGTCCTCCATTCTGGAAGCATCCAAACCGGCTTTTGCCGGCTGCGGGCGTTTTGCCCGTGGAGGAACTCGCAAGTGGCGTGCCGGGCACGAGACCCATTTCAGTCAATGTTTTCAGACGATTATGATATGAAAAACGCCACCCCGTCGGGGTGGCGCAATAATGGCCGGGCCAAACTTGCCGCCCGGATATTTTCTGCCTGCCCTCAGGCGGCGGAGGTGGAACCCGCTGGTGCCAGGCCCTGCATGATCGTCCGGTTGAGATCGATCAGATCGTCCAGAGCCGTATTGTCCCGCATCGCCACGGTGGTGTGACGCGAGATGAAGATCGACAGCGATATGATGGATGCGCGCAAATTCTCAGGCAACTGATTACCTTCGCTGGCGCAATCCGTCGCGAAATTGGTCCAGACCCGGCGATTCCAGTCCAGCGCATCACCACGCGTGGCTATATCATGCTTGTCCGCCGCCTTGGCGGCCATCAGAGCACGTGTCACCTGGGCAAACAGGCGGTATTCAGTGGAACGCGGGTCTTCGCTGCGGGTCGCCGCAGCCTGGTAGGCTTGAAGGGACATTTACGCCAGCCTCTCAGCTTCATAATCAAGCAGTTTGCGACAGCGCATCAGCGCCTTGTAATATTCTTTAGCCATGACATCGCGCGACACGGCCACACATTCATTCAAGGTCGCCGGGTCAGAGACCACGCCCATGAATTCATTCATCCGGAGCACGAATTCATCGTACAGCCCATCATCGGACTTGGACGACAAATACATCATCATGATCGGGAAATAGATCCGCTTCACCGGCGTATCGACCTGTTCTGACTGGAGAATATCCTTCTCGCGCAGAACAGATGCCCGGTTTTTGAGAACAAGCGTGGCCCGACGATCGCCATTTTCGACAACGGCGCCGTTGAGGACGAATTTCTCGCCAGGTTTGAGCGAGATTTTCAGGGGCATGCCCACACTCCACGAATCTGCGTGCGACTCTAGTCGCGAATCTTTGCCACAAGGTGGACAGTCAGGGTGAAGAAAAGGTTTCCAAGCCCTGACCCGGCCTCTTCGTTAGCGAGTTCTTAAAGCGAATCTCGCGAGCTGATCGAAAGATGACGAAGGATGAATGCCATGTCCGCCCTAGTTCTGGATCTTGAAGCCGAACTCATTGCCGATGCCGAGCTCCAGCAGAATGAAACCCGTGACGCCATTGGGTTTGGCGGCGGGATGAAGCTGGACAGCCAGGTCAAGCGACTGTCGAAAGAGACGCAATCGCGCCTCAAGAAAGTTGTCGCCATGACCAAGCGGGCCATGAAAGCCTCCGAAGAGGGCGATCACGCCCAGGGTGCGCGTCTGGCCCACAAGGCTCTTGAACTGGCACCCGATGTTGCCCTGACCAATCATGTCATGGGGCTGATGCTGTTCCGGCTGGGACGGCTGTCCAAATCCCTGCCCTTCTTCGAACGCGCCTGGCAGCTCGACCCGCAGGACCCGGAAATCTACCAGAAACTCGGCCTGGTCGCCTGGAAGCTGGACATGCTGGACGGGGCGGAAAAATTCTACCGTATCCAGAACCAGCTCGCGCCGGATCGCGTGGATGGTATTATCAATCTGTCCGGTGTTCTGCGCGATCAGGGCAAGTTTGAAGAAGCCATCGAGCTGTTGCGCATCGCTATCTACGCTCACCAGGGTGATTTCGAACTCTGGAACTCGCTGGGCACAGTGATGATGGATTCCGGCGATCCGGAACAGGCAAAGACGTTTTACGAGGAAGCGCTGCGCCTGAAGCCTGAATTCAGCCGGGCTCACAACAATATGGGTAGTGTCTACGAATTGCTGGGTGAGCCGGAAAAAGCTCTGCCGCACTATGAAGAAGCCCTCAAGGCACCGGTGGACGAAACCGATCGCGCCACCATGGAACACGGTAAGGGGCTGTTGCTGCTGGCCGCAGGACGCGTGAAGGAAGGCTGGGACCAGAACGAAGCCCGCCTCAACCCGCATCGTCCGGACGCCACACTCTTTACGCTGGAAAAACCCTATTGGGACGGCACGGACCTCGCCGAGATCAAGGACAAGAATCTGCTATTGATCGGCGAGCAGGGTCTGGGTGATGAAGTCCTCTTCATGAGCATCGTCCCCGATCTGATCGACGCGGTGGGCACCGGCACGCTGACCATTGCCTGCGAATACCGCCTGATGGATCTGGTCAAGCGCTCCTTCCCCGAAGCCGAGGTCTGCCACCACATGTCGGCCGCCCTTGAAGGTCGCGATGTCCGCGTGGCACCGGCCGGGGAAAAGAATGCCGATATCTGGACCCCCATGGCGACACCGCTGCGCAGCCTGCGCCAGTCGCTGGATGACTACCCGCAGGACCGGGTGGGCTTCCTCAAGCCCGATCCCCTGCGCCAGGAGGTTTTCCGACAGCAATTGGCGGGTTTTGGCGAGGGGCTGAAAGTCGGCATTTTGTGGAAATCCCTGCGCATGACCCCGCGGCGCCACCGTTTCTTCTCGGCCTTCGACGCCTGGAAACCGGTGCTCGACCTGCCCGGCGCCCAGTTTATCAATCTCCAGTACGGCGATGTGGACGAGGAATTGGCCCAGGCCAAGGACGAGTTTGGCATTACCATTCACCAGCCCCGCGATATTGATCTGAAAATGGATCTGGACGGCGTCGCCGCCCTCTCCTCAGCGTGCGATCTCATTCTCGGCCCCATGAACGCCACCACAAACCTGGCCGCGGCTTCCGGGGCGGAGGTCTGGTTTATCCACGCACGGCGCACGACCTGGACACTGATGGGCGCAAATCGCTCCTACTGGTACCCGCAGACCCGGTCTTTCTATGGTGACAAATTCCAGGACTGGGACACGACCATGCGCCGCGTCACCGACGCCCTGCGCACGCGTATCGCCGAAACCGGCTAGATGCGGCTCGCCCTGCGTGCTGATGCCGGGCCGGAGATCGGCCTGGGCCATGTCCGGCGGTGCACACCGCTCGTGCGCGCCCTGCGATCATTCGGGGCCGACATGTCCGTCCTGTCGGCCACCCCCGATGAATGGCCGGACGATATTGCGGCCTCGGCCTGGGAGGAGGATGAGCGCGCCCTGGCCACTCAGGGTTTTGATGGTCTGATCGCCGACTGGGCTGTCACCGATCGTGCCACCTGCACTCATTTTCACCAAGCGGGTCTCGCGCTTGTTCTCATCGGCAATTCAACGCCTGATGCACCGGCCCGTCTGACGCTGCGGCAAAGCCTGCGGCCGTGTATCGAGACGGGCGCAGTCCGGTCCGGCGCGGCTTATCTGCTTTTACCGCCCGATCTGGTTCAGGCCCCGCCCCCGCGCACCGGACCCCAGCGTTTGCTGGTCAGCCTCGGCGGCAGCCAGACCGGACGCCTGCCGGACCTGCTTCCCGTGCTCCACGCCTTGCTCGATGGCAGTGACTGCCTGCAATCCATCACCCTGATCACCCCGGAGGCCGTGCCGCTCTTCCATGACCGGCTGGACGTGCGCGCGCCCTGTGATACCTGGCTCTCGCTGAGTGCCGACCATGATGTCGCGCTGCTGGCCGGCGGCATGAGTGCTCTTGAGGCGCTGGCGAGTGGATGGCCCTGCCATCTCCTGCCCCTCAATGACCCCCAGCGCCAGCGGGCCCGCGAACTGGAAGAGCTCGGCCTGGCACGCTGGACGGATCCGGAAGCGCAGGACTGGGCCCAGGACTTGTCCACACAGCTGCGCCGTCTGCTGGGGAAGATCGAGCTCAGGAAACAGCGACACCAGGCGGGCCGGCAACACATCGACACCCGGGGGCCCCATCGCTGCGCACAGGCGATCCTGGATGCCCTGAAGACCTGAAAGATCAGGCGATCCGGCCAATTCAAAACAAATCCTTAACCCTGCCTCGCAACACACTGGGAGGATAGGATCGAACCGATTCGCGGACCGGTCCAGTGGAGCGCTTTTGCATGTCAGCCAGCCAGACCGACATATCGACCCCGCCGGGCGCACAGACCGGTGAGACCTGGCCCAATTTCCTGGTGATTGGCGCCCCGAAATCGGGCACGACATCGCTCTATCACTATCTCAGCCAGCATCCCGATGTTTTCCTGTCTCCCGTGCGCAAGGAGGGTCGGTTTTTCTCGGGCATTGGTGAAGGCGCGGTCTACTGGCCCCGCTATTATCATTTCGACACCGCGCCAGGCGTCGCCGACTATCAATCCCTGTTCGAGACCCATGCCGGTGAGAGCCATATTGGTGATGTCTCCCCGGACTATTATGCCTATGCCGACATCGCGGCGCCACGTGCCCTCAATTACTGCGGGCCGCACACGCGCATTATCGCCCTTTTGCGCAATCCGGTGGAACGCACCTATTCGCACTATCTGCAGAATGTCCGCCGCGATGCCGAATTTGCCAGTTTCGCCCGGGCGCTCGACGATGAACCGCGCCGGATCGCACAGAATTGGGGCTTCCAGTGGCTGTATGCGGACACGTCCTGCTATGCGCGCCGGATCGCG
Organism: Maricaulis sp. D1M11; assembly: GCF_047308265.1. Taxonomy (NCBI): domain Bacteria; kingdom Pseudomonadati; phylum Pseudomonadota; class Alphaproteobacteria; order Maricaulales; family Maricaulaceae; genus Maricaulis; species Maricaulis sp. D1M11. The sequence continues at coordinate 205,564 of NZ_JBKQWY010000005.1, forward strand.
GTCTGGAAGACGCATTTCCCGCACGCCCTGGTCCTGCTTCAGGACGAGCTTGATGCCGACACACCCGGCGTGGTCGCGCGGGTCCAGGACTATCTCGGCCTGACGCCCCACCCGGTTGAAGTCTCCAAACGCTATAACACCGGCGGCATACCCCGCTCGCGCCTGGCCGTTCTGGATGGCCTGTTCGACGCGCGGGCCACCGACCCGTTCGAAGACATCCATGCCCAGTATATCGCACCGCGCGACACGGCCTCCCAGGATGCGCCAACCGCGGATGGCGTCTATCCGCCCCTGGTCGAGGGTGAAATCACCATTCCGCCCATGCCCGAGGCAGTGCGCGACCAGCTGGTGACCCGGTTCGAACCGGAAATCGCTGCGCTGGAACGCCTGCTGGACCGCAATCTCGATATCTGGAGACCCGGCCCATGAGCCGTATGCCGCGCCATATCCTCGTGACCGGTGTGGGAGCCCCGCCAGGCCTCGGCCTGATGCGATCCCTGCGAGACTGTCCGCTGGCGCTCACGCTGACGGGTGCCGATATCAGCCCTTTTGCGGCCGGCCTGCACGAGCCCGGCTGTGCGGCGCTGGTCCTGCCCCGGGCCGACACACCGCACTATGTCGATGCCGTTCTGGAAGCCTGTCGCCTGCACGAGATTGACACGGTCATTCCGTGTTCCGAAGCCGAACTAGATATTCTGGCCCGTGAAAAACCCCGTTTCGCCGCGGCGTCCATACAGTTGCCAATTGCCGATCCCGAGGTGATGGCCTTTGGCATCGACAAGGCTCTGCTGCTCGAACGGGCCGCGGCCACGGGCTTGCCTCACCCGCGCACACTGGCGCCGCAAAGCGAAGCCGAATTGGCCAACTGGAAAGGGCGTTTTCCCTGTGTGATCAAACCGGCGCGCTCGCGCGGGGCACGCGGTGTGAGCTATCCCGCCGATGCGCTGGATCTGCGCAAGGCCTGGCGCCAGACCACGGCCGAACACGGTCCCTGCCTCGTCCAGGACTTTATTCCCGGCGGGGCCGACACGGTCTACACGATCGGCTCACTCTGGCAGGAGGGGCGACTGATCGCCTCCAGCCTGCACCGCAAGTTGGCCACCAATCCCCCCAACGGAGGCGTCGCCATCGCCGGTGAGACTGTGGTTGATCCGGACATATTGGGTGCCGGACTGGCCGTGCTGCATGCGACCGGTCCCTGGCATGGCCTCACTGCGGTGGAAGTGAAATGCCCGGCGCCCGGTGAAGCGGCCCAATTGCTGGAAATCAACCCGCGCATGTGGGGCTTTGGCTATCTGATGACCCTGGCCGGGCTGAACATGCCGGAACTGCTCGTTCGCATGCTGGCCGGTGAATTCGACCAGACCGACCCCGACCCCGATCAACTCCGCTATTCGCCCCTGCGTGTCGTGCGCAGCTGGGAGGACCGTGTCATGCGCCCCGAAAGCGGGCTGGAGAAAGTCTCATGAACCGCACTGTTGCCGTCATCCAGGCCCGCACAGGATCTCATCGCCTGCCCAACAAAGTCCTGGCGACGCTTTATGATGATGTCTCCATTCTGGCTCACCAGTGCCGCATGCTGCGCCACATGGCCGGCGTGGACGAGCTGGTGATTGCCACGACAGACCATCCCAGCGACGACGCCATCGTCCGGCTCGGCGAGGCGGAAGGCATCCGCACACTGCGAGGCTCAGAGGATGATGTGCTGAGCCGATTTGTCCAGGTGGCCGAACGGACCCTGGCAGGCACGATCGTACGCATCACGTCGGACAGCCCCTTTCGCGATCGCAACGTGATCGAGGCCTGTGTGGCCGCTCACACGGCGGCCCGTGCGGAATATACACGTCCGCGACCGGATCACCTGCCCAAGGGCATGCGGGCCGAGGTCGTGGAAACACGTGTCCTGCAAGCCCTGGATGCGGACCCGGCCACATCCCGTCGGGATCGCGAACATGTTACGCTCCACATCCGTGAACACCCCGACCAATACCGTCTGGAATGGGTGGATTTCCCCAAAGCCTGGCATCGCCCGGACTTCGACCTCTCGGTGGATACGCCCGAAGATCTCGCCTTTGTCCGGTCCGTTTGCCAGACCCTGCGCGAACGCGGGGAAACGCTGGAGATCGGCCCCATCTGCTCCATGCTGGAAGAAATGACCGTGATGGGTGGCCTCATTAAGGACCTCGCCCGATGACCGCTGTCACGCTTATTGCCGAAATCGGCTCCAATCACGATGGCGATCTGGACACGGCCAAACGCTATATCGAGGTGGCCGCTCGGTCCGGTGCCCATGTGGCCAAATTCCAGTCGCTGAGCCGCGAAGGTCTCATCGCACCGCGCATCCTCGACCCGCAAACGGGCGAGATTGTCGATAATCCGAAATACGCCGCCTTTGGCAATCAGGGTCTGAGCGAGGCCTGGCATTATGCGCTGAAGGCCTGTTGCGACGAGAATGGGATCGAATTCATGTCGACACCCTTTTCCCTCGACGCTGTGGATTTGCTCGAGGATGTCGGTGTCAACCGATACAAGATTGCCTCGGGGGATATGACGTTTCGCGCCTTGCAAAAACGTGTCGCCGAAACCGGAAAGCCCGTCATCCAGTCCACCGGCGCCAGCTATCTCGACGAGGTCGAGGACACCGTCGGATTTCTGCAGGCGGCCGGGTGTGACGATCTGACGGTCTTGCACTGCACGGCGACCTATCCACCGGCATGGGATGATATGAATCTCAATGCCCTCACGACCTTGAAAGCGCGCTTCCCGGACCTTGTTCTGGGATTGTCCGATCACTCGCCCGGCGCACTTGCCCCCATAGCCGCCGTCACGTTGGGCGCTCGCATGGTCGAAAAACACGTCACCTTTGATCGCACCAGTCCGGGACCGGATCATCCTTTTGCCATGGAGATGGACGAGTTCGCACAACTCGCCGAGGACCTGTCCCATCTGATCCTTGCGCTGGGCTCTGCCGAGAAGACGCCCGCCGCCAGCGAGTTTCACCGTCGTAACAATCTGCGCCGGGGCCTTTACGACGCCCGGACCGGAGAACCGACAGAGGGGCCGGACGGGGTCTGGCTGCGCCCCTCGCGCGGCGAGAATGACGGCCGCACCGAATAAGCTCCAGCCATGCAAGCTCCAACAAAAAAGGCGCCCTGCGGGGCGCCTTTTGCGTCTGTGCCCTGCGTTACTTGGTGCGGATGGCGTCGATCTTGGACGCTGACACGCCGTCAACGATTGTTCGGTTGATCATCGGATGGTTCTCATCCTGGGGACCGAAATCGGAATCGGGATGATAGGCGATCACACGCATCTCACTGCCAAACGTGCGGAATTTGTGATGCCCCTCGAACGGAATGCGAAACATCGCGCCCGGTACCAGCGGAATGATACCCTCCGGGGTCTCGCATTCGCCTTCGCCCGAAAACACCACGCCAATCCGGTCTGAGGGATGGGTGTGGGAGGTCTGGTCAATACCCGGCGGGAAATAGAGCAGGTTCAGGCACGGATCCCCCATCTTGATCGGGGAGATCAGCAGGCTGTCCGTGCAACCATCAATATATTTCAAACGCCCCTTGGCTTCGACCGGACCGCCGATCGAGAAAAAGGCCTGGTGATCGGCACGGGCCATGACAATACCGCGTCCGCCGGACACAGTGAGCGTGTTATTGGCCGAGAAATACATGCCGGTCGTCAGCGTGAACGTGCCGGTCGACGTGGTGATCGTGGCGTCGCCGTCCTGCACAAAGCCGAAAAACGCCGTCTCCGTTTCATCGAGAACCAGCTCATCCCCGTCCCAGGCGTGCAGCGTGGTCGGGAAATTGGGATCACAATCGGCAATCTTGCCAGTGGCCCATTCGAAGCGGAAAAAATTCTGGGTGCGGATCATACCGTCGGCCATAAGGGTCACCTCTAGTCTGAGGCAATACTATCCGCGGGATTCGTCTTACCAGTCACTTAATTTCGTGCATTTACGAGGCTCACGAGACCATCTGACGCAGGTTTTGCGCAGCCGCCCCTACCCTTGCACGCCGGTTCGCGCTAGATCTTGGCGATGCGCTTTGAAGGTACAGACAGTTATGTAGCTGATGCAGAGCTGAGCGCCGCGGTGAATGCGGCTATCGCTCTGGAGCGTCCGCTGCTCGTCAAGGGCGAGCCGGGCACGGGGAAAACCGAACTGGCCAAACAGGTCGCGCGCGCCATGGGCATGCCGCTACTGGAATGGCATATCAAGTCCACGACCAAGGCGCGCCAGGGCCTCTATGAATATGACGCCGTGGCCCGTCTTCGCGACAGCCAGCTGGGCGATGACAAGGTTCACGACATCGACAATTATATCCGCAAGGGCAAGCTGTGGGAGGCGTTTACGGCGCCCGAACGCTCTGTGCTGCTGATTGATGAAATCGACAAGGCAGATATCGAATTTCCCAATGATCTCCTGCAGGAACTCGACAAGATGGAGTTCCATGTCTACGAGACCGGCGAGACGATCAAAGCGCATCAGCGCCCGGTGGTGATCATCACCTCCAACAATGAAAAGGAATTGCCGGACGCCTTCCTGCGCCGCTGTTTCTTCCACTTCATTGCCTTTCCTGATGAAGCCACGATGCGGGCCATTGTCGATGTGCATTATCCCGGTTTGAAGAGCCGCTTGCTCAGCGAGGCGCTCAAGCTGTTTTATGATGTGCGCTCCGTTCCGGGTGTGAAGAAGAAACCCTCGACCTCGGAATTGCTCGACTGGCTGAAACTGCTGATGGTCGAGGATATTGACCCGGCCGTCCTGACAGAGCGCGATCCGCGCAAACTCATCCCGCCGCTCCATGGCGCCCTGCTGAAAAACGAGCAGGATGTGATGCTGTTCGAAAAACTCGCCTTCATGGCCCGCCGCCAGAACGGACCTGGATCGGGTGGCCCCTCGGGTGGACCGACCGGCGGTCCGGCAGGGGGTCCCGGAGCAGCTTGAACATCGGGCAGCCTGAATACCGGGCAGCCTGAATACCGGGCGGCATGAATACTCGAACATATGGCTGAAAGGGCGGGGATTTTGTCCTCGCCCTTTTTGCGGCCCTGACCTAAACCCGCGGCGGTGTAACTGACAATGAACGAGGCCGTCGATGACATCCCCTGCCCTTGATCCGATGACGCGGTTTCCCGTACCTGGTCAGGCCTCCTTGGCCTATCTCAAACCCATTGTGGCCGGTCACCCCAAGATCGAGGCGGGGGAGTTCACCTATATTCACTCCTTCGACGATCCCGAGCGTTTTGCCGATCAGGTGAAATACGCGTTCGATTTTATTGATGACCGTCTGGTGATCGGCAAATTCTGTTCCATCGCCCACGGGGCCAGCTTTGTGCTCAATGGCGGCAATCACTTTACCGACCGATTGTCGAGTTATCCCTTCCCGGTCTTCGGCGCGTGGGGACAGCCCGACCCCGGTCCATGGCCCAACAAGGGCGGCATTACGATTGGCCATGATGTCTGGATCGGCTGGGACGCGGTGATCATGCCGGGCGTCAGCATTGGCCACGGCGCGATCATCGCCACAAAGGCTGTGGTGACGCGGGATGTCGCGCCCTACACGATTGTGGGCGGCAATCCGGCTCAGCCGATCAAGACCCGCCTGCCGGACGACATGATCGCTCGCCTGCTGGACCTGGCTTGGTGGGACTGGCCGGTCGATACGATCAAGGCGGCCAGCCCGGCCTTGATGAGCGGCGACATTGCCGCCCTCGAGGCTGTTGCCTCACACGCCTGAATTGCGGCTGGCAAAATCTAACGGTTGTTTTAATTGATGCGCGACGGGTTTGCGGATATCTGATCGGCAAACGTTATTCTATAACATTTGGGGCAACAGCGTATCATGTCGAAATATCTCCTTGCCGCCAGTCTCACACTCTGTGCCAGCCCGATGGCTGTGGCTCAGTCGGAGACCGCAACCGAGGGCACGACCGAGACCATTCAGGTCTGGGGTCGGGCCTTTGACCAAATTGGTCAGGCACAGTCCGCCACGGAAGGCCTTGTCGGGTATGACGACATCGCGACACGCCCGATTGCCCGCGTTGGTGAACTGGTCGAGGTCATTCCGGGCATGATTGCCACCCAGCACTCCGGAACGGGCAAGGCCAATCAATACTTCCTGCGCGGCTTCAATCTGGATCACGGAACCGATTTCGCGGCCTATATCGACGGTGCGCCGGTCAATATGCGCAGCCATGGTCATGGCCAGGGCTATCTGGACCTCAACCCGATCATCCCGGAAATGGTCGCCGAGATCCGCTATCGCAAAGGCTCCTATCGGGCCGATGACGGCGATTTCTCATTGGCCGGCTCGGCGCGCTTCGATTTCTATGATGTTCTGCCCGAGAATTTCGCGACCCTGGAACTGGGTGAGTATGGACATGTGCGCACGGCAGCCGGCTACAGCCATGAGACCGCGCACGGCGCGTTCACACTGGGCGGCGAACGAGTGACCTATGATGGTCCGTGGAGCGTGGAGGAAGACGCCGAACGCCTGAACCTTCTGGCACGATATTCCGGCACCGCGCTGGGCGGCGACACCTCCCTGACCGTGATGTATTACGATGCGGACTGGCGCGGAGCGGATCAACTGCCCGAACGCGCGATCGGATCGATCGGCCGTTTTGGCGTTGTCGATCCGGATCTGGGCGGTGCGTCAGAACGCCTCTCTCTGACCGGGCGCTGGGAGAATGAGACGGCCTTTGTGGATGCCTATATCCTGCGGTCTGATTTCACCCTCTTCTCCAACTTCACCTATCTCCTGGAAGATCCGGTGAATGGCGACCAGTTCGAACAACGCGATGAACGCTGGGTGATGGGCGCACGCTATGGTCAAACCGCCCCACTGGGTGATCATTTCACGCTGAACTGGGGCGCAGATGTGCGTCATGATGACATTGGCGAGATCGGCCTGTATCGCTCGACAGCCCGTCAGCGCACCGGAACGATCCGCGCCGATGAAATCACTGAAACCAGCCTGTCCGCCTATAGCGAGCTGACCTGGCGCCCGATCGAGACCCTGCGTCTGACCGGTGGTCTGCGGGCCGACTGGATGGATGTCGAGGTCAATGCACTGACCCTGGCGGATAATGGCGGCACGGGCGATGACAGCCTGATCTCGCCCAAGCTGGGTGCAGCCTGGCAGGTCGCGCCGACCATCGAGCTCTACGCCAATTACGGCCGGGGTTTCCACTCCAATGACGCCCGTGGCGTGACAATCCAGCTGGACCCGGTCAGTGGCGATGCGGTGGACGGTGTGCCACTCATCGTCAAAGGCGATGGGGCCGAGCTGGGCGCGCGCTGGGAAACCGACACACTCAACGTCACTGTGGCCGCCTTCTGGCTCGAGCTCGACAGCGAGCTGGTGTTTGTCGGTGATGGCGGAGCCACTGAACCCAATGACGGCACGGAACGTTTCGGTCTGGAAGCCGCACTGTTCTGGCAGGTCAATGACTGGCTGGTCGCAGATGTCGAAGCCGCCTGGACCGATGCAGCTTTCCAAGGCGTAGGCGCTGATGACCAGATCCCCGGGGCCGTGGAAACCGTGCTCAGTGGCGGCCTGGCGGCCAGCTGGAATAATCTCTCTGCATCCGCCCGGGTCCGTCACTTCGGCGAGGCACCGCTGATCGAGGACGGATCTGTGACCTCTGATCCGACGACACTTGTGAATATCGGTGGCGCCTATGCCCTCGGCGACATGGTCCTGGCGGTCGATGTCTTTAACCTGTTCGACAGTGCGGATGCGGACATCACCTATTTCTACGAGAGTCGCCTATCCGGCGAGGCCGCGGGTGTGGAAGACCGCCACCTACGCAGCGTCGAGCCGCGCCAGTTGCGGGCCAGTGTCACCTGGCATTTCTAGGTTGTCTCGGCTCAGTCGCTGACAGGAACAGACGACGGACGGGATTGCGATCCCGTCCGTTGTGCGTTTGACGGTTCGTCTCTCCCATCATGGTGACAGCGAGGAGCCGGGACAGGCTGACTGCGCCAAGCTTAAATCGGAATAGAATTCTGTTTTGGATTGCTCATTTCGGCTGGATGTGAAACTCTGCGAGAAACACAATTGGGGAGTGTCGCATGTATCGGATTTTGCTGAGTGCCGGAGTGGCCATGACGATGGTGGCGTGCAGCCCGTCCGGCCCGGAAAGCCGCGATGTATCGGACGCCGACACCCGCTATCAGGACACGCTTCTGGAACAATTGATCGACGCCCAGCCCGGTGATGTGATCGAGATTCCCGCAGGTATCTATCATTTCGACCGCTCCCTGACCCTCAATGTTGACGGGGTAACCCTGCGGGGCGCGGGCATGGATGAAACCGTGCTGAACTTTCAGGGACAGATCGCCGGAGCCGAGGGCCTGCTGGTCACGGCCAATGATTTCACCCTGGAACATCTCGCCATCGAGGATACGTCCGGTGACGGGCTGAAGGTCAATGGCGGTCGCAATATCATTATCCGCGGTGTGCGGGTGGAATGGACCGGTGGCTATTCCACCGATAACGGGGCGTACGGGCTCTATCCGGTGCAGACCGAAAACGTGTTGATTGAAGACAGTGTTGCCATCGGCGCATCCGATGCGGGAATTTATGTCGGCCAGTCGCGCAATGTGACCGTGCGCAATAACCGCGCCGAGTTCAATGTGGCCGGCATCGAGGTCGAGAACACCATTCGCGCGGACGTTTACGGCAATACGGCCACCGATAACACCGGCGGCATCCTAGTGTTCAACATGCCCAACCTGCCCCAGCCGGGCTATCATACGCGTGTCTACGATAATGATGTCTTCGCCAACAATACCGAGAATTTCGGACATGCCGGGACACCCGTCGCCAGCATTCCCGCAGGCTCGGGCATTGTGATCAACTCCAATGACCAGGTCGAGATTTTCAATAACCGGCTCAGCGATAACCGCACGGCCAACATCATCATCTCCTCCCTTCAATCGACCGATTACGCCGACAGCGCGACACAATCCGATTTCGATCCCTATCCCGAGACCATCTGGATCCACGGCAACCAATATGATGGCGGTGGGCAAAATCCCGATGGTGTCGAACTGACGGCCCTTAAGGTGATGATGTTCGGCCTGACCGGTGCCCTGCCGGATATCCTGTTTGACGGCTATGTGGATGAGGCAAAATTCGTCGACGGTGCCCTGCCCGATGCCCTGCGTATCTGTGTCGACGACCCGGTTGAGGTGCTCAATGCCGACGGTCCCAACGGGTTTTCCAGTCCGCGGGTCCAGACCGAGATGTTCCAGTGTGCTCATGACGGGCTCGAACCAGCCAGCCTGTCCTTCCTGGACTAAGACCGATGAGCCTGCTGTCGCGTTCTGTCTCCGCCTTGGCGGCGCTCCTGGCCAGCGTCGGGTTGTCGGCCTGCCAACCGCAATATCCCGAGCCGGCATTCCACGCCACGGAGAATCCGCCGCTCTTGTCTCAATGGGGGCAGGTGGAACGTCGCGGGGCGCATCTTGTGCTGGGACGGAATGTTCAGCCCTATGACCTCAATTCTGGCCTGTTCACCGATGACGCCTTGAAACTACGCACCGTATGGATGCCAGCGGGGCTCTCAGCCCGGTATCGCACAGAGGATGTGCTGGATTTCCCGGTCGGAACAGTCATCACCAAGACCTTCTACTACACACGGGCAGGACAGGATGATGACCATCATGTCCGGGTAGATGTCGCGGACACCGTCGGCCTTCAGGCGGAAGGGCTGGATCTGTCGGAGGTTCGGCTCCTTGAAACCCGTATCCTGGTTCACCGCGAGACCGGCTGGGCGGCCCTGCCCTATCGCTGGAATGCGGATCAGAGCGAGGCGCGCCTGCACCGGATCGGCGATATCATCCCGCTCACCCTGACCGAGGCCGACGGTACACTGACCGAGTTCCACTATGTCATGCCGGATGCCAATCAGTGCGCCAGCTGTCACGCCCCGGACTCCAATACCCGGATCATCAATCCGATCGGGCCGAAACCGCGCCATCTGAACCGCAACTTCCCGTATCGGGACGGTGTGGCCAATCAACTCTCACACCTGGCTGCGCTTGGCTGGCTGGACGGTCTGCCCGGCGCGTTCGACATGATTCCGCAAAACGCCGTCTGGACAGACACCGGGGCAAGTCTGGAAGACCGGGCCCGGGCCTATCTCGACATCAATTGCTCGCACTGTCACAGCCCGGTCGGACCCGCTGATACATCGGGTCTGTTCCTGACACCGGACACGCCGCACGGACCCAGCCTGGGCCTGTGCAAACTCCCCATCGCTGCAGGTGGTGGAACAGGCAATCGACCCTATGACATCACACCGGGCGAGCCCGACCTGTCCATTCTCGTTTATCGCATGGACAGCATCCATGCCGACGAGATGATGCCGGAGATTGGTCGCTCAACAGTTGATGAGGCCGGTGTAGCGCTGGTGCGGGACTGGATCGAAAGCCTGGACGGCACGTGCGGGTGATCAGTCGAGATAGCTCGACAGATACCGCTCGAGCGCAATCAGCGCTTCCTCGAAATAGGCTTCGGCGGCGGCGGAGGTCTGTCCAAGGTCAAAAACCAACAGCTCAGCTGCGCAGTAAATCTCCACGGCCATGCGAGCCACATGGTGCGGATTTCCACCCGTAAATCCGTCGGCACCATCGACCCAGCGCGCTTCGAGCACCTGTACCAGCCGCCCCTTCCACTCATCGCGGCGGGCCTGCAATTCCGGCGTGGTCAGGGTGATTCGAAACACCCGGGCATAGGAGGGATCGTTCGCGACCACATCACGCAGTCCCAGGATCATCCCACGCAGGCTGTCGCGCCAGGCCATGTCTTCCGGGTCTGCCAGACGGGCCGCAACGATCCGGTCGGTCTCGCTCTGATAATCATCGAGAATGGCCGCAAAGACCGAATAGATGTTGGGAAAATAGCGATAGACCGAACTGACCGGCACGCCGGCCTCCACGGCGACCGAACTCGTGGTGATCGCGTCATCGCTGTTATTCTCAAGCAGGCGTTTGGTGGCATCGACGATCTGCCGGATACGGTCCTGTGACCGTTTTTGTTGCGGCGCTGCACGACGCCCCAGATCTACTTTTGATACCGTTATTCTTTCACTCAACGCGTTAAGCCTCTTATTGGTTTTGTTTGCTCGCACCGGCGCTTCAACATTTCAATCTGGTCTCCCGGAGCGTGTCTGGCAAGGCCAGGCGTCCCATCCATTCACGCCAGAGCGTGCCGCCAGGGCTCGACTTGGCCGACGGGCACTCTATGCTTTGACACATGTTGCACCACTTCTTCACCGAGCTCCGCGCCGCCAAGATTCCCGTCACAACTCGGGAGTATCTGACGCTTCTTGAAGCCTTAGACAAAGGCGTGATCGAACCCGATATCGGTCATTTCTATGCGGTGAGCCGCGCGGCCCTGGTGAAGGATGAGAAGGATTTCGACAAGTTCGATGCTGTCTTCAGCCATGTCTTCCGGGGTGTGGAGACGCTGGGCGCGCTGTTCGAGGAAGAGGACATTCCCTCCGACTGGCTGGAAGCCGTGCTTCAGCGCATGCTGTCGGACGAGGAACGCGAAGCTCTCGAAGCCATGGATTTCGATGAGCTGATGGAGACCCTCAAGGAGCGCCTGGACGAGCAGGAAAAACGCCATGAGGGCGGCAATAAATGGATCGGTACGGGCGGCACATCGCCCTTTGGCAATTCCGGCTATAATCCGGCCGGTGTGCGCATCGGCGGCCAATCCAAGCACAAAAAGGCTGTCAAAGTCTGGGAACAGCGCCGCTACAAGGATCTTGATGGCGAACGCGAACTGGGGACGCGCAATCTGAAAGTCGCGCTGCGACGCCTGCGTAAATTCGCCCGGGACGGCGCGCAGGACGAGCTTGACCTGGGCGGTACCATTGATGCCACCGCCAAACAGGGCTGGCTGGACGTGATCATGCGTCCTGAACGCCGCAATGCCATCAAGGTGCTCGCCTTGTTCGATGTCGGCGGATCCATGGATCCCTATGTGCGCATGTGTGAGGACCTGTTTTCGGCCGCGCGCTCCACGTTCAAGAATCTGGAGTATCTCTACTTCCACAACTGCCCCTATGAAGGGTTGTGGCAATCCAATGTTCGACGCCGGTCTGAAACCGTTCCGACCCTCGACATGATGCATAAATATCCACGCGACTGGAAAGTCATCATCGTGGGTGATGCCGCCATGGCCCCTTATGAAGTCACGCACGCCGGCGGGTCCGTGGAACACTGGAATGAAGAAGCGGGCGCGGTCTGGCTGAACCGGATCGTCGAGACCTGGCCCGATCTGGTGTGGCTCAATCCCCAGCCGGAAAAATGGTGGAGCTATTCCCATTCCACCACGCTCATCCAGGACATTATCGGCAAGCACCGGATGTTCCCGCTCACCCTGGAAGGCGTGGATGACGCCATGCGTGAACTCGGGCGCTAGGCCGGCTCAGGCCCGTTCGAGCCAGCGTGCCAGCACCCAAGCCGTCGCCATGTGACGCATGCGCGCAATGGCCTCATCGGGATCAAGCCAGACCAGTCGATGGTCAGGTTCACAGGAATCGCCGTGATCCCCGATGGGATCGCAGGGATAATAGGCCGCGTGATACAACAAGGTATCGCCATTGGACCGATCAACATACTGACGCGCGCGCAGATAGACCCCCGTCGAACGAACCTCCCAGCCGGTTTCTTCGCGGCATTCGCGCACCACACAGTCTTCGCCGGTCTCACCCAGCTCGCAGCGCCCGCCCGGCAAGTCCCAGCAGATGCCATACGGGCGCTCGATCTCTACGCAGGCAACCGCGCCCTGAGCGTCCGTGAAGAGCGCAAATGCGGCGGCCTGTGATCGATAGATCGCACCGCGCCGGGGCGTGCCAAACCGTGGCCCTTCAAACGCGTCGGGCATTTGCGGCCTATTCGGCGTCAAATCGTCCTTCATCCGGATCCAGCCCCAGCTCCTGGTCGACACGGGCTATCCAGCCCCGCACATTGAGGAATTCATCGAGGTCAAACCCGCCCTCATCCGCCATGCGTGTATAGGCGACAAGCGCGATATCGGCGAGTGTCGGACGGTCGGCGACCAGGAAGTCGCGAGACAGCAAACGCATCTCCATGACCCCCAGCGCACGGCGGCCCCGGGCGAGGAGTTCCGGATCGATCTCATCATCGCCCAGCTGGCGATAGGCTTTCTGGAAACGCCGCACCGCAATATAGGGTTCATGGCTGTATTGTTCCCAGAACATCCACTCGAACATTTTTGCACGGTCAAACGGATCGTTCGGGATCAGATCTGTCCCTTCCGCCAGGAAGGTGATGATGGCATTGGACTGGGCCAGAACCCGGCCGTCTGGTCGGACCAGACAGGGCACCTGGCCGGCTGGATTAATCGCCAAGAACTCCTCCGAGCGGGTTTGTCCGCTCAAGATATCGATGTCACGCCAGGCATAATCCATGTCCAAATAATGCGCTGTCCATTTCACCTTGAGGCAGTTTCCGCTGCGGTGGTCTCCGTAGAGAATGGATGAAGTGCTCATGCGATCGTCTCCTTGGCAGCGTCAGGCCAACCCTGTGACAGTCCGGCCTCTTGGGGCAATCCCCTCCCCCGCCTATAAGAGGGTCTCCTAGTGATTTGCAAGGCTGTTTCCATGGCTGTTCCGACGAATACCCCGCCACTCGCTCCAGAAGACTGCACCAGCATGGCTGAGGTGCGCGAGGGTGTGGACGCTCTTGATCGGCAACTTGTGGCCTTGATCACGACACGCGCGGGCTATATGCGCGCCGCAGCCCGCATCAAACCGGACCGGGGTGCCGTCCGCGATGACTGGCGGATCGAGGATGTGGTGAGCAAGGTCAAGGCGGAAGCCGAGAAGTGCGGACTTCCGGTCACGCTCGCGGAACCGGTCTGGCGCGAGCTGATCGAACAATCCATCCGCTATGAGTTTGAGATCTGGGACTCAACGCGCGAAAGCGCTGACAGCTAGGCCGCGTGGGACTTGCGCCCGGGAAGGCTGGCCTCAGTCTTCAATACGGTTTCACGAATGTGGTGGACCACGGCGGGCCAGGCGGATGGCACAGCCTCTTCGGCCGCTTCACAGATCTCACCCAGGGCAAACGCCCCCACACCACGGGCAGAGCCCTTGAGCGTGTGGGTTGCCGCACGCCAGCTCTCGCTGTCGGTGGCCTGGGCCATCGCCTCCAGACAGGTCTCGGCCTGAATGCGCATGAGTGTCAGGAGTTCATCGCGCAGCTCCTCATCCCCGCCCGTATAGCGGGCCAGATGGTCTGCATCAAAAAGGGGCGCCTCTTGAAAGGTCTGCGTTTCGAACATGGTGTCCTCCCGTAGGCGTGGAGACTGACATAGTTCGAGACGGGATTCACGGCGCTTCTGGATCTATGATTAACGCCGCATAAAAGTGACGACACCCGCATCGAAGCAAACCTGGACACAACGCCAAACGCCCGACCAGAGGCCGGGCGTCGTGACAGTTTCATTCCGTGTGAGGGGCGCTGCTAGCCCGCGGCACGCACGTCACCCAGGAAGGTGGACACTGTGGCGTTCAGGCGATCAGCCCGTTCCGTCACGGTGCGCACGGCCTTGAGCACTTCCTGCGACGCGTCGCCGGTCTGCATCGCCGAGTTGGACACGGCATCCACATTCTCCGACACATTGCGGGCGCTCATGGCGGCCTGTTGAACCGAACCAGAGATTTCGCGCGTCGAGGCACTTTGCTCTTCGGCTGCAGCCGCAATGGCCGAGGAGGCACGGGAGATATTGGCGACGGCCCGTGTCACTTCCTCGATCGATTGCGAGGAGCTTTCGGCGGCATCCTGGATCGCCTGGATCTGGTCGCGAATATCATCGGTGGCCTGCGCTGTCTGGCTGGCCAGGGATTTCACCTCGGCAGCGACCACAGCAAAACCCTTGCCTGCCTCACCGGCACGCGCGGCCTCGATCGTGGCGTTGAGCGCCAGCAGATTGGTCTGCTCGGAGATATCATTGATCAACTGAATGACATGGCCGATTTGCTGGGCTGCATCACCCAGATTGTTCACCACACCATGAACGGCCTGGGAGCGCTCATCCGCCTGGGCGGCCATATCAGACGAGGACTGGATCTGTTGAACGACTTCATGGATCGAGGCCGTCAGCTCCTCCGATGCCGCAGCGACGGATTCCACATTAGCGGAGGCCTCAGCCGCTGACTGCGCCATCTGCCCGCTCATCTCCGAGCCACTGGACGCGGCCTGGGACAGCTGTTCGGACATGCCCATCATACCTTCACAGGCCTGGCTGACCTCGCCGAGCAATTCGGTCACTTCACGATCGAAATCCTGGGCCAGACGGTTCACCGCCTCGGCACGGCGTTCATTGGCTTCAGCCAGGGCGCGTTGATCCGCTTCCAGATCCTCGGCTTTGAGGGCGTTGTCGCGGAATTTACGCAGGCTCTTGACCACAGCACCCAGCTCGTCCGAACGCTCCAGTCCGTCGATGTCGAGATGATAATCACCATCCGCCAGGCGCTCGGTTGCGCCAGCAATCTCGTTGACAGAACGCGCGACATTGCGGCCAAACACACTGGCCAGAGCAAACATGGCCACACCGGCAAACACGGCCAGCCCCACAAAGGTCCAGACAGCCCGCGTCGCAGCCGCCTGGGCTTCCGCCGTCCGGGCCATCGACGCCGCAACTGACGCATGAGCCGCACCTTCAAGGTCAGCGCTCAACTGTTTGAAAACATCATCAAAGGGCGTGAGGAAGGCAACAGAGCTGGCGAAATCCAGTTCCAGCATCTGCCCCACAAAATCCAGAGCATCCTTGTAAAGACCTAGCTGCTCGACAATCGTCGCGAGAGTCGCGTTCAGCTCGGCGTCCTCGGATGCCGCCTGCAGTGCGGACACATCAGCGGACAGGGCCTCAGCATCGGCAATGATGGTGGCAAATCCGCCTGCAACATCCGTCGCCTGGCCCGCAGCCTGGTTTGTAATCAGTTGGAAGGTCTGAGCGTTGATCGTCTCAAGACGGGCACGCAGCGCGGTGAGCTCCACGCTGACTTCCATTGAATCGACGACTTCGGCCTGCGTGGACGATCCGGAATTCAGGGAGATTGCTCCCAATCCGGCCACCAGCGCCAAGGCGAGAACAGCCGCGATCGGCGTCACCGCAAAGGTCTGTGCGATACTCAGTTTAGACATCAGGCCCTTAATCATGACCAACTCTCCCTGGCGCACCACAACCCTTGGTATATTCCGCGCCCATTTCGTACTTTTGCGTTATCTCTCAAAAACTTAGGCAATGCTCAGTGTCTGCCAGACGCCTGAAGTTGTGGTTAACAACACAACAGAGAAAAATGCCCCCGCCCGAAGGCAGGGGCATATCTTGGCCTTAGTAGCGGCCCACCAGGCTCAGCCAATAGCGAGCCTCGTTCTGATGGTGAGTATTCACCATCTCACCGTCGCCATAACTCACATTTTGAGCATTGATACGCACACCAAGGTGTTCATTCACATCATACCCGGCCTGGAAGGACACACCCCAGGCTGCCGGAATGTCCCGCAGCTCAGTGATGCCGAAATCATATTGTCCCGGCATCTGTGTGCCCGAAACATAGTTGACATATCCATTCAGAGAGAGCGGTCCGTCGCTCCAGCCGAGATGTGCATTGATCAAGTGTTCCGGCGTGGCTTCTTCAAAATTCAGCGATGTTTCAACGCTGAAGACTGCCAGGTCATCATCTGCTGACTGGTACGTATAGTTGAGGTCCCAGTCGAAGTTTTCCCGGAAGTCACCTGACAGGCTGACCTCACCCCCATAAATCTCGGTGTCACCGCGATTGTCGAAGAGGATTGTCGGTGCCGGTGCATTCGGCGGCAGGATATCGAAGCCCGATCCGAATGCGCCTTTCACATCTTCTGTCGTCTGGAAGAATACCGCACCGCGGAACTCAATACCGTTGGACAGCGTGCGGTCATAGGCCAGTTCGAGATTGTCGACGATGGACGGTTCGATCGCCGGATTACCCATCAGGGCAATTCCGAAGCCCGGCGCGATGTCGAAATACATGGCAAACCCATAATCAAACATCGTTGGGGCCTGGATGCCACGAGAGGCCATCGCACGAACCGATCCGCCAAATTCGGGACGCCAGACCAGGGCGGCATTGTAGGAAAACTCCTCAATGCTCTGATCATAATCCGCCTGGGAGAAGGCATACAGCGCTGGGTTCGGGCTGCCGTCGCGGCTCCACTCCACGCTGTCGAAACGACCGGCCAGGGTCAGATCGAGACTGTTGGAGAATTTGTGCGACCACATGCCGGAAACGGCGAAGCTCTCATATCCGAAATCGCCCGACGTCGGGTCCGGGAAGGATTGTGCTTCCCCGTCGCGATACTCGACGGACAGACGAACCGTGTCATTGGATCCCAGCTTGAAAAGGTTCTGAGCCCGCAATGTTGTCAGTTCAGAAGACAACGGCCCGAAAGCGTAGCGAATTTCGGACTGGTTCTGATACGCGGTCAGCGTGATAAAACCATAGTCTGTGTCGGCTTCCAGCTCGCCCTTATAGCTTTCAAGCTCATAGTGTGAGCGACCTGCGTAGTAGATCGAGCCCATTTCAGACTGTTCGACATCGGAAAACGTCGCTTCCGCGGACAAGGTGACCTTGTCGGTGAGACCCATGCGGACTTCGAGCGCACCGGTTTCACGCTGGAAATTTCCATCTCCGAGCGCCAGGAGCTCTGCATAGCTGTTACCGTCCACAGGCGTGAACTCATTGCTCTCTGTGGTACCGTAGGAGGCGCGCACAGCGAAGCGCTCACCCAATGCATAACCGGCCGTCAGGGCCACATCTGAATACTCGCTACCGCCTGCATTAACACGCACATTGGCATAGTCACCTTGCTGCGGATTGCGGGTGATGATGTTGATCACACCAGCCACGGCGTTGAAACCGTAGAGCGCGGATTGCGGGCCCTTGACCACTTCGATTTGCTGGATCTCGTCCAGCTGGACCGGCAGGGTCGACCAGGCCGTATAGCCATAGCTATCGAGATAGACGTCACGGCCGTTCACCAGCACCAGAAGGCGCGGCGTATAACCCGTCGCGGCGCCGCGAATGGAAACCTGGCCATCCCCGAAAGCGTAGCGATTGACATTCAGGCCGGCATGGTGACGCAGAACGCCCGGGATGTCGTATTCCGGCGTGCGGGCGATATCGTCCTGGGTGATGATGATCATCGTAGCCGGAACGTCCGAAGAGCGCTGCGGTGCGCCTGTTGCGCCAGCCGTGACCGGCTCGCCGAACAGTTCGCTCATGGCTGTGTAATCAAGCGTCTGGGCCAGTGCGCCGGAGGTCAAAAGCGCTGTTGCGGCCAGGGCGGAGGCGGAGGAGAGGAGAGTGCGAATTGTCATTGTCTTGTCCTGTCTGTCTTTGCGGGACTAGATTTCTTCAATCATCATGGCGAAGGCGGCGGAGAAGGAGACGGAGGACGCATCCCGTGCGCCACCATTCACAACAATCCGCACGGACGGAGCGCTCTGAACGCCCATCACGCACTGACCGCTCTCAACACAGCCCATATCCGTGGAGACCGTCATGACACCCTGGCCGCTGGCGGAACCAAACACACCGGCATCACCGGCTGCGGCTCCAAGAAGCACGGCCGCATCAGCACCGGCCAGACCCGACAAATCCCCAAGAGGAACCAGTCGGGCATTCAATGTCACACGGCCTGCAGACAAACCGCCGGCCATCGTACTGGCCAGAGCCTGGGCCTCAGCCTCGCTCCCGCCGTCATAGACAATGGCCACAACGCGGTCAGTACCACTGGCGCCTTCAACAAAACCCAGAGCACGACCGATAACTTCAAGATCGCGTTGCGTCGTTTCTGCTGCGGCAGGCGCAATCATTGCGGCACCGCACAGCAGGGAGAGGAAAAGCTTGCGCATCGGATAGATCCCTTCTTCGTATCCTTCGCCGTATTCTTCGGCGTTGTTTGAGGGAA
This sequence comes from Maricaulis sp. D1M11, assembly GCF_047308265.1. NCBI lineage: Bacteria > Pseudomonadati > Pseudomonadota > Alphaproteobacteria > Maricaulales > Maricaulaceae > Maricaulis > Maricaulis sp. D1M11. The sequence goes on from NZ_JBKQWY010000005.1 coordinate 224,582, forward strand.
CTAAACTTCAGTCATTAACCAAACCCTTCTGAAGCAACCAGTTTTGCAGTTGCTCATACAATATTACTGAAATTAGGACTTTATAGATTGTTGCATATGAATACCAAGCAGATCTGTATTGCTCTTTCACATGTTCTGCTTGGTTACTCTACGGACAATTTCGAAACTAAACTTCCTATTGATTGTCTGCGCGGGCGCAGCAATCGAAGCGTGTGCGCTCCCTATTATGGCCGCATTCCTCATATTCCTTTGAAGACAGGGGAGATGAGCATGTCACAATACCGGGCGCTGGCAGATACACGCGAGGGTCAACTGACAACCGCTCTCATTCTTGTGGCCAGCCTGGCCCTGCCGCTTGGCCTGACCCTGCCATCACTGGAAACGGTTCACTTCGCCTTCTGGAGTGATGTGCACAGCATAGGCGGATTGACCTTCGCCTTGTTTGACGATGGCGAGTATCTGCTCTCTGCACTCGTGGCTTTGTTTTCCATCGCCTTTCCCGTGACCAAACTGGCCCTGCTCTGGCGCATTCAATTCAGGCGAGGGCCGCCCTTGAGCGCTCGCGCCCTTCGCAGGCTGGAGTTTCTGGGAAAATGGTCGATGGCCGATGTGCTCGTCGTCGCGCTGATTGTCTTCAGCCTGCGTGACAGCCTTGTTTTCGGTGCCACACCGCAGATCGGCGTCTTTGTGTTTGCCGCATCCACACTGATGGCCATGCTCGCATCAGGGCGTATCAGCCGCCAGTGCCATGACCGGCTTGAACGCCGTCAATCCCCCAGCCGGGACGCGGCCTGACGGACTCGCTCGAGAAGATCGGACAATATCCGCACCTCAGAGGGAGACAGCGCGTGTAACAGCTCGGCCTCCACTTTCAGGGCGATCGGGGCAATTTCCGAATAGATTGCCTGACCTTCAGACGACAGACTCAACACAGTGGCGCGTTTGTCGTGATCATGGGGGCGACGCTGTACAAGGCCACGCTCTGCCAGCGCACGAACCGCCCGACTGACCGTCACCTTGTCCATGGCGGTGGCTTCACAGACCTGCTGAGCCGTGACGTCCCCCTCTTCGCCCAGGACGGCAATAACACGCCACTCCCAGATGGAGAGCCCGAACCGGGCCTGATAGGCTTGGGCAATCAGGCGGCTGACCTCGTTCGACGTGACCGAAAGCCGGTAGGGCAGATAGGCCTGCAGGCGCAGGCCCTCTGCCAGCGATACCGATTGAGCCTCGGTCGAAGTTGGGTTGTCAGCCGCCAGGGGATTACTCCGCAGGTTCGTCCGTCTTGATCACACCGCGACGGACCTGGTCCAGTTCGATGGATTCGAACAAGGCCTTGAAATTGCCCTCGCCGAAACCTTCATTGCCCTTGCGCTGGATGATTTCAAAGAAAATCGGTCCAATGCAAGTCGCGGTGAAGATCTGCAGCAGCAGGCCATCACCATTGGCCGGGTCGCCATCGAGGAGAATGCGGCGCTTGCGCAGCTCTTCCACAGGCTCGCCATGACCAGGCAGACGTGTATCGATCAGCTCATAATAGGTTTCCGGCGTATCCTGCAGGATCAGGCCGTTCTCGCGCAGCTTGTCGACCGTGGCATAGATGTCCGGCGTGGTCATGGCGATGTGCTGAATGCCCTCACCATTATAGTCACGCAGATATTCCGAGATCTGGGACTGGTCGTCGGAGCTTTCGTTCAGCGGGATTTTCAGCTTGCCGCAGGCACCGGTCATCGCACGAGACAGAAGACCCGTGTGTTTGCCCTTGATGTCGAAATAGCGGATTTCGCGGAAGTTGAAGACGTCTTCATAGAAGCCCGCCCATTTGTCCATTGCGCCATTGAAGACATTGTGGGTCAGGTGATCGAGGACATCCAGACCAACACCACCGGTATCGACAGCCCCTTCAATCGGATCGAAGAATGTGTCGTAGAGCGTGTCTTCGCCATAGGTGTCAACCAGATAGAGGACCGAGTCACCAATGCCATAAATGGCCGGGATCGCGTCCGCATCCGCCCACACACCCTGTGTATAGGCTTTCGCACCACGCTCGATCGCCATGTCGAAGGCTTTCTTGGCGTCCTTGACACGGAAGGCCATGGCATTGGCCGACGGGCCGTGCTGTTTGCGGAACTCTGCCGCCTGGCCTTCGTTTTCGCGGTTCAGCAGGAAAGTCGTATCGCCCTGTTTATAGCGCACGATATCCTTGGTCTTGTGTTTGGCGACAGCCGTGAAGCCCATGCGGGTAAACAGGTCCGCGAGGGCTTCGGGATTGTCGCTGGAGAATTCAACAAACTCGAATCCGTCGGTGCCGAGCGGGTTTTCGTGGATATCGGTCATGTCCGGGCTCCCTGGTCTAATAACGCCGGAATTGGCGCACATTTGACCCCCTCCTGCCGGAAACTAGTATCATTTGCAACTATTTTCTCTGATCGATTTTCGGGACGCCACACGTTAAGCATAGCCTCATGAACACCTCGCCGCGCACCGTCTTTGCCCCGCCTGCACCGGTCTGCCTGCCCGTAACGGGTATGGATGCCCGCTTCCCCGTTCACCGCATATTCTGTGTCGGGCGCAATTACGCCGAACATGCCCGCGAAATGAACTCGCCCGCCGAGCCGATCTTTTTCATGAAACCGGCCATCGCGGCCACCACTGCAGCCCACCTCCCTTTCCCCGCCGCGACGAACGACCTTCACCATGAAGTCGAACTGGTTATTGCAATCGGTCCGGACGGCGTGTTCGGCGCGGCCACCGGGATTGATCTGACGCGGCGCGATCAGCAAAAACGAATGAAAGACAAGGGCGCGCCCTGGGAAATCGCCAAATCATTTGAGGCCTCTGCCCCCATCGGTCCGATCAGGCCTGGCCCCGTACCGGTCACAGGCAGTATCACGCTGGATGTTGATGGCACTCGGCGCCAGACGGGCGATCTCAGCGAGATGATCCTGGGCGGCCGCGAATTGCTGGAGACGCTGAACACCTATTTCACACTCCAGGCCGGCGATCTGATCTTCACGGGCACACCCGCCGGTGTCGGCCCGATCCAGCCCGGACAGACATTGAACGCGCGGATCGAGGGGCTGGCGCCCCTCGATGTCACGCTCGATGACACAGGACCACAATGAAGACCGCTCCGCTAACCCTCTATGGCTATTGGCGATCGAGTGCCGCCTATCGCCTGCGTATCGCACTCAACCTGAAGGGCCTGGACTATGAGCAGGTTGCGGTGAACCTGAAAGCGGGCGAACAAACGACAGAGGCGTGGCTCGCCCAGCAGCCCCAGGGACTGGTCCCCGTTCTCAAACACGGCTCGCAGGCACTCGTCCAGTCCCCCGCCATTGTGGAGTGGATCGAGGAGACCTGGCCCGAACCCGCACTTCTGCCGTCTGCACCGGCAGACCGGGCCATAGTGCGCGGCTGGGCGGCCGTGATCGGATGCGATATTCACCCCTTGCAGAATTTGCGTGTGCTCAAGGCCGCTGCTGCGCTGGACGGCCAGGGCATGGACTCCATGAAAGCCTGGGCCCAGCGCTGGATGGTGCCCGGGCTGCGCGCCTTGAACGATATGGTCCGCACCGCCAAACGGCCGGGAGATTTTCTGTGGGGGGAGCATCCCGGACTGGCCGAGGTCTATCTGGTCCCTCAACTCTATAATGCCCGCCGGTGGGGCGTGGATGTCGAAGAATTCCCGACCCTGCTGGCCGCCGATATCGCCGCCCGGGCCCTGCCCGCCTTTATCGACGCGGCTCCGGAAAACCAGCCGGACGCCGAGGCGGGCTAGGACTCGTCAGCTCTTCGCTTCGGAAGTCGCCGACTTGCGCATCGGCTGGAAGCGTCCATAGGTCAGTGACCGCCACAGCCATTCCAGCGGACCAAACCGATACCGCGCCAGCCAGAGCGGTGACCAGACCAGTTGCAGCGCCCAGACGGCGATGACGATCAGGAACTGTCCGCTTCGTTCGACCGTGCCAAACAGTCCCAGCCCCGGGAAGCCGACAAAGATGAAAGTCATGATCAGCGTCTGGGTGAGATAATTAGTGAAGGCCATACGCCCCGCATCTCGGAACGGCACCAACAGACCCTGCAGCCCCTTCAGGCCTGCTAACAGCATCACACCGGCTGCATAGGCATAGGCCAGCAGCAGCGAGCCGACATACATCACGCTTTCGCCCTTCCAGAACTCACGCAGGTCGAACCCGCTATTGAGATGGCTGAGCGAGGCCCACAGGCACAGTCCCACACCCAGAACACCCGTTGCGGCACCGGACAGCATGTAGTGGCGTCGCTCCCAGCCCAGGGTCAAGAAGCCGGACTTGAATAGGGCCATGCCCACAAACATCACGCCGATCAGCCGACCGGAGAACCCAATCATCTGGAAAAATTGCAAGATGATCGCATTGGTCAGGTTGGATGGCAGCCGGTCCAGGAAACCGGATTGATACAGTGCCACACGTTCGGCCAGAGCGTCATCAGTCAGGGCCATGCCCATTTCCGTGGCGTCCATATCGCCGGGCACGAGCTGGAAGGCCGCATAGAGCCCCATGCTCAACAGTCCGGTAATGGTGATCAAAACACCGCCCCAGATAAACAGGCGGTGGGCCGGCATGCGCCGTGCCAGCACGATAATGAAACCGCACAGCGCATAGGGCACCAAAATATCACCGAACCAGAACACATAGGCGTGGATCATGCCGATCAGCAGCAGCCAGCCCATGCGACGATAATGGATACCCAGCTTGGCATCCTGCCCCTCGCCGAGCATCAAAACCACGCCCGCACCGAATAGCGCCGAGAAAATCGTCACGAATTTATAGGCGAAGAATGTGTGCTGGATGGTCCAGATCGTGGCATTGATACCCGTCATGTCCATATGGGCCAGAGGATAGGAATAAGCCTCGAACACCATGGCGAACGCGCCGATATTCATCATCAAGATACCCAGAACGGCAAAGCCGCGCAGGATGTCGATACTGTGATGCCGGTCCTGACGTGGTGTCTGCGCCATGATATCCCCCTGAAACGTCCTGGTAGAGTGCTTAACAGGGCCGCCCCCTAAGGGTCCAGCCCGAAGCCCCGCCCCGGACCTTACCGAAAATTCACCCCCCTCACGCAGACTGTGAATTGATCTCAATATCAAGTCACGCCAAAAAGAGCACGCGCACACGGAGGCTGGGAGATGATCCAGTCATTGATCGAAATTCTGGAATGGGTGATTGGAGCCGCATTCTTTTTTGTCGGGGTGGATTACCAGCCCGTCGATCCGTGTGCCGCTGTCCCGCCTGAAGTCCAGCATATCGAACATCTGATCTATACGGATGAAGATGGGGGCTTCCGCGCGCTGACCGCAGACACGGGCTGCAGCGTGCCCTCGCTGGGCCTGCCGGTGCTTCTTCCCGTGGAAATCGTCGAGGAAAAGCCGGTCTACAGCAGCTAGACCGTGGCGCAATACACGTTTCTTTAATAGAATATCTGTGTCGCACCCGCGCGTGTGCATGTATCGTAGCGTCTTGGATCCCGTGAGGATGCCGTGCGACAGGCCGCAGAATGCAGCCATCTTGTCCCCGCCCCCGAATGATCAGGCCCTGGCCTGGCGACGGGTCGGTCCGGACACGGCCCGCACCTGAAACAGCGTTTGAGCGATCAATGACCGAGACCACGCGAGAGACTTCGATCTCACTAGCCGAAATGGAAATGGCCGAATCCCAGGCCGCGCGCGCCCTGACAGAAACCGGGCAGCGCGATGTCACACCTGGCCATTCGCACACCGGTGCGAGCGATGAGGCAGACCGCGCACCCACCACGCCGCCCGGCGGGGGATGGCTGGTCTGGCTGGGCACGACATTTGCCCTGTTGTGGATCGGCGGCAGTGCGGCCTATCTCGTCGGGTATCAGAACATCGCCTCGCTCAACATGCTGGGCGAGCTCACCTATACCCAACTGGCTGGTCTTGGAATCTTCGCGGTCGCGCCCGCTCTGCTGTTCATCATGTGCGGATTACTGGCGCGCGAAATTGTGCGCAATGGTCACTATGCCCGCCAGGTCGGTGCGGCCGTCACGCGCCTGTCCGCTCCGGCCGGTCATGCCCAGGCGGAAATCCAGACCCTTTCCGGCGCCGTGACCTCCGAGGTCGAGCGCATCAATGCTGCGCTGGAAAGCGCCCTCGCCCGCCTCGCGGCGATGGAAGAAGTCATCAGCCATCACGCGGAAACGCTGGAAACGTCGGCGGATGACGCACGCGAGCGCACCGAAACCCTGCTGACCGGCCTGCGTCGCGAACGTCAACGCCTGGGCGAAGTCTCTGAATCCCTGGATGACAAGGCCGCCCTGATCGCCAATGCGATCTCCGACCAGTCCAAAATGGTGGTTGCCGCCGCCGAACTCGCAGCCAGCCAGGCTCATGACAGCGAAAAACGTCTGCGGGCCAGCGTGGACAACCTGGTAGATGCCGGCGCCGCCATTTCCGAACAGAGCGACCGCGCCTCCTCCACCCTAACGGATCGGGCCAGCGAATTGCGCGACATGTCCGAAACGCTCAAGGAGCGCTCGGAGAATCTGGATGCGGCCTATCTGAAACACCGCAAACGTCTGCAGGATGCCGGTGAAGCCTTGCGCCAAGAACAGGAGAAGATCGCCGCGGCCCTGGACTTCCACCGCGCCGAGCTCGACGTTATGGCCACCACAGCGCGCGACGGGGCAGACGCTCTCAATTCCGCGGCGTCCCAGGGTGCCCAGGCCTTCAGCGACGCCGTCGATGCGGCCTTTAACCGAGCCAGCGGCCTGGCTGATGATATCCAGCGCGAGTCCGACCGCGCCGCCCAGTCTCACGAGAGTGCCCTCGCCCGGCTGGTCGCAGCTGCCCAGGAAGCCAAGTCAATCTCCGATGCCGCCATGAATGCCATCGAGGCGCAGGCCGACCGGGTAGATGACAGCGTTCAACGGACGAATGAGGCTGCGTTTGAGGCGGCTCGTCGCTCCGACGAAGCCTTCCAGGCTCGCCTCGCAGAAGCCGAGAAACTCACCACGCGCGCTTCCAAGGCCGCGGATGACGCCGCCGAAAGTGTCAAACGCCGTCTTGAAGCCGTACTCGCGAGCGCCCGAGCCGAGAGCCAGACCGTGGAACGGCATCTGGAGAAGATGACCGAGCGGCTTGCTGCCCTGCCCGAAACCGCTCGCGAACGCGCGCAGGAGACCGTGGACGTGCTGCGTCGCGGACTGGATGGCCTCAACTCCGCCGCACTGGCCGCGGCCGAGGAAAGCCAGGAAATCGATGCCGCCTTCCAGTCGCGCATCCGCCAGAATTATGAACTCCTCAGCGATTTCATGTTGCGCATGGGATCTGTTGCCGGCGGGCGTCGTGCGCCAGAACTGGGCATCAATGAATTGCCCGACCCGCTGGCCCGGCGCAGCAATGAGATCTCTGCCTCTGAAGCCCCTACGGACACGGAAGAGGTCCCGTCCAAAACCCCCAAGCCCGCTGGCAAGTCTGGCGGCAAGTCAGGTGGCAAGTCCGGCAAGACCGAGCTGCGCGCAGAAAACACGATCGGCTTTCCGGAGCGGGGCCGCGTCATGCCCTCCGAGAAGGCCGCGCAAAGGCTTGAGAAAACGGATCCGCCACTGGACAAACCAGTCGCCGAGCGCGGCACGGAACCGGGCTGGCGCTGGAAAGATCTGCTTTCATCCATGCCCGGTGATGACGAAACCGATCCCAAGGACCGGACCTGATCTGGCCCAATCTGAACTGAACGCGCGTGAACTGAACGCTCGCGTCACAACGCCCCCGGCGAGCCGGGGGCGTTGTGATGTCGGGACCAAGTTTCAGACTCTAGCTTCCAGACGGCGTATCCATCGCGTGTTGGGCCATCCAGCCTGCCAGCTCATTCGCGGCCTCGTGCGAGGACTGGTCGAACGCCCGGACTATCGCCCCGGCCGAGTTCCCGTCCGCCCGTGAGGTGGAGGTGAATACACGTCCGCCGACAAAGCTGCGATCATCCGACCGCATCAAGCGGGCCGCGATACGCACGGTCACCAGCGGCGCGCGATTGGCCCCCTGATCGTAGACGGCCTCAAACTCTCGTAGGTCCATACGCAGGATGAAATCAGTCTGGACTGCATCTTCCGGACGAGCCGGCACCAAGGGTGTGGCATCGGAATCCAGCGTTTCGACAATCAGGGTCTGGATCATACGCGGCGTGGTATTGATCCAGCGGGCGCCGGCCAAATAGGCGATCGAGCGTGTTTCACCGATGACCGCGATGTGATCATTGGCCAGTGCGCGCGGCGCCTGGGGCAGATCCACCCTGACCACCGTCCAATCGTCACCCGACCACTCGACAGGTTGCGGCGGGCTCAACCGATAGATGTCGACGGGCTCAGCCTCGGGCAGGACCGACACACAGGCGGAAACAGACAAGGCTGCCAGGCCCATCAAAAGGCCTCGAAGCAAGGGCAGTTTACGGCTCATCGCGGAACCTCCACTTCTTGAACAGTGTCACCGGCGATAAAGCTGCCCGGGCTCTGTTCGATTTCCAGGGCAATACGCTCGAGTGTTTCAACAAGACGACGCAGGTCGCCGGCGGCCAGCGTGATATCGCCAAGACCATTGTGGGCGAAGTCCTGCAAAGGCGGCGTGACAGACTGCATCAGAATATCCGTGTCGACGGCCGCGCGGTTCACTTCCAGGGCCGCAAGCTGCATTTCCGCCACCGCCGGGGTGAGATTATCTTCCACAAAACCCGTCGCGGTATTGGCAAACCGGTCCATGCTTTCGGCGGCGCGGGAGATGTCCTGTGCAGTCTGGTCGAGCTGGTTCACAGCCCGGCGCATATCCGACAAAAGCTCACGCTCCTCGGCCAGCTGCGCCGTGATCTCCTCGATGTTTTCAATGGTCTGCGAGACCTCATCGATATTCTCGTCGCTCATCAGGCGCGATAGTCTCAGCAAGGTCTGCTGGGCCGCATCCAGAACGTTTTCCGAGCCCTCGAACAAGCCTTCCAGCTGGGCCTGTCGCGCGATAATGCGCGGCGGTGTGCGATTGGGCGGACTGTACAGGCGCGGTGCGTCAGGAGAGCCACCGGACAGCTGTACATAGTTCAACCCCGTCAGGCCCTGGGGTTCGAGCTGCGCGAAACTATCCACCCGGATCGGGGTCTGCGCTAACACGCGGATCCGCGCGATAACCCGGTTCGGATTTTGAGGATCAAGACCGATATCGGTCACCTCGCCCACCTGGATACCATTGAACCGGACCTCACTGGCCTCGTTCAACCCCCGCACAGGCCCTTCGAAAACGATGTCGTATTCGGAGAATTCCTGATCGAAGGAGACTTTCGCCAGCCAGAGGAAGAAGAAACCACCGGCGGCCACGAGGATGATGGCAAACAAGCCGACCAAAACGTGATGCGCTTTCGTTTCCATAACGCTCTCCTTATCCGATCCCTAAAGACCGGCCTGAGCCGCACGCCCGCGCGGCCCGTTGAAATATTCCTGAATCCAGGGATGGGGATGTCTCATCAATTCCGGAATGGGGGCCACGGCCTCCACTTTCTTGTCCGCCAGAACCGCCACGCGGTCACAGATGGCATGCAGACTGTCCAGATCGTGAGTGATCATGAACACGGTCAGCCCCAGCGCCCGCGACAACTCCAGGATCAGGCTGTCGAAGGCCGCCGCACCGATCGGATCCAGGCCCGCAGTCGGCTCGTCCAGAAACAGAACGCTCGGATCAAGCGCCAGCGACCGGGCCAGCGCCGCACGCTTGCGCATACCGCCCGAAAGCTCGGACGGGAACCGATTACCCGCCTCTGGAGGCAGGCCCGCCAGGCCGATTTTCATGTCGGCGATCTCTTCCATCAGGCGTGCAGACAGCTCGACATGCTCACGCATCGGCGCCATGACATTTTCCTTCACCGTCAGGGCGGAAAACAGCGCACCATTCTGAAAGAGCACACCCCAGCGACTTTCAATCAGACGACGTTCCTCGTTGGACATGGCCGCCATCGACCGTCCCTCGAACAGGATATCGCCCCCGTCGGCGGATTTGAGACCGAGTACGGTGTTCAAAAGCACGGACTTGCCCGTGCCCGACCCGCCGACCAGGCCGAGGATCTCACCGCGCCGGATCTGGAGATCGAGATGCTGGTGAACGACATGCTCACCAAAGGCCGTGCGCAGATTGCGCGCCTCGATGATGATGTCCTCACTCATATGCCGAGCTCCAGATACATCATGGCAAAGATCGCATCGATCACGATGACCGCAAAAATCGACTGCACAACAGAGGCCGTGGTGCGGCGCCCCAGGCTTTCCACATCCCCGCCGACTTCCATGCCCTGGCGACAGCCGATAATGGCGATGACCAGTCCGAAGACCGGTGCCTTGGACATGCCAACCATGAAATGGGACCAATCGGTGTTTTCGTGCATGCGCGTGATGAACATGGTGGGAGAGATCTGCAGGTCCGTGGACCAGGCCACAACCATGCCGCCAGCAATACCGGCAACCATGCCACCAAAGGTCAGGAGCGGTGCCATCAAGGTACAAGCGATGACACGCGGCAGGACAATCGCTTCAAACGGATCAATGCCCAGCACTTTCATGGCATCGATTTCCTGCTGCATCTTCATGGAGCCGATCGATGCGGTAAACGCCGAATCCGAGCGCCCAGCCAGCATGATCGCGGTGATGAGCACACCGAATTCGCGCAGGACCGTCACCGCGACCAGGTCGACCGTAAACACCGTCATGCCCAAGGTCTGCAACAGGTTGGCGCCCATGAACGCAATCACGGCACCAATGAAAAACGACAGGACGGCGATGATGGGCATGGCGTTCACACCCGCCTCTTCCATCACCCAGACCGTCGGGGTCAGCCGGAAGCGCCAGGGCCGCAGAGCGGTGGAGGCCGCTGTTGTGAGCGTGTGTCCCAAAAACCCCAGCGTGCCCAATCCTTCCAGATAGGCGGCCTCGATACCCGCACCCAGACGCGCCACAGCGGCCCGGAACCCGTAGGTCTGAGCCTTGACGGGCGCACAGGAGAGGGTCCGGCGGCGCACTTCCGCAATCAGTCCGGGGGCGACCGGGTGATGGTCGAGGTAATGAAAATCACCATCCGGGTCGGCACAATCCTGGGTCAGACGCCCCAGAAGATAGGCGCCTGCCGTGTCGATCCGGCCCAATTGGGTGAAGCTGTAAACAATGGCGGAGGGGTCCGCACGACTGGCCAGAGCGCGCAATTCATCTTCGACGGCGCCGACGGTGTCGATCACCCAGTCACCCTGGGGCTCGACACACACGCGACCGTGCGTCTCTGTCACGACCAGCCGGGCTGGTGTGAGCAATTCGAGTTCTTGTCCCCTCATGACACCGACTCTAGCCGATTCCTTCAGCTCTTTCTCACAAACCGCCTTTGATCCCTTTTGAGGATCAAGGTTTGCTTCGCAGTAAACGAAGCCGCAATCCGGCCAGCAAACCGACAAAACACGGCACGATCATGACCATATAGCCTGCTGTTCCCATGCCGTCATAGAGCAGACCGGACACAGCTGACACTAAACCGGTAATGCCACCTCCCGCGAGAGCCGAATTCATCGCCTGAGCGGTTGCGGCCTGATCGTCGGGGACCTCTTGCGCCGCATATCGCATGAAGCCCAGGAAGGTGGCAGCAAATGTCATGGCGTGTAGCGCCTGCAGGAGAAACAGGACGCCCAGCGGCGGAGACAAAGCCGTCAGCCCCCATCGCACAATGCCGCCCGCTCCGCCCATCATCAACAGAACGCCCGGGCTTAACCGGCGCAGAAACGGGAGCCCGGAACAAAAGAGAAAGAGGATCTCGGCTGCCACGCCCGTTGCCCACAATGCGCCGATCGTCACCGAGGGCAAGCCATCCGCTGTCCAGGCCAGAACCGACATGGCATAGTAAAATCCGTGGGAGGACTGGATGAGGCCCGAGGCCAGCAAGGCCCACAGAAAAGGCCCCCGCAAAAGCCGTCCGACCTTGGTCAGCTGGGCATCCTCGACCCGGCCGCGCCGGCGGCGGCGGCCGCGGGGCAAGGTCCAGCTGGTCAGGACGAGCAGGATCGACCCGGCAATGATCAGGGTCAGGATCCATTCTGCCCCGAGCGCGCCCAGCGCGGCCCCCGCACCGAAATTGGCCAGGATGAAAAAGAGCGACCCAAAGGCGCGGACCGGACCGAAGGGAAAACCCAGACGCGTCGCGGTTCGCAGCGCAAATGTGTCCGCGAGCGGGATTTGCCCGAAATAGGCACCACCCAGCAGGAAGGCGAGCACGGCCAGGATCCAGGGCGAAAACACGGGCAGATGAATAATAAACAGCAGCAGGGAGAGCGTGGCGAGAATCAGGATGGGATCGCGCCGTCGATTCGCCGTATCCGCCCATCTTGCCCCGAGGGGCGCCACAAGCGTACGTCCCAATAGGCCACTGGCCACCAGGATACCAATCCATTCCGGTGTCAGCCCACGTCCTTCCAGCCAGGCCGGGAAATAGGGCAGATACATCCCGAGGACGAGATAAAAGGCCGCATAGTAGACGGCAAATCGAAGGGCCGGACTGAACATCTCTTGTGTCTCCTTGCCCTGCGCATAGCGCGCCCAACCGCAGACGCAAAGCGCCAGATGCTTGGCGAACACCGTTCACTTCGCTAGGTTCGCACGGTTCCTCCCTGCCACCTGACCTCTCCATGACGCATAACGCACTCAACTCTAACAGTTTTCCGGATTCCTCCGCGCTGGACCAACCCGTTCGGCCCTTGCGGGTTCTTGTCACGGGATACCGGTCGCATCCGCATGTTGGAGGCCAGGGCGTCTATATCCGCAATCTGACCCGGGCGCTTGCGGATCTGGGACATGAGGTCACGGTTGTTTCCGGCCCGCCCTATCCCGAACTGGATCCCGATATCGGGCTGGACACCCTGCCGTCGCTGGACCTGTTTGCCGAGACCAATGCCTTCCTGGCCCTGCGTCCCCGTCATCTGGGGTCCTGGGCCGATATGGCGGAATGGCTGAGCCATAATACCGGTGCCTTCGGCGAGCTCTACGCCTTCGGTGTCAGGCTGGAAGCCTATATCGCCCGTCATCATGGCCGGTTTGATGTCATCCACGACAATCAAACCCTGGCCAGTCCCTTTGTCCGCATTGACCGGACACTGCCAGTCATCACCACGCTGCACCACCCGATCGAGATCGATCGCCGCTTCGCACTTGAGGCTGGTCAATCGCTCAAGGACCGCCTGTTCACGCGCCGCTGGTATCGTTTCGTGAAAATGCAGGCCCGCACAAGTCGGGCGCTGTCGCGTCACCTGGCCGTGTCAGCCGCCGCTCGCGATACCCATGCCGCATTGTATGGCACACGCCCCGAAACCATGCGGGTGGCGTTTAATGGCCTCGACCATCAGGTGTTTTACGCCGATCATCGCGTCGCCCGACGCCCTGGCCTGATCGCCACCACCGCCAGTGCCGATGCGCCCATCAAGGGTCTGGATGTTTTGATCAAGGCCTTTGCCGAGACCGCCCGAACCCATGACACCGCCCGCTTGCTGATCATTGGTCAATTGCGCGATGGACCCGCAAAGCGGGCCCTGCAATCCCTGGGCCTGGAAAACCGGGTGGAGACACGATCCAACCTGACCCGCGAAGACATCGCGACTCTCTATCGCGAAGCCTCCATCGTGGCCTGTCCGGCCCGGTTTGAAGGCTTTGGCTTTCCCGCTGCCGAGGCCATGGCCTGTGGTGCCGCTGTGGCGGCCAGCGATGGCGGTGCCCTGCCTGAAGTGGTGGGCGAGACCGGCCTCGTCTCTCCCGCTGGTGATGCCCCTGCCCTGGCAGCCAATCTCAACCGGCTTTTGCAGGATGATGAGTTACGCCGGCAATTGGGAGAGGCCGCGATTGCACGCGCCCGATCTGCATTTCACTGGTCATCCCACGCCCGAACAGCCAGTCGGCTGTATGTTGAGGCCCTGGCCGAACGAGGAATTCACTGATGCTCACCATCGAGATGGACAAGCTGGACCTGCAAGCGGGCATGCGCGTGCTGGATCTGGGCTGTGGCCGCGGCCGTCATCTGCACGCCCTGTACTGGCAGGAGACGCCTCTGGAAGTCGTCGGCGTGGATTTGTCCTGGGGCGAGGTCAAGGCATCGCTGGACGGGTTTTTCGAACTGCCGCCCCCCGAGCCACAGTCCGACACACGCTTTGCTGTTGTCTCGGCTGCAGACGCCGCCCGCCTGCCCTTCACGGACAACAGCTTTGACCGCGTGATCTGTTCGGAAGTCCTTGAACATGTGGATGACCCGGATGCTGTACTGGCCGAAATTGCCCGTATCCTGAAGCCGGATGGCCGGTTCGCCGCCTCTGTCCCGCGTTACTGGACCGAGAAAATCTGCTGGGACCTCTCGGTGGGCTATCAGAACACACCGGGCGGCCATGTGCGCATTTTCCGGAACCAGGACCTGCGTCACGCCGTCGAGAAACAGGGGTTCAGACGTACAGATCGCCATTGGGCGCATGGGCTGCATTCGCCCTATTGGTGGCTGCAATGTGCGGTCTGGGAACACCGGGACAGCCACCCCCTGGTCGCCGCCTATCGCCGGTTTCTGGAATGGGATCTGCTGCAAGCGCCCTGGATCACCCGGACACTGGAAAAGCTAATCAATCCGGCTCTGGGCAAAAGCGTCGTGATGTATTTCAACAAGGTGGCCTGATTGATGATCGCCCGCATCCAAAGCTGCGCCCGGCGCATCCAGGACCTGCAGGATACCGATGGCGCCATTTCCTGGGTGGATGGGGGCATCTGGGATGCGTGGAATCACGGCGAAAGCACGATGGGGCTAGCGATCGCGGGGTCAGACAATGCAGCGTTTCGCGCGCTCGACTGCCTGATCGACCGGCAGGATGAGGATGGCGGGTTCACCGGGGATCTGGGTGCATCCGTGCCCATGGACGAGACCAATCGACACCTGGTGGCCAGCGCTCCGGACCAGGCCCGCGACACAAATTTCACCGGCTATGTGGCCGTCACCACGCTGCGCAGTCTTCTGGCCCTCAAGGCCTTCGACCGATTGCCGCGATACTGGCCGATGATCGAACGGGCCATGACCTTTGTACTCGCCCATCAAACCCGCCATGGCGATATTGTCTGGCGGGCACGGGAGACGGGCGAAGCGCTCGACGATATCGACAGCCTGCGGGCCGGCAATGCCTCGCTCTACAAGGCCCTGGAATGCGCGATCATCATGGGCGAGCAGATGGGACGGCCCACGGCACACTGGCAGATCGCCCGCCGCCGGATCGGCGCGACACTACGAGAAAATGATGCCCGCTTTGACCGGTTCGGCACAGACCGGCGCCGATATGCAATGGACTGGTATTATCCCGTTCTCACCGGTGTCCTGACACCCGATGCGGGCAAGGCCCGCCTATTTGCGCGTTGGAACAGTTTTGTGGAGGCCGGGCTGGGCTGTCGTTGCGTGTCGGACGAACCCTGGGTCACCGCAGCGGAAACGGCAGAGCTGGCGCTGGCCTGTCTGGCCGCCGGCAAGCCGGCCCAGGCCCGCACGCTGATAGAGGATATCAGCTCGCTCGCGGCGGATGATGGTGGCTTCTGGATGGGCTGGCAGTTTGCCGAAGGTGTGATCTGGCCACAGGAACGCCCCTCCTGGACGGCGGGTGCCCTGATCATGGCCATGGATGCCCTCGACCAGCTGTCACCGGGGTCCACGCTCCTGGTTGAAAACTCCCTGCCGGAATGCGCTAGCGCGCACACCGCTGCAGAACTTCCAGCGTCCCGATACGATTGACCGGTTCAAACAGACCGCTGTCGCGCGCCATGCACCAGATCTCGTAGGGCGGACGGCCACCATCGGCCGGATCGGGAAAGACATCGTGAATACACAGATACCCGCCCATCGCCACGCGTGACGCCCAGCCACGATAATCGGCCAGCGCCGCCGCCATGGAATGGCCTCCATCGATAAACACCAGGCCCAGCTCCGTCGACCAGTGCGGAGCAATCTGGGCCGATGTTCCGATCAGTGGGATGACACAATCCTCCAGACCGGCCCGAAACAGATTGCGTCGCAGGGTCGGCAGACTGTCCATGCGATCAATCTCGGCGTCGTAGAGCTCGGGATCGTGATAGGCTTCCCCGCGCTGATGCTCTTCCGACCCCCGGTGATGATCGAGCGTATAGAGGATCGTGCCGACCTGGCGTGCCGCCGGTCCAAGATACAGGGCCGACTTTCCGCAATACGTGCCGATTTCCAGAATGGGGCCCAGTGCGCCAGCCTGAGCAGTCAACGCGGCCAGGGCCTCGCCTTCTTCAGGGGCAAGAAAGCCTTTGACTTCATCGGGAGAGAGCATGCCTCTAGCCGACCCCGCCAAAGCGCAGATGGTGGCGTTGCCGCGAGATCAGATCTGCCCGATCGCTCAGACGCTCCGCCTGCATCGACAAGGCCTGACGTTCATCTGCGAGACGGGTCAGCAAAGTCATGTCTGTATCCGCGTCGAAATCATCCGACAAACGGTCAATCGTGCTGTCAAACAGCCCGAGCGCCCGGCGTGTATGCACAATGGTCTGTTCAACATCATCGAGCGCCCGGGTCAGGGCCGTGCGGTCAAGAGCCTGTTCGCTGCGCAGGAACGCATCCGCGGGAATTTCGACGGTCGCCGCCAGCGCGGTCGCATCTCGCAGATCCACGATCAGACGCGCGGCAGCCTCTTCGGGATGGTTGAGATCAAGACCGGCTGTGCGCACATAGGCGTCGACCGGGTCTTCGATGGGTTCGACCGCCGAATTGCCGCGGGTCAGACGTCCCATCCAGCTGCCTGCCATATCCATGGCCTGGTCTACCCGGCTCCAGCCGCGTCGTGCATAGGTCATGGCGAGATTGTCAGCCGCGCGCTCAAGCGCACCGGATTCGCTCACGCGGGTCGCGGCCGCACTGTCCACTGCTGATGAAACAACAGAGATCGGTGCACTCGCACATCCCGCAAGACACGTCAGGAGACAAGCTCCGGCAAACAGCGAACGGATGACGCCCATCAGCACCCGATTCCCAAACAGAATTCCCAACATAAGATTTCGATCCGCCAGTTCACACCCGTAGCTTGGTTCAATTGAACCAATAACTGGTCAAACGCAGCAAAATTCAAAATCCAGCCCCTAATGATCACGTTATAGAAGCAATTTACATTAGGCTATGGTTTATTCTCTGAATGAAGCACTAAAAGAACGTGTTGCATTATGGATATCGGTCACGCCCGTCGTTTGCTCTATCCGCCGACAAGGCCTTATGAAACCTATCGTCTATCGGTGGGTGACGGGCATGAATTGTATGTCGAGGAATGCGGTCAACCCGATGGTTTGCCCGTGCTGGCGATCCATGGTGGGCCGGGCGGCGGATCATCCCCCGCGCTGAGGCGTTTCTTCGACCCGTCCCGCTATCGCATCATCCTGTTCGACCAGCGCGGTTGCGGACGATCGACACCCCATGGCAGCCTCACCGCCAACACCACGCAACACCTGATCGATGATATCGAACGCATCCGGTCGCGCGCCGGGATTGATAAATGGCTTCTGTTTGGCGGCTCCTGGGGGGCCACACTGGCACTGGCCTATGCCCAAGCTCATGTCGATGCCTGCCTTGGGCTCATACTGCGCGGCATTTTTCTGTGCACACAGAGTGAGCTGGACTGGTTCTACAAGAGCGGGGCCAACATCCTCTTCCCCGACGCCTGGTCCCGGTTTACCGATCCGCTCGCCCCGCAAGAGCGCGATGACATCATCAAGGCCTACTATGAGCGTCTTGCCGAGCCCGACATCATCCGGCGACGTCCGGATGCCATTGCCTGGGCGCGCTGGGAGAGTACTCTGATCTCACTGGCAGGCGATCCCGATGGCCCCATGCACGATCCCGTGCGGGCGGATGGACTGGCCCGCCTGGAAACACACTACTTCGTCCACAAGGGGTTCCTGCCCCATGATGGCTGTCTGCTGGACGGTGTGGACCACATTCGTCATCTACCGGCGACAATTGTCCAGGGGCGCTATGACGTTGTCACCCCCCCCAAAACGGCCTGGAGCCTCGCGCGGGCATGGCCCAAGGCGAAGCTCCAGATGATCGGTGATGCCGGCCATGCAGCCGGTGAACCGGGCGTGGTGGACGCGCTCGTGCGCGCCACCGACGCCTATGCGGATGTGCTGGCCTAGCCGCCGATACCCAGAAGGGCATTCAGTCGGCCGCCGAAGAAATTGCTGTCCAGACCCAGGATGAGGATCAGGCCCACGGCGATCGGCACGATGTAGCGGATCATGATGTGGAAGAAGCCGAACATGGCGCCGGAGGCGTGGCTCAGCTCTTCGCGCATCAGGGATTTGGGAACCACCCAGCCGGCAAACACAGCGACCAGGAACCCGCCCAGCGGCAGCAGGATGGAGTTGGAGATCAGGTCGATGAAATTGGCCGCGAACTCCTGCGAGTACACCGCACCGGCACCGATCAGGAAGGCAAATCCACCAAACAGCAGCGCAGCCTGCATGCGGCCGAAATCACTGTGCTCCTCCACAAAGGCGACCGTGGCTTCCAGCAGCGAGATCGAGGAGGTCAGCGCCGCGATGAAGGCCAGGAAGAAGAAGGCGCCACCGATGATATTGCCGAACGGCATATCGACGAACACGTTCGGGATGGCTTCAAAGATCAGGTTGAAACCCACCGCCGGGTCCAGGCCGAAGGAAAACACGATCGGGAAGATCATCAGACCAGCGACCAGAGCCACCAGCGTATCCGCCGTACAGATGATCACGGATGAGGATGCGATATTGGCATCCTTGTTCAGATAGGAACCGTAAGTGACCATGATGGCGGAGGCCACGCCTACCGAGAAGAAGGCCTGGCCCAGAGCAGAGACGAACACACCGCCATCGATCTGGGAGAAGTCCGGCTGGAAGAGGTAGGCAAAGGCCTGACCCGCCTCACCTGTGATCAGGGCGTAAACGGTCAGCGCGGCCAGCAGGATGAAGAATAGCGGCATCAGGATCGTGACGACCCGTTCAATACCCCCCTTCAGACCGCGTGAGACGACCAGCACCGTGATGAACATGAAGGCAAAGTGCCAGAACATGCTCCAGCTGTTGGAGCCCATGAACGGCATCTCGTCCTGTCCGAAACCACCGGCGAAACCGGCGGCAGAGAAGGCCATCACCTGACCGGCGATAACAGAATAGGTGGTCAGGATCAGGAAGCCGGCGATCATGCCGATCCAGCCGACAATCGACCAGTTTCCGGACTTGCCCGCCTCGCGCGCCATATTGCGTGTGGACGACACGGCGGATTTCTGCGCGTGGCGACCAATCGAAAGCTCGGCCATCAGAACCGGAAAGGCGATAAAGACCACACAGGCGATATAAACCAGCACAAAGGCCGACCCGCCATTGGCACCGGTACGGAAGGGGAAACCCCAGAGATTACCCAGACCCACAGCCGAACCAACTGCGGCCATGATGAATGCAAAACGCGAAGACCAGTGCGCGTGCGCACTGGGGGCTGAACCTGCCATGATACTACCTCCCTTGGCCGGGAACCCCTCTCACCGGCCTAAAAATACTTGTGGCGCACCCTTCCCCAAGCTTGGCTTCGGGTCAAGCGCATGCCTACACGCGAGCGCTATCCCAAAAGCCCTGCACCCCGAGGTGGTTGCGCATTGCGGTGAATGTGAGCACCGATGATCAGGCCGAAGCCGGCCTGCACGGCGAGCATCACGGTGCCGCCATAGGAAATGAGGGGCAAAGGCACGCCCACCACAGGAAGCATGCCCATCACCATGCCGACATTGATCAGCACATAGAGCGCAAAGGTCGTGGCGACACCCATTGTGGTGAGACGCAGGAAGGTGGATTTGCAGCTGGTGGCAATCGCCACACTATTGGCCAGGATCAGGGCATAGATCGCAAGCACAGCAATACCGCCGACAAAGCCAAACTCTTCGCCTAGCATGGTGAAGATGAAGTCGGTCTGTTTTTCCGGCAGGAAATCGAGCTGCGATTGGCTGCCTTCCATATATCCCTTGCCGGTCATGCCGCCCGAACCCAGGGCAATCTGTGACTGGATGGTGTGATATCCCGAGCCCAGGGGGTCGCTTTGAGGATTGAACATCGTGATGATGCGCTCGCGCTGATAATCCTTCAGGCCGAACTGATAGACGATCCAGGCCGCAGGCATGGCCAGTATCCCGGCCGGAGCAATAATCCACCAGCGCAGTCCGGCGAGAAAAACAATCACACCGCCTGTGGCACACAGAAGAATAGTAGTTCCCAAATCCGGTTGATTAAGGATCAGAGCGGCCGGTGCAGCGATCAGGGCTGCGGGCATCAACAAGCCGCCCAGAGACGAGACCTTATTGGTCGGCAGGTCGTGATAATAGCGGGCGAGCGCCAGCACTAGCGCCAGCTTCATGACCTCCGACGGCTGGATGCGAATGGGGCCAATGTCCAGCCAGCGCTGGGAATTGTTCACCGTTTCGCCCATCACCTCGACCCCCACCAGCAAGAGGAGCGAACCCATATAGGCCAGATAGGCCACCCCCATCCAGAAGCGTGGTGGGAAGAGGGCTACGACCATCATGCCGGCAAAACCGAGGCTGAGTCGCAGCGCATGGCGGATGGCCCAGGGGTCCCAGTCACCGCCGACCGAATAGAGCATGCCCACACCGACCAGTCCGAGCAGAACCAGAAGCAGAACCAGGGCCCAGTTGATCTCAAGCAGTTTTCCCGGCAGGTCGCGCGGCACGCTTTCACGAAA
The DNA here is from genome assembly GCF_047308265.1 of Maricaulis sp. D1M11. Lineage (NCBI taxonomy): Bacteria > Pseudomonadati > Pseudomonadota > Alphaproteobacteria > Maricaulales > Maricaulaceae > Maricaulis > Maricaulis sp. D1M11. The sequence goes on from NZ_JBKQWY010000005.1 coordinate 245,388, forward strand.
AACAGCCATGTTACACGTCCCGGCGTTGGGTTTGACGCTGGGCGAAGATACCGGGACGGCCTGAGGGGTCACGCATCACCGTGCGACGCAGGATGTCACGAGCCGGGCGCGTAGCTGCGCTGGATCCGCCACCATGCTCAACCACCACCACAACGGCGTATTTGGGATCGTGCGCGGGAGCATAACACATGAACAGTCCATGATCGCGCAGGCGCCAGGGCAGATCATCCTGATCGCGCACACCCGCCTCGCGTTCTTCACGCGTGATGGAATAAACCTGCGCCGTTCCGGTCTTGCCGGCCATGTCCACACCGTCCACGCCCAGCCCCTGCAGCGAATAACTCGTGCCGCCCGGCTCGTGCACCACCCCGCGCAGGCCATCACGCACACGGGCCAGAGCCTCTTCGTTCAGGCCGATATGCGGCGCAGGCGGCGCCATGGCATTCCGATAGAGCGTGGGCACGACCGCCCGGCCCGACGCCAGTCGTGAGGTCATCACCGCCAGCTGCAGGGGGGAGGTCAAAAGGAAGCCCTGTCCGATGCCCGTATTATAGGTGTCCCCGGTGGACCAGCCCTCATTGCGCCGCGAATACTTCCAGTCCGGATTGGGCACCAGGCCGGATGCCACACCGGAAATGCCGATATCGTAGTTCTCGCCCAGCCCGAAACGCCGCGCCATCTCCTCGATGCGCTCAATACCCAGGCGCTGCGCGACCTCGTAGAAATAGACGTCGCAAGAGGTCTTCACCGCCTCGTGAAGATTGACCGGGCCATGGCCTTCGCGCTTCCAGCAGTGGAAATCACGTCGTCCCAGCGTGGTCGACCCCCGGCAGGTGATCATTTCGTCCGGATCGATAACGCCATGCTCCAGGGCTGCTGCCGCGACCACACCCTTGAACGTCGAACCGGGCGGATAAGTGCCTTGGATGGCCTTGTTGAATAGGGGCCGATGATCGTTATCGCGCAAGGCGGCATAATTGGCCGTGGAGATTCCACCGACAAACAGGTTGGGGTCAAAACCCGGTGTGGAGACCAGAGCGATCAATTCGCCGGTTTCAACGTCCATCACAACGGCGGCCGCGCTCTCCTCGCCCAGACGCTCGGTTGCGAAGCGCTGGATATCGGTATCCAGGGTCAGGACCACATCCTGTCCGCGCGTCGGCTCTGTGGACTGTTCGGGTAATTCCCGGATCGTTCGCCCGGACGCGTCTTTCTCGACCTTCAGTGCCCCGGCCCGCCCACGCAGCGTCGCTTCACTGGCAATTTCAACGCCGGACTTGCCGATCCGGAAACCGGGATGGATAAGCAGGCTCTCCGGACTGAGTGTGTCGTCTTCGATCTCACGGGCATTGGGCGGCTGGACATAGCCGATCACATGGGCAAAGGCGCGATCAAAGGGATATTCCCGCACCTCACCCAGACCCGGTTCGATACCAGGCAGATCGGGGGCCTTCAGATTAATGGCGGCGAAGCTCTCCCAGTCGAGATCATCAGCCACGGTAATCGCGCGATAAGCCGGATTATTCCGCGCTTCCCGCAGGACCCGCTCGCGGCGATAGTCCGACAGCGGCACGAAGTCCGCCAGCGCATCCAGCGCCTCTTCCACATTGAGGGTCTGTTCGGGCACCAGGAGGACCTGGTAGCTGTCGCGATTATCTGCAATAGCACGGCCGAACCGATCGAGGATCCGACCACGCGAAGGCGGCAAGACATCAAGCCGGAAGCGATTGCCGTCTGAAGCCAGCTGGTAGCGTTCCGTTTCCAGAACCTGAAGCGAGTAAAGCCGCGCTCCGATCAGGGTGAAGCCCACCCCACCCGCGCCGGCCAGCATAAATGCCCGGCGGTTGAATTTCAGATCCTGTTCCTGGCGGTCAGCGCGCATCTATCCTCGCTCTCACCCCCCGATGAAGCCCGAACGTGAACCCCGACGACGTCGCAGCACCAGATGCCCGATCAACGGGAAGGTCAGCGCCGAGGCTATGAATTCCAGGACCAGCTTGTACCAGTCTGCCAGCTGGTCATTGGCCCAGCTGCCCGCCACAAATGCCAGCGCATGTGCGATCGCGAGCGCCATGAGAAAACGGATCCAGATCGGTCCCAGATCCCGTGGCATGCCGTCCTCGCCGCGAAAACGTGACGCGCTGATCGCGGCAAGATAGGCCAGGGCCCACACGCCCATGGGGGCGCCCGTCAGCAGATCCTGGGCCAGACCGACAAAAAACACAATGAAGGGCGGGACAAAACGCGGCCGCATATTGGCCCACAGAAACAGGACCATCAGAGGCCAGGTCGGCATCAGGTGCGGCCCATCAAGCAGCTTGGTCGGGGTCGCATAGGCGATCAGGGCGAAGAAGATCGAGAGCACACACCAGGCAATCGGCCAGCCCGTGGAGGCTTGTTCATTGACCTTGCGCATCGCTCACTCCTTCCTCGTCTGAGGACGCCGGTCCTGTGGCCCCCGAAACATCAACACCGGACGCCTCAGCGTCCGAGGCATCAGGAACTGAGGCATCAGGGACAGGAAGACCGGGGACTGAGGCGTCGGGATTGGCGGCCATGGCCTCATCCAAAACCGGTTCCGCCTCAGGAGCCACAACCCGCTCATAGGGCCACACCCAGACAAAATCGATCGGCGCCTGGTCTGAATACAGACGGATCCGCCACTGGCCATCCCGCGTCGCAATCGCTTCACCCACGGGCAGACCGCGCGGCAGGATACCATCATCGCCCGAGGTCACGATCCGGTCACCGGGCTGGATATCCGGATTACGACCGACATAGTCCAGCCGCGGAAAATCGGAGTTATCGCCGATAAGAATGGCCCGGGCATTGGACCGGTCCGCCATCACCGGCACCCGGCTGTTCAGATCGGTCAGCAAGAGCACGCGCGCTGAACGTTGTCCGGTCTCGGTAACCCGCCCCACCAGACCATAGACATTGATCACCGGAAATCCGTCGCGCACACCCGCCGCCTGACCGCGCCCGATCAGCCGCGCATGAACAAAGGGACCATCCGGGTCAGCCACGGTCCAGGCACCGATCCGTTCGCCGGTCGCCTCGCCCTCGACATTGAGGGCCTGCTCGTAGACCTCGATCCGGTCCTGCAGTCGTCCCGCCAGCTCGACCCAGCCCCGTGCCTCCATCAGATCCTGCTGCATGCGCGCATTTTCCTCCGCCAGCTGACCCTGCCGACGGAAATAGGGCGCGATCCCCTTCACGAAACGAATAGGTTGGGCCGCGATCTCCAGGACCGGGGCAGCCAAATCGGTGAAACCTGCACGAATAGAGGAAAACAGAGGGGAGCGGTTGGCGGGGCGGTCAAAGGCCACCAGGATCACGGAGAGGAAGACAAGAACGACAAAGATCGTGGGCGAAAACTTGATTTCGCCACGCCCGTCATGTCGTCCGGACCGTTGGTTTGCCAAGGACCACTCCCTAAATCCTCAGCCCCTACTGGAACGAAACCTAGACTGCTTCGGACAGGATGGGGCGCCAGATGCTCAATTCTTCCACAGCTTTGCCACAGCCCAGAACGACGCATGACAAAGCTTCGTCAGCCAGGCTCACGGGCAGCCCCGTCCGTTCGCGCAGCTCGGTATCCAGATTACGCAGCAGAGCCCCGCCGCCCGTCAAGACAATACCCTTGTCAACAATATCCGCGGCCAGTTCCGGCGGCGTGGCTTCAAGAGCCTGTTTCACGGCCTCGACGATCTGTTCGACCGGCTCGGACAGGGCATCGGCAATCATGGCTTCAGTGACAGCGATTTCGCGCGGCACACCATTCATCAGATCGCGGCCCTTGATGTCGAGCGACAACCCCTCGCCCTTCATTGGCGGCATGGCCGATCCGATTTCCTTCTTGATGCGCTCGGCGGAGGTTTCACCGATCAGGAGGTTCGCCGACCGGCGAATGTAATGGATGATCGCTTCATCCATCTTGTCGCCGCCAACACGAACAGAGCGCGAATAGACAATACCCGACAACGACATGACCGCCACTTCGGTGGTCCCGCCGCCGATATCCACGATCATGGAACCGGTCGGTTCGTCGATCGGCAGGCCGGCACCCACAGCGGCCGCCATCGGCTCGTCGATGAGGTAGACCTTGCGCGCACCCGCGCCCAGAGCCGATTCGTGAATGGCCCGGCGCTCAACCGCCGTGGCACCGGACGGCACGCAGATCACGACCTGCGGGCTCACCATGGCGCGGCGATTATGCACTTTCTGGATGAAGTGTTTGATCATTTCCTCGGCGACATCAAAGTCGGCGATCACACCATCGCGCATCGGACGGATGGCTTCGACATTGCCCGGCGTCTTGCCGAGCATGAGCTTGGCTTCTGCCCCGACGGCCTGGACGTGCTTGCGTCCCTTGTCGACCTTGTAGGCGACGACGGAGGGTTCATTGAGAACCACGCCGCGACCTTTGACGTAAACGAGCGTGTTCGCCGTACCGAGGTCGATGGCGATATCTGCGGAGAGAAGACCGAAGAGACTGTTGAGCATGGGCGCGTGATAATCTCGAAGTGTGGCAACAATGCTGCGGCGCAATTATTTTCTTGTGCGATGCTCCGGCACTAAATGCAAGGGCTACACCCTCCAAGACGCACAGGCTTTTCAGGAGACGCGCGCGTGGAGCGGTGTCTGCCCGCCTAAAGCTCGCTGCGATTGCGGCGCAACCAGCGTCGCGCCAAGAGCATGACACCGATCCACAATCCGGCCCCTATCGCAAGCCCAAGAACGATCAACAGGTTTTGTCCGTTGAGCAGATCCAGAATACTTTGCCCTGCCAGCGAGACCAGAATGATTTTGGGTGCGGCACCAATGGCGAGCCCCAGGATAAAGGCCCAGTAAGGCGTGCGCGCAACGCCAAACCCCATATTGACGACAATGAAGGGTCCGGAGGGCACCCAACGCACAATCATCGAGGCCAGCAAGCCATTGCGACCGATGAAATCGGAAATGCGATTGGCCCAGTCCCCGCCATAGCGCTTGAGAATGTCGGCCCCGAAATAGCGTCCCAGCGTGTAATTGACGCTTCCCGCCACCAGGGTTCCGGTCCAGGCATAGAAAAACCCGGTCACCGGGCCAAAGGCCAGAACAGCGGCCGCCATCAGCGCAAACTGCGGCGCGCCAAGAAACGACATCAGGGTAAAAACCAGAATGGTCAGCGGCAGAGCGTACCACTGGGTCGAGGCCTCTTCGAACCAGATGCCGAAAATTCCGGTCTCGCTGTCCATGAAGAATTTGCCGAAGACAAATACCATGGCCACCATGCCAAACAGCATGAGGGACACCATGACGGCCCGCGCCGCCTTGGCGTCCATGCGCAGGACAAAATCGACAATGGTCTGAAACAGGTTGCGCATGCAGTGGCCCGACTTGGTACAGGCCGGCCTCCAGACGAGACCGGCTTTACCTAACTAAGCAGGGTTCGGGCCGCCTGCAATCGGCAAGAGCGGTCAGTCCTCGATTTCGCCAGCTGCAATCACCGCCAGTTTGGCGCGTTGCATGGCGAGGGTCCGCAATTGTTCGTCGAGGATTTTCAGAATGTCGCGCGCCTCGCCCTCATCGATTTCACCCGGTGAGCGGTTGGTTTCGCTGAGACTTTCCATCAATGCCGCGATATTGCGGGCATTCTTGCGGCTGACCTCGCCGGCAATGGCCAGCCAGTCCGCATCCTCATCCTTGTCGACCGGCAGGAAGATCCCTCCCGCCAGGGCCGCGAGGTGACGCGCTGCCGCCGTCGCCCCGGTCTCGGTCAGCTTGGCCACACGCGTATACGAAATCTCATTGGTGCTGTCGGGATCGGCAAGCGCATAGACGCGTGTCCGGCTGAGATCGAGAATCTCCATGACGGCAGGGACACCACCGGCTTCCTCGAACAGCTCGGCCACGACGGCCTTGGGTTCACCATATCGACGTTCTTTGACAGGATTAAATGTCATCTATTACCCCCAAATTGATAGCCAAGACCTTGAATAGTAAAACTAATCGTCCGTACAAAGGCTATTTTTTGGCACCTTTAAGGCGGGCTCGGAGATCGCGCCCCGCAGCTTCCACCGGCAAAACCTCATCCTGCTCGCGATCCGTGACCATGGCGTTACCGGCCTCATAGGTCTCAACCCATTTGCGAGCAAAGGATCCATCTTCAATACGCGCCATGGCCTGGTCAAAGGCCTGCATCAGCCCCGGTCCGGCAATATCCGCTTCCACCTCACGCGCACCAAACTCGGCGGTATCGGAAATGGCCTTGAACATGCCGGCGATACCGCGATCCTGCACGAGATCCGCGAGGTATTTAATCTCGTGCACACAATCGATATAGGCCATACGCGGTGACACGCCCGCCGCCACCAGGCGATCAAACGAGGCACGCGCCAGGGCGACCATTCCGCCGACCAGGATCACCTGTTCGCCGAACAGGTCGGACACGGTTTCTTCGCGGAATGTCGTTTCAAAAATTCCGACATTTCCCGATCCGATGGCGGCCAGATAGGCCTGTGCGATCGCGGCGGCCTGACCGGACACGTCCTGGTGAACCGCCCAGAAACCGATCAAACCGCTGCCCTTCTCGAACTCCTGGCGGACGGCACCGCCCGGGCCTTTGGCGGCTGCGAGGATGACATCGCCATCCTCAGGCGCTTCGACAAAGCCGTAATGCACTGAAAACCCGTGACAGAACAAAAGGGCCTGGCCCGGTTTGCGGTAGGGGCGAATGGCCTCGGTCCAGATCTGGCGATGGGCTTCATCCGCGGCCAGGATGGCCACCAGATCCGCCCACCCGGCGGCCTCTTCCAGGCCCACCACCTCAAAACCGTCGTCTTGCGCCGTCTTGCGGCTGGGCGAACCATCCCGCAGGGCAATCCGGATCGGGCCCATCCCACTATCGCGCAGGCACAAAGCATGCGAGCGACCATGATTGCCATAGCCAACCAGAGCCAGTTTCTGCCCCGCGAGGACACTCATATCGATGTCATCAGTGTAGAGCGCGTCGCTCATATCAGGTCAGCCTCCGCAAGGATTGCATCGAGTTCGCGGCAGGCAGCCGCCGGTTCAAGAGCCCTCAGTCGGGGCCAGTCGGCATGCTGATTGCGAAACCACGTCATTTGCCGCTTGGCATACCGGCGACTATCGCGCTTTGCGAGTTCGGTCGCCTGTTCCAGCTGCATCTCACCGTCCAGGTGTGACATTAAGGGCGGCAGCCCCAGCGCCTTGCTCGCAGGCAGAGCCGGGTCCAGACCGCGCTCCGCATAGGCTTGCGCCTCGGCCAGTGCACCCCGCTCGACCATCTGATCAAAACGCTGCTCGATCCGTGCATAGAGTGCTTCCCGCTCGGGATCGAGAACAATGCCAAACCAGTCGCCCTCCGGGAGTAATGGCGCGGTTTCGACGTGGAAATCACTCAGAGCCCGACCGGTGGCATAGCCAACCTCGACAATCCGCTGCAAACGCTGCTGGTCGGCAGCAGCGACCCGGGCCGTCGACGCCGGATCGAACCGCTCAGCCTCGGCCCGCAGGGCCTGCGTACCGCCTGTTGCCAGGAGGGTCTCGGCTTTTCCGCGACTGACCTCATCAATCTCGGGCACCGGAGCCAGACCCTGTGTCAGGGCCTTGAAATACATACCCGTCCCGCCCACAAGGATGGGCGTGCGCCCGCGCGCGCGAACCGCGCCGATCTCTTCGAGCGCCGCGCGTGTCCAGTCTCCGACCGACCCGCGAAACCCGGCATCCCAGACGCCGAACAGGTGATGCGGCACACGCGCCCGTTCCTCCGGGTCAGGCTGAGCCGTGATAAGAGGCAGACCGGCATAGATCTGCATGCTGTCGGCATTGATGATCTCACCGTCCAGCTGGTGAGCGGCATGAATCGAGAGCGCCGTCTTGCCCGCCGCAGTCGGCCCGGCAATCAGCAGGCAAGGCGTCACGAGCGCACGGCCTCCATGACGAACTGGCCCGCACGATTAATCTGCAGGCGCACCGCCCGGTCTCCGGCCCCGTCGACGATGCGACGCAGATCCGCAACGGTCTCGATCGGGTTGAACTCGGCCTGTTCAATCACATCGCCCACGCGGATACGCCCGAAAGCCCGGCTGTCGCTGGACACGTCGACAACCACGACACCGCTGGCATCGGGATGGATCTGGTGCCGGCGGCGCAGAGTGGGCGTAATACTTGTGACTGCCATGCCGAGAATGCGATTGCGATCATTGCCGGTTGCCTCCGGCAGACCGTCTCCCGAGGAGACGGTGGCAGCGACATCTTCCTGCAGCTGCCCGACCTCGACATCGAGTGTCTGACGTTCATCCGCACGGATTATATCCAGCGTCAGCGTGGAGCCGATATCCGCATCCGCGACCAGGCGCGGCAAGGATCGACTGTTTTCCAGTGGCTCGCCATTGAAGGTCAAAATGACATCACCCTGCCGCAGTCCGGCCTCGGCGGCCGGCCCGTCGCGCGTGACCCGGCTGACCAGAGCCCCATAGGACCCGTCAAGCCCGTAGCTTTCCGCGAGGGATTGCGAAAGATCCCGTACGCTGAGACCAATCCAGCCGCGCCGGGTTTCGCCAAACTCCACCAACTGCTGCACGACGCCTTCGGCCAGGTTGGACGGAATGGACAGCGAGATACCAATACTCACTCCGGTCGGGGACAGAATCTGCGTGTTCACACCGATCACCTCCCCGTCCATGTTGAACAGCGGACCACCTGAATTTCCCCGGTTAATCGCGACATCGGTCTGGATATAGTCATCATAACGCCCGCCGGTCTCGCGTCCGCGCGCCGAAATAACACCCTGCGACAGGGATCCCCCAAGGCCGAAAGGATTGCCAATGGCGATAACCAGCTCGCCGACCCGGGCCGCTTCGCTGTCCCCGAATTCCACATGGGGGAAGCGTTCTTCGGACTGGATTTGAAGCACGGCCAGGTCAGTGACTGAATCTGTACCGATGATTTCCGCTTCAAACGTACGACCATCGGAGAAGGCGACCTGCACGAAGTCCGCCTCATCGATGACATGGTGATTGGTGACCACCAGGCCGCTTTCATCGATGACAAAACCTGATCCTAGAGAATTGGCAATCCGCGGCGCATCCGAACGATACTGGTTGAACCGCTCAATGGCCGACCCTTCGGGAAAAAAGGGCAGACCATCCTCTCGGTTCAGCTCCTGCTGGGTATAGATATTAACCACAGCCGGGGACAGGCGCTCGGCCAGATCCGCAAACCCGATCACGACCTGGGCGGCAGCACCTCCGGGCAGGAGCGTAGAGGTCACAAGGGCGAGGACAGCAATCAGACGCATGAGATCGATCCGGCAAACAGAAAAACGGTAAACATGTGTATCGTGTGATAACGCTAGCCGGGGGGGGGCGGCAAGCGGGCTGACAGGAACGTCAATCCCCTGTCGAGCCTGTCATCTTCGATGAAGTGCAAGAAAAAACCCCGGCACAGGCAGGCTGCACCGGGGTTCATGTCTTGAAACGGGGTGATTATCGGTCGCCGCCCCGCTCCTGGAAGTAGGAGAAGAATTCCGAATCCGGCGGGATGACGATCGGTGTTCCATCCACGATTGCCGTCTCATAGGCCTGCATCGACCGATAGAAGGCAAAGAACTCCGGATCCCGGCCATAGGCCTCGGCATAGATCGCGTTCCGGCGCGCATCACCCTCACCGCGGATGCGCTCGGCATCGGCCTGGGCCTGCGCTTCGATCACGACGGATTCCCGATCAGCCTCAGCGCGGATCTGACGGGATTGCTCCTCGCCTTCAGCGCGGATACCGCGGGCCTGCTGGCTCCGTTCGGAAATCATCCGGCGGAAGACCTGGCCTTGGATCTGCGGCGGCAGATCGGCGCGCAGGATACGCACATCGATCACCTCGACGCCCAGGTCCTGACTGGCGACCTGAAGCTCAACGGCGCTCTGGATGCGCACCATGAGTTCGGCACGCTGACCGGACACCACTTCGGATGACGGCAAAGAGGCGATCACACCGCGCAGACTGTCCTGCATGATCGGAGAGAGAAGACCTTCACCGCCCCGGATCGTGCGGGCCGTCTGGAAGAAACGCAGCGGATCTACGATACGATAGCGCAAGAACGCATCCACGATCAGGCGTTCCTGGTCCGATGCCAGGATTTCCGCCGGACGCATGTTGAATTCCATGTTCCGCTTGTCGAAACGGATCACCTGATCGACGAACGGGTATTTGAAATGCAGGCCCGGATTGTCGGCACCAGCCTCATTGACTTGGGAGATCGCTTCACCGAAACGCACGATCAGCACCTGTTCGCGCTCATCCACCGTGTAGACGGAGTTGAGACCAATAAAACCGGCGCCCACGATCAGGACGAGGAGAGGAAGAAGACGGTTCATCAATTGCCTCCCTGGGTGTTGCGGGCATTGCCCAGACGGTCCAGCGGCAGATACGGCACAGCGCCGCCCTGCTCGTCCAGAATGATCAGTTCGGAATCACGCAGCACGTTTTCCATCGTTTCCAGATACATACGGCGCCGGGTAACCTCGGGAGCCTGAACATATTCGTCATAGATCTGGGTAAAGCGGGCCGCATCACCTTCAGCCCGTGCGATCTGACTGTCACGATAGCCCTGGGCTTCCTCCAGCATGCGCGCCGCATTACCACGGGCTTCTGGAACGACCTGGTTCGCATAGGCCCGGGCGTCCAGAACGAAGCGTTCACGGTCCTGACGTGCGGAGTCGACATCGCGGAAGGCGACGACCACATCGCCCGCGGGCGGGTCAGCATAGGTCAGCTGGACATCCAGAATCTCAACACCGGCCTGGTATTCATCCAGGGTACGCTGAATGATCTCCTTGGCACTGGCGGCCACTTCGGTCCGGCCCGTCGTGATGATCGGCTGCAGATCCGTCGTACCGACGATTTCACGCATGGCACTTTCGGCCACGGCCTTCACGGCCACGGCAGGATCAAGCACGTTAAATTCGAAATTGCGCACACCGTTTTCCGGGTCACGCGAGTCCACACGCCACTGCACGGTGAAATCAATGTCCACGATGTTTTCATCGCGGGTCAGCATGAGGCTTTCCTCATCTGTACGACCGATTTCAACATTTCGCACTTCGGTGAACTGGTTCCGGATCACCGTTTCGATCGGAGCGGGGAATTTGAAATTCATCCCGGAATCGGTCGTGCGATCATACGCACCGAAGCGCATCACCACACCTTTTTCACCCGGCTGGATGAAATAGACAGCCTGACCGATAAACAACCAGACGATCAGGGCCGCAAGCGCCACCAGAAGCAGGCCAAACAGGCCCGGACCACCGGCATTGTCATTATCGCTGCCCTTGCCGCCGAACAGCCCACCGAACATGCGCTGAAGATCGCGCACGACATCGTCGAGATCCGGTCCCTCCGGCCCGCGACCTCCGCCGCCGCCATTGTTATTGGGGCGCTGCCCCCAGGGATTGTTCGGATTATTGTTTCCACCGCCGGAGCCCCAGGGACCTCCGCCGCCGCCAGAATTGTCATTCCATGGCATGAGTGTGCTCAAACCTCTCGCTAATCTTGACACATACATGAACGCATGCGGCCCGGCTTTCAAGCAGAACAGGGAGGGATGCACACACATCCAGTCCCGCATCATGGGTATGTTGTGTGGCCCGAACGCTATTTCAGCCGGTCGAGGGCGCGAAAAATGAAGTCATGATCATCGCGCTCTCCGGCCGGATAGGTTTCCTGCCCGATTTCCGACCACGCCGCTTCATCAAACTCGGGGAACCAGGCATCCCCGTCCGGTGCCGCATCCACCTCGGTCAGATAAAGCCGGTCGGCAAAAGGCATGGCCGCGGCATAGATCTGTGCGCCACCGATCACAAAGACCTCGTCCACGCGATCAAGATTGGCCTGTTCGAACGCTCGTGCCAGGGCCGATCCGAGATCGCCAACCACAACGGCGCCGTCGGCGGCCAGGCCGGTCTGGCGCGTGACCACAATATTCAGCCGGCCGGGAAGGGGCTTGCGGGGCAGGCCGTCCCAGGTCTTGCGCCCCATGATCACCGGCTTGCCCGACGTCACGGCCTTGAAGAGTTTGAGATCAGACGACAAATGCCAGGGCAGGCCACCGGCACTGCCAATCACGTTATTTCGGCCCCGGGCCACCATCAAAGACACACGCGGAACAATCGTCCGGGGCATCTCGCCCCCACCGATATCAGACCTAGGCATCATACCGTTTGCGTCTCCAGATAGCGCAGCCATTTCTCGCGCACGGCCTGGTCCAGATCGACCCCTTCATCGCGCGCCAGCAGCAAGAGCATGCCCAACACATCCGCCATCTCCCGTGCCAGCGCCTCGCGCGCAACCGTATCGGCGGGACGACGCGTCCGTCCACTGACCGTGAGATAGGCCTGTGTCAGTTCACCCACTTCTTCCTGCAATTTGAGCACATGCCAGTCGCCGGACCGGTCGATATCAAACCGCTCGGCATAGATATCGGAAACGGCGCCGATCCTGTCGGCCAGCTCCATCAGGTCAGACATGGGATTCTCCTAGACCGCGACAGGCGCAGTGATGCGCGGATGCGGGTCATAACCTTCGAGAACAATGTCTTCGTATTCAAAGGCGAACAGGTCCTGGGCCTCCGGATTGAGCTGCAGGCGCGGCAGGGCTCGCGGTGTCCGCGATAACTGCTCGCGCACCTGGTCCACATGATTGGAATAGATGTGGGCATCGCCAAAGGTGTGAATGTACTCACCCGGCTCCAGACCGCAGACCTGGGCCACCATACAGGTCAAAAGGGCGTAGGACGCGATGTTGAATGGTACGCCCAGGAACATGTCGGCCGAGCGCTGATACAGCTGGCAGGACAGCTTCCCGTTGGCGATATTGAATTGATAGAGCGTGTGGCAGGGCGGCAGGGCCATGTTGGGCACGTCCACCGGATTCCAGCCGGACACGATCAAGCGGCGTGACGCCGGATTGCTCCTGATCTGCTGAAGAATGTTGGACAGTTGATCGATTTCCGTCCCGTCGGGACCTTCCCAGCGGCGCCATTGCTTACCGTAAACCGGTCCGAGATCGCCATTCTCATCGGCCCACTCATCCCAGATACTCACCCCGCGCTCCTGCAGCCAGCGCACATTCGTTTCGCCGCGCAGGAACCACAACAGTTCAATGGCAATGGACTTGAAGTGCACTTTCTTGGTGGTCAGAAGCGGAAAGCCTTCCGACAGATCGCAACGCAATTGCCGGCCAAAGACCGCACGGGTGCCAACGCCCGTACGATCATCCTGATCCGCACCGGTTTCCAGAATGTCTTCGAGGAGTTCGAGATAGGCCCGCTCAACCTTTGATCCCGCAGACAGGTCGCGGCGCGACCGCGTCTCGTTGGACGCCTCGGTCATCTTGGAGCCTTCGGCCGCATTGGACGTCGATGTCAGGGGGGCGATATCCGCCATGAAAACTCTCCTCTCCTGCCGGCTCGGGTATTCAGGCAAGTATTGGGGCAGGTCGTGGGACTCTGAACGTTCAACACAAAATCTTAGCGCCGATTCGCTCGAGGCACGTCGGTGAAATCAGTTCCATCCACACAAATCTCCGCGCGCAATCGAGACTTCAAAAAGGTGAGCGAGACATTTTGGACTTGCGTTTGCATAGTCTGAGGCTAAGGTGCTCGCAAGAACATAACAAGAACATGTTTTGTGGGGGCCGATCTTGTGTGGCCCCAATTCAATGACGTTTTGATGACGCTTTTGCTGTCCGGATTTGCACGCGCGGACCGGGCCAAACCTTCAGGAGATATGAGAATGCTGGGATATGTCACTTTGGGGACCAATGATCTGGACCGGGCGGCCGCTTTTTATGACAAGCTGTGTGCCGAATTCGGCGTGAGCCGCATGATGGGCGACGAGAACTTCATCGCCTGGGGCAAGCCGGACGGCGGCGCCGGTATCGGCCTGACCAAACCCTTTGACGGCAACCCGGCAACGGTTGGCAATGGTGTCATGGCCGCATTCCAGGCCGACAGCCGCGAACAAGTAGACAAGGTCTACAAGCTGGCTGTGGAAGAGCTCGGTGGCCAGTGCGAGGGTCCGGCCGGCCCGCGCGGTGATGGCAGTTTCTACGCCGGCTATTTCCGCGACCCCGATGGCAACAAGCTCAATGTGTTCTTTATGGACTATTCGAGCGCGGGATAAGCCCCAGCACAGCGAGCGAACTGGGCGGGGATCTTTCACCCGCCCCTCGTATCGCTTATATTGAAGAGGCTGGTTCGCCAGCTATGGCGATAAACGCGCTCGTAATAACCGGATCGGACCCGGGGGCAGTACCCGGCGGCTCCACCAATACCTCTGTGTCGTGGCACAGCGTGCGGGGCCGAAACAGGATTGACGAACGGGTAAAGGGGTATGCTTTCGCTCGGGTGAGGCCCGTTACAGGCTCGTTTTTGAAAGTTGCCAACGACAACTTTGCTGAAGAGGTCGCTCTCGCTGCGTAAGCAGCGCGGGATATCTCGCCTAAAACTCCTGGGCTCTTAGCATGCTCAGGCGGGGCTCGGAGGCGCCTGGCAACAGAAGCCTCCACTTCTCTCCCCAACCCTTGCCGACACTCTCTTGGCCACATTTTTGTCCGCCTGATGCGTCTACAGGGTGCGATCCGCACCCTGCGCGCGACACTCTCTTTACGTCGATTGCAAACCGTCTGTCTGGGGTAGATGCCGAGTGTTTGGCGTGGATACGGTCTTTGACAGTGAACCGATGGCCGAACGACCATCGAACTGACCCAACTCCCGCGCGCGTCTGGTCGCAGGTCGATCCTGTTTCCAACGCCCGGTCAGTACACACGCCTGATCCGCCCGGAGCGCTGACCGTCCATGCATGACGACATCAAGAGCACGCCGTCATTGACGTCGTTCTATTCTTACCTTTCCCGTCGTTTGATCCGTTCGTTGCATGAGACCGGTCGACCTGAGACGAGAGCACGAATCGGAGCGCTCGAAACGCTTCGGAACTGGCGTACCCTCCCGCCCTCACATGTGCGTGAACATTCACTTCTGACTTACTTTACAACCGTTTATTGGCTGCACCCCGCACTTTCTGCCACTCAACACCACAAATCAACGCGCCTCACGTGTTTCACTTTGACATGCCCGAATTGAGCGTATAGAGCGGACAAGCAAGCTTATTTGGGGGACATCATGAAAAAGCTTTTCTTCATTGCTCTGGCATCTGCATTTGCCGTGACCGGTTGTACATCCACGACCAAAGTTGCCGCGCGCCAGCCGGGCGATCGTGACCTGACCTGTGCTGAACTCGTCACCGAATTCGACAACCTGGACGCCGTTCAGGAAGAAGCCGAGAACAATCAGGGCGTCAACACCGCCAATGTTGCGGCTGTCGTTTTCTTCTGGCCTGCCGCTGTCGGTAACTACATGGAAGCCGACCGCGCCATGGATCTGGTTGAAGAACGCCGCAACCACCTGACCGAGCTCTATGACAACAAAGGCTGCACCGGCCGCTAAGTCATCCGCTCATTCGGATTGGAAAGGCGCCTGAGGGCGCCTTTCTTTTTTCTCTCGCCCGCAACGGGCAATTCAATGTCTTACCTCGGCTATTTCTAAAAGCGTCGCATTGTTGCAACTGCATTAACGGCTCTTGCAGTTCGACTGAGCGAAGTCGTTTGACCTCCCTTGAGACGCGTTTACCTTGCCTCACGAAGGCATAGGGGGAATGGCCGATGGCAAAAGATCTGATGCGCTACGACATCATGGCGCAAGAAGCCTTGCGCGGCGTTGTTCGCGAGGCCCTGCTGGTCGCAGCGGGCGGCGAAGGCCTTCCTGGCAATCATCATTTTTACATTACCTTCCGCACCCGTGCGCCGGGGGTGGATATCGATGCCAGCCTGCTGGAAAAATATCCGGACGAAATGACGATCGTGCTGGAACACCAGTTCTGGGATCTCAATATCACGGATCGCGGCTTCGAAGTGACACTTCGCTTCTCCGGCGTGCCAAAATATCTCAGCCTGCCCTTTTCGGCGATCTCACGCTTCCACGACCCCAGCGTCGGTTTCCACCTGCAATTCGACCCGGATCCGGAAGCGGACAATGATGATATCGAGGCAGAGCTGGGCTCCGAGATCGATGATGACAACCCGGACGCCCCGGACACGCCTCCCAGCCGGCCCGCGCCCGGTGATGGCGGTGGCCAGGTTGTGAGTCTGGACAGTTTCCGCAAGAAATAGCCATCATCGTGTCGGACAAGCCGCCCTTGCCCGCCGATTTGCGCCCGGGTCGCCCCGAACGACTGTCCGCGAACGAGATTCGCGATGTCATGGACCAGTTGCGGACCCAGCCGCATGCGGCCAGCCTCTTGGGTTTCAAGGCCGTGGATTTCTCTATAGAGGACGCGTGGATCGAGGCCGAGTTTGACCCGGATCCACGCACGGCCAATATGCGCGGCGGTGTGCAGGGCGGAATGATCTGCGCAATGCTGGACGAGGTCATGTCCTTCGCCGTGGTCATTGGCGAGGGATTTACGGTCGGTGTGCCGACGCTGGAAATGAAAACCAGCTTCCTCGCCCCCCTGCCCCTGGGTGTCTGCCGGGGTCACGGTCAGGCCGTGCGTATCGGACGCAATATCGCCTTCATGGAAGGGACGATCTGGACGCCGGACGGGCAGATCGCCGCCAAGGCCACCTCGACCTGCCAGGTTCGCCGTCCTACATAGAGCCCGCCCCGACAGCGCGCGAGCCCCATGACCGAGATCTCCGATTTTTCCGGCAAGGCCAAAGCCCTTGCCCTGATTGCCCTGGCCCAGATCCTGGCCTTGTCGGTCTGGTTTGCAGGTGCAGCCGCACTGCCGGCCCTTCTCAATGCGGCCGAACTGGCCTCCTGGCACCAGGCCGCGCTGACCAGCGCCGTCCAGATCGGTTTTGTGATCGGCGCGATAACCAGTGCCCTCTATGGCCTGCCTGATCGTTTTGACCCGCGCCGTGTCTTTACACTCGGCAGTGTCATGGCCGCTCTTGCCAACCTGATCGCTCTGGTTTTGCCGCCCGACAGCCTGGCCCTGATCGCAACGCGAGCCCTGGCCGGGGCCAGCCTGGCCCTGGTCTATCCCGTCGGTATGAAACTGGCCGCGAGCTGGGCGCGAGGCGATGCCGGACTTCTTGTCGGACTTCTGGTTGGCGCCCTGACCCTGGGGTCTGCCCTGCCCTTCGCCTTTAATGCAGCCGGGCTGGGTCTGGGCTGGCAAACCCCTTTCCTGATTTCGGCCCTGGCCGCCCTGTCCGCCGGGATGCTCATCCTGTTGGCCAAGCCGGGACCCGGCCTCAAACCCGCTCCGCCCCTCGACCCCTCAGCCGCACTGATGGCGGTGCGCGATCCGGCGCTGCGCCTCGCCAATCTGGGTTATCTGGGCCATATGTGGGAGTTGTACGCCATGTGGGCGTGGATCGGTCCCTTCCTGCATGCCCACGGGGCGTTGCGCGGCTGGACCGGTACGCTGGCCGATCAGATCGCTTTCTCTGTAGTTGCCGTGGGCGCTCTCGCCTGTCTGGCGGTGGGGTGGCTGGCCGATCGATGGGGACGCACAGCCACCACCATCGCCGCGATGAGCATATCCGGACTGTGTGCCGTGTTGAGCGGTTTCGCGTTTGGTGCACCGGCCTGGATCCTGCTCCCCCTGTTATGGATCTGGGGCATGAGCGTGATTGCTGACAGTGCCCAATTCTCCGCCGCTATTGCCGAACTGGCCCCTCCCGAACGCACCGGTACGCTCCTCACACTTCAAACGGCCATGGGTTTCGCACTCACCGCCGTTTTGGTGCAGATCCTGCCGCTCTGGATTGGTTTTGCCGGATGGGTGTGGGGATTTGCGCCCCTGGCCATTGGCCCGGCGCTGGGTGTCTGGGCGATGGCCGCCCTGCGCGCCCGCCCCGAAGCCGGAAAACTGGCCTCGGGACGTCGCTGAGGGCTGAGTGTTGCGTGTTAGTCGTCCAGCCCGAACACATCGCGGAAGAACAGGGTTTCGGCCTCGCGCTGGAAATCACGATTGGATTTCTTGCGGAAACCATGTCCCTCATCATTGGCGAGCAGATACCAGGGATCGCCACCGGCCTCGCGCACGGCCGCCAGGATTTGTTCAGCCTCGCTGGCCGGAACACGCGGATCATTCAGACCCTGAATGATAAACAAGGGGGCCGTGATCTGTGCAGCCTGACGGGCCGGCGAGATCTCCTCGAAGAAGGCCGCAACATCCGGATCGCGTTCATCACCATACTCCGCCCGGCGCAGATCCCGGCGATAGCCCGCCGTGTTTTCCAGGAAGGTTCTGAAGTCCGAAATCCCGACAATGTTCACACCGCCCGCCAGACGGTCGGAATAATGCACCATCGAGGCCAGGACCATGTATCCGCCATAGGAGCCGCCAAACACAACGACACGCTCGCTGTCGAGGTCGGGCTGGGTTTCGATCCAGTCGAGCAGCGCGCCGATATCACGCACCGAATCCTCGCGTTGGAAGACATTGTCCATCATCACATATTCGCGGCCATACCCGCTCGATCCGCGGACATTGGGGGCGATCACAGCCGCGCCCAGCTCATTGAGCCAGTATTGATAGGTCGAAGAGAAGCCCGGGCGATATTGACCCTCAGGTCCCCCGTGAATGGAGATGATGACCGGGTGCGGCCCTTCAGCGTCCGGGCGATAGACAAAGGCCGGGACGTCGAGACCGTCAAAGCTCTCATAGCTGATCAGCTCGGGTTCCACGAAAGTCTCGGCATTGAGCCCGCCAACCTCGCTCATCGTCCAGCGGGTCAGAGCACCGCTCTCGCGTGTATAAATCCAGGCATCGCTGGGTGAGGTCGCCGCATTGAGGGTGAAGCCGATCCGCTCCCCCGCCGCATCCCAGCGCATACCGCCCACCAGGCCCACCGGCAGGTCGGGCGCCTCAAGGGCCTCTCCCGTCTCGACGTCCATGAGGTGCAGTTCGGAGACGCCGCCCGCATTGAGCACATAGGCCAGGGTCCGCCCGTCCGGGGACAGATCCATGCCCTGGACATCCCAGCCATGATCGGGGCTGACCGGTGTCATCTCGCCGGTCTCGACATCCATACGCACCACCCGCCGGAAATCGGCATTGGCGTCGGTCACCACAAGCAGGGTCTCACCGCTCGGCTCAAACTCATGGGCGGCATAGGCGATATCGAGATCCGGATTGAGTTCGTTCACCGCCCCGCTCGCCGCATCCACGATGAAGAGATCACTATGGGTGATCGAGTGATACCGGATCATGGCGAGTTTGGAGCCATCCTGCGCCCAATCCCCCGGGAAGACGGCCCCCTCACCCTCGACCAGAACACGCCGATTGGCAGGATTATCCGTATCCGCCACCAGAATATCCCAGTTCGGATCACCTTCGGTGGAGCGATACCAGGCCAATTGCTCGCCATCCTCTGACCAGC
Organism: Maricaulis sp. D1M11; assembly: GCF_047308265.1. Classification (NCBI taxonomy): domain Bacteria; kingdom Pseudomonadati; phylum Pseudomonadota; class Alphaproteobacteria; order Maricaulales; family Maricaulaceae; genus Maricaulis; species Maricaulis sp. D1M11. Next base: position 264,840 of record NZ_JBKQWY010000005.1, read on the forward strand.
TGGCAGATCCGTTGCGCGATCCGGCCTCGGTCAACTGGCGCACCCGGCCTGTCTCGGTGTCAAATAGGAAGAGCTGGAAGTATTCATCACCGCCGACATCGCGGGAGAACAGGAATTCCCCGCTCCCGCCCGGACGCAGGCTCGCACCGCCCACGGGCTCATCATAAAAGGTCAGCTGCGAGCGTGACCCCAGCGGACTGTCGACCCGGTGGATCTGGCTGGTTTCCGCAAAACGGGTGGAAATTAAAATGCCGCCATCCGGCAAAAAGCCTTGGAACCCGGCACCGCGGACATTCTGATAGGTGCGCAAGCGCTCACGGACGTCGGCCGGGATTTCCGGGATGTTCTCCATCTCCAGATTTCCCACCACCACGCGCTCGACCTGGGCTGAGGCCAACCCGCCCAGTGTCAACGCACTGGCCGCAGCCAGAAGAAAAAATCGTGTCATGGCAATCTCCCCGTCATGATCCGGGAAGAAGGCTAAGTCGCGCAGGACGCGAAATCCAGAGGGTTACAGCGAATTCAGGTTAGCGATTAAAACCTCAATGTTGCAGTGGAATCAACTGGATGACACTGGGGATCTCCGCGTCGATCCGGAATGGGCGATGATCGTCACACGCGATATGAGGCGCCATCTCGTCGGCCATCAGGCGCGCCTGTGTATTGGCATCCTCCACCTCGCTGGCCACGACATAACCCACATGACAGGCCTCGGGATCGGCGCCGGGCCGCAGGCCGGTCACGATCAAGACAGACACGCCCTCCGGCTCGCCCGTGTCAAAGACTGTGGAGTAGTATCGGTGAATGGTCGCAAATGCGGTCCCGTCCGTGTCACGGCGCCACTCGATCACAGAATGGAAATGCCCGAAATTGCCCAGATATCCGCCATAGGGCAGGCGATCGGGCATGACGTCACCCTGGCTGAAACCGGCCCATTCGCCGTGATCATCCGCCTCGCGATAAACCGTCCATCCATCCAGCCCCTCACAGGCCAGCCCCACACGCGTTGCAATTCCTTCCTCGGACACAGAGAGCGTGCGACATGTCTCCTCATTGAGCGATGTATACGTGCTGTCCTGCGCATGTGCCGATACAGACAGGCCCAGGGTCGCGCCTGCGAGTATCACCGCCCGCATGATGTGATGTGTCGCGGTGTGGTGTGTCATGATGTCCCCCCATGTCCGTTGCGCAAAGCCTAGCGCAATCTCCGGCAACAGGAAGAGCGAATCGACGGATCAAGGCGCCAGGCCTACGCCTCTTCGAGCAGGTCCTGCTCCGGACGAACCAGCGGACGGGCGGTGACACTGACACGGGCGCGCTCGCCGATCTGTTTGGTCACGAGCAGTTTTTCCACCTGGCTGTCATCATGGAAGACCACCCCGGTGAGCGCATCCAGCACGGCCTTGGCAACATTATCGACATCATGGACGGGGCTGCGCTCGGTCCGCTCGATCACGATCACGACTTCATAGGGACCATATTTGGGCCGGGCACGCTTGAATTCGAGGCGAAAGAATTCGCCAATAAGCGTTTTGAAACGCCGCGACTGCGTCGTCAGCGCATCCACGCGCAAGCTCAGCTCGTCACCCGACATGGCGGCTTGAACCTTCCCTTTTCCGATCCAGGTGTGCGCCTGCCCCCGTCGGCGATGCGCATCTCTTGCTTGATCCGTCATGGGTGTTTGATACACGTCCGAATCATATACGGCCATATATGAGCCGACCGACCTCCAGCTGCAAGGAGCCTCCCCTCATGAGCGAGATGCGCACAGAAACCGATAGTTTTGGTCCCCTCGAAGTCCCGGCGGACAAGCTGTTCGGTGCCCAGACGGCCCGGTCCCTGATCAATTTCCCGATCGGTACCGAGACCATGCCCCTGCCGCTGGTGCGTGCCCTGGGCATCGTCAAACGCTCGGCAGCCCTGGCCAACAAGCGCCTGGACAATCTGGAACCGGAGCTGGCCGACGCCATCGCCCAGGCCGCCCTGGAAGTCGCCGAAGGCAAGCTGGACGAGCATTTCCCGCTATCCGTCTGGCAGACCGGATCCGGCACCCAATCCAACATGAACACCAATGAAGTGGTGTCCAACCGCGCCATCCAGATCCTGGGCGGCACGGTCGGCTCCAAGGATCCGGTCCACCCCAATGATCATGTGAACCGGTCCCAGAGCTCGAACGATACCTTCCCGACCGCCATGCATATCGCAGCGGCTGAAGAGATCTCCCATCGTCTCCTGCCGGCGCTGCAGACCCTGCATAATGCGCTCAATGACAAACAGCAGGAATTCAAGGACATCATCAAGATCGGCCGCACCCACCTGCAAGATGCCACACCGTTGACACTGGGCCAGGAATTCTCCGGCTATGTGGCCATGGTGAAAAACGGAATTCGCCGCGTTGAGGCGACCCTTCCGGCCCTGCTGGAACTGGCCATGGGCGGAACGGCTGTGGGCACCGGCCTCAACACCAAGCCGGGCTATGCCGAAGCCTTCGCCGAGGAGGTCGCCAGCCTGACCCAGCTTGGCTTCATCACCGCGCCAAACAAGTTCGAAGCCCTGGCCACCAAGGACGCGCTGGTTGAAGCCCATGGCGCGCTCAACTCGGTCGCCGTGTCGCTCTTCAAGATCGCCAATGATATCCGGCTTCTGGGCTCTGGTCCGCGCTCGGGCCTGGGCGAGATTGCCCTGCCGGAGAACGAGCCGGGCTCATCCATCATGCCGGGCAAGGTCAATCCGACCCAGTGCGAAGCCATGACCATGGTCTGCACCCAAGTGATGGGCAATAACACGACCGTCTCCATGGCTGGCAGCCAGGGCCATTTCGAACTCAACGTGTTCAAGCCCGTGATCATCTTCAACGTGCTGCAATCCGTGCGCATTCTCGCAGACGCAGCGAACACCTTCACCGAGAAATGCGTGATTGGCATCAAGGCACGCGAGGACAATATCCAGGCGTTGATGGAACGCTCGCTGATGCTGGTCACGGCGCTCAACTCTACCATTGGCTATGACAATGCGACCATTGTCGCCAAGACGGCGCACAAGAACGGCACCACCCTGCGTGAGGAAGCCGTCAAGCTGGGCTTTGTCACCGAGGAACAGTTCGACGCCATTGTGCGTCCGGAACAGATGATCGGCCCGAAAGCGTAGGCTGGCGTCCTACACCCGCCCGGTACACACCCCCCTCGAGAGCGACCGCTTTTATAAAATCGCTCTCGGGGGCGGGCATCATCGTCACCGGCGGAATTCTCACGTCGTGACGATTTGACCCAACATTGTCGTCACCGGGACAGGGATAGTCTTGCCCTGAACAAACGAACAGAGCCGGGTGCCTCGCATCCAGCCCTGCCGTTGGATCGGGTTGAACGACCCACTAGTATCTGTAGGTCAGGAACACCCAGCTCTTTTGACGATCCGCTGCGGCGCCATTGGCCTCCACGCCGTCAAAGTCAGCAAACTGGAATGACAAGCCGGTCCTGTCCGTCAGTCCGAGGTTCAGGAAAAGATCGAGCTCTTCCCCAAATTCCAGCCCTGTTCTCTCAAAGTCAAAGGTCCAGGCGGTGAACCCCACCGCGACAGACTGCAAGAAGCTTTGTGACGTCCTGTGGCGATACCCGCCACCGACATACCGGACCGACAATCCATCTGCGGGGCCCATGGCGCCGCCGCCGTGTGTCGCATCGGCCCAGCCCGCGACGCCATGATTGGCCGCGAGCGGATTGGCAACAGAGCGCTGCCCATCTCCCTCGATCTCTTCCAATCCGACGCGGGCGGACCAGCCATGGCGAGCGATGCCGAGCTCTGCCCCCCAATAACCCAGATCAAACGCATCCGACGCAGACCCATAATCCGTTTGGTGCGCGAACATGGCTTGGTAAGACCAGGTCCACTCCCCTTGTTCAAACCGACCATTGGCTCTCACGCCCCATGTGGCATTGGACCGGTGTCGGGGAGCAAGCGGGTCGGTCAAGTCGATGAGATAAGCAAAGCCGGCCACGGTATGATCCGGATTCCATTGATAGGCGAGATGAGCCAGATGGGTATCCGTGTCCCAGTCAAACTCTTCACCCGGACCTCGATTGACCTGCCAGTGATACACATACCGTCCTGTCAGCGCTCCGGACTGCCATCGCATCTCCAACGCATCATGCGTCGTCTTGTCCTGGCGCCATCCGGGCGATCCGACGAACCGATTATTGTCGAATGACAGATTTTGTCGGCCCGCCGTCACCCGCCAAGAGGGTTGCGGGGTCCAGGTGAGCTGGAAGCGCTGAAGTTCGGTATTGTCATCATCTTTGATGGTCGCGAATTGTGACTGACCATTTAGTCCAGAGTTTCGCTCACCAACGCCAAAGTCACGCACATCCTCGATTTCTCCGAGAAACTGCACACCGGACCAAAGCGGCAACGTAACACGCGCACGCGTTCTCAAGGTGAGCGCCTCGGCATCCTGTTTGCCGGTCTGTTCAACCGCTTCAAAACGTAGACGGACATCCAGACCAAAATCCCAGTCGTCATCCGCATATCCCGGAGCGTTCAAGGCTGAACCCGCGAAAACAGCCAAAACCAATACATTCATTTTCATAACACGCACCTTTCAAGCCGCCCGAATGGATTCGCGAAATGCGTCGAATTCAGCCTTCCAGGCATTCTGTCTTTTGGTCATTTCTTCAGCGGCCTCCAGGACCGAGCGAGACGTGCCTGCCGTTTCGCCCGTGAAATTGGCCACTTGCTCGACCCCCTCGGCGGCCTTGCCAGTCCCTTCCTGGGCCCGCTGAGCAGAGTTTGCGATTTCTGCTGTTGCCGCACGCTGCTCCTCAATCGCGGAGGCCGAAGCAACGGCAAGTTCTCCGAGCTCGGTCACAGCCCGCATTGCTCGGGCTATGGATTCGTTCGACGAATTCGACGCCGCCTGAATGCCGCTGATCCGGTCAGTAATTTGCTGAGTGGCACCCGTGGTCTGTTCTGCTAGCGCTTTGACTTCCGATGCGACCACCGCAAAACCCTTGCCGGCCTCTCCCGCTCGAGCGGCCTCGATGGTTGCGTTGAGGGCGAGAAGATTGGTCTGCTCGGCAATGGTCTCGATCAGATCGAGGATCGCTCCAATATCACGAGCCGAAGTCGCCAATTCCTGGATCACAGACGAACTCGCTCGCGTTTCATCACTGGCCACAGTCGACAACTGACTGGTTCTGGAAATCTGGCCTGCAACCTCACTGATCGAGGCAGACAATTCCTCCGATGCCGCGGCCACTGCCTGGACGCTTTCCGCTGCATTTTGTGTCGCTGTGTTGACGGATTGGGACTGTTGCGCCGCTTGCTCGGACGAGGAGGACATCTGCGACGCAGAAGCAGACAATTGTTCGGTCGCGGTCATGACACTGGTGAGGAGCTCGGTCGAGGCCGATTCAAACCGATCGAGGGCTGCCTCACGACGTTCGGCACGCTCCAGCTTGTTCCGTTCTTCAGCCGCTTCACGCTCCAGCATAACATCCGCTTCACGCAATGCGATTTGCAGAGTATCGAGAGCCCGGGCGAGATCGCCAAACTCGTCGGAACGATCCGTGTTTTTGACCTCGATATCGCGACGCCCCGCGGCCAGCCCGCCCAGGTCATCCTGAACGGAACGAACCGAATCGAGCAGAACCCGGCCAACAATGCTTGTAATGATCAGGAGAAGTGCCGCGGCAACAAGAATAGCGGAGATGGCCACCCAAAACACGAGTGTTTCCAGAGCATCCTGGCGGGCTTGAGCTGCCGCGAGGTCCGCAGTCGCACCATCACGCACCACTTCGATTGCCGTGTCCATGGCGTCATCGTACACAGCAAGTTCGTCAAAAAACTGGTTCCGCCCGTTTGCATCAAAACGAACACCCTGACTGATCGTTTCGCGCAACAATTCATCAAGAGCGACATAATCAGCGCGCACCCTTACCAGCGCGGACACATAGTCGGGATGCTCAACCACTGCTTCCGTGTCCGACAACGCGGTACCGAAATCGACGATATTGCCTTCGACCGCCTCGATGCGTTCCGCATTCACCGCACCGACCATCAAGTAGGTATCCCGAAGAAGTGAGGTCAGATCCTTTTCAAGAGCGCTCGCCGAGACGAGGACATTGGTTGCTGTTCGTCCCTCTTGATTGGCCTGCGCCATTCTTTGCCCGGCAACCCAGTCCACGGCCATATTGACCACAAGCACGGTCAGGCAGGCTGCAGTCAGGCTTTGCAACAACCTGCGTAAAGACAGGCGATGGAGAGAGGACAACGACATGGCGGAACCTTTGTTCGATTATGCAACAGCCACCACATCTAGACTTGCAAAGTTACCGGAATCTGGACCGCGATTCATATAATATTTGCCATACAGACACTGACCTATACTTGGCTGAGCTCCCCGCCATCGCCCATGGCTCGACCTCCAGCCGTTCCCCGCTTGTCGACGGGTCGATGGTCATGCAAACTTGAGAGATGACCTCCAAACCGATCAATCTGCGCCAGTTCCGCAAACGCAAACAGCGTGAAGACAAGGACAAACAGGCCGAAGCCAATCGGGTGGAGCATGGCACCCCCAAAGCGGTTCGCGAACTCAGCGCAGCGCGTAGGGCACATGAATTGACAAAGGTCGAGGCTCATAAACGCACACCACCATCGCAGAACAGGTCCGGTCTTAAACCTGACGCCCCGGATTCCGACGACGCGTGACCCAGATCATACTCGACGTGAAGCTGCTTATGCGCACAATACACCCCGGTAAGCACACGTCCGGGGAGGGACTTCATGGGTTTGGGCATTGCACTGGAGGTCGCGATCGGCCTCGTCTTCTTGTATCTGGTCTTGAGCCTGTTCGTGACGGCCCTCGTGGAGGGGATTGCAGGGGGGCTTTACCAATTGCGACAGCGCACGCTGCGCGACGGACTGCGCACTCTGCTGACACCGAGAGCGTCAGGCGGTGAGTCACACTGGCGGGCCTTTCGTGAGACCACACCCTTCCGCTTCTTGACGGCGGCTTCGACCGGGCAGGAGATCATCCCTGAACCGGACGAAACGGATCCCGACCAAACAGAACCCAGCGTCCCGCGACGGTTGGGATTTGTGTCACGTATCGGTCCATCCTCAATCGCGCCCCGGGCCTTCGCGCTGTCGGTTCTTGAATGGGCAAATCGCCATCACGAATCCCCGGCTTCCGCCACAGCCACGGACTCCGCCAGTTCAGCAGATCAGGCTGCCAGCCAAACCCTCAACAATCTTCGGAACATCAAGACAGACACGGTTCTGGGCGCCATGATCCGTCAGGAAATGGCCACGCTGAGTACCCGGACGGCGGATGGATTGAACGAGGCCATCGACAAAATCGAAGACATTTATGACCGCGCCATCGTCCGCATCCAGGGTGAATACCAGCGACTCATCCGGGTCTGGACTCTGGGCATGGGTTTCGCTCTCGCAGTTATTCTCAATGCAAACACAATCGACATTGCCCAAAGCCTGTGGGCCGACAAGACCTTGCGCGAAGGCTTGCTGGTCCAGGCCCAGGCTTTCGCCGAGGCCGATTCGGAGTATTTGTCCGACCGTCCGATTGATGCACAATCCGTGGATCGTGCCATGGAGCGTATGGAGAGGTTTTCAGACGAGCTCGGCACATTTCCTCTTACCGGTTTGGGCGGTATCGCGTCGCAATGGTGTGGCGGCAGAGTCCCGGATCCAAGCGGACATGATTACGTGCGCCCGGGTGTTTTCATGACACTCTTCTGCGATGAAACCGCGGAAGAGCCGCACGACAGCCGCTCCATCTGGTGGATCATCCTGCGGCAGATTATCGGACTGAGCCTCACTGGAATTGCGCTCTCCCTGGGTGCGCCCTTCTGGTTCGACCTGCTCCGCAAGATCATGAATCTGAGAAGCGGCGGCCCCTCTGACCCTCTTGCGTCCGAGGAGGTCGAGGTCTCCTCCCGCACGGGATCAAGCCCGGCTCCAGCTCAACCGCGTCCGGAGACAACGGTCAGAGTAGTCGTGGATACACCCAACGCCACATAATCACCCGACCGAGAAGGCCAGTAATCTTGATATTGCCGTTTGGCTCAGGCCGCTTTCATCGCGCCAGCGGGTGAAGGCGGCCTGCACGGCCGTGCGGGCCTTTTTGGATGTCGGCGCCTTGTCGATCACGCCTTCGCGGATCAGCGCGGCCGTGACATCGCGTGACAGGATAAAAGCATCCCAGCCAGCAAAACGCAGGAAATACTGCCCGGTCATGGCCCCCAGGCGCGAGCCCCGACGATTAAGCTCATCCATCAAACCGATCTGGTCTTCCACCGGCCAATTCGCCAGATAGGCCCCAAAACCGCCATGCTCCTGCGCGGCATCGGCGACAAAACCTGCATTGGCGACGGTCGCCATGATTTTCTGGCCGTTGCGGACAATACGGGTATCGCTGGCCAGTCTCGAGACATCGTCATCGGAATAGAAGCTGATCGGCACCGGGTCGAACCCGTCGAAGGCCGCTTCAAACCCCTCCCACTTGGCCTCAATGACTTTCCAGTTGAAGCCGGACTGAAACAGACATTTCGTCATGAGCGCCAGATAGCGATCATCACTCACCGCCCGCAAGTCTTCCGCAGAACGAGCATGAGCATGCTCGGCCAGACGGGCGTCCAGATCCCCATGGTGCTGGCGCGCCATGGCCTCGATTTGCGCGATCGATGTCATGCTCAATCCTCCAGACACCTTACGAACATATCGGGAACACAGCTCAACTCAAGCCCATTCCGTCATTCCCCGGATGCCGGGGTACATAGACCAGGCTCGCCGCAAACTCGCAGGCGATGAGGCCGAGCCTGACAGGCCCGGCCCGCACCCTGCCACTACACGGCAAACATGATGGCAAAGGGCAGTCAGGCCGCGACCGCGATCTTTGCCTCAACCCGCAGCCGGCTCAGGTGACCGTCCCAGCCCACATCGTGGTCGCACAATGATTTGAATGGATCGGCAGCAGCCTTCGCGAAACCATCGTGGACCAGGCGAAGGTGCGTGCCTTGTGCAAACTCGGTGAGTGTCCACTCGACACGTGTCATTCGACCTTCCAGCCAGGTGTGGGTAAAGGAATAGACCAGCCTGTGAGGTCGATCGGCTTCAAGAACCTCCCCCCAGCATTGGGCTTCCGGATCACGATCTGAGTTCAACAGCCCGTAAGACTGCCCGGCCTCCAGATCGGATTGAGCCGGTTGGAACCAAAGCGCCAACAAATCAGCCTGGGTGAGAAAGTCCCAGACCCGTTCAGGACTCGCCTCGAGAAAAATTGTCTTTTCAATCTGATCCACCACGCGTCTCCTTTTCTACAACGTGTTTGAGTTCAGCCAGCTGCACGTCCCAGAAGACGTCGAACAGGCGAAGCCAGTCGGCAACCAGCCGCAAAGGTTGGGGATTCAGCGAATTGATGCGCTCACGTCCCTTCACCGTGACGGAAACAAGTCCCCCATCGCTCAAGACTTTCAGGTGTTTCGCAACTGCTGGACGGGTCATGTCGAACTCGCTGGCCAATGCGCCAACAGTTTGTGGACCGGCTGCCAGCCGGGTCAGAATCGTCCGTCGAGTCCGGTCGGCCAACGCCTTGAACACAACATCCTGCATGATCACCTCACATGAAACCTTTCGGTTTCATTTATATGAAACCCATTGGTTTTATGTCAAGCGAAACATTGTGCACTGCCAAGCAGAGGCATAAAAAGGAAGGGTCATCCAGCCAGAGACCGCCATGCCGCTTGTCAAACGCTCCCTTTCCCTGTCGGGCCATCGCACCAGTGTGTCACTGGAAGCGGAATTCTGGACAGAGATCGACCGGATCGCGGCCCTGCGGGACCAGTCCCTGGCTGGGCTGGTCGGCGAGATCGATGCGGCCCGGGGCGAAAACGGCCTGGCCTCTGCGCTGCGCGTGTTTGTGGTCCGCGAACTAGTAAGCCAACGCACACCCCTGTGAGAGCGATCCGGACACCACAAGCTTGACGCCCACCGTCGTATCACGCGACACAAGATCGGGGCGTACGGTGGGTCTATGAGGGGCTAAATTGGTTATTCGACTGATCCGACATGCTTTTGCCGACGGGCGCGGGCCGGCGCTCTGGCTGTTGGGATTGCTGGCCGGCATACTCGCGGGCTATGCGACGTTGGGGCTTCGCATCATCATCAGCCAGGTCGAAACGCTGGCCTTCGGCGTCACCGAAGAGGAACTCGCCACGGCAGCTGGACAATTGCCAGCCTGGCTCCTCGTCCTGATCCCACTAACAACCGGCGCTCTGGTCGCCCTTTTGCTGTGGCTGGGCCAGCGGCTGAACCTGACCCCGGAATCCCGCGTCCTGGGAGTGGGCGACCTGCTTGAAGCCCGGGCGGTCAAGAACGGTCTCATGCCCATCGCACCCGGCCTCTATTCGGCCCTGGTGTCGGCTATCTCACTCGGCGGCGGCGCCAGTGCGGGCCGGGAAGGCCCGGCTGTCCATCTGGGCGGCACGATCGCAGCCCTCCTGTCCCGACTCACTCGATTGCCACCTCGCGGTTCGCGCATTCTGCTCGCCTGCGGTGCTGCGGCAGCTGTTTCAGCCAGTTTCAACGCCCCTGTGGCCGGAGCGCTCTTCGCGTTTGAAGTGGTGCTGGGACACTACGCCTTGCGGTCCATCGCACCGGTCGCTGTGGCCAGCGTGGTTGGCGCCGTGATCGTGCGGCACTATTTCGGACAGGATCCGGTATTTGGTGTGCCCGACATGCTGGGCGCTCATTTATGGGATTTCCCTGCCGCCGCGGCGCTGGGACTGGCTGCAGCCGGCCTGGCCATTGCGCTCGACCGGGGTCTCCTGACGGTCCCGGGACTGGTTCAGTCTCATGCCGAACGTTGGCGTATACCGCTCTGGATTTTACCTTTACCCGGTGGCTTATTGATCGGCCTTCTCGCCCTGATTGCTCCTGAAATCCTGGGCGTGGGGTATGAGGCCACATCCAATGCGCTCAATGCAGAATATGGATTTGGCTTTCTCATCGGGCTCATCGCGCTGAAACTCCTCGCCACCATCCTTACCATCGGCTTCCGTTTCTCCGGCGGTGTCTTCTCTCCCTCGCTCTATCTGGGGGCCATGCTGGGATCGGCCTTCGGTCTGGTCTGGGCCATGATGGTCGGAGACCAGACGGCCGGACCGGCCTTTTTCGCCCTGATTGGAATGGGTGCCGTCGCTGGCGCTGTGCTGGGTGCCCCGCTATCCACCACTCTGATCGTATTTGAACTGACCCAGAGCTACGAGGCCGCCGTGGCTGTATTGGTTGCCGTCTCCCTCGCCACCGTCGCGACACAATCGGTCATTGGCGGATCCCTGTTTCAAAAACAGGTCCAGCGCAAAGGATATGACCTGGCCGGCGGATCCTCTCGGCTCATCCTCCAGATGGTGCGTGTACGCTCCTTCATGATGCCACTTGATGACTGGAGCCAGGACGAAATGCCCGAAACAGCCTGTGTCTTCGAAGATGACACGCTGGGCCGGGCGCTCGGCGTTCTGGATGCCGAAGAGCTGGAAGGCGCTCCGGTGCGCAGGCGGCACGGAGACCAGGCGGTGATTGGCTGGGTGACCAAGGCTGATGCTCATGCAGCTTACGCAAAAGCACTCAAGGACGCTCACGAAGAAGAACATCACTAGAGTGACAGTCCAGATTGAGTTTGGTTATTCCTCTGGAAAGGTTGTTGCTTTTATTGTGATTCACATGGCTATGGGTGAGGCATATCCGAACGCGACCAATCAGACCCCGTCACCGGTATTCGGCGAGGGCGTTCTGTCTGCGTCTGCTTTGGACGCGGCCAATATCAATCCAACCACAGGCCTGGCGACGGACTATCTCAATCACTTCAACGAAGTGATCATGCTGATGGAAATGCTACCGGACATGCCGGACTGTGTGGAAGATGTTCTTGATTGGGCCCCGCTGGATTATGCAGGGCATTTCCAGAATTCCGGTTTCAAGGACCGCGACCTCGCCATCCTGGCCTATGAACACGCCCCTCGGGAGGTCAAAGCACATTTTGACACCGTCGTCCTGCAGCTCGACACCGAAGTCCAGGACGTACAGGAGGCGCTGAGACGTTCATCCGACGCAGACCAGTTGCATCAGGCTGCCCATGCCGCGACCCATCAGATCAAACCTTTGATTTCGGCGGCGTCCGGCGCCATTCACGGCACGACGGATCACGAGCCGGAATACGAGGACGAGGGCGTCCAGGCCGATATTGACGCGCTCTTCGACTGATCCCGTATCAATCTGTGCGAGCGTGATGCCGCACACGGCGTGTGACGTGCAAATCCGCTTAGGTAAGGCGCAGGCTCATTCCGAGCCCCGTACCGGACCTCGCGGAGTGTGTCGTGATCGACGCAAGAGATTTTTGCCAGAAACCAACAGCCCTGTCCCGGACGCCTCAACCCGGCCCGGCACTGGAAATCCTGCGCAATATTCGGAGCCAGGTGCAGTTTCTACGCGTCGAGGCCTGCCGGGGCGGACCGCATACACTGATGTCGATCAATGAGCTGGCGCTTGAGTTTGAAGCCTATTTCCAAACGATCGCCGACACGGTGACGACACCAGATGATCTGTCCGACTATATCATGGATCTCCAGGCTGACTTTATGGACGAGTTTGTGCGCCATGCCGAAGACTGCCGGGCCGCAAATGGCGAGCTGAGCGAACATTTCCTGCGCTTCCTGGAAGCCGCGCCTCTGCGTCCCCTGCCCCGCCGATAAGGCGCGATCGCGCTCACACCTCCGCTTCATAAGATATGACAGGCTGGCCCCGTGGCGGCTCATGGGTGCTGACATGTCATTAAGATTCACCTGCCAGATATATCCCTTAATTTATGGAGGGATTTATGCCGATCATGGAATGGGATGACACGCTGGATGTCGGTGTTCAGGCAATGAACGATGAGCACAAACGCATTCTGGATTTGATGAATCAGATCAATGATGCCCATGAAGATGGCCTTACAGGTGGTCTGGTTATTGCGCTCGTCAATCAGCTTGGCCAGGTCACCCTCGATCATTTCCGTGACGAGGAAGCCTATATGGCGCGGACCGGATATGCCGGGCTGGCCTCCCATGCGCTGATCCACAAAGACCTGCTCGCCAAATACACCGCCTATGCCGACGATACCCGGCGCAATGACGGTCGACTGCCGGAAAAATTCCTGATGTTTCTCAAACTCTGGCTGACGGCCCATATCCGCGGAATCGATATGAAGTACGGCCCAAAGGGCGAGGCCTTGCGACAGGCTGGCTAGAAAGCGGATTGAAGCGCAAGGTTCGGCATGACGCTCACGGTACACAATCCAACCGCAACACAGCCAATGAATATCGCGGATGTCCGGGCCTTCGCAATCATGCCCGTCACGATCATCACGAACAAACCGCCCGCATTGGACACGAGCCCCGTCGCGACGATACCCCAGGGCATTTCGCCCCGCTCGGCCATCACGATCCCCCAGGCATAGGCCACCAAAAGGGCAAGGACGGCAGTACCATACAGGCGATACATCGCTGGCGATGAGGACGTCTGCCCCAACAGCCTGTCCAGACGCGCCCGTGGCAGGACCAGCATGGGCAGCACGAACAGCACAAACGATCCTGCGATTTTTCCGAGAAGTAGAAGAGAGAAATAGGTCATGGTGCCCTCACGCCCCAAGCTGAAACCGTTTTTTGAACTCAGCCAGAAATAAGATAGCTGATACCGAATGTCAAACTCAGATCCGCTTTCCCACGCTCGAACACGCGCCCCGATAGCCCTTGATGATTGCGGCATGGCCCTCGCCACCGATCTCATTGGCGATCGCTGGACGCTTCTTATCTTGCGAGAGGCGCTCTACGGCGTCGTGAGATATGACGACATGCGCGCCGACCTCGGAGCACCCCGCTCGATGCTCACGGACCGCCTGTCCAAGCTTGTCGACACAGGGCTGATGACACGACAGCCTTATCAGGAACCCGGCTCCCGAACACGCCAGGCTTACGTGCTGACCCCGTCAGGCAAGGCCCTTGCACTCCCGCTTCTCGCCTTGATGGAGTGGAGCGACGAGCACGTCCGCACGTCACCGAGAACGGTGGAGATGATCGATACCGAGACAGGCCAACCCGTCTCCATCAGACCCGTTACATCACAGGGCGAGGTTATCCCGCTGACCCGTGTCACGCTCAAACCCGTCCGTTCCACCTGAGTTTGGCCAGGTCACCCTCGATCATTTCCGTGACGAGGATGCCTATAGGGCTCGGACAGGTTATGCCGCCCTGGTACCCCACGTGCTGAGCCAGAAAGACCGGCTCGCCGCATTCTGTGCCTATTCCAACGACACCTGGCGCAAAGACGGTGGGCTGCCGGAAAAATTCTTGATGAGTATCAAACCCTGGCTGACGGCCAATACTCGCGAAATCGACATGACGTACGGGCCGAAGAGCGCTCGAAAGCCGGATGCCCTTCTGAGGCCGGGGTAACTCAACTTACCCAATAAAGACGATCCACAATGCACCCAAGATACCAACGGCGAAAGTCAGCCATGACCAGAACTCCACCGGGAAAATGTAGAACATCTCTTCATCGACACGATCATCAATCTGGATCGCTATTTTAAGGGCAATCCAATTTGACAAAGATGCTGAAAACAACTGGATCGCGAAGTAAATCGCCTCTTGCACCCTTGAAAAATAGTAGGTGGATCGATCGAGTACGTTTTCATAAATGAATGATGGCAAAAAATATCCACCAACCAGCGCCGCAAAGCACACGTAAGCGAGTAGCCGTGGTACTCCATCCGGGTTGAATCTAAGCATGTCTCACCTGTCCCCGCGTCATCCCCCGAACTCACACAGAAACGCAACAAAACGCTTAGCGTCGAGAGCTGGCCCACCTCATAGCAATCTTTAGTGACATCTTTTTGATATACACCCAAAACTTGAGGCACTTCCGGAGGAGTGCGAACAAAGCTTGAACAATTTCAGTCAGACCTCTTGGGATTACCGGGCAATCAGGTCACACTTCTCCGTTAGAGAATCAGGCTGATCTGACCAATGTCCAATCTTTCCATTTCCGACATGGCGCGCCCGGCGCCGCCCTCGCCCTATCTTGACGGGCTGAATGCCGAACAGCGTGAAGCGGTGGAGGCGATGGACGGTCCCGTTCTGGTCCTGGCCGGAGCGGGCACCGGCAAGACCCGGGTTCTGACCACGCGCCTGGCCCATATCCTGGCGACCGGGCGGGCGCGGCCGTGGGAAATCCTTTCGGTGACCTTCACCAACAAAGCGGCCCGGGAAATGAAGGAACGCGTCGGCAAGATCATCGGAGAGGCCGTCGAAGGCGTTCCATGGCTGGGAACCTTCCACTCGATTTCCGCGCAGATCCTGCGCCGCCATGCCGAATTGGTGGAACTCAAATCGAATTTCACCATTCTCGACACGGATGATCAGCTGCGCCTGATGAAGCAGATCCTCCAGGCCGAAGGTGTTGACGAAAAACGCTGGACCCCGCGCCTGCTCGCCGGCCTGATCGATGGCTGGAAAAATCGCGGCCTGCTACCCGAGCAATTGGGCGAAGAGGACAAATGGGCGTTCGCCGACGGGCTGGGCGGCAAGCTCTACACCCTGTATCAAGAACGTCTGCGCACGCTTAATTGCTGCGATTTTGGCGACCTCCTGCTGCACACCCTGCACATTTTCAAGAACCATGCAGATGTCCTCGCCGAATACCATCGCAAATTCCGTTACATCCTGGTCGACGAGTATCAGGACACCAACGTCTCGCAGTATCTGTGGCTGCGCCTTCTGGCCCAGGGCACAGGCAATATTTGTTGTGTGGGCGATGACGACCAGTCGATCTATGGCTGGCGCGGCGCCGAGGTCGACAATATCCTGCGCTTCGAAAAAGACTTTCCCGGCGCCCACGTCGTCCGCCTGGAACGCAATTACCGCTCGACAGAACACATACTCGCCGCAGCCTCCGGTCTGATCGCGGCCAATCGCTCGCGCCTGGGCAAGACCCTGTGGACCGAGGATAGTGGCGGCGAGAAAGTCCGTGTCAGCGGGATCTGGGATGGCGAGGCCGAGGCCCGCTTCATCGCCGAGGAGGCCGAGAACTGGGCCTCCAAGGGCCGCGAGTATGCCGATATCGCAATCCTGGTCCGTGCCGCCTGGCAGATGCGTGCGTTTGAGGACCGCTTCATCATGCTAGGCCTTCCCTACAAGGTGATTGGAGGCCCGCGCTTCTTCGAACGCGCAGAGATTCGCGATGCTCACGCCTATCTGCGGCTCGTCCGCTCACCGGAGGACGATCTGGCCTTTGAGCGGATTGTGAACACGCCCAAACGCGGAATTGGCGATACCACTGTCCAGAAAATCGCAATCACGGCACGGGATATGGGCGTTCCCATGACCGAGGCCGTACGGGTCATGCTGGGTACGGACGAGATACGCGGCAAGGCCAAAACCGGATTGCAGGTATTCCTGCGCGATCTGGAACGCTGGCGCGACCAGTCCAATCATTCCCGCCTCGATGAGCTCGCCGAGGTCGTGCTGGATGAAAGCGGCTACACGGCCATGTGGCGCGAGGACAAGACGCCCCAGGCTGCCGGGCGACTGGAGAACCTCAAGGAACTCGTCCGCGCCATGGGTGAGTGGGATACCCTGGAATCCTATCTGGAACACGTTGCGCTAGTCACCGATGCCGATCGCGCCTCCGACGATGGCAGCGAGATTTCACTGATGACGCTGCACGCCGCCAAGGGTCTGGAATTCCCGCTTGTCTTCCTGCCCGGCTGGGAAGAGACGGTCTTTCCTTCCCAGCGCTCCCTGGACGAAGGCGGCACACGCTCGCTGGAAGAGGAGCGGCGCCTGGCCTATGTGGGCATCACCCGGGCGCGCGAACAGGCCGTGATCACCTTTACCGCTAACCGAATGATCTATGGACGCTGGCAGTCGGTCATTCCCAGTCGCTTCATCGATGAGCTTCCGGCCGAACATGTCGAGGCCAAGTCGGAGACGGGTTATTATGATGGCGGCCCTGGACGCGAGAGTTTTGTCGCCCAGGCCGATCCAATGGACTCGACCTATTCCTCACCGGGCTGGAAACGCTATCAGGCCAACAGCCAAGGCGGTCGGCGCAGCGAGCCTCCGACCATCAACGCCAAGGCCACGCTGATCCAGTCCGGCGGTGGCGACAAGCAGGGGCAATACGCCTCCGGCGACCAAGTGTTTCACGACAAATTCGGCCCCGGTGTTGTGATGAAAGCGGATGGCGAGAAACTGACTGTGGCCTTTAAAAAGGCCGGCACCAAAAAAGTCGTGGCAAGCTTCCTCAAGGCTATGCCCTAGCCCCATCTCAAACGACACCTCTTGAGCGGAAGGCATGGTTTTCCCGGTTCGCCCCTTGACGCGCGAAAGCAAACCGTCACGCTCTGCATCCCGTGTCCGTGGAGGGATGCCCCACCGCTGCCGCGCGACCCAACCGGACTGGCTCAACGCCCTTGTGCACTCTGATCCTGCGAGTTTGACACTGTGCTCCTCTCCCTGATTGCTGCTGTCACCCTGGCGTCTGACACGCCGTATTCGGATCCGCATGCAGACGCCCGCCCGATCAGCTGGTCTGATCTGCTGGATCGACCGCGCGAAAACGCCAATGTTCGCATCCCCTATGGCGGGGGCGAGCATGAGTTCGGCGAGCTCTGGCTACCCGACGGCGAAGGGCCCTTCCCGCTGGTTGTCATGATCCATGGCGGGTGCTGGCTGTCGCAGATCCCGGGTACAATCTTGCAGGATTATCTGGCTGCCGATTTGCGGGCTCGGGGCGTTGCGGTGTGGAACCTGGAATACGCCCGGATCGGCCATGACACCGGTGCCTATCCCGGAACCTTCCTGGATGTCGCTGCAGGTGTCGACCATGTGCGGGAACTGGCCCAAGCCTTTCCGCTCAAGACCGACAACATCGTGTTCACAGGACATTCCGCCGGAGGGCATCTGGCCTTGTGGGCCGCCGCCCGGGAAACACTGCCTGACGATCATCCCTTCCATTCCGATGATCCGGTGGGGGCGAGCACGGTGATCACACTGGCCGGGATCAATGATCTGGAGGATTATCGGGACAACGGCCCCGGGCGCTGCGGCGAACCGGCCACGGTGGATAATCTGATGGGCGGCCAGTTTAATCCGGCTCTCCTGTCCCAGATCTCACCGGCGCATATGCCACTTGTCAGCGCTGAGCTGATTGTCATCTCCGGTGAACTTGACCCGATCGTTCCCCCTGAGTTTGGCGAACGCTTTGGAGAGCATGTCCGCAGCCAATCGGGTGAAGCACGGACCCTCACCCTGGACGGCGCCGGCCATTTTGAACTCATCGACCCGACCTCCCCGGCCTGGCAGACGATCGTCGACCACCTGCTGGATGCTCTCTCTGTCGACACGCCTGCAGGGGATAACTTGCCTTAGAGCACGTTCGGCGTCATTGCTGCGCCCCACCCCACGGCCGCAAACCGTCACCGCCTTGAAGACAGGACAGACCCATGACAACCCTCTGGCGCGCCACCGCGTTTGGTACCTTTGCCGACCTGGCTACGGCCACTGAAACGCTCGATGCCGTGGGCCTGGCCATGTCTTGGTCACTCTTCGACGATAGCGATCCGGCCCGTCTGGACATGTATTTCGACATCAAACCGGATCCCGTCGGACTGCGCGATGTGCTGGCCCTGTCCGCGGTGCCCGATCTGATCCCCGTGCCTGACGAAGACTGGGTGCGTCTGTCACTGGAAGGCCTGCAACCCGTGGCGGCAGGACGTTTCAAATTGTTTGGTGCCCATAATGCAGACGGCCTGTCGCTTGAGCCCGGAGAGATCGGCCTCGAGATCGAAGCCGGTCCGGCATTTGGCACAGGCCATCACGGCACCACGCGCGGCTGCCTGATGGCGTTTGATGCGTTGCTGAGTGCAGGTGTGCGTCCGGATACCGTGTTTGATCTGGGCTGTGGCACGGCGGCGCTAGCGATTGCGGCCGCAAAAACTCTGCCCGACGCGCATATCCTCGCCTCCGACATCGATCCGGAGGCCGTTAGCGAAAGTCAGGCCAATTGCGAGAAGAACGGCACGCCTGATATCGAGTGCTTTGTCGCGGATGGTCTCGACCATGCCAAGCTGGCCGGACGAGAGTTTGACCTAGTCTTTGCTAACATCCTGGCGGGACCGCTGGTCTCCCTGGCCGAGGGCATTGCCACCTTGCTGGCACCGGGCGGACGGGTCATCCTGTCCGGATTGCTGACCGAACAGGAAAGCTGGGTGCGTGAGGCCTATGAAAAGGCCGGTCTGAGCGTAGCGCGGCAGACACCGATCGAGGGCTGGGAAACGCTCGTCGCGTCCAGACCCTGATTAACTTCGCTCACGAAGCTTTAAACAGCAATGCCGCCCTTGAAGCCCAGCTTGGCCCACAAAGCCGACCAGTTGATCTTGCGTGCGGGCATATTGCGCGCCTTCTCCGCTTGCTGGCGGGTGGGCAGAAACACAACATAACCGCTGTTAAAGCGCGGGAAATCATCCATCGAGTACATGGCTTGCCTCCATCTTTCGCAAGTGTAATACCACCCGGATTATGTTAGCGCTATCATGATTTTCGCATTTCAGCTTTGCGCTTTTGCATGGACGATGTGGCACAAGCGCTCTGAATGATTGCAACCGTCATGTCGCAGGCCTAGTGTCGCGCCATGACCCAGATGATTGCCCAGACCTTTGACGTGAAGGGCGGCCCGCACATGGGCCGAGACAACCTTCCCAAGCTGCGCGAGGCCTTGAAGGCCCTGTCGCTCGACGGTTTTCTTGTTCCCCACGAGGACGAGTACGACAATGAATACCTGCCCGATTGCAATGAGCGCCTGCTCTGGTTGACCGGCTTCTCCGGTTCCGCAGGGGCGGCCATTGTCATGCAGGACCGGGCCGCAGTGTTTGTGGACGGGCGTTACACCTTCCAGGTCCGGGACCAGGTGGATGGTGATCTGTTTGCCTATGAAAGCCTGATCGAGAATGCAGGCGCCGCAGGCTGGCTGGAGCGTAATGGACGCTCGGGCGAACGTGTCGGTTATGACCCGCGCCTGCACAGTCCCGATGCCATGGACCGTTTCCAACTGGCTGCAAGTCGCGCCGGTGTGGAGCTGGTCGCCGTTGACCAGAACCCCATTGATCACGCCTGGACTGACCGTCCGGCCGCTCCCACGGCGCAAATCATCCCGCATCCCGACTATTTGTCGGGAGAAGCTCATACCTCCAAACGCGAACGCATCGGGATTGCCCTGCAAAAGGGACGAGCCGATGCGGCCGTCATCACGGCTCCGCCCTCGATCGCCTGGTTGTTCAATATTCGCGGCGGGGACGTCTCCCGTTCACCGCTGCCCCTGTCCTCTGCCATCTTGAATGCAGACGGAACGGCGACCTTGTTTGTCGCGCCGGAGAAGATCTCCGACGAAACCCGTGCCCATCTGGGCAATGAGGTCTCCCTGCGACCGGAAAGCGAATTCGCCGCCGGGCTCGCCGAATATGCGGACAAGACCGTTCGTGTGGATCCCGCATCGGCCTCGGCCTGGGTGTTCGACACTTTGACTGCGGGCGGCGCGCGGATTCAGAAACTGGATGACCCTGTTCTTCTGCCCAAGGCCGCCAAGAATACCACCGAGGTCGAAGGAGCCCGTCAGGCTCACATTCGCGACGGAGCGGCCATTGTCCGCTTCCTGCACTGGCTCGATACCGAAGCCCAGTCCGGCGAGATTGACGAGATCCAGGCCGCACAGAAACTGGAGAGTTTGCGCCGCGACCTGCCGGAACTGCGTGATCTGTCTTTCGACACGATTTCCGGCGCCCAAGGGAATGCGGCCTTCGCTCATTATCGCGTCTCCGAGGCAAGCAATCTGAAACTGGCGCGCGGCTCGCTCTTCCTGGTGGATAGTGGCGGCCAGTATCCAGACGGCACGACAGATATCACGCGTACCATTCCCATCGGGGATCCGACATCAGAGATGGTGACGCAATTCACCCGGGTTCTGAAAGGCTATATGGCGTTGGCGCGTGTGCGTTTTCCCAAAGGCACCACAGGCACCCAGCTGGATATCCTGGCGCGCTACCCGCTCTGGCAGGCCGGTTTCGATTACGACCATGGTACCGGACATGGCGTGGGCAGTTTCCTGGGCGTGCATGAAGGCCCGCAACGCATCGGCAAGGCCCCCAACAGCGTCGCCCTGGAGCCGGGCATGATCGTGTCCAACGAGCCGGGATATTATAAGCGCGATGGATTTGGCATCCGCACGGAAAACCTCCAGGTCGTCTCCGAGGCCACCCCTATCGCCGGTGGTGAGCGCGATATGCTGGGCTTTGAGACACTCACGCTTGCGCCCATCCATCGGGGCCTGATCGATGTCACCTTGCTCTCGCCGGACGAGCTGGCCTGGCTGGATGCCTATCATCTCGATGTACGCACCAAGCTGACCCCGCTTCTGGACGACATCACCGCAGAATGGCTGCGCAAGGCCACGGAGCCGCTCTACGGAGCGACACCCTGATTCATGGCACGCCTGGCTGTTCTTCTGGCCTGCCTGTGTCTGGCGGGATGTTTTTACTCGGACGATCCGCTGATTGGTCGCTTCCAGGTCGATCTCCCGCTGGAGCCCGGTGTCTATTCGCACACCCCTTATGACGAAACCGGAGCGCCCTGGCCCCGACCGACCTGGGAAGGGAGAATTCAGCGCCGAGGCGGCCGTTATGTGTCCGATGTACCGGACTTCCCACACAACGCTGTTCGCCTGCGGGAAATTGCGGACGGCACCTATGCGGCCATGGCCATGTCTGAAAGCGCGGATGGTCGCACCGAGTATGGTTATGGCCTGGTCTTCCTGTATCCGGGCAATATTGCGACCTATCACAATCCCGACTGCAGCGCGCTAAGCGCGGATGATCGCTCGACCTGGTCCATCACCCGGGATGAAGAGGGGTTCTGCAAGGTCGAGAGCTGGGCCTCACTGGAAGCCGCTTTGGTGCTCTATCTTCGAGATCATGGCGACAACCTGCGGATCGATGGCGTTTATCGCCGGATCGCCGACTAAAACCAGTCAATTCGCCTGTCCAGACAGGGCTTGGGCTCATACAATATGAGCGCCATGCATGCCATATTCATTCCCCTAATGCGTGAATTCGCCGAAAACGCCTGCACTCAACCTGTGCGGACAATCCTTCTCGATGCGAGACATGCCTCTGACCCCGTGGATTTCCCCGGCGGACAATGTTGCCGACGGGCGACGAGTCCCTGAACAATCCATCGCCTATTCGCGCTATGTCCATCACCCGGACGGTCGCCTCGAAGAGATGGGAGCCTGTGTGCTGACCATCAGCCGGGCTGTACGCCAGGGCCAGGCCCTGTTGCGCCGCGAACGCATCTACACGCACCGGACCGGTGAAACGGAAGTGCGGTTTGATGAAGCCCAGCTTTGCAATCTCCAGCCTGTCTCCACGGCTGTGGACCATGACAACAACCCGGTCATTCGCACAGAATATGATGGCCGCGTGATCCATTCAGCGCATCCGGTCTGGCCGGCCGGACCTGAAGAAACAGAGACGCGCCTGACGTTGGAAAGCACGCTCTCCGCTCCGCGCCCGGTCTTTGAAGGCTCATCCCTGGGCATGATCATTGCCGCCCTCCCCCTCGCGGTCGGCTATTCCACGCGTCTTTTGACCTTCATGGCTGATCTTAAACCGGGCGCGCAATTCCTCTTCGCCGATGTCACGGTGATCGGCGAGGAGACCTGCACCACGCGCGAAAACGAGCCCCTGCCGTGCTGGCTCGTCCGCGTGGATGCCGACCGGCGCTGGACCTTCTGGATCAACCAGTCTGACGCCGCGATCAGCCTGGTTCGTGTGTGTGAAGATCTGCCGGATGGCAGCGAAGACATCTATCAGGCCTGATCCCCGATCAGCTGGAACCACGCTTTTTCCGTGAGCGTCTCCACACCCAAATCTGCCGCCTTGCGGGCTTTCGACCCCGCACCGGGGCCAGCCACCAGATAATCCGTGTTTTTCGACACCGATCCCGCCACTTTTGCGCCCAGGGCCTGGGCCCGAGCCTTGGCCTCATCGCGGGTCATGCGTTCAAGTGTCCCGGTAAACACCACGGTCTTGCCAGCCACCGGCGAATCCGACGCCACCTGTTCGGCATCACGCGGATCGATCTGAGCGATCAGATGATCGAGCATGTCGCGATTATGAGGCTCGCTGAAATACTGCTCCAGCGCCTCGACCGCCGCTCCGCCAATCCCGTCAATGCCCATCATCTCCTCGCGAACCGCTGGCTCGGAGAGTGTTTCACAGGCCGAACGGAACGCTGTCCAACTGCCATAGGTCCGCGCCATAAGTGCCGCCGTATTCTCCCCCACATGGCGAATACCCAAGGCATTGATCAAACGCGCGAGAGCGATGGCGCGGCGTCCCTCGATGGCCGAGAAGAGATTGGCCACAGATGTCTCCCCCCACCCCTCGCGGTCCTGCAGGGGCGGACGAACCGCCCCTGCAGCATTGCGCTTGGCCAGTGTGAAGATGTCAGCCGGCGCGGTCACCAGCCCCTCTTCACTAAAAGCTTCAATCTGTTTCGCGCCCAAGCCCTCGATATCAAAACCCTTGCGGGCCACAAAATGCTTGAGCCCTTCCACACGCTGTGCCGCACAGATCAGCCCCCCGGTACAACGGCGGACCACATCCAGCTTGCCGGTCTTTTCGTCGTGCTCACGCACGGCCTGGCTGTTGCAGATCGGGCAGACATGGGGAAATTCGAAGGCCGGACCGCGATCAACCCGATCGGGATCCACAACGCGCACGATTTGCGGGATCACATCACCGGCACGCTGGACAATCACCCTATCCCCCACACGCACATCCTTGCGGAGAATCTCGTCCTCATTGTGAAGTGTCGCATTGGACACCACGACACCCCCGACCGTGACGGGTTTCAGGCGAGCCACCGGCGTGAGGGAGCCGGTTCGTCCCACCTGGATATCAATTCCCTCCAGGATCGTGCTGGCCTGCTCGGCCGGGAATTTATGCGCCACAGCCCATCGGGGTTTGCGACTGTCAAAACCCAGACGCTCTTGCCAGTCCAGACGGTTCGCCTTGTATACGACACCATCAATATCATAGCCCAGCTGGGCACGATCGGCTTCAATACCGCGATAGACGGCCAGCAGATCGTCCACACTCGAACAGAGCGCCGTTCGCTGATTGATCACAAACCCCCACCCGGCCAGTCTTTGTACACTCTCATACTGGGTCGGGGCCAGCGGCGCCGAAACCTCACCCCAGGCATAGGCGAAAAAGCGCAAAGGCCGGTCTTTTGTTTTGGCCGGGTCGATCTGGCGCAGGGATCCGGCAGCGGCATTACGGGGGTTCTTGTACTCTGGCTTGCCGACGTCACGCTGGCGCGTGTTCAGGTCAGCAAAATCCGCGTGGCTCATATAGACCTCGCCGCGCACCTCAAGCACCTCCGGCCAGTCCGAACCGGGCAAACGCCGGGGCACATCATCCAGCGTCAGGAGATTGGCGGTTACATCCTCACCCGTCACGCCATCCCCGCGCGTCGCACCGGACACCAGCACGCCGTTTTCGTAGCGCAAACTGGCCGATAATCCGTCGATCTTGGGCTCCGCGGTCAGCTCGACCCTGTCCTCGGCGTTCAATCCGAGAAAACGCCGGATCCGCTCAACAAAATCAGCGACATCCTCATCCTTGAACGCATTGCCCAGCGAGAGCATCGGTACTGCATGTGTGATCTCGCCAAACTTCCCTGACGGTGCCGTGCCCACACGCTGGGTCGGACTGCTGGACGTCACCAGATCGGGAAAACGGGCCTCGATCACCTCAAGCCGCTGGCGCAAGCTGTCATAAACCGCATCGGAGATCTTTGGCGCATCGTCCTGATAATACGCCTTGTCGTGTTTCGAGATCTCGCGAACGAGCCGGGCATGTTCGCTGCCAGCTTCAGCCTCGCTGAGGGCGGACACATCTTTCAGGGCGGCGCTCATCACACTCTCCAGAATCACCACAGATCACGCGCTGCGGATATTGGGTCAGCGCACGCAAGAGGTCGAGAGAGGAGATACAGGTGCCGGGCTAGAGCAATTGCCCGGAACCGACAGACAGCAGCGCATCGGCCTGGGCCCGGGCGGCATCCGTAATGTCTGCACCCGACAGCATGCGCGCCACTTCTTCACGCCGATGATCGCCCTCGAGCCGGACAAGCGTGGTTCGGGTCTGACCGTCCTTGCCGTCGGTCTTCTGGATCTTCCAGTGATGGTCCGCCAACGCGGCCACTTGCGGCGAGTGGGTCACGACGAGGATCTGGGCCTGGTCGGACAGGCGCTTCAGACGGCGCCCCACGGCATCCGCCACAGCGCCGCCAACACCCTGGTCCACCTCGTCAAAAATCATCACGCCCGGTTCGTCTTCACCCGCCAGAGCGACTTTCAGCGCCAGGCTGAATCGGGAAAGCTCACCCCCGGATGCAATCTTGTCGAGCGGGCCAAAGGCTGATCCAGGATTGGTTGAAATCTCGAACCGCACACTGTCAACACCGCCCGGTCCGGGTTTTGTCGTCTCGAAACTCACCTGAAAGCGCGCCTTGTCGAGCTTGAGGTCGGGCAGCTCATCCATCACCCGTTTGACGAGCCCCTTCGCGGCTTTCTTGCGCGATGCCGTCAACGCATTGGACGCCGCCTCATAGCCGTCACGGGCGGCACGCAAGGCGTTCTCCGCCTCCGACACACGCTGCTCGGAATGATCAATCGCATCAAGCTGGGTCGCAAACCGCTCACGCAAAGCCTCCAGCGCCTCGACTTCCACACCGTGTTTGCGCGCCAGTGCACGCAAGGCGAAGAGGCGTTCCTCGACTTCGTTCAATCGTCCCGGCTCAACGTCAAACGCGCGCGAAGCCTCGCCCAGAGCCTCATTAGCCTCTTCAAACTCGATAAGCGCGCGGTCAATGGCACCGGCAGCCCGGTTCAACGCCTCGCCGGCCGCGCCGCCAGAGTTTCCGATATGCTCGCGCACACGCTCCAATCCCCGCAGTGCTGTTGTCAGACGCTGTTCCAGACCCTCGCCGTCACCGGACAAGGCCTGTTCCGCCTCCTGCAAATCCGTCAGAGCACGTTCGGCATGCATCAGGAACTGGCGCTCGGTCGACAGCTCGGTGTCTTCTCCCGGCTGCGGGTCGAGCGTGTCGATCTCCTCGAGCGCATGGCGCAGAAAATCTTCCTCCTCCGCAGAGGACTGGCTGGCTGCCAGCAGGGTATCATATCGCTCCTGGGCCGAGCTCAGAGCCTTCCAGGCTTGTTTGACCGTGTTGATCCGGGTGTCATGACGGGCGAAGCGATCAAGCAGACCAAGATGGGTTCGAACATCCATCAAACCCCGACCATCATGCTGGCCGTGGATCTCGACCAGGCGCTCACCGACCTGCCGCATCAGCGTGATCGAGGCGGATTGATCATTGATATAGGCCCGGCTCTTGCCATCGGCCGTCAGGCGACGCCGCAGGATCAGCGGATCTTCATCGGACACATCGACACCGGCATCCAAAAGCGGAGCAAGGGCAGGATGCTGAGACGGTAGATCAAATTCGGCAACGGCGCTGGCTTCATCCGCGCCGGTCCGCACCTGGCCGCGATCCGCACGTTGGCCCAGAGCCAGCCCCAGTGCGCCCAGTAGTATGGATTTACCCGCGCCGGTTTCACCGGTCAGAGCACATAGTCCAGCACCGAAACCCGCATCGAGCGTGTCAATCAGAACGACATTCCGGATCGACAGGGTGTTGAGCATTAAAGGTCGCGCTCTCCCGCCGATCAACCGAACAGACGCTGCCAGGCACGACGCCAGTAAGCCGGATCATCCTGATCCACACTGTCTTCAAGGGTGATACCTTCGCGGGTCAGAAGATCATAGCTGTCTTCATACCACTCGCTGCCCGGGAAATTGTGACCGAGAACCGAAGCGACCTGTCGGGCTTCCTCATCAATACCCAGAGCGACATAGCTTTCCGTCAGCCGGTGCAGGGCTTCCGGCACATGCGAGGTCGTGCCGTAATCCTCAAGGACATTCTGGAAACGGTTGATCGCAGCGAGATGGAAATTGCGGCGCAGATACCAGCGGCCCACTTCCATTTCCTTGCCGGCGAGCTGATCACGCGCCATGTCAATCTTGAGGCGTGCGTCCGTGGCATAACGCGAATTGGGATAGCGACGCACCACTTGTTCCAGAGCGGCGAGTGCACTTTGCGTGCCTTGCTGATCCCGGCCGACATCCATGATCTGTTCAAAATTACAGATCGCGATTAGGTAATACGCGTAAGCCGCATTGCGATTACCCGGATGCAGCGCGATGAAACGCTCGGCATCGGAAACCGCTTCCTCATAGGAGTTCGACTGATAATTGGCATAGGCTGCCATCAACATGGAGCGGCGCGCCCATTCCGAATAAGGATGTTGACGCTCCACCTCATCGAACATGGCAGCAGCCAGACGATACTGGCGCCTTCCCAGGGTCTCATAGGCTTCCAGATAGATCGTCTCGGCCGGACGCTCGACATAAGCCAGATCCGCTTGCGGACGATTGGCGCAAGCGGCCAGAGCCAGCGGAACCAGAAGCGCAATTACGGGGCGCAGGGACATCTTCATGAACGCGACTCTCATACTGAACGGCGAATTGCCGGGTCGTTGGGAGGAGTTGTAGCGGATGCCTGCGCCTTGCAAAAGAGCTGCGACAGCAATCTCTCACATTTTCAAGGAAAAGGCAGGGATTTAGCGGCTGACCTGAAGGCGAGCTTCGGCTTCCATCTCACCCAGGCTGATCATGGTCCAGGCCGTCGGATCGTCCAGAAGGGCGCGCACAGCCTCGTTATTAATAGCATGGCCCGGGCGACTGGCGATGTAGCGACCGAGAATCGGCGCACCGGCGAGATAAATATCACCCAGAGCATCGAGTGCTTTGTGACGGACAAATTCATCATCGAAACGCAGACCGTCCGGATTAGCCACGCCGGTTTCATCGAGAACGATCGCATTGTCCATCGAGCCACCGCGCGCGAGACCCGCAGCAAGCAGGGCATCAAAATCTTTCTTGAAGCCGAATGTGCGAGCGGCTGCGATCTGTTCCGAGAAGATCCGGTCCGTCACTTCGAATGCGTAGGACTGACGCCCCACCGCCTGGTGTTCAAAATCAATATCGACTTCGATCACGGACGAGAGTGACGGCATGAAACGCGCCTGGCGCCCTTCCGTACCGACAACAATCGGTTTGAGAACCTGGATGGCACGACGCGCAATGCCATGAGATGTGAGACCGACATGCCGGATAAGCTCGACAAACACAGCCGAGGATCCGTCCATGACCGGGACTTCCGGACCATCAATATCAATCAGAACGTCATCCACGCCCAGACCCGCCAGTGCGGCCAGCAGGTGTTCCACCGTCGCCACGGAGGCACCATCGGAATTGGAGATCGTGGTGCCCAGACGCACACCGGTGACATGATGAGCCTTGGCTTCAACGATCGGGTCACGATCCGTGAGGTCAGAACGCTTGAAGACGATGCCGTGACCGGCAGGAGCAGGTTGCAGGACCAGACGCACACGCTCGCCGCTGTGGAGCCCCACGCCCGCGCACACAACAGGTGCTGCCAATGTTTGCCGGTAAGTCACGATACTCACACTATTCCCAGTCAGCCTTTGGACAGATGCTCTGACCTGTCCGGCCCCGTTAACCAACCCCAAGACTACGGCCTGAGCCGTCCCTTGCGTGCACAAGACGACAGGCCGGTCCACATCACAATTAAAGCTTTGTTGCGCTTTGTTACGTGCGCAAAGAAAAAGGCCCGTGATACGCGATCACGGGCCGTTTCTGTTCGCCTAGGAGGCGATTAATTGGCCTGACGTCGCAGGAAAGCGGGAATTTCCAGATCACCCTGGTCCAGTGAGTCACCAAACAGATCACCGCTGACCGGTCCGTTGGGCTTCGGCGTTTCCTCAACCGGGCGAGCCTGGGTCGTCGGGGCCGCTTTCGGAGCCGGGTCCATCGGCTTGCGGCGGCGACCAAAGAAAGAAAATCCGCCCTTGCGCTCATCATCCTTTGGCGCTGCGGCCTGTTGGGCAGACGGAGCCGAGCTGCGAGGCGCCTCGGACTGACGACGCGCTTCATAGCGAGAATTCAGAGCCGCGGCTTCCTCAGCCAGTCGCGCCTGGTCCTGAACAACTTGCGGCGCTTCGGCCGTTACAGGCGCAGGCTCTGCTGCGGGTGTCGACACAATGCTTTCCGTACGGTCCGCCTGTTGTTCGGCAGCCGTCGGACGCAGGATATCCGCGCGGACCATGCCACTCATGTGCTCCGCACCGGCGGCTTGACGCATCGGCTCGCTGTGGGCCTCGACCTCATGCGTCTCAGGCTCGCTGGGGGCCGGTTGGGGCTCACGCCCGGCACTGGTCTCCGTGTCAGCCTGCATGCGCGCACGCTCGGCCATGACACGGCCCGGCCGGTCATTGTTTTCACGCTTCCACGGCAGGATGTGATCATTCTGCCCGCGCTCAGACGCCTGCTGGACAGGTGTTGAAGCCGGTGTCCGGGCCAGCGGGGCGCCTACACGCGAGCGCGGATCCTGGACTTGGACTTCAGCATCAATGCCGGTTGCCACAACAGACACCCGCATTTTGCCATCCATGGTCTCGTCAAACGCCGAACCCACAATGATATTGGCATCTGGATCGACTTCGGCGCGGATTTCCGTCGCTGCTTCATCGACCTCGTAGAGGGTCATGTCGTAACCACCGGTGATGTTGATGAGCACGCCCGTGGCGCCCTTCATCGAGACATCATCAAGCAGCGGATTCGAAATCGCAGCCTGGGCGGCTTCGATGGCGCGTTTCTCGCCCTCGGCCTCGCCCGTTCCCATCATGGCCTTGCCCATCTCATTCATCACGGACCGCACATCAGCGAAATCCAGATTGATCAGGCCGGGCATGACCATCAGATCGGTAATACCACGCACGCCGGAGTGCAGCACTTCGTCGGCCATGGAGAAGGCTTCGGCAAAGGTTGTCTTCTCGGTCGCGATGCGGAACAGGTTCTGATTGGGGATAACAATCAGCGTGTCCACATGTTCCTGCAATTGCTCGATACCGGACTCGGCGAGCTTCATGCGGCGCGAACCTTCAAACTGGAAGGGCTTGGTGATCACACCAACCGTCAAAATACCCATCTCGCGGGCTTCGCGAGCAATGATCGGTGCCGCACCGGTCCCGGTACCTCCGCCCATACCGGCTGTGATGAAGACCATATGCGCACCAGCGAGGTGCTCACGGATCTCACCAATGGAGTCTTCGGCAGCCTGCTGTCCAACTTCCGGACGCGCACCCGCCCCCAGACCTTCGGTGATGGCCGCACCCATCTGAACTTGTTTATCCGTGCGCGCACGGGTGAGCGCCTGGGCATCTGTGTTGGCCACAACAAAATCGACGCCTTCCAGATCGGCTTCGATCATGTTGTTGACCGCATTGCCACCGGCACCGCCGACCCCAAAGACAACAATGCGCGGGCGCAGTTCAGTGGTTTCGGGCATGGAGAGATTGAGCGTCATGGCTGACCCCGTAAACGGTCGATCAAGGTTAATAGCGATTCAACCGACATGATCGCGCCAAGGCACTTAAGCGAGTGTTAAGCATGACCCGCTGAAACATTAATTTCTGTGTTAAACACACAAGCGTCTGCACAAGGCCCGTTACGCTCAGAAACTCTCGGCGAACCAGCGCAACATCCCGCCTGATGACGCTTTCTCAGGTGCTTCAGACACCGCGCCCTGTCGGGAAGACCCAACCTGAGGCGGGCCGGAAATGGCTTCGGCGGCACCGCGGGTTTCACGACGCACCACACCCGCAACGGCACTGAAGGCCGGACCGGACACGGCATCTCCCAAACCCGAAACTCCTCCGGGGCCCGCCGTGCGAACCTGTTTCGCGAACACACGCGCGGCGAGTTCTGCTGTGCCGGGCATTTGCGATGCACCGCCGGTCAGCACCATGCGCCGCCCGGCCAGATCAGACACACCCGCCGCGTCCAGACGATCGCGAATCAGTTCGAACGTCTCTTCCAGGCGAGGCCGGATAATGGAATTGAGCAGGCTGCGCGGTGCAGATCCGTAACCCTGATTGATCTCGCCACTCACCGGGGGAACCTCGATCATCTGCTGATCATCATCCGGACTGTCGAGTACAGACCCATAGAGTGATTTCAGGCGTTCGGCGGCAGACAGGGGCGTGGACAGCCCCCGCGCCACGTCCGACGTCACATGCGATCCGCCGACCGGTACGCTGTCAATATGCACCAGCGCACCCTCGGCGAAGACCGCCGCCGTCGTCGCACCCGCGCCCATATCGATCAGCACAGCGCCGAGCTGCACCTCATCATCGCCCAGAGCCGACAGGCCGGACGCATAGGGCGTGGCCACGACGGATTTAAGATCCAGATGACAGCGCTCGACACAGGACAGAAGATTGCGCAACGGTCCAACGGCTGCCGTGATAATATGGACGTCCACACCGAGACGATGCCCGAACATGCCGCGCGGATCGCGAACACCGCGATGATCATCGACGGACCAGGCCAACGGGATAGCGTGCAATATTACCCGGTCCTGCGCATCGAACTGGGCCAGCGCGCCGTTCAGCAGGCGACGCAGATCCCGGTCGGTGACCTGACCTTTGGAAAGCTCGATCTCGGCTGCCACACGTGAACTTGTCGGCTGTCCGGACGAGAGGGTGACGGAGACAGAGGACACCGCCAGGCCGGCCATTCGCTCAGCTTGCACGACCGCGTCGCGCATAGCTTCCGCGGCAGCCTCCATATCAACGACGGCACCCGCCCGTACGCCCTTGCTGGACTGATGCCCCACCCCCACAACGCGCGGGCGCGGACCGGCAATGGTCTGGTCCGTCCGGGAAATGAAACAGGCGATCTTGGACGTGCCCACATCCAGCGCGGCGCAGACACCGGGCTTGCCCTGGGCCGTATTGGCAGACGAGGACGAGCGGAAAAAGCCGAACAAACTCATGCGTCACGCTCCCGTCCTACCGTGTCACGATCCGGCAGGGCACGCACGACGAGATCTCCCTCGCCGCGCAGATCAAAACTTTCGGCCGCCAGACGCAGAATTCCGCGCTCGGCCTGGAGATTGGCCAGAATGGCCAGGCTGGCTGCCACATCCCCCTCGGGCAGGCGCACATCCGCACCGCTCTTGAGGCGCAGATTCCAGCGACGCTCACCCACCCGGATCGCGCCAACCACGCGCTCGCTGATGATCGGATGACGGCGCAGAGCCTCGACAATTTCCGGTGCGGCGGTGTTTGCCCCCGTATCGACAACCAGCGGCAGGTTTGGCGGATTGGACATATCCGCCTGGGCCATCACCGCTCCATCCTGGTCGATCACATGCAGGGCGCCATCCATCTGCCACAGGGCATAGGCCTCGCGCATCTCGACAAGGATCGACACCCGATTGGGCCATAGCCGCGCGACCGACGCCTTGCGCACCGGCGGCAGAGCCTCCACACGCACACGCACCTGGTCGGGATTAACCGCAAAGATCGACTCACCGGCCAGAACGCCCGAGGCGGCCGCAATCTCGTCTGCGTCGAGACGGCCCGCACCGGCCACATCAATGACATCAACAGCGAAACCCGCATCCGCGAGACGGGTCTGCGCCTCGGCCACCAGGGCAAGACGCACATCCTGGGCCCGCCCGGTGGCAATCATCAAAACGGTCGACAGCGTCAGAATGCAGGCAAGCGCCAGGGCGCCGAGCCGCGCCGCATTGGCCAGCCGGTAGCGCGCACTGCGAAGCTGGGCATCCGCCCAGTTACGCAAACGCCGCGGTGCAGACACCGCGGCGGACCGACGATTTGCCCTGCGCCGGGTCGATGCTCCCGACCCCGCACGTTTTACCTTGGGCATGACGCATTCTCCGCCATCCACATGACGAGGTCTTCAAAACTCATCCCGTCATGGAGCGCCTGTTCTGGCGCGAGTGATGTAGGAGTCATGCCCGGCTGGGTGTTAATTTCGAGTAACCATAGCGGTGGATTTGCTGATTCGTCATAGCGGAAATCCGAACGCGTCAAGCCCTTGCACCCCAGCACCTGATGGGCCTTGAGTGCGAGTTCCTTCGCCATGATTTCAATGTCTTCCGGGATCTGAGCCGGAATGATGTGATCCGACCCGCCTGCCGAGTACTTGGCCTCATAGTCATAAAAGCGGGTGTTTGGAATAATTTCAGTGACAGCTAGGGCCCGGTCGTCCAGCACCGCGACAGTCAGTTCACGCCCAGCAATGTAACGTTCGACAAGGATCTCCTCGCCCAGCTGGTCTTCTTCTCCCGCCAAACCGGCCGGCGGACGATTGGCGCCCTCTAGAACGATATGCACACCCACTGATGACCCCTGCGCGTTGGGTTTGGCCACATAAGGCGGCGGCAGGACATGATTGGCCGCCGCTTCGCGCCGCTCCACGATCACGCCCTCCGGGCAGGCAATGCCCGCCGCACGCAGGACATCCTTGGTCATCTGCTTGTTCATCGCGAGTGAGGACGCCAATACACCGGAATGTGTATAGGGCTTGCCGAAATGTTCGAGCACACCCTGGACCCGGCCATCCTCGCCCCACTCGCCATGCAGGGCGTTGAACACGACGTCCGGATCCGCCTCGGCCAACTGGTCGAACAGATTCCGGCCGGCATCAATCTCGACGACGTCATACCCCTTGGCCCGCAACCCATCTGCGACGGCCTTGCCGGACACCAGTGAGACCTCCCGTTCCGGCGAAAGGCCGCCGAGAAGAACAGCGATACGTTTGCTCATGACGCGATGCCCTCACCGATGCGTTTCACTTCCCAGCGCAGATCAATATCGTGCTGGTGTTTGACCCGGGCCCGGATATCCTCGCCCACCTGTTCCAGATCGGCGGCGGACGCCGTTCCGTCGTTAATCAGGAAATTGCAATGCTGCTCGGAGAAATGGGCGCCTCCGACCCGATAACCGCGCCCGCCCACACTGTCGATCAACTGCCAGGACTTGCGGGGATTGGGTGTGCCCGGTGCATCGGGATTGGCAAATGTCGAGCCTGAGGTTTTCTCACGGATGGGCTGCGTGCTTTCCCGCCGTGCCGTAATCGCGTCCATGCGCGCACGAATGGCGTCCGGTGCATCCGCCTGCCCTTGAAACACGGCTTCGGTGAAGATCCAGTCCGCCGGAGCACCGCAATGGCGATACCCATAGGCCAGCTCGTCCGGCGTTGCGACGATCCGGCGTCCCAGCCGGTCCAGCGCCACCACTTCCACGACAATATCGGCCGTTTCCTGATCATAACAGCCCGCATTCATCCGCAGGGCTCCCCCGATTGTGCCCGGCACGCCCACCAGATATTCCAGCCCGGCAATCCCTGCATCGGCAGCGGATTTGGCCACCCGCTTGTCGAGGGCTCCGGCCCCCGCACGCAAGCGGTTATCGCCAAGCGCTTCGGTCTGCACAAAGGGGCCAGCGAGACGGATCACGACACCGCGCACACCGCCATCACGCACCAGCGTATTTGACCCCGCGCCGAGCACATGCACCGGCACATCTTCGGGCGTTTCGGCGAGAAAACGTGAGAGATCCGCTTCATCGGCGGGCACGTAGAGCACATCCGCCGGGCCGCCCACACGCAGCCAGGTCAGGTCTTTCAGCGGAGCCTGTTCGATATATTTCCCGCGAACGGTTGGGAGACGATCAACAAGGCTCATGCCAGCGCCTTCAGCTCGTCCGGTGCCGCATAGGCCCACTGGGTGATGTCGCCGGCGCCCAGGAAGATCACGACATCACCTGTGTCGGCGCGGCGGGCGATCTCGCTCATGACGCTGTCACGGTTCACACCGATTGTATCGCGATGACCGTGTGCCGCGAGGCTGTCCACCAGATGATCGCGATCAATGCCCTCGATGGGGTCTTCGCCGGCGGCGAAGACATCGGTGATCATCACACTGTCGGCGTCGTTGAAACAGGTCGAGAAGTCTTCAAACAGGTCGGCCAGACGCGAATACCGGTGCGGCTGCATGATGGCGATCACCTTGCCGGTCGAGGCCTGGCGTGCTGCCTTGAGCACCGCCGAGATTTCCACCGGATGATGGCCGTAATCATCAATGATACTGGCGCCGTTAAACTCACCGGTCTTGGTGAAACGACGTTTCACACCGCCAAATCCGGCCAGCGCCGATCTTGCCGCTGCTTCCGTCAGCCCGAGCTCTCGTGCCGTGACAAGCGAGGCCAGCGTATTGAGCACATTGTGTTCACCCACCATCGGCAGATGGATATCGGTCCAGACCACCGCATCCTGGCCGCGCAGGCGGAATTCCACATCAAACAGGGTGCCATCCGGTCCGGTGCGCAGGTTCACACCGCGAACATCCGCCTGAGGGTTGAAACCGTAGGTGATGACCCGTCGATCCTCAATCTTGCTGGCCAAGGCCTGGACCTCGACATGATCGGTACACAGGACGGCAAAGCCATAAAATGGCAGGTTTTCGACAAACTGGTAGAAGGCGGCGCGCAGCGTGTCGAAATCGCCGTAATGCTCCATGTGCTCCGGGTCGATATTGGTCACGATCGCGACCGTTGCCCGCAGTTTGAGAAAGGAGCCGTCACTTTCATCCGCTTCAACCGCCATCCAGTCGCCCAGCCCCACTTTCGCATTGGAACCATAGGCCGAGATGATCCCGCCATTGATAACGGTGGGGTCGACCCCTGCCGCATCCATCAACACCGAGACCAGCGAAGTCGTTGTCGTCTTGCCATGCGTACCACCCACGGCGACGGCGAATTTGAGACGCATCAGCTCAGCCAGCATTTCCGCCCGACGCACCACCGGAATTTTCGCTGCGCGCGCCGCGACCAGTTCGGGATTGTCCGGCCGGATCGCCGAAGACACGACGATCGCACCGGCGCCCGCCACATTCTCCCCGTCATGACCGATCATCACGCGCGCGCCCTTCGAGCGCAGACGTTCGACATTGGCGCTGGCCTTGATATCAGAGCCCTGCACCTCATAGCCGATATTCAGCATGACCTCGGCAATACCGCTCATACCGATACCGCCAATACCGACGAAATGAATGGGGCCTACAGGGAAAGGCAGGGCGGAAAACTTCATACTACAGCTCCACGCATCAGGCCGTTGACGGCCTTGGCAAAGGTCTCTGCCGCATCAGGACGTCCCAGCGACCGGGCAGCGCGGGCGCGCTCGGCGAGATCATCCGGATCGGACAGGCGGGTTTCCAGAAGTTCGGCCACAGCATCCACCGTGAACCGGGCTTCCGGCAGGCAATCCGCCGCCAGCGCCTGGACCAGGCCCTCGGCATTGGCGCTCTGGTGGTCATCCGTGGCGATACCGAGCGGGCAGAACAGGGCCGGACGCCCCACACCCGCAATCTCGGAGACGGACGAGGCCCCGGCCCGTGAGATCACAAAATGCGCATCCGCATACAAATCCCCTACCTTCTCGAAGAAGGGTTCACACACGGCCCGCACACCGGCCTCGCTATAGATTTCCCGCGCCATGGGGAGGGATTCCTCACGGGTCTGTTGGACGACATCAAGGCGAGAACGCAGCGATTCCGGGAGTTTTGCGACCGCTTGCGGCACGGTTTCAGACAGGAGGCGGGCGCCCAGAGATCCACCCAGCACCAGAAGACGCACAGCCTCGCCTGTTGCAGGCGGTGTGTATCCTGTCTGCCGGGCCTCCACGATGGGTGCGCGCAGAGGATTGCCGGTGACCAGGCGTTTGGCCTTGTCGGACACTCGGTCGAGACGATCAAAACCGGACGCCACGAAGGCGGCCTGCCCGGCAAAGACCCGGTTCACCCGGCCCAGCACGGCGTTTTGTTCGTGGATGGCAAAGGGAATACGCATGGATTGCGCCGCCGCCAGGGCCGGAAAGGCCGGATATCCGCCAAATCCAGCCACGACATCGGGACGCCAGTCCATCATGATCTTGCGGGTCTGGGCGACACCACCGGTCAATTCGAGGGCCGCCTTGACCAGTTTGATCGGATTTTTTGTCGACGGGCTCGCCGCCCGGATCACATCCACGGCCACAGCAGGAAAGCCGTCCGTATGGCGCTGGCCCCGCGCATCGGTGATCAGACGCACCTCCCAGCCCAGTGCGATAAGCGTCTCAGCGGTGGCCCGGGCGGGAAACAAATGCCCGCCAGTGCCTCCGGCAGCAATTAAACAACGGCGTGGTGTCATAAGGTCAAACTGCGGAATAAGCGCCGGGACGGCGTTGGGTGAAGGCGAGCATCAGACCAGCCCCGAACGCCAGAGCCAACATGGACGACCCGCCATAGGAAACGAATGGCAAAGTCATGCCCTTTGGCGGGATCAGGTGCAAGTTCACGGCGATGTTGATCAGCGCTTGCAACCCGAATTGCAGGGCCAGTCCGGAGACGGCCAGCTGTACAAAATGATCATTGAGCCGCATGGCCTGGGTCCAGGCGCGCGCCAGCAGGATAGAAAACAGCCCGATAATGGAGAGCGAGGCGAGCAGTCCAAACTCTTCGGCCGCAACCGAGAAGATGAAATCCGTGTGTGCGTCGGGCAAGACATGTTTCACCTCACCCTCGCCCGGGCCGACACCCGCAATCCCGCCGCGCGAAATGGCCTCCACCGCGCGATCAGTCTGGGTGGGCCCGTCGGAGGACGGATTGAAAAAGCCCTGCACACGGTCAGTGATGTGCGGAAATGTGAAATAGGCACCCACCGCGCCCACGATCGACACGCTGCCAAACCCCACGACCCACAGCCAGGGCAGGCCTGAGGCGAAAAATAGACCGCCAAAACACGCCGTGATCAGCAAGGTTTGACCGAAATCAGGCTGGCGCATCAGCAAGATCACACAGACCAGATAAACCAGTACCGCGATGAGCCGTCCGGGAACAGGGGCCCCGCGCTTTTCCTCCGCCAGCAACCAGGCAAACGTGACGATCAGACCCGGTTTGAGGAATTCCGATGGCTGAAGGCCAAAACTGCCCAGGCGAACCCAGCGTGTCGCCCCCTTCACCTCATACCCGATGAACGGCAAGAGGATCATCACCACCAGTGCGCCCAGCATGGCCAGCATGGCCAGACGCCGCGCATCCTTCACACTCAGCGCCGAAAGCCCCAAAACGACGAGGACGGACAATCCGGCAAACAGGCTCTGACGGTAGAGGAAATAGAAGGGGTCACTCAGGTTCAAACGATCAGCTGCCGCCGGACTGGCCGCCATGGCCAGGATCAGACCGGTCGCGATCAGCGCCAGCACCACAAACATCAAGGTCCGGTCCACACCGCGCCACCAAAGTGTCATGCGACGAACAGGTGTCATGCGGGTTCTCCCTGCCATGCAGCCAAGCGGTTGTGGACCGCTGTCCGGAATGCGTCACCGCGCGCTTCAAAACTCGAGTATTGATCAAAACTCGCCGCAGCCGGTGACAGGAGCACAACTCCGCCCTCGCCATCGGCCCGCGCGGCGGCGATGGCCTTGTCGAGCGCCTCATCCAACGTGGCACTGATATCCGCCTCGACCCGCCCGATCAGGGCTGTCGCGAAACTCGGGCCGGCTTCACCGAACAGGAAGGCCTGTTGCACCCCGTCCAGATGATCCAGCGTGCTCTCCAAACCATCTGTTTTCGCCTGTCCGCCCGCCAGCCAATAGATGCGCGGATAACAGGTCAGAGCCTGAACAGCTGCCTCGCCATTGGTCGCCTTGCTGTCATTGACAAAGACCACACCATCGCGTTCGCCGACACGTTCCTGACGGTGGGCCAGACCGGGAAAGGTTTTCATGGCCGCCACAGCCGTCTGCGGGCTCAGGCCCAGATGTCGCACGACTGCCAGAGCCGCTGCGGCGTTTTGGGCGTTATGCCGACCGGGCAGAGCGGGTGCATCCTCGAGCGTCATAACGGGCTGGGATACGCCGCCCATGGCATCATAGAGCGTGCCGGAGAGTGCGTAGACGCCATGGCTGAACACCCGTCCGGACGCGATCGGGGTCACCCAGTCACGGGCTCTCGACCGGGTAAGCCCGGTCATCATCGCCTGGCAGTGCGGATCATCGACACCGATCACCGCCTTGCCGGTGGTGGATTGCATCGAGAAGATCCGGGCCTTCGCTGCCGCATAACCTTCAAAACCACCATGACGATCGAGATGATCCGGCGACAGATTGAGACAGACCGCAACATCACAGGCCAGGGTGTGGGTCAGATCGAGCTGATAGGACGACAATTCGATCACATAAACCGTGCCTGGGCGGGGCGGATCCAGCGAGAGGATGGCGGTCCCGATATTGCCGCCGACCTGAACCCGTCGACCCGCTTCGGCCAGGATATGTGCAACCAGGGCAGTGGTCGTCGACTTGCCATTGGTGCCGGTAATGCCGACAATTTGCGGACGTTTCTTCTCCGGCAAGGCCGCGATGGCCTGGGCGAAGAGTTCCGTGTCTCCGATGACCGGAATATCCACTGCCCGTGCCAGTTCGACAACGGGATGTGGCGCAGGATGGGTCAGCGGCACGCCCGGCGACAGGATCAGGGCGGAGATATCACCCCAATCCCGGCGCCGCAGATCGACCAGTGTGAGCCCGGCCTGTTCCGCTGCAGACCGTCCTGCTGCACCATCATCCCAGGCAATCACATCGGCGCCGGACGCCTGCAAGGCCCGGGCGGTCGCGATGCCGGTCCGTCCCAGACCGAAAATCGCCACCCGACGTCCTTCATATCCTGGGATACGGATCATGCGGGTCCTATCTCAGCTTCAGTGTGGCAAGGCCGATCAGTGCAAGCACCACAGCGATGATCCAGAAACGGATCACGATCGTGGGTTCGGCCCAGCCCTTCTTTTCGAAATGGTGGTGGATCGGCGCCATGCGGAAGACGCGCTTGCCGGTGAGTTTGAAACTGGCCACCTGGACCATCACCGAGACGGCTTCCAGCACGAATAATCCACCCACAATGCCCAGAACGATCTCGTGCTTGATGGAGACCGCGATCGCACCGAGCGCTCCGCCCAGAGAAAGGGAGCCGGTATCCCCCATGAAAATCATGGCGGGCGGCGCATTCCACCACAGGAAGCCCAGCCCAGCACCGATGAGCGCCGCACAGAACACAAGCAGCTCCCCGGTCCCCGGCGTGTAGTGGATCTGGAGATATTCGGTGAAATCGACCCGCCCGACCACATAGGCGATCACGCCAAAGGTCGCGGCAGCGATCATGACCGGCACAATCGCCAGTCCATCAAGCCCGTCTGTCAGGTTGACGGCATTGCCGGCCCCGACAATGACCAGACAGCCAAAGATGTAGAAGAGCGGACCCAGATTCAGCAGAAGATCCTTGAAGAAGGGGAAGGCCAAAGACGTGTCGACGCCCGGCTCGACCCCGTAGGACCGAGCCGCATGGGTCGACCAGACCACGGCAATCAGGGCAATGCCGAACTCGCCCATCAGCTTGATCTTGCCGCCCAGTCCGTCCGTCGTCTGCTTGGTCACCTTGCGGTAGTCATCGATGAAACCGATGGCGCCATAACCCGCCGTCACGAACATGACGATCCAGATATAGGTATTGCTCAGATCCCCCCAGAGCAGGGTGCCGACACTGACGCCCAGCAAGATCATGAAACCGCCCATCGTCGGCGTTCCGGCCTTGCTGATAATGTGGCTTTCGGGACCATCGGCGCGGATCGGCTGCCCCTTGCCCTGTTTGCGACGCAGCCAGCCGATCATGGGTTCACCAAACAGGAAAACCAGGACCAGGGCGGTCATCAAGGCACCGCCGGAGCGGAAGGAAATATATCGGAACAGATTGGTGAGCTGCCACTCACCGAAAAAGGACTCAAGCAGGAGATACAACATGCCGGTTAGGCCTCCGTCACAGTGAATGCGGATCCATCAGCCAAAACCGAGGCAATCTTGTGGAGACCGGATGCATTTGAGCCTTTCAGCATCACTACATCGCCCTCCCGGATCGCCGTTTTGATCTGCTCCAGCCCCTCGCCCGCATCATGCGAATAGCCCGCTCGCAAGGCGTCCGGCAAGGCATCATATAACGCACGCATCAGCGCGCCACACGTGTACACCTGATCAATACCCGCTTCAGTAAGAGGCGCAACCAGATCAGCATGAAGTTGCGCACTTTTCGGGCCGAGCTCAAACATATCGCCCAGCATGGCAATCCGGCGTCCACCCGGACCGGGCGCAACGGATCCCAGCGCGGAAATCGCTGCCCGCATGGAGACCGGATTGGCATTGTAGGAATCATCCAGCAGGGTGAACGCGCCCTTTCCAGGCAGGGTCACACGCACGGCTTGCCCGCGTCCGCGTTCCGCATCCACATCGGCCAGCGCATCCGCTACGTCACGCGCATCCAGACCCGCACCCGCACATGCGGCAAAGATTGCGCCGGCATTCCACGCCCAGTGCGCGCCAGAAGCCGCCAGGCGAAAATCGATCTGCGCGCCCAGAACATCCACCCGGCCGCGCGATCCCTCCACGCCCGTTTCAAAATCGAGAATCCGAACGGCGGCGTTCTTGCCCGTTCCGAAATCAAGCATGAACGCCGCGACCGACTGGCGGATATGTGACGCAAGACGCGGCGCGAGTTCGTCATCGGAAGGATAGATCGCCACGCCATCCTGTTCGAGACCTTCGAAAATCTCCGACTTGGCATCGGCGATAGCCTCGATCGATCCCAGATTTTCCAAATGAGCCGGTGCAATCCGGGTGATCAGCGCCACATGTGGTTTGACGAGGTCGGACAAATCCCGGATCTCGCCGGCATGGTTCATGCCCATTTCGAACACGGCCCGCTGGGTCTCGCGCGGCATGCGCGCCAGGGTCAGCGGCACACCCCAATGATTATTGTAGGACTTCACACTCCAGTGAGCCGGACCATGGGCCCGAAACACCGCCGCGATCGCTTCCTTCACACTGGTCTTGCCCACACTCCCTGTCACAGCCACACGAATAGCGTCGCTGCGACTGCGCGCTGCCGCGGCCAGAAGGCGCAAACCATCCAGTGTATCGGTGACCTGCAGATGGGGCTCGGGTCCACAATCACCACGACTGACCAGGCTGGCAGTCGCGCCACGCGCCTTGGCGTCCACAACAAAATCATGCCCGTCACGCACATCCTGGAGCGCCACGAACAGATCACCGGGCTGGATGGTGCGCGTATCAATCGAAATTCCTGTGACGGCCCAGTCTGTCGGACCGATCAACTGACCGCCCGTCGCGGCCAGAGCTTCCATGGCTGTCCAGAGCGGCACACCGGCAGGCTTAAAGGACATGACTGCCCTCCCTGAGATGCAGGGCCTTGCGGCCCTCCTCACGATCATCAAAGGGATGCACCACACCGGCCACCGTCTGACCCGTTTCATGTCCCTTGCCCGCGATCAATAGGCAGTCCCCGGCCCGCAGGAGATCGACACCACGAGCGATTGCAGTCGTTCGGTCCGCGATTTCCTCGGCTCCGGGACACCCTTCCAGTACGGCCTGGCGGATGAGAGCCGGGTTTTCGGAACGGGGATTGTCATCCGTCACAATGGTGATGTCGGCTTCGCGTGCGGCGATCTCGCCCATCAGCCGGCGTTTGGACGCATCCCGATCCCCACCGCAGCCGAAGACAACGATCACCCGGCCCTGTGTATGAGGACGGGCGGCTCGAAGCAGCTTGTCCAGGCCGTCGGGGGTATGCGCATAATCCACCAGTACGGGGGCCCTGTCGGCCGTCTCTCCGACTTTCTCAAGACGGCCCGCCACGCCGGTCAGACGGGGCAAGCTGTCCAGGATGACGTCCTGCGAAATGCCACTGGCCCAGGCCATGGCCGCCGCGCACAAGGCATTGAGAACCTGAAACTCTCCGACCAGCGGGATATCAATCCGGAAATCCTGTCCACGCCATGAGAAGGCGACATCCTGGCTGGCCGGGCGCGGTGTGATCTCGTGGATCTGAAGATCCTGCCCCCGCCAGCCCAGGGTGAAGACAATATGACCCGTCTCACGGGAAAGCTCGGCCATGCGTTCACCCCATGGCGAGTCGATATTGATGACCGACGGACAGCCCTTGGGCAGTCGCTCGGTAAACAACCGGGCCTTCGCATTGAAGTAATCGTCGAAGTCGGGGTGATAATCGAGATGGTCCTGGGTGAGATTGGTAAACGCTGCCAGGCTGAGCGTAACGCTCTCCATCCGGCGCTGTTTGAGACCATGGCTCGACGCTTCCATCGCCAGATGGGTCACACCCTCGCGGGCCAGGCGGTCCAGCGCCTTGTGCAGAGCCACGCTATCGGGCGTTGTGTACCCTGTTGTCTCGACACTCTGACCGCGCGCGACACCCAAAGTGCCCAGACTGGCCGCATCAAACCCGGCCGCATGCCAGATCTGACGCAGGAATTCGACGGTCGATGATTTGCCGTTCGTGCCCGTAATGGCCACCACATGACCCGGCTGCTTCGGATAGAAATTCGCGGCTAGGCGCGCCAGTTCGGCCGGGGCATCCTCGGCCACAAGCACCGGGACCGGACAATCGGGCACGGGCGCATCCGTCAGGATCGCGGCAGCGCCCGCTTCGACCGCCTGGGCGATAAAGCGCCGACCATGCACCGCCACACCCGCCAGAGCCGCGAACACAAAGCCGGGTTCGACCTTGCGACTATCCAGGGTCAGACCTGTAATTTCGAGGGTCTCCTTGCCCGCGGGCACGGCCTGTGGTTGGAGGAGGTCAGCCAGTTTCACTCTTCGAACTCCGGCATCAAGGCCGCACGGATCATTTCCGCCCGGCCGGTCTGATCCACTTCACACCGCCCCACACCCAGAATGGGAGCGATACGAC
This sequence comes from Maricaulis sp. D1M11, assembly GCF_047308265.1. Classification (NCBI taxonomy): domain Bacteria; kingdom Pseudomonadati; phylum Pseudomonadota; class Alphaproteobacteria; order Maricaulales; family Maricaulaceae; genus Maricaulis; species Maricaulis sp. D1M11. The sequence goes on from NZ_JBKQWY010000005.1 coordinate 308,828, forward strand.
GAATGATTTCACCCGTTGCCGGAGCCGCCGTCCAGCCACCGGTCGCATATCCATAGGTGGATTCATTGCCATGGGGCTCATCCACCAGAACAAGAACGGCATATTGCGGGTCATCCGCAGGAAAGACCGCGGAGAAGGACGAGATCAACCGATTGCGGTCATACCCGCCCCGTCCCGGCTTTTCTGCTGTTCCGGTCTTGCCCGCCACACAATATCCAGGCGCAGCCGCATTTCGGCCCGTGCCGTCCATGACATTATCGCGCATCAACTGCATCACATCGCTCGCCGTCTGTGACGACATGACCCGCGAGCCGGCAATACTCTCTCCAAACGCCACGGGCTGGAAAGTGGGCGGCACATAGACGCCGTCATTGGCGATGGCCGCGAAGGCCGCAATCGTCGCGATCGGGCTCACGGCAATGCCATGGCCATAGGAAATCGTAGCGGTTTCCGTCGGACCCCAGTTGGACGGCAGAATGGGAGACGCACTCTCTACCAGCTCCACGGGAGCAGCCTCCAGCAGCCGCAATTGACGCAGCCAATCCTCCTGAACCTCCCGCCCGGCCTCCAGCGCGATCCGGGACGTACCGATATTGGAGGAATGCGTGAAGATCTCCGACATCGTCAGCCAGCGGGACTGGGCATGGTAGTCGTGAATGACATGCCCGCCAATCCGCAAGGGCTGAGTCGCATCATACCCGCTCTCGAGTGTCGCAGTGCCGTGCTCGAGCGCCATAGCCACGGTAAAGGCCTTGAAGGTCGACCCCATTTCATATCGTGCCGCTGCGGCCCGGTTGGTGCGCCCGTTCTGGCTCGTATCCATGGGACGGTTGGGATCATAATCCGGCAGGGAGACCATGCCCACGATCTCGCCCGTACGCACATTCATCACCACGCCCACGGCCGCATCCGCCTCGAACTCGGCCATGGTGGCGCGCAGGACTTCATCCATGTGAAACTGCACACCCATATCGATGGACAGGGCGACAGGCCGCCCATCACCATGCGACAGGGCCGCATCAAACGCCCGCTCGGCTCCGGCCAGACCCGCCAGATCGCGATCTGTATACCCCACCACGTGCGAGGCCAGACGACCGCGCGGATACACGCGTCGCGGCTCGTCCTGGAAATAGAGTCCCGGCATGCCCAGACCAAACACAGCCTGACGCTGGCGCGGGGTCAGATTGCGCCGCACCCACACAAAACGGCCACGTGCGGATAGACGCCGGGTTAGCGCCTCCACATCCACATTCGGCAAAACGGTGGCCAGGGCTTCAGCGGTCTCTGCGGCATCCCAGATCTGGCTCGGATCTGCCCACAAGGAGGGCGTCTCAAGCGTCGTTGCGAGAACCTGGCCGGTGCGATCATAAAGATCCCCACGCGGCCCGGGGCCTTCCGCAATCTGGGCCTGGGCACCACTGCCATCCTCACCGGTGATCGCCAGCTCGACCGCCCGCACCGAGAGAATGCAGAACGCCACAGCCAGAAAGAAGCCCATTATGCTCAGACGCCGACGCGCCTCCGCGAGGGCCCGACCTTCATCGCTTTCCACCCGCAGCAGGCTGGACACATCAGCGGGCGCCGCCTCAACAACCGGCGGCAGACTTCCTCCGCGTGTCTCGGTCGAGACACGTTTGCGACCGAAGGGCCAAAGCCCCCTCATTGGGGACCTCCGCCCAGATCGCTGTCTCCTGAATCGCTCACAACCAGGAGACCTCCCGGACGCTCGACCTCGCGCGGCTCCTGGGCATCCATCAGCATGGGCAGATCAGACAGGGCGACTTCACGGTTCGGGTCGAGCGGCTCGAAACCCAGATACCGACGCGCCAGAGCCCGCAGACGATCGGGCTCTTCCAGATGCGCAATCTCGACAGTCAGAACACTGATCTGGCGGCGTTCTTCGGCGAGCTCTGCCTGCAGATGTTCAAGCCGTTCCTGCGCGCCCTTCGCCTCGGTCTTGGCGAGATAAAGCGCAACAGCCAGCGAAACAGCGACAAGAAACGCGATTGCGTTCAACAGCCGGATCATAACGCGGACTCCAGACGTTCCAGACCAATAACATTCCGACTGAGGGCGATACGATCATCCCAGGCCGGAGCGGATGTGCGAACAGCCGCACGAAGTTTTGCAGAGCGGGCGCGTGGATTGAGCTCCAGCTCGTCAGGCGCCGCACTGACCGCGCGCCGCGTCACAAGCTCGAATGACGCAGCCGGACCGGCATCTACCCGCGGCGCGTGACGCGACCCGCCGCCTCCTGCTTGACCCGACCGGGACCGCAAGAAGCTCTTAACCATGCGGTCTTCCAGTGAATGGAAAGTAACCACGACCAGCCGCCCACCCGGCACCAGAGCGCGCTCGGCCGCCTCCAGCGCACGCGCCAGTTCGCCCAGCTCGTCATTGATAAAAATGCGCAAAGCCTGAAAGACCCGCGTGGCAGGATGAATAGCTGAATGTTTTCCACCGATTGCGCGCTGAACAACCTCTGCAAGGCGATCTGTCGTGGTAATCGGCGCCTCGCCCCGCGCGTCAATGATGAACTTGGCCGCACGGCGCGAACGACGCTCCTCACCGTACACATAAAATATATCTGCCAATTCCTGCTCGCTGAGCAGGTTCACCGCATCGGCCGCCGTGGGACCATCGACGGACATGCGCATATCGAGCGGCCCGGACTTTTGGAATGAGAAGCCGCGCTCAGCCTGGTCGATCTGCATGGAGGAAACACCGATATCGAGCACAAAACCGTCGAGCGTCGCTTCACCGAGATCCTGCAACACGGTTTCCACTTGCGAGAACGTGCCTGCGGCAAAACGAAAACGCCCGGAAAACTCAGCTTCCAGCGCTTGCCCGGCGGACAGGGCATTGGGATCGCGGTCAATCCCGATCACCCGACACGGGGCGGCCGTCAGCAAGCCGCGCGTATAACCGCCCGCCCCGAATGTCCCGTCGACATACAGGCCATCGGGTTTGGGGGCCAAACCTTCAATCACTTCGCGCAGCAGAACCGGGACGTGGCTCATGACAGGCCTCCCGGGCGCGGCGTCAGACGCAGCGAGCGTTTGTTCTCGCGCGCGAACTGTCGGGCCTCGGCTTGATGTGCTTCGTATTGCTCCGGCGACCAAATCTCGAAGCGGGAGCCCAGACCGACAAAGGTCGCCTTTCCCTCAAGCCCCGCATGATCCGCTAATTCCTTGGGAAGCGTTACACGGCCATTGGAGTCAAAGGAGAGCGGTCGTGCTGCACCGAAGATCGCACGCTCAAAGGCGATGCGCGCCTCGTCATAGGGATCCATTTCCTCGATCAGCGCCTGGTAGCGCTCGAGCAAGGCCTGGCCACCCCCTTCCAGAAAGGGACCGTCAAATGACGGCCAGACGACAATTCCGTCAAAGGGGCTGGCCTTCACCACCGCGCGAAAATCCGCAGGAACGGAAACCCGCCCCTTCGCATCGACGCCATTTGTGGTGGTTGACAGAAACACGCGCCCAAACTCCCCGGCCTTAACATCGTGATCACGATGGTTAACCATGGGATAACATGGGACACTATGGGAAACAACGACGAAACGCGCCGAACGGCGTGATTTCTTGCCTCCGGACAGTCCAGATCGACCCTCCCAAGCATTGATCCCCGGAACACAAGTAGAACATTAAGTTAATTTCCACAGGCCGTGGAGAACCGTCGCGGTAATGACGTGGAGGTTAATTTGCCAGACGGCCTGTAAGCCGGGTTCTGTTCCCCTTGCGGGGCGACGACCATTCATCTGCGGCCTGCCTTGCAGCAGACCTGGTGCGACCTACCCGGATGGCATGCGGAGACGCATGTACAGCGCAAGGCTGAGCCCATCTCTATTCGGTCTTGCTCCAGGTGGGGTTTACCGAGCCCTCGCCCTTGCGGTTGAGGCGGTGCGCTCTTACCGCACCGTTTCACCCTTACCCATCCCTCAGGATGGGCGGTCTATTCTCTGTGGCACTTTCCCTGGGGTTCCCCCCGCCGAACTCTGTCCGGCACCTTGCCTCCGTGGAGCCCGGACTTTCCTCGACACCCCTGTTTCCAGATCGAGTGCCGCGGCCGTCCAGCCGCCTGGCGCGCCCTGATTGCGCTCCGAACTGCCAAACGTCAAGAAACGACCTCAGAGCACGAATAATTGCATCATACAACTTGTTCTTAAGCGCAACTTTTTGTGAATTTTTTTATTCCACCCCAGGTAGAGTCGCGCAGAAATAGCGCAGCCTCGCTCATTACAGAGCAATTACAAGACCAATACGCGATATTGGATACAATAATATTCCCCTAATTAACTTGGGGTGCCACCGCTTAGATGAAATTCGCTAATAGATTGATTTAATATGATTTAATTGATAACTCAAAATCAATACCAAGCAATACCCCTCAGTCCGATTTTGCCCGATTCACCGAAGCGATTCACATTTGTGTCATTGACTCTCACTTTCTCGTAATCTTTGATGACGATCGATCACTTTTCGAGGTGATCGTTTTCGGGGGAGCACACGTTTTACGTTTAGCGTTTTTGCAAATTTTGCGATGCAACTAAGTGTCATTCGTATTGCGTAGGCGCGGCCGACTTCGGTAGCTGCGTCCTGTTCCCGTTTGCCAGATTTGGGCCATGCCCACTCGGAGGGATGAATGAAAATCTTGAAACAAGCGATGTTGGGGACATCTGCTTCAGTCGGATTAGCCTTGGCGACCGCGGCATTGTCCGCGACTGCCCTGACGCCGGCTGCGTTTGCCCAGTCCTACACAACCGGTGCTGTCACAGGTAGCGTGTCGGACCAAATGGGTCAGCCTCTCGCTGGCGCCACCGTGACGGTCGTCTCGACTGCCCGGGGCACCACGCGGAGCATTGTGACCGGTGCAGACGGTGAATTTGTTATGGGCCGTCTGCCCTTGGGTGAGTTCACCATCACGGTGGAAAGCCCCGGATTCCAGACGATCAGCGATGACAGTCTTGTCGTCCGTGTCGGCACAACTGCCGAAGTCAATTTCGTCATGGAGAGCGGTGAAACAACTGAAGTCATCACCGTGACCGGTTCTGCCATCCAGTCGAACGTCTTTGCCGTGGGTGAGACGGGTCTGACGATCGATGTGGATGAAATTTTCGAACAAGTTCCGGTCGGGCGGGACATCACCTCTTTGACGCTTCTGGCACCGGGCACGACCCGCGCCGACTCCGCCTTTGGCGGCACGTCGATTGCTGGCTCGTCTGCAGGTGAGAATGTTTTCTACATCAATGGTCTGAACGTCACCAACTTCCGGAACTTCGTGGGTGCATCCACGATCCCGTTCGAATTCTATGAAACGGTCGAAGTTAAAACCGGTGGCTACCAGGCTGAATTCGGTCGCTCCACCGGCGGTGTGATCAATGCCGTGACCCGGTCCGGTTCCAACGAGCTGGAATACGGGTTTAACATCTTTTACGCACCCGACGAACTGCGTGACGATGTGCCCGATACCACCACATCCGCAAACTATCTGGACCAGAGCACGTCCACGGATATGGATTTCTACGTCTCTGGCCCGCTCGTGAATGACCGGGTGTTCTTCTACGGTCTCTACAGCCCGCGCTTCCGCGAAACCGTCAATGTCGGAAGCCAGTCCGAGCGCATGTCCGTCTATCGCGACGACAGCCCGTTCTGGGGTGTGCAGCTCGACGCCAACCTGTTCGAAGGGCACACGCTGGCCTTCACAGCGTTCTCTGACAAGCGTGAAGGTGTCACCACCACATATGATGTCACGTTCGACGAAGACGGCGGTATCGCATCACAATTCAACCCGCGTGAAGCCACGAGCTATCGCGGTGGTGATGTCTACATCCTGAACTACACCGGTGCGCTGACCGACTGGTTGACGATGTCTGTCACAGCCGGTTCTCAGAGCTTCGACCAGACCTCGCTGAGTTCGGCCGACGAATTGCCGGCGGTGTACAACTATACCACGGGTGTTGGCTTCACACCTGTGGGCGACTGGGCGAGCTTCAGCATTCAGGAAGGCTCTGACCAGCGCGAACTGATCCGGGTCGACTTCGACACCAATTTCAGCTTCTTCGGCGATCACTCCGTCCGCTTCGGTGTTGACCGTGAAGACCTGACCGCCAGCGCCTTCACCATCAACTCGGGTGGTGCCTACTACCTCTATGCGGACGCTCCATACTGTGAAAACGCTGGTGGTCCTACTGGAGAAGCCTGTGTTCGCTGGCGTGACTACAGCTCGGGCGGCGATTTCAATACGATCCAGACCGCGTTCTACATTCAGGACGCCTGGCAGGTCACCGACCAGCTCACCCTGAACCTGGGTCTGCGTCGTGAGACGTTCGACAACCGCAACGCCGAAGGTGAAACCTTCGTCGAGATTGCCGATCAGCTCGCACCTCGCATCGCCGCGTCCTATGACGTCTTTGGTGATGGTGAACTGGAAGTCTACGGTTCCTGGGGCCGCTACCACCTCCCGGTGGCGACCAACACCAATATCCGTATGGCTGGCGCTGAGACCTATATTCACCGCTACTACGAGTATGATGGTCGCAGCGACACGTATGTCCCCAACACCGTGGGTGAACCCTGGCGGACCTCCGTCCTTGGCGACGGAACCGTACCGGACACCCGCTCCCTGATCGGTACCGATCTGGACCCGATGTATTCCGACGAACTCATCCTGGGTACGCGCTGGAATCGCTGGGACAACTGGGATCTGGGCATCTCCTTCACCTATCGTGAACTGGCATCCACGCTCGAAGATGTGGCCATCGATGCGGCGGTTATCGCCTATTGTGAAGCCAACAACATCACGACCGGTGACGGCACCCCGTGTGCAGACGAATGGACCGGGTTCCACCAGTACGTGCTGACGAATCCGGGTCAGGATCTGACCACTTTCCTGCCGGAACTCGGTGAGAATGGTGAGTTTGTCACCCTGGCTGCCGAGGATCTGGGTTATCCGGAAGTCGAGCGGACCTATACGGCCCTCGACATCAATGTCGCTCACTGGGGCGATAACTACCGGATCAATGGTTCCTGGACGATCTCTGAATCGCAAGGCAACTATGAGGGATCGGTGAAGTCGGACAACGGTCAGGACGATGCCGGCATCACGCAGGACTTTGACCAGCCGGGTCTGGTTGACGGTTCTGACGGTCTGCTGCCGAACCACCGGGCTCACCGGATCAAGGTTTGGGGTTCCTACAATGTCACCGACGAATTCATCATCGGTGCGAACCTCCAGGTGACGTCTCCGCGTAAATTCGGTTGTATCGGTTACCACCCCACCGACGCGTTCGCCTATGAATACGGCGCGTCGTCTTGGTACTGTGGTGGCGAGCTGACCGAGCGCGGTTCCGTGATGGAAACCGACTGGATCACCAATCTGGACATGAGCTTCGTCTATTCGCCGACTGACCTGCCCTACCCGGGCACGCCGACCTTCCGTATGGACGTGTTCAACGTTCTGGGTGCGGACGGCGCAACCGATCTCTACGAGACCGGTGACAGCTCCGCTCCGGCTCCGGGCGCCAATTACGACGCCAATGACGTTGTCGCCGACCCGCGCTTTGGTGAAGAGATTGGCTTCCAGTCTCCACGCTATGTGCGCTTCGGCGTGTCCTGGGACTTCTAATTCCCAAGACACCCTTCGAGAGTACCCGACCTTGAGGGCGGGAGCTGCGGCTCCCGCCCTTTTTCTTTCTTCAGAAGTGTGGAACCGGGCCCTTTGCCCATACAGCCAATCTAGTGAGCGAAAAGCGACAGGCAGCGCCGTGTCTCGGCATCAAGCTCGCCGGACACCCGTTCGGGCAGCCAGCGGCGTTGAAATGCCTTCACACACGCGGAGAGTTTGGCCTGCGGATCATATCCGAGTGAGGTCAGAACGCTCCGCACATCAAACGTTTCCGCCCCACGGCCCTTGGGCAAGGCACGCGCCGCACCCGCCCGGGCCAGCCGCTCCCAGGGAAAATGCTCTCCCGGATCATCCTTGCGTTCAGGGGCGATATCGCTGTGTCCGATCACCCGTTCGACCCCGATCCCATGCCGTCCCATAAGGTCACGCACGAGGGCGATCACGGCTTCGATCTGGGTATCGGGATAAGGCGGAAGACCAAAATCATGCCCGCCATTGACGATCTCAATGCCGATCGAGGCAGAATTTATGTCACGCTCGGCGTGCCAATACCCCAAACCTGCATGCCAGGCCCGTTTGCGCTCATCGACCATCTGGATCACGTCACCGGCTTCCAGCACCACATAATGGGCCGACACCTGGGCCTCGCGATCACACAGGCGTTCAAGGGCCACTTCGGCGTTTTCCATGCCGGTATAGTGAAGAATGATCGTATCCAGCGGGGTGCGCCGATCGTTGAAATTGGCAGATCTTACCCATCGCGAAACGAGCGAGCTGGACAGCGGAGCCTCGCTCACAGGCTCTTCTCCCGCGCCAACCCCGCATTCGGTAGTTTCCGGTTTTGCCGCAGAGCGATCACACCCACCCCGCCCAGTGTCAGCACGGTGCCTGCGATCAACCGCCAGCCGATCGGATCGCCAGTGATCAAGATACCCGACAGCACACCGACCAGCGGGGCCATCAGCGTCAGCGGCGCAATGAGATTGGCTTCATAGCGCTGGAGCAGGCTGTAGAACACGCCATGACCAAAGATATTCACCAGCACAACGGTGAAGATAAGCGCCACCAGGAAGGGCCATCCCCCCGCCAGGGTCTGCTCGATCTGCGCACTCTCGGTCAGCAGCGACAACACCAGCAAGGGTGGCCACGACATGACGCCGATCCAGGCCTGCATACGTATGGAATCCAGGGGAACCCGCTTGACCAGGATCATACCCATCGCCCCCGCGAAGGCGGCACCCAGCCCGAAGACCAGCCCCAGCGACAGGTCCAGCTCAGCCGGATTGGCCACTACAAGAGCGACCCCGGCAAACGCAACGACCATGCCGGTGATACGCGGAACCCCCACCGTCTCTTTCAACATCAGGACAGACAGAATTGTGGCGAAGGGGACACCGGTCTGCAGGATGATTGCCATGGTGGACGGGGTCGCCCACTGAAGCCCAATGAAAATCAGGGCGTACTGCACCGCTCCCATACACATCGCGAGGCCAAACAGGGTTTTGAGGTCCTGTGGCCGGGGCCTTAGCCAGGGCAGAAGGAAGGCACTGAGCAGGGCGAACCGCAAAAAGGCGAAAAAAATCGGCGGCGCGCCCTCAAAACCGGGCACCCAGCCCGGGGCGCCCGTGACAGAGAATTTCGCGACGACGAAGTTAAGGCCCCAGACGAGACAGACCGCCATCAGGGCGAGCAGGTCCTTGATACGCATGGACGAAGTGATGAGCCTGTTTTACCGGTGCGGCAAGCAAATAGTCCGAATTCAAGAATCCGCCGCTAACGCTCATCCATGAAATGCGCGTCGAGAAAGGCGAGAAATCCGGTCCAGTCATTCCCGTTCACACCATGCAGGCCATTGCGCATGGTGATCGCGATATCTCCGGACGGATCAAAATCCCCCAGACCGGATTGGCGCAGGCCCTGCGACCCGTAAAGCGCGTAGACCGGATTGGCACCCCGCGCAGCCTGATAGCTGCCCATCGGATCAGACCAGCGATCACGCCAGGCCCCGCCAATCAACAGGGGACGCGGCGCAAGAAGAGCGATCAACTGGTGCTGATCCACCGGTATTTCCGCCTCCCGGTCGCTATAGCCCGCATAAGCCTCGTTGAACCAGTGCGGATAGCCGTCTGTGATCTGGGCGACTGATTCACCATTGTAGGAGCGTGTAAGTGTGGTGCCGCCGGTGCCCGACTGGTGAGAAATCACCAGGTCGATGCGCGGATCAAATGCACCGGCCAGAAGCGCTGATTTGCCATTGCGTGAATGCCCCCACACGGCCATGCGCTCGTTATCATATTCCGGACGGGTTTCCAGCACATCGATGGCCTTGGAATAGGCATAAGCCCATGTCGCGATCGCACCGCTCCGACCTTGCGGGCTGTAGGCGGCCAGCGGCGCCATGGCGGAGGACCGATTGTCCGGCACGAGGTCACCGGGATAAATCAGGGCCACAGCATATCCGCGATCCAGGATCATCTCGAACGGCGGCTCTGCAATATATTCCCCGAAAATCGACGTCATGATAGCGCGTTGCCAGGCCGGCCCGCCCATGCAATCAGGCGCACCGCTGGCCGCATTCGGCCCCATCACACCGTCCATACCGCGCAGGGCCGCCAGATTGCCGCAGAAGGTCTGCAAGACAATCACAGGCACCGGTCCTTCGGCATTCATCGGCCGGACGGTCACCAGAGGGGTCTGCCATTCAGCCTCATTGACCTCAAGGCGCAGCTGGAACTGCTCGACAATGGCGCGGCCGCCAAAGGCGCCTTCCTGCATGATGTCATGGCTTTCGATCTCGGCCATCTCACCGAGCAGTACCGGACCGTAGACCTCATCCTGAAAAGCCTGGCGCAAGGCGGGAGCCTGTTCGCTTTCCCAGACAGCGCGAGTCAACTCACCATCGGCATTGAGCACCGGGCGCGCCGTTTCGCCGGTCACGCGATCATTGACGCGTGGCAGGGCCATGGACACACAGCCCACCAGGGCGAGCGGAAAGAGAATGATCAGGGCGACCAGAAAAGCCTTGCGCATCACACACGTGCCTCAAACAGGAAGAAGTTTGAGCGCACGCTATCAGGCTCAGCGAACCGGCCCAGTCAAAAGAATGTGAGAGATGAAATTCCGGTTAGAAACGGGATCAGGAATGATTGCCCGGCGGCACACCATCCACGGTCCAGCCCTTGGGCCCGCGCGTGGCGACCAGCACTTCCGGTCCGTCCGAGCCGCGCTTGCCGCGCACTTTCGACCAGATCCAGAAGACTGCAGCGGCCAGCAGGCCCAGACCCGCGAAGACGAGGACTGCGGCCCAGAGCATCGCCGCCAGGAAGACCACCAGACCGGCAAAGGCCAGGGCGAACACGCCTGCGATGAGCGCGCGCAACCAGCGCTGCGCCGTCTTGGACGCAGACGGAGAGAAAAAGGCAGTCGAACGGCGATCCGTCTCGGTCATTTTATTATCCTCTTCAAACCCTCACCCTCATCATGTTGGCACGATGTGGGCAAAGGTCAAACCCCTACACCTGCCAGGCGCGCTCTTTCGTCGCAAATCCGGGCATAGGCGATATTAATCGCTGCCATTTTGTCCACAGCAAGGCGCTGCATCTCGGGCGGAACACCGCGTGATACCAGTCGATCAGGATGGTTTTGGGCCGCAATACGGCGATAGGCCCGCTTGAGACCATCTTCGCTGATGTCCGGCTCCACCCCCAGGATCAGATAAGGATCGTCTTCAGCGGCTCCCAGGTGAACATTGCGAATGCGCCGATATTCCAGATCCGAGAAGCCGAAGATATCCGCCACCCGGTCCAGAAAATCGCGCTCTGCTCGGCTGACGACACCATCCGCCTTTGCAATATGGAACAAACCGTCGAGCACGTCTTCCAGAATGGCCGGGTGAGCGCGGAAGCGCCGGGCCAGACGGCGTGCATAACCGTCAAATCCCAGCGTGGTCTGTTTGGCGAGATCAAAGGCCCGACGCAGTGGTTCCGCGCCTTCCTCGGGCAGTTTGAACACCTGGGTAAAGGCCTCGACCTCGTTTCGGGTGACGATTCCGTCCGCTTTGGCCATTTTGGCACCCAGGCCGATCAGCGCCATGGCGAAATCGGCATCATCCACACGCCGACCCGGCTCGCAATCCTCCCCCTCGCACTCAAGGAAGCATGAGCGACCGCGAATTCTCTCGGCAATGGCGCGCCAGAAACCCATAAACGTCCCGTGTACACCGGCCAAAGGTTCCTAGGAACACGATCAGGGCCGGAATGGTCATATAGGTATCGATATCGAGTCGCGCGAGGCGTGGCCCGTCGATCCTGCTGTTTCAGCCTAAACCCGTTGCACACGGGCTGACCATGGCTAACCTCCGCACATCAGTTATGCAATTTTGGTCGCAAGCGAAGGACCTGGACATATGAGCACAGGGGCGTGGGAGTTCTGGATCGATCGCGGCGGCACATTCACCGATGTTATTGGTCGTGCACCGGATGGCCGCCTTCATCCGCTGAAACTGCTCTCGGAAAGCCCCGACTATGCCGATGCCGCCAGCGAAGGCGTCCGCCGTCTGGCCGGTCGACAGGCCGTCCATGCGGTCAAAATGGGAACGACAGTCGCAACCAATGCGTTGCTCGAACGCAAGGGCGCAAAAACCCTGTTTCTGGTCACGCGCGGGTTTGCCGACCTGTTGCGGATCGGTGATCAGTCCCGACCGGATATCTTTGCGCTCGACATCCAGCGCCCCGATCCCCTGCATGACCGCGTGGTGGAGGTGGATGAGCGGCTCTCGGTCCACGGGGAGGTCCTTGTCCCGCTGGAAGAGGCCGGTCTCGACCCCATTCTCCGCCAGGCCCGCGCAGACGGTTTTGACAGTGTCGCCATCGCCCTGATGCACGGCTTCGCCTATCCGGCCCACGAAGAGCGCCTTGCCCGATTGTGTGAGGCCCATGATTTCCCGGTCGTCATCACCTCACACGCGGCCAGCCCTCTCATCAAGCTTGCCCCGCGAGCGTCGACCACCCTTCTGGACGCTTATCTCCAACCGGTCCTGACAGACTATGTCGACCGGGTCGGCCAAGGCCTGGGCGAGATACCGCTCTTCTTCATGCAGTCCTCCGGCGGTCTGGCCGCAGCGGGTCATTTCCACGCGCGCAATGCCGTGCTCTCCGGTCCGGCGGGCGGTGTTGTTGGCATGGCCAAGACAGCACAAAAGGCCAGCTGGTCGAAAGTTATCGGTTTTGACATGGGCGGCACCTCGACCGATGTCTCGCGATTTGACGGTGACCAGTATGACCGGGCCGACGAGACGCTCGTTGCCGGCCAGCGTTTGCGTGCACCGATGATGGCGATCCACACCGTGGCCGCAGGCGGCGGTTCTGTCCTATTCTTCGACGGTGAACGCGCCCGGGTCGGTCCTCAGAGCGCGGGCGCCATGCCCGGCCCTGCCGGTTATGGTCGGGGCGGTCCTGCCACGGTCACGGACGCCAATATTGTGCTGGGACGTATCCAAGCCGACTTCTTCCCGCATGTGTTCGGCAAGGAGTCCGACGCCCCACTGGATGTCGAGGCCAGCCGAAAAGCCCTCGCCCAACTGGCCAGCGAGATGGGGCTTGATACTCCTGAAGCGGCTGCCGAGGGGTTTTTGACCGTCGCCATCGAAAGCATGGCCCAGGCAATCAAACAGATCTCTATCGGGCAGGGCGTCAATCCGGATCAGTACGCCCTGGCGGCCTTTGGTGGCGCCGGCGCGCAACATGCCTGTCGGGTGGCAGACACTCTGGGCATGCGCGATGTGCTGGTTCACCCCATGGCCGGGCTTTTGTCTGCCCTTGGAATTGGTCTCGCCGACATCCGCGCCACCCGTGAAGCCTCGATCGAACACAGCCTGTCCGCCCAGGCACTCACAATGGCCGACATCAGCCTTGCCCGACTGGAAGACGAGGCCCGAACAGCTCTGACCGAGCAGGGGCTGGACACCGGCATCACCGTACATCGCGCGGTGCGCCTGCGCGCCAAGGGTGCCGACACGGCTCTGACGATTGCGGCGTCACCCGATGAGGCCACGCTGCGCGACGCATTCAACAAGGCGCACAAACGCCTGTTCGGCTTTGAAGTGAGTGGCGAGTTGATCCTGGAAAGCGTCAATGTGGATGTCGAGGCCGCGCCACCGGGTGCCGGGGGCTGGTCTCTGGATGTGCCGACGGCGCAGAAAACAGCGCCTTCCGCCTCTGCCACGGCGCCGCTCTTTGATGAGGGAGTGTGGGTCGACAGTCCCGTCATACGGCTCGAGACACTGGGCCCCGGTCCGACTGTCACGGGTCCGGCTTTGATCATCGATCCCAATTCAACCATCCTCGTCGACAGGGGCTGGACAGCCCAAAGGCTCACCGACGGGACCCTTCATCTGAGCCGAACCGAGGCCGTGACGTCGGAAACAGGAAGCACAGCCCTCGACCCGGTGCGATTGGAGCTCTTCAACCAGCGCTTTATGTCGGTCGCCGAACAGATGGGTGTCACGCTGGAGCGCACCGCCCACTCGGTGAACATGAAAGAAAGGCTCGACTTCTCGTGCGCCGTGTTTGATGCACAAGGAGGGCTTGTCGCCAACGCACCGCACATGCCGGTACATCTGGGGTCCATGTCCGCCAGTGTGCGCGCGGCCGCAGCGGCCCACCCAGATCTGGGTCCCGGGGATGCCGTTGCGGTGAACGCCCCCTATGACGGCGGCACCCATCTGCCCGACATCACGCTTGTGACCCCCATCCACGATGAAGAGACCGGGCAGCGCCTGTTCTACGTCGCGGCACGCGGTCATCATGCCGACATTGGCGGGATCGCACCGGGGTCCATGCCGCCCTTCTCGCGCACGATTGAGGAGGAAGGCGTTCAGTTCGCCAATGTAAAAATCATGAGCGATGGGCATTTTCTCGAAGACCGGGTCCGCGAGGTTCTCGCCTCCAAGCCCTGGCCAGCTCGCAACCCTGACCAGAATATCGCGGACCTCAAGGCCCAGCTGGCCGCGTGCGCTCGCGGTGCTGAAGAACTCCATCGCCTGGTCCGTGATAATGGCCTGAACGTCGTCAGCGCCTATATGGGGCACGTCCAGAACAATGCCGAACGGGCCGTGCGCCGAGTGATCGGAGCGCTCCAGGATGGAGAACACACCGTTCACCTCGATGACGGGTCCCGGATCCAGGTCGCGATCCGGGTTGATCATGACAGCCGCAGCGCTGTGGTCGATTTCACCGGCACGTCCGCGCAGCGCGACAGCAATTTCAACGCCCCGGCCTCGGTCGCGCGAGCGGCAGTTCTTTACGTATTTCGCTGTCTGGTCGGGGATCAGATCCCGCTCAATGAAGGCTGCCTGATCCCGATCGAGATCATTTTACCCGAAGCCTGCCTGCTCAACCCCGTCGCGCCCGCTGCCGTTGTCGCCGGGAATGTGGAAACCAGCCAGCTGGTGGTGGATGCCCTGTTTGGCGCCACCGGCCGTCTGGCTTCCGGACAGGGCACAATGAATAATCTCACCTTCGGCAATGCCCGCCACCAGTATTACGAGACGATCTGTGGTGGTGCGGGTGCGGGCATCGATCATGAGGGTCAGCTCTTTGCCGGTGCGGATGCCGTGCACATCCACATGACCAACTCACGGATGACAGACCCGGAAGTCCTTGAAACCCGCTTTCCCGTCCGGGTTGATACCCATGAGATCCGTCACGGCTCCGGCGGATCCGGTCGCGCGCGTGGTGGAGACGGAAGCGTTCGCCGCCTCACCTTTCTTGAACCCATGGAAGTTGCCCTCCTCTCCTCTCGCCGCCTGCAATCGGGCTTCGGTCTGAACGGCGGACAAAGCGGGGCGTGCGGCGAGCAATACCGGGTCAGAGCGGACGGCACACGCGACGCGCTTGAAGGCTTGTTCCAGATCCAGGTCGAGGCAGGGGACAGCATCGAGATTGCCACGCCGGGCGGAGGCGGGGTCGGACCAGGCTAACCCCGTCCGGTTAAACTTTGGCAATATTGGGATCCATCCGGGATGGCGGGCCGTAATCTCTCACGTCCCATGCATGAGACGCCCTGATGAACCGGTGCCGGGCCCGCACCGACCCTGACCCAGCCAAAGGAACACCCTTATGCGTCTCATTTCAATTGCCCTTCTGGGCTCCGCCCTGATCGCTGCTCCCGCTCTGGCCGAGGGCCATCACAGCCCCAAGAGCAATCCGCACCACGCACGCCAACAAACAGCGGACATTGTTGATACCGCCGTTGCGGCCGGCCAGTTCAACACGCTTGTCGCCGCTGTTCAGGCCGCCGGCCTGGTGGCTACCCTCAAGGGTGATGGTCCGTTCACGGTCTTCGCACCCGTCGACAGCGCCTTTGCCAACCTGCCGCATGGCGAGGTGGACCGCCTGCTGCAGCCGGAAAACCGTCATGAATTGGTCGACCTGCTGACCTTCCACGTCGTGCCAGGTGCGGTGACCTCGGACCAGCTGGCAGGTCAGATCCTGCAGGTGGAAACCGTGGAGGGCTCAGAAGTCCTGATCGATGCGACCAATGGTGTGCGCGTCGGCAATGCCCAGGTCGTGCAGGCCGACATCCGCACGAGCAATGGCATTATCCATGTCGTGGACCGGGTCATCATCCCGGCCGGCTAAACACATCGGACAGAGCGGCCCGGGGCCTAGCTCCGGGCTCGCCGTGTCGAGGTTTTCACAATGGGGCGCACATGGGTCTCGATGTATTCGACGATCAATCCCGCCACATCCTTGCCCGAGGTGCGCTCCACCCCTTCCAGCCCGGGCGAGGAATTGACCTCAAGAATTTTCGGACCGGTGCTGGAGCGCAGCATATCGACCCCCGCCACCGACAGCCCCATGGCCTTGGCCGCTCTGACAGCTGCGGTTCGCTCTTCCTTACTGATACGAACGCGTTTGGCAGATCCGCCCCGGTGGAGGTTGGACCGAAAATCGCCGTCCTCGGCCTGACGCATCATGGCGGCCATGACCCGCCCGCCGACGACAAAACAGCGAATGTCCGCGCCCTCGGCTTCCTTGACAAAATCCTGGACGATAAAATTCGCATCGAGCCCTCGAAAGGCGTCAATCACACTTTCCGCAGCCTTGCGGGTCTCAGCCAGAACCACGCCCCGGCCCTGGGTACTCTGCAGGAGTTTCACCACGAGCGGCGCTGTGCCGACATGATCGATCAGATTCTTGGTGTCCTTGGGTGAGTGGGCAAAGGCGGTCAGCGGCATGGCGATCCCGGCACGCGCCAGGATCTGGTGTGCATACAGCTTGTCGCGTGACGCCCCGATCGCCTCGGCCGTATTGAGACAATACGTGCCCATAATCGAAAACTGGCGCAGAACAGCCATGCCATAGGCCGTCATGCTGGCGCCGATCCGAGGGATGATCACGTCATAGACGGGCAGAGGCTGTCCGTCGTAATAGACTTTCGGCTTGTTGGCATCGATGGCCAGCGTACATCGGGCCGTATTGATCATCTCCACCACATGGCCTCGGGTTTCCGCCGCCGATTTCAGCCGTTGCGAAGAATAGTTTGATGGCTCACGCGTCAAGATGGCGATCCGCAAAGGACGTTTCACCGGGCGACGGCGAGGAAAATCCTTGTACAGCTCATAGCTGAGTTCACCCTGGGCGCATGACTGGGTCGGGTTGACCACCATGTCCTCGAGAATGGCCTGTCGGCCCAGCAACATGCGATAGGCCATGGTTTCGCGATTGGTCAGGGTCAGCTCGATCGGCCAGGTCTTCTCGCCCACCTGCACCGGGGTCTCGATCACCCAGCGCATCTCGCTCTCGCCGTTTGACGAGGTGATTTCACGCTGTCCCAGCGCCGGAGCGGAACAGATGACTTCGATGTCAGGCTTTTCGGGAATGGGGTGGAGAATAAAGCGGATCTGGGGATTGGTGACCGGTCCGAACGGCTCAACCGACACCGCGTGCAGGGCCGAGGTGCGCGCACCTGTATCGACCTTCGCCTTGACAGCGGGCAGTCCGAGCCCGGGAAAAGCAGCCCATTCTTCCCAACCCAACACAAATGGTTCGTTCATCTATACCTGAGCCCCAGCAAAATAGCGCGAGGGCGCCCGGGTATAGGCATAATTATGCCTGGTCCAGAAAAATCTGCTCTTGTGTCCTAGCGCAGCCGCGTCAGTCTCCGATCCAGAAACCCAAGGTGACATCGGAGACGGTGACCTCACCCACCGTCACCTCGGCGATCAACAGCGTGTCCATCGCATCGGGATCGCTTTGCCAGACGGCCAATTGTCCCTCGGCATAGGAGCCGATGAGCTCAAAGGCTCCGCGCGCCTCGTGATGCGCCCGGATATGGATGCCAGCCGGCGTGATGGCGAACGCACTGACCGTGAAATCATAGGTCTGAAAAACTGGGCCGTACTCGCTCTCGCCCAATTGCTCCGAAGGGTCCTCAAGGTGCACACGAACCCAGGCCGCTTCGCCGCAATCGGGCATGGGCGGGGAGATCTCGATTGATCCGACCCGCAGTCCATTGATCACGGCGTCGCCTGATTGCAGCAGATAACCATGTCCTGGCCCACTCACCGTGTGGACAAACTCGCTCTTGCCCAATGCCACACCGTCCTCAAAGACCGGGTCCGGCAAGGACAGGTAATCGCCCATGGCCGCATCCGACGACCCGAAATATGCGCCTGTGCCAATGGCTGCAAGAACAACCACGCTGGCCAAATTCATCAACTGGCTCATTTCGCCCCCCAGTCCGATGATGTCTGTACACGCCTTACTCTACACACAAGCTGTGACGGGATGAAGCATACTTGCCGAGAAATCCGCCTAAACCGACGGTTCTGCCAGCCAAATCTTCATCGTGAGGCGACCTTTGGGCTCTTCAGGGTGAAGATCGGTATGATCGACCAGTTTCAATCCGGCCCGCGCCAGCCACTCACTCATCTCCTCATCGGAAAAACCGAGACGACGGTGATAATGATCCTCGCGCAAGGCTTCGAGCTGGTGCGGCGCAAAATCAACCACGAGCAGACGGCCCTTGGGCTTGAGGACACGGGCACATTCCGCGATCGCCAGAACCGGGTCATCGAGATAGTGCAGCACCTGGTGTACGGTCACCAGATCGGCGATATCCGGATCAAAGGGCAAGGCCGCCACATCCGCATGACGCACGGAACAATGGCTCAACCCGGCCCGTTCCAGGTTCAGGCGCGCGACATTGAGCATGGAGTGGTTGATATCCACCCCGATCCCCTTGCTGACCCGGTCCGAGAGCAATTCGAGCACACGTCCGGTACCGACACCCACATCGATCATCAACTCGAACGGTCCGGGGCCTGCCATGCGACCGATCGCCGCTTCGACCTCCTGGTCTGACAGATGCAGTTTGCGGATCCGGTCCCAGTCATCGGCTACACGCTCGAAATAGGCCTGGGCGGCTTCGGCACGGGCATGTTTGATGGATTCCAGTCGTCCCGCATCACGATTGAGCACCGGGTCCCGCTCGGGCACCAGCTCACGAACCAGTTCAGACAATTGGCGTCCGCCCCCGCTTTCCGTCAGCCGGTAGAAAACATAGGCCCCTTCAGGCAATCGTTCGGCCAGGCCCGCTTCGGTAAGCAGTTTCAGATGGCGGCTGACCCGCGGCTGGCTCTGACCGAGAATTTGCACGAGCTCGGATACGGTGAGTTCGCCGCGCGCCAGAAGGGCGACAATTCTCAACCGGCTCGGTTCGGCTAGGGCTTTCAGCTGGGCAACAAGCGCGTCCATCAGGACCTTCAAATATGAAGCGAAACATTTACATGTGAGGTCTTGCTTTTATCCCTATCCCCGCGAAGGTCAAACCTCAGCCTGCAAGCGGTTGACCGATTCCACCCTGCCGCCCCGGCAATCCCAGTCGCGCTTATCGGAGTACCCTTCTGTGTCCGGCAAAGAGATCCTCATTATTGGCGCAGGCCTGGCAGGTGTCGCCACGGCATGGCAGCTTCATCAACGCGGCCACACCGTGACCGTGATGGATGCCCGCGACCAGGCAGCCATGGAAACCAGTTTCGCCAATGCCGGTGCGTTGACCCCCTCACAGCCAGAACCATGGAACGCGCCCGGGGTTCACATGGAACTGGCCAAGAGCCTGTTGGGGCAACACTCCGCGATGAAGCTGAACTGGCTGGCGCTGCCCGGTCTCATCGGCTGGGGATTGCGCTTTCTCGCCCATTCCGGACGCAAGCCATACACCGCCGCCACACAGGCCAATTTCGCCCTCTCGCGCTATTCCATCGACGAGACCCGTAAGGCCCGCGACACGCTGGGTCTGGCCTTCGACAATCTACGCAATGGCACGCTGAAACTGTGTCGGGACACGGCCAGTCTGGAGGCCACCATCCGCGCGGCGGCAACGCTGGGCGAACAGGACCTGTCGTACGAGGTTCTTGACCGCGACGGCCTGATCACAGCCGAACCGCAACTCGCGCCGATTGCCGATCAGTTGGTGGGCGCTGTGCGCTTTCCCGACGATGAGAGCGGCGATGCCCATGCCTTCACCCAGGCACTGGCCAGAGAGGCCGAAGCCGCAGGTGTGCGGTTCGAATGGAATACCCGTATCGACGCCCTGATGGATCGGGCCGGCAAGATTGTCGGTGTCTACACGGCCGAGGAAGAGATCGAAGTCGACACGATTGTACTCGCCGGCGGCCATGCGGCCTGGCGTCTGCTCGCCCCGCATGGTTTGCACCTGCCCGTGCGCCCGGTGAAGGGCTATTCCCTGACACTGGATATGTCCGGTCTCAATGACCGGCCGCACATTCCTGTTGTCGACGAAAGCCTGCACACCATGATCACTCCCATGGGTGATCGCCTGCGTGTGGCCGGCACAGCCGAGATCACCGGCGAGAACACAGACCTGACCCCGGCCCGGATCGAGAATCTCAAACACCTGCTGGGAGAGTTGTATCCAGAGCTGGCCGAACGCCTGCTCACGGCGGACATCCAGCCCTGGGCGGGACTGCGTCCGGTGAGTGCGGATGGACGCCCCTTCATCGGCGAGACCCGCGCGCCGGGGCTGTGGCTCAATGTGGGGCACGGCCATCTGGGCTGGACCCAGGCGATGGGGTCCGGGGCTTTGCTCGCTGACCTCATCACGGGTAATGAAACCGTGATAGATCCATCGCCCTATGCGGCGAACCGGTTCTAGACCCATCATGAAAAAGGGCGGCCCGCTGGACCGCCCTGTTCACCAAGCCTATGGCGCGCAAATCTAACGCGCGAATTTCTGGAATTTGATGCGTTTGGGCATGTCCGCGTCGGGGCCGAGGCGGCGCTTCTTGTCTTCCATATAATCTTCGAAATTGCCTTCGAACCATTCCACATGGCTGTCGCCTTCAAAGGCGAGGATGTGGGTGGCCAGACGGTCGAGGAAGAAGCGGTCGTGCGAAATGACCACGGCGCAGCCCGGGTAATTCTCCAGCGCCTGTTCCAGAGCCGCCAGCGTCTCGACGTCCAGGTCGTTGGTCGGTTCATCGAGCAGCAAGAGATTGCCGCCGGTTTGCAGCATTTTGGCGAGGTGAACACGGTTACGCTCACCACCTGACAGCAGTCCGACCTTTTTCTGTTGATCGCCGCCCTTGAAGTTGAAGGTGCCGACATAGGCCCGCGACGGCACTTCCTTGCCGCCCAGCTCAATCATGTCATTGCCGCCGGAGATTTCCTCCCAGACGGTCTTCTTGTCATCCAGGGCGTCACGGGACTGATCCACATATCCCAGCTTCACAGTATCCCCAACCCGGATGGAGCCCTCGTCCGGGGTCTCCTGGCCGGTGATCATCTTGAACAAGGTCGACTTACCCGCACCATTCGGTCCGATAACACCGACAATACCGCCCGGCGGCAGTTTGAAGGAGAGGCCATCGACAAGAAGCTTGTCCTCGAAGCCCTTTTTCAGGCCCTCAACCTCGACCACGACACCGCCTAGGCGCGGGCCGGGCGGGATAGTGATCTGGGCCGTCGAGATTTCCTGACGATCCGCCGCATCCCGCATTTCCTCGTAAGACTTGATCCGCGCCTTGGACTTGGCCTGACGGGCTTTGGGAGAGGAGCGGATCCATTCGAGTTCGCGGGCCAGGGCTTTCTGCTTGGCGCCGGCTTCACGGCTTTCCTGGGCCAGGCGCTTGGCCTTCTGCTCCAGCCAGGCCGAATAATTGCCTTCCCACGGAACGCCCTTGCCGCGGTCCAACTCTAGTGTCCAAGTGGTGATGGTATCGAGGAAATAGCGGTCGTGGGTCACGACCAGGACCGCACCCTTGAACTCTTCCAGATAGTGCTGCAGCCACTGCACGCTTTCGGCGTCCAGGTGGTTGGTCGGTTCATCGAGCAGCAGCATGTGCGGTTCGGACAGGAGAAGGCGGCACAGCGCCACACGACGTCGCTCACCACCGGACAGATCCGTCACCGGCCAGTCAGACGGCGGGCAGCGCAGCGCATCCATAGCCATCTCGATCTTGCTGTCGATATCCCAGGCGTCGGCCGCATCGATCTGTTCCTGCAGCTCGGTCATCTCCGCCATCAACTCATCGGAATAGTCTTCCGCCAGCTTGACGGAAACGGCGTTGAACTCATCAACAAGCGCCTTCAGTGCGGAGCCTTCAATGACGTTTTCCCAGACGGTCTTGCTCTCATCCAGCTGGGGTTCCTGCGGCAGGTAACCCACTTTGACGCCCTTCTCGGCCCAGGCCTCGCCGTTAAACTCCTTGTCGAGTCCCGCCATGATTTTCAGCAGGGTCGATTTACCCGCGCCGTTCACGCCCACCACGCCGATCTTGGCGTCTGGCAGGAAGTGCAGCGAAATACCGTCAAAGACCGGTTTGGCAGCACCCGGATAGGTCTTGGACAGCTTGTCCATGTGATAGACGTATTGATAGGCGGACATGGGCGTCTCGTGGCGTTGGGGGTGATCTGAAGAGCCGCCCCGTTTAACGGAGCCCGCGCCAAAGAGCAACGGCGGGGATATGCACACACGCCTCGCCTGACACAGGCCCACCTCGCCTATGCTTCCCTCCAGAGGCGAGCACAGGCAGATATTCCTGCAACAGCCCGCTAAAATCACTCCGACTTCACATCTTTTCGACTCCCCTGCTGCACGCGCGGCGTGTAGGGTTAAGGTATCTTACCGGCGAAACAGCCGGATGGATGTGTGGGTGTTGAGGGGGTATCGATGACATCTGAAGTGCTGATCATGAACCGGCAGAGCGTGGCTCTGGCCGCCGACAGCGCCGTAACGACGCGGTCCAGCTCCAGCCAGCTGGTCACCATGGAAGCGGAAAAACTCTTCCAGATCGGCGAAACGATCGCGCTGATGGTCTATAATCGCGGCGATCTGGTCGGCCGGTCCTGGGGGCAGATTGCCGAAGCCTTTGTGGCTCGCGAAGGCCTGAAGGACTATCCCACTGTCGGAGCCGCAGCCGAGGCCTTTCTCGACTTTGTCACCCATAATCCGGACCTCTTCCCCGCCAGTGAGGTGGAGATGGAGTTCCAGTCGATGTGTGCCTACATGTTCCACATCATCCTGGAGCATGCGCGCTACACCATGGCGGACGGCAATACCGAGATGCGCGATATCGGTGAGGCCATCGACACGGCTCTGGATGTCTATCTGCGCCACCTGTCCACGCTGAATGACGGCTCACCGCGCGGCGTGATCGCCAGTTTTGCCGAGCTCGACGAGGAAGGGTTTGCGGACGCCTATGGCCGGTTCGTGGAAACCGCCATCCAGGGCATGTTCAAGGGCCACGACTTGTCACCCCTGACACTGCTCAAACTCAAGCGCTATATCTATCTCTGCGTCACGCGCTCGACCTTTATCGAACCGTTCGCGGGCATGGTGTTCGCCGGCTTTGGTGCCAATGACACCTTCCCGACATCGGCCGTGCACTATTCATCCTTCCTGCTGCCCGGCGGCAAGTTCAAGCGCCTGGCCGGTGGCGAGACCACGATTTCCGCCATGAATGGTCCGCGCGGCATCGTGCAGACCTTTGCCCAGGCGGACATGACGCATACCTTTATCCGCGGCATCCATCCGGATCTGTTCGACCAGGTCGCAGATCTAGCGTATATTGCCGCAGAAGAGGCGGCGTCGCGCGCGCTGACCGAAGCCGGGGTGGACGACAATACCCGGGCCCGTGTTATGGAACGCATGCATGATCAGCACCTGCCGCAGATTGCGGACGAGTATGAGCGTTACATCGCCATGATCTCGCAGTCGCAATTTGTCGATCCGGTGCTGAACGTGGTTGAAGCCGCGGGCAAGAAACAGCTGGCCGAAATGGCGAAAGTCATGGTCGAGCTGAATGTGATCAAGACCGAACTCCACCAGAAACAAACCGGTGTGGGCGGTCATATCGATACGGCGATGATAACCCGCAAGCACGGGTTTGAATGGTTCGCCAACAAGAATGAGAGCTGAGGAGAAAGCTGATGTTTGGATTTTTCCGCCGGTCGAAGAAAAACGCCGCGCCGACCCTCGAGGCCCTGCCCGAAGCGCCGATCACGCAGAGTGTGACCGATCCCGGCGCCACGGCCGGCCCCGTTCCTGCCGGCATGCCGGCCACCGGATTTATGGCACCGCATCCTGATCGCGCTGTCTTCGTGACCGATCATGCTCGTCTGGCGGCCCGGCGCCAGATGGCCGTCGATTTCCAGCAGGCGCTGACCACCGGCGAAGCCCCGACCAAGAAGGCTGAAAAGCCGGCCATGTCCCGCAAGGGCCCGATGATGGCGGAACAGACCCACATGACACTGATGACAGCGAAGGGTCCAGGCGAGACCCCGCAAGCCCGCAAGGCGAAGCGCGGTATCTTCGCACTCTGATTTTGGATCATCTCCAGATGTAAAAAGCCGGGGCATCGCCCCGGCTTTTTTTGTATCTGCTGCGAGCTGAGTGCTGAATCAGCTGTCGCGTCGGTCAGCCTCGTCCGAACAGGCCTGGCCCTAGCGACGCACGATCGCGTCGGCGATAAACGCCGTGCCCCAGATCAGATTGACCTGGGCAGTGTAGTTGGAATGATCTTCCGTGCCCTGCCACACCGCGCCGGCCTCAATGCGACCATTCTCGCCGAGCGACCAGATACCGGTCGCTCCCAGTTGCGCGTAGTCTTCAAGCGTGTAGAGCGGGTCACCTCGGCGCGCGAGGTAATCGGATCCGTTGAAGTAGGAGGCATCGATACGCACCAGCGTCCCTTCGCTCGGGCGCAGATCCATCACGGCGCTGACTTCCCAGGCATCGCCATTGACCTGGTCGGTCTGTTTGGTGTCGTCAGAGCTATAAAAGGCCGCGGCACCAATGCGCAGATCGTCGATGAGATCGATATCCAGATCCTGAGCAAAACCCCAGGACATTCCCGCCATCACTGCCAGATTGTTTTCCACGCGCGGGCTGAGGCTGATCTGACCACCGGCATGGGCCCAGTGCAGTTGCCCGTCGAGGCGGAAACGATCCTCGAAGAAACGCAGCTGGGTCGCATTGCCCACCTCGAATTCCTCCGCATCGATCTCGCCTTCACGGATGCGCCAATTGATCCACGTATCCTGCTTCCAATTCTCGCGATCGACCCGCCATTGCAGGCCCTGTTCAGTCAGATCACGGAATTTCTGGACGTCATCATACAGCGCATCATGAGTCCAATGCGTCGGGATCAGCGTGCCGCCGATGATATGCATGTTGTCGGCCGGTTCGAAGGCGATCCGGATCAGGGCATTGATCTCGTCGAGGCTGTCCTCGTCACCAAAGTTCTGACCCAGCACAGCGCCCAGTTCGACGGTGACCGTCTCGCTGGCATAGTGGCGGAAGCGGACCGGAGCGAGGACACCGAAAAACGTCTCGCCCTCAATCTCGCCAAGGTTCAGCAATTCATGGTTCTTGAAAAACACTGCGAGCTCGGCCACGAAATCCGTGGTGCCTGTTTCACCTGTGTCCTGTCCCGGTGTTCCCGTGGGATACCCGAAATTCTGACCAATGACCGTGCTCTCGGAGAGAATGGACGCTTCCTGGGCCGTAGCCGGAGCGACGGCAAAACCTAGCGACATGGCGGCCAGAACGGCCGAGCGGAAAATAGTAGACATGAACGTATCCCCCTGTTCGTTCGCCGAGGAATAGGTAGAGATCTGTTAAGTGTAAACTGTGGTTTTGGCAAAATCGGGCTTTTTTGGAAAACCCGTGACCAAACTGCGCCGCCCCCTCCCGGGCGTGTCTCTCGTGTGGCATGCTCTGTTGAAACCATGAGGGGAGTTACCATCGTGATCCGCACCATTCTCTTGGGTTCCGCCATGAGCCTGGCTCTGAGCGCTTGCGCGCAGTCCAGTTTCAACCGGAGTGAACCCGCCACCCAGACCACCACTTCGGCCGCACGCGAGGCCGAACCGGCGTTGAGCATTGAGCGTCTTTACGCCAGCCCGTCCCTGACCGGACCGGCACCACGCGCCCTCACCTTTTCGCCCGATGGCGAGCGTCTGACTTTCCTGCGTGCCAAGCCGGATGATAACAGCGTGCTGGACCTGTGGGCCGTGAATGTAGAAGGCGGGGAGCCCTATATGCTGGTCGACAGCCAGGTCCTGGCGCCCGACGAGCGCGAACTCACGGAAGCCGAGCGCCAGCTGCGTGAACGCGCGCGCATCTCATCCACGGGTATTGTGCGCTATCAATGGGATAGCCAGGGCGACGCCATTCTCGTTCCACTGGACGGTGACATCTTCCATGTGGATGTGGAGACCAGTGAAGCCCGCCGGTTGATGACGACCGACGCGTATGAGACCGACGCCCGGATCTCACCGGACGGCAATTTTGTCTCCTTCATCCGCGATCAGAACCTGGTGATCCACAATCTGGAAACCGGTGAGGATACGGCACTGACGACAGAGGGCGGCGCGCTTATCTCGTGGGGCATGGCCGAATTCGTGTCACAGGAAGAACTGGACCGTCGTACCGGATACTGGTGGTCGCCGGATGAAGCCCACCTGGTCGTGGCGCGGGTGGATGAGAGCCCGGTCGATAATATCGAACGCCTAGAGATCTCCGGCGATGGCGAAGCACGTGTTGTGGACCAGCGCTATCCGCGGGCCGGTCGGACCAATGCCGACGTCACCCTGTATGTCATCCACCGGGAGAGCGGCGATCGCGTCCAGATCCCGCTGATGAGCGATGATGAATACTATCTGGCGCGGGTGAATTTCTCGACCGATAGCGAGACCGCCTATGTTCAGGTCCTCAATCGCGCCCAGAACCGTCTGGACATTCTGGCGGTCAATCTGGTCAGCGGCGAGACAACGCTCTGGCATCGGGAAACCAGCGAGACCTGGATCAACTTGACCGGCGATTTCCGGGCTCTGTCCGACGGTACGGTGTTGTGGACCTCGGAAGACACGCCTGGCGGTTTCCGCCACATACAGCACCGCGCCGCAGATGGAAGCCTGATCACCCAGGTCACCTCGGGGGATTGGCTGGTCAACGGGATCAACCATGTCGATCTGGACACCGGTCTCGTTCACTTCACCGGCTGGACCTCAAGCCCGCTCCAACGGCATCTGTATTCCGTGCCACTGGACGGGTCGGCTGCACCGACGCAGATCACCCAGGGCGAAGGCCGCTGGTCAGGTCGGTTCAACGCTGATGCGAGCGCCTTCATTGGTTCATATTCCGACCCCCAAACCCCGCCACAAACCGCGCTCTATGCCAGCGATGGCGAACGCGTGCGCTGGATCGAAGAGAATGCCCTCGACGAGACCCACCCCTACTTCCCTTACCTCGAGGACCATATTCTTCCCCAATACGGCACATTGACCGCAGAGGACGGCACACAGCTGCACTACCAACTCTTCTTGCCTGCCGATTTTGATCCCAGCCAAGACTATCCGGCCATCCAGTATGTCTATGGTGGGCCCCACGCCCAGGTCGTGCATCAGGGCTGGCAGAGTCTGCGCGCCCAGATGTTCGCCCAGCGCGGCTATGTCTATTTCTCAATCGATAATCGCGGGTCCTGGAACCGGGGTCGCGATTTCGAAGCCCCGCTGCATCTGGCCATGGGCACAGTAGAGGTCGAAGACCAGCTCATCGGTCTAGACTATCTCAAGTCCCTCGATTTTGTGGATGAGGACCGCGTCGGCCTGTGGGGCTGGTCCTATGGCGGCTATATGACACTGATGACCACGCTGCAGGCGCCCGGGGCGTATGCAGCCGGCGTCTCCGGTGCGCCGGTGACCGACTGGGCGCTCTATGACACCGCCTATACCGAGCGCTACATGTCCACACCGCAAGCCAATCCGGATGGATATGAGCAAGGCTCCGTCTTTGCCCATGTCGACAATTACGAAACGCCGCTCTTCTTGATCCACGGCATGGCCGACGACAATGTCATCTTTGCCAACTCGGTACGGCTGTACAACCAGCTCCAGGTCAATCGCGAGGATTTCGAGATGATGACCTATCCCGGGCAGCGCCACGGTATTCGCGGAGAAGACCGCAGCGTGCACCTCTGGACGGATGTGGTTGAGTTTTTCGACCGCAAACTCAAGGACGACTAAGTCGTCACACCGAAGTCCCGGGGCCACGCGCCCCGGGATCTCAACGTCTGATCAAGCCGCAATGGCCTGTTCGGGCCCGCCCCACGGTTCGGGATCTTATCGGCGCCCCGGGATCTCGCCACCAATGGGGATCCCCACCTGGAACATCACCGCCCAGGACGATCTGTCGATATCCGTCACCTCCACGCCCAGAACCTCCTGGTCGTCGTGGAAGTATTCGGTGTATTCCGCCTGGATATTATAGAGCAAACCATAGCCCAGATTGATCGGCAGCGGGATCTGCCCGCCGACCGTCAGACTTTCACCGTCGATATCAAACTCGGCCGGACCGCTCAGTTCGAGATCATCAATAAAATTGTATCGCACATAGACCGGCGCCCCCAGACCGCGCGGCGCACCTTCCGGCATGTCCATAAACCCGTCGAGCGGGATCATCGCCCCCACGACCGGGCCCACACCCCAGCCTTCGCCGGAAAACCCGTCCTCGTCGAAATCCACGTCACGATAGGTGACATCCACACCGTAAAAGAACAGGGGATAGGTCGTCCAGACGGGCTTGATAAAGCGTGCCTGGGCCATGAAGCCGTCGTAATCGGTATCGTTCAGTTCGCCACTCTCATACCCCACGGACAAGCCAATGGCGTAGGGCGGCAGCTCTGTCGCCGCGTCCTGGGCCTGGGCGGTGCCCACAAGCCCGACACCGGTCAGACTGGCAACACACACTGCAATCCTGATCTTCTGCACGACACTCTCCTCTGCTGCGTGACGCAATAGAGGTAGGCAATGCTCCCGCACTGCGGGACCGGGAAAAACCGCCTAAGGGTTATGCGGGCTCACGCCTCGGCCCAGATCCACTCTTCCGCGCGCTCGCGCACAGCCTCTCGCCGGACCTTCCAGTCAGGCATCACCCGTGTCACCTGGGCCCAATAGGCCGGGGAATGGTTCATTTCGACCAGATGAGCCGCTTCATGGGCACAGACATAATCGATCAGGTCTTCGGGAAACCCCATCAATCGCCAGTTCAGTCGAATGGTGCGATCGGAGGCACAACTACCCCAGCGTCGTTTTTGATCCCGAACGACGACCTTTCGGACGGATTGACCCAGGGCCCGGGCATAGGCTTCCACCTTAGGCGCCATCAGCCGTTCACCCTCCCGCTTGTAGTGGCGGACCAGAGCATTGCGGATCGTCGCGCGACGCAGCGGCCCGGTCAGTTCTCCATCCACCGATACCGTAATGATATCCTCCTGCCGGGTGACCCGCGTGCGCACGCCTCGCTCAACCAGGCGCAATTCAAGCTCACCGCCCAGCCAGGGCAAACGGTCACCCGTCTCAAACGCCAGACGCCGGATCTGGGGACGCGCTTCCCACTGGGCGAGCTTGGCGCAGATCCAAGACGACTTGCTCTGCAGGGCGGCTTCGATCTCTTGCCGCGAGACCCGCTCGGGTGCAGTCACGCTGAGACCGTCCGCCCCGATGGCAAAACCGATTGTGCGCCGCCGTGAACGCTTGAGACGAAAGGCAACCGGCTGCCCGAGTAAGACGACGTGTTCTACTGACATGACGCTGTCAGGGATCTCCTCGCGCTGGCTTGAGCTGATCGGCCAAACATGATGGCTGGTCAGGCCGTCTGGAGACTCCCATGCCTGAACCGCTCAAAAATCTATACTCCCGCGACCTTATCGACCAGATGGGCGCGCACATCCAGCGCGTCCACAGTAACTTTGATGCCCGAGCCTTTGCTCACCAGGCGTCTCACAATCTCGAACAGCTTGAGCTGAAACAAAGATCCGAGCAGATCCGCATCGCGTTGGATGCGCATTTGCCCGCCCGGTTTGAAGAGGCGGTTGAAATCCTCCTGGCCGCGCTTCACCCGGACACAGAGGTCGAGCTCTCCGACAAGAGTATGGATCCGGACGGCATTCGCGGCTGGGCAACCATGCCGCTATCGGATCTGGTCGGGTTACGGTGTGAGGAGAATTTCGAACTGGCCCTGTCGGTCCAAAAAGCGCTGACCTGCCGTTTCAGTTCCGAATTCGGGATCCGACATCTCATTCTCGCCCGCCCGGAACAGGCCATGGCCGAACTCGAAAAATGGGCGCACGACACCAATTATCATGTCCGCCGCCTGGCCTCGGAAGGCTGTCGACCCCGTCTGCCCTGGGCCATGCAATTGCCAGACTTTATCCGAAATCCCGCGCCCATCCTGCCGGTTCTCGAACCACTCAAGGATGACCCCTCGGAATATGTCCGTCGTTCGGTTGCCAATAATCTCAACGACATCGCCAAGGACCATCCCGACACGGTCGCGCAAATCGCCAGCACCTGGATGACCGGGGCGAGCAAGACGCGTGAGAAACTCGTTCGCCATGCCTGCCGCACCCTCGTCAAACAGGGACATTCCGGGGCCATGGCAGCCTTGGGAGTCGGCCCTGCGGAGGTGGAGACGGCTCCGCTCACCATCCATACGCCGGTCGTACCGTTTGGTTCAGCCCTGCGCTTCAGCGGCGCGATACAATCGACCGCGGCCCGGGAACAGACCCTGATTGTGGATTATGTGCTGCATTTCAAGAAGGCCAAGGGTGGTACCGCCCCCAAGGTTTTCAAGTTGAAGACTCTGACCGTCAAACCCGGTGAGCGCGTGGTCCTGGAGCGCAGCCACCCCATCCGTCCGATCACAACCCGGCGCTATTATGCCGGTGTGCAAGCTGTGGAATGGCAGATTAATGGCCAGCCCCAGGGGCGTCACACCTTCGAATTGACAATGACCGACACCGAGACTGGCTAGTCGATTGTCAGGAGGTCGGCGCAGATCGCTTCCAGCCCGGCCTTGTCATCAAGATCAAAGGCGCCGAATTCGGTCGAGTCGACATCAAGGACCCCGGCAAGCTTGCCGTCCTGATCAAACACGGGAACAACGATCTCCGAATTGGAGCGGCTGTCACAGGCGATATGGCCGGGAAAAGCGTGCACATCCTCGACCAGCTGGGTTTCACCGGACTCCGCAGCGGCACCACACACACCCTTGCCAAAGGGGATGCGCAAACAGCCCATCGTGCCCTGATAGGGGCCCACGACAAGTTCACGAGGCTTGTCCTCTGCGACCAGGTAGAAACCCGTCCAGAAGTAACGATTACCGAACATTTCGCGCAGCAAGCAGCTGGCGGTCGCATAACGCGCCGTGCGGCTGCTCTCACCGGCAATCACCGCCGCGATCTGTTTGCGGACATCGGCATACTGCTCGCTCTTGCTCTGGCTCATCGTTTCAATCCTGATCATGAGGGGGTTGGCCTGCGCCCCTGCCGGGGCTGAGCGGGAATGTGGCCTCTCAACGGGCAAGTTCAAGCCCGCTTGGCAGACACGCCTGTGTTACGCGTTGAGTCAGTCAGCACGCTACCAGCGTACAAACCCGCGCAGGGACTGCTGTATCGTACGTTCCAGCATACGGTCCGGTGACGACGCGACCGTGCCATCATCGGAGGGTTCCGTGGTTGGCGGTGCCGTACCACCATGCTGTTCCTGCTGCTTGGCCAGGGCCTCATCTTTTTCAATCCGCGTATTGATCATGCGAATACGCGCGTCGACATATTCGTAGACGCTCTTCATGAGATCATCCTTGAGCGTGACATTCACACCCAGATCATGCGCGTCCTTGGCCGATATCGCCTGACTGTGGGACATCTTGCCAGCAGACAGGTGATCCGCCAGGAAATTCTCGGGCTTGTCCTCAGCCTTGTGGTGCTCGTTGATAATCTCTCGGGAGACCTGTTTGGCATACTCTTCGTATTTGCCGGCCTCGTGCGCGAGCAGGACAAACAGGTCCTGCGTGGCCAGAATACCCTTTTCATCCACCAAATGCTTGTAGGCCTCAGCCGGAAATGATCCGAAAATCGTGTCAATCGGACCCAGCGACGCCGACCGCCCCATGACGATCTTATCGCAGGCCAGGGCAATCATCGTTCCGCCTGACATCGCCACGTAGGGCACATAGGCCACGACACGGTCCTTGCGGATCTTGGACTTGCGCAAATGATCCTTCAGCGCTGTCGCCAGCATCTGAGCCGGACGAGCATATCCCCCCAGCGTGTGCAGGATCACAATGATACGCGAATGCTCGTCGACCTCACGGATGACCGACATGTTTTGAAGCGCTTCATCGAAGGCAATCTGTTGCTCGGCCTGATCCCGACCCACAAAATCATCGCCCAGATCATGGATCAGGTCGATAACCACCGTATTGTGCTTCTCCAGCTTTCTACGGGCATCGTCGAGATCATCTTCT
Organism: Maricaulis sp. D1M11; assembly: GCF_047308265.1. Classification (NCBI taxonomy): domain Bacteria; kingdom Pseudomonadati; phylum Pseudomonadota; class Alphaproteobacteria; order Maricaulales; family Maricaulaceae; genus Maricaulis; species Maricaulis sp. D1M11. The sequence continues at coordinate 341,288 of NZ_JBKQWY010000005.1, forward strand.
GCCGTGTCGTAATCGCGCTGACGCTTCTCATTCAATGAGAGGTATTTCTTCTTGCGCTTGGCCTGTTGGCCCGCATGGCTGACACTGGAAATGGCAAAGCCGAGCATGACCGACGCGATCACCGCGACGACCACTACACCAATCCAGATTTCGGTCTGGTTGAATTCCGGCATGCAATCCCCCTTGTGCCAGATCCCGGACAAGAAGGCGTCTCACGTCCTGACCGACTCCAGCGTGAGCATATTAACCAAACATCAACCTTGAAAACAACGCGCTGGAGGCCCGAGTGAGCAGATGCAACACACAACCAGCGCGTTCTTTCACACGACTGTGTCTTTTCTGCCAGCGTTCGGGCGAGCATCCGGAGCCCACGCGTTCGTCAAACCGGTCCAATTCGCACCCAATGATTCGACTATACGGCCTTGACTGTACCGTCTGGACGGTTTATGTGCAGTGCACAAGATGTTCACGGACTGACCCTGCTGCCAGTCCGGCGCTCCGAGCGCCTGCTTCCGAGCCGGGCCCGCCTCTGCGTCACAATCAGGACGAAGACTTTCATGAGTGAAACAGACGACAGCCCGGCCCGTTCGACCCCCGATCGGATCCTTGATGCGGCAGAGAATGTTGTCTCCACGGAAGGCGGCGCGCGCCTCACGATTGATGCGGTCGTGACGGAAAGCGGTCTGTCCAAGGGCGGTGTGCTCTACCACTTCCCCAACAAGACCGCCCTGCTCAAAGGCATGATGCAGCGGATGATTGATGTCTTCGCGAAAGACCTCGACACGATCCGCGCCCGGGCTGAAACGGCGGGCGAGCCGATCCTGCCCGCACTGATTCCGGCGATTATTGAGCATCGTTACAATAAACCCGATGTATCCATGGCCATTCTGGCCGCCTCGGCAGAACAGCCCGACCTCCTGGACCCGGCACGCGCCTACGTCTCGGAGTTCATCGGACGCACTGTTGCAACCTGTCCGGACCCGACACTTGGCCTGATTGGCTTTCTGGCCCTCGACGGGCTCCTTTTTTCTCGAATTCTGGGCCTCGATTATGTGACGCCCGAACAGGAAACTGATATCCATCAACGCCTGATCGGCTTGATGCAGGAGATGTATTCATGACCCGCCCCCTTTCTCTCGCTCTGTCTGCGGCATTGGCCCTGACGCTGGCCGCGTGTTCCCAGCCCGAGATTGAAACCGAGACGCCCGCACCGCGCGTGCTTCTCCAGACCATCGCCGACAGTGACGCCGAAACCGAGATCAGCTTCGTTGGCCGGGTCGAGGCCCGCCAGGCCGTGGACCTCGCTTTCCAGGTGGGCGGACAGCTTGCCCGGATTGATATCAGCGAAGGTGATGCCGTGACGGCGGGTCAGGTCGTGGCCCAGCTTGATCGCACCGATTTCGACCGCGCTGTGCGCGAAGCCCGGGTCCAGCTGGACCAGGCGCGCACGGACCTCACCCGCCAGCAAACTCTGTTTGACCGGGGCATTGCCTCCCAGGCCGCACTGGACGACGCGCAGACCGAGTTCGACCTGCGCGAGGTCTCCCTGGCCAATGCCCGCCAGAATCTGGACTACACCTCGCTGCGGGCGCCCTTTGATGGGCTGGTGAGCCGCCGGATTGTCGACACGTTTACTGTCGTTTCTCCGGGGCAGCCGGTGATGCGGATCCAGGACCTGTCTGAACTGCGTGTCTCCGTGCCGGTGCCCGAATACCTGATCGCCAATGTGGATAGCGAGGATGTCGTCCAGAGCTGGGCCACCTTCCCCTTCCTGCCGGGCCAACGCTTTGAACTTGAACCGCGCGAAACCGTGACAGAAGCCGACAGTGCCTCACAGACCTATCGTGTCATCCTGGCCCTGCCCAATGACATGCCAGCCAATATCCTGCCGGGCATGACCGCCTCCGTCACGGCAGAATTCCTGCTCGACGAAAACGAGATCCACATCCAAATCCCGATCAATGCGGTGGCCTATACGCCGGAGGAGACCCCGCAAGTCTGGGTCTATGACGCGGAAACCGGCACGGTTGGCAAACGTGATGTCGAACTCAATGGCCTGGTAGAGGACGAAATCGTGGTCCTGGATGGCCTGGCCCCGGGCGAACGCATCGTCATTGCCGGCATCCACGCCCTGCATGAAGGCATGAGCGTGCGTCCGTTCGAAGAGGAGCGCGACTGATCATGACGTCCTCTGCCTCTCCGGCCATGTCCCTGGCACGGCTGTCCATCGAACGCCCGGTTTACACCTGGCTCATCATTCTCACCTGCCTGTTGGGCGGGCTGAGTGGTTTCTTCGGCGTCGGGCGCCTTGAAGATCCCGCCTTCACCATCAAGGAAGCCATTGTCTTCGCGCCCTATCCCGGCGCCAGCGCCGAGGAGGTGGAGTCCGAAGTTACCGAACTCCTCGAGATTGCCATCCAGCAGATGGCGGAAGTCGATCGCATCACATCAGAAAGTTCACCGGGCCTGGCCGAGATCCACGTGACCGTCGATGACACGCTTGACGGCCATGAATTGCCCGAGGTCTGGACCAAATTGCGGGCCCGCGTGCGCGACGCTGTCAGCGATCTGCCGCCCGGCGCCGCCCCGCCTGTGGTCTATGATGATTTCGGCGACACCTATGGACTGTTTTATGCGGTCACGGCCGATGGGTATTCCGATGAACAGATCCGCGACATCGCCCGTGATCTGCGCCGCGAATTGCTGGTTGTCGAAGGTGTGGCAAAGGTCGCGGTTGATGGTGAGCCGGAAGAACGCATCTTCATCGAGATCTCGCAGGACGAGCTCTCACGCTTCAACCTGTCCTATCAACAACTGCTCTCGGCCGTGAACCGCGAGAATGCGGTGATCATCGCCGGCTCGATCGAGCGCGCCGGGCGTTACATGCGCTTCGAAGTGCCCCAGACGCTCGACGGGATCGAGCCGATTGAAAACACGCTCATCACGCTGGGCAATGACGGCGATACCCTTCGCCTGTCCGACATCGCCACGGTGAGCCGTGCTCCGGCCGAGCGCCCTCAGAACTTCATCTATCATAACAATCAACGCGCCTTCACGATCGGCGTCGCCGGTCAGACTACTGCGAACATTGTGGATGTCGGTCATGCGGTGGATGCCCGCCTTGCCGAGCTGTCGGCTGAATTGCCGCTGGGTATCGAACTCGAGCCGATTTACCAGCAGCACGTCGTGGTGGACAACGCGATCAATGACTTCCTGATCAGCCTCGCCATGTCCGTGGGTATCGTGATCGGCGTCCTGTGTATCTTCATGGGATGGCGCGCCGGCCTGACCGTCGGTTCGGTATTGCTGCTGACCGTTATGGGTACGTTCTTCTTCATGAACATGTTCGCCCTGGAGATGGAACGCATTTCCCTGGGCGCCCTGATCATCGCCATGGGCATGCTGGTGGATAATGCCATCGTGGTGACTGAGGGCATGCTCACGGGCGTTCAACGGGGCAAACGCCGCCTGGACGCCGCTGTGGATGCGGTTCAATCCACGCAATGGCCGCTGCTCGGTGCAACAGTGATTGGCATCATGGCCTTCTCCGGCATTGGACTGTCACCCGATGCCACAGGCGAATTCCTGTTCTCGCTATTCGCCGTGATCGGCATTTCCCTGCTGCTGAGCTGGGTGCTCGCTGTGACCGTGGTCCCGATGATCGGCTTCTATCTGTTCGAGGCCGAACGCAAGAAGGCCATGGAACGCGATGACCATTCCGACATGGAAGCCGATCTGTATTCGCGTGGCATGCTCGGACGTTATGCCGGGCTGCTTTCGCTGGCCCTGCATCACCGGTGGGCTGTGCTCGGCGGCCTGCTCATCGTGACCCTGGCCTGTTATGTCGGCTTTGGTTCGGTGCGTAATTCCTTCTTCCCGAACACCAATACACCGATGTTCTTTGTCGACCTTCAATATCCCGAGGGCACAGACATCCTGACCGTCAACGAGGCCGCACAGGCTGTGGGTGAGTTTGTCGGGGAGCAGGACGAAACCGTCAGTTTCGACACCTTTGTCGGCGCTGGTGCCACGCGTTTCATGCTCACCTACACCGCCGAGCAACCCAGTGCTTCCTACGCCCAGATTATCGTTCAGACCGCCAGTCTTGACGTTATTCCCGACCTGGCGGACCGGATCCTTGAGCATGTGGGTTCAGCCCACCCGGATGCGGAGATCCGCGCCACCCGGATCGTGTTTGGCCCGCCGGCCGGCGCCAAGCTGGCGGCCCGTTTCTCCGGACCAGACGCGAATGTCCTGCGTCAATTGTCAGAGGAGGCCATGGAACGCCTCTATAGCGACGCGGATGTCCAGGATATCCGCACAGACTGGCGCAATCGGACCAGCGTCATCGTTCCCGAGATGATCGAAAGCCGCGCCCGTGCGACCGGGGTCACACGCGAGGATATCGGGGCGGCCCTGGCCTATGCGGCGGATGGCAGCCAGGTGGGGCTCTATCGCGATAATGAGGACCTGATCCCGATCATCGCCCGTGCTCCGGCGGGTGAGCGCGGTTCTTCCCACCAGCTGGGCGATCTCCTGGTCTGGAGCAATGCCCAGCAGGCCTATGTACCGATCAGCCAGGTCGTCTCGCGCTTCACCATCCAGAGCGAGGACGCTCTTATTCAGCGTCGCGACCGGGTGCGCACCATCACCGTGCTGGCCAATCCCCACGACGGCGAGACGGCCATGGAAGGATTTGTCCGCTTTGCCCCCGTGATCGAAAGCATTGATCTGCCGCCGGGCTATACGATGGAATGGGGCGGTGAATATGAAAGCTCAGCGGACGCCAATGAGGCGCTGGGCGGACAATTGCCGGCCACCTTCATCATCATGATCGTGATTTCCTTCCTGCTGTTTGCCAAAGTGCGTCAGCCGTTGGTCATCTGGTCGATTGTGCCAATGTCGCTCAACGGCGTGGCCATAGGTCTTCTGGCGACCGGTGTACCGTTCAGCTTCACCGCGCTGCTGGGGCTGCTGTCCCTGTCAGGCATGTTGATCAAAAACGCCATCGTTCTGGTGGACGAGATCGATCTGCGCATCCGTCGGGGCGATGATCCGTTCCAGGCGGTGCAATTCGGTTCGGCTTCACGTCTGCGCCCGGTCCTATTGGCCGCCAGCACGACCATTCTGGGCATGGCTCCCCTCTTCTGGGATGCCTTCTTCCAGGCCATGGCCGTGACCATTGTGGGCGGTCTGGCCTTTGCATCGATCCTGACCATGATCGCCGTCCCGGTGATCTATGCCCTCTTCCTGGGCATTCGCCCGGCGGGTCAGTCCAAGGCTGAACCCACCCAGGAGGATGCTGCGGCCTGACAGCGCCGTTAAGCTCGGCTCGACATCGTCAGGCTTGACCCCATGGGCCGCAACCGGGACTTATGTTTCATGTCTCTTATTGCGGCCCATAATATCTTTGACCTTCGGCGCATGGCGAAACACCGCCTGCCCCGCATGGTGTTCGACTATATCGATGGTGGCTCGGATGATGAGCGCACCTTGCGCGCCAATAACGACCGTTTCGCCGATTATTCGCTGATCCACCGTGTGCTGGTCGATGTCAGCGAGGTCGAAACCCGAACACGGGTGATGGGCGATGAGATGGCCGCCCCGCTCATCCTCTCGCCCACGGCCGCACAACGTCTATTCCATCCGCGCGAGGGCGAGCTGGCCGTGGCCCGCGCCGCTGCCCGCTACAATCTGGCTTATGGGCTCTCGACCCTGTCCTCGACCCCGATCGAGACCGTGGCAGAGGCGCACACCGGACCCAAATGGTTCCAGGTCTATGTCTGGAAGGATCGCGATCTTGTCCTGCAATCCCTCGAGCGAGCGCGATCAGCCGGCTTTACGGGACTGATCCTCACCGTTGATCTGCCGGTGGCCGGCCATCGGGAACGGGATTTGTACAACCACTTCTCCATTCCCCCCACGATCAATCTATCGACCATCGGCCAGGCCCTCTCGCGTCCGGGCTATCTGCTCGACATGGCGCTTACCCCGCGCATCGCCCCGGCTCAATACATAGACATGGACCTGCAGGGCGAAGGCATCATGGCCTTTCTCAACCGGCAGTTTGACCGCTCCCTCACCTGGGAGGATGTGCGCTGGATGAAAGAGGCCTGGACGGGCGCCTTTGCGATCAAGGGCATCGCCCGCCCGGATGACGCCCGGCGTGCCCTGGATGCGGGTGCGGATGCGGTCTGGATTTCCAATCATGGTGGGCGACAGCTGGATACCGGCCCGGCGACGATCGATCTTCTGCCCGCGATCACAACCGCCGTGCGCGGACAGGCCGAGATCATCCTGGATGGCGGCATCCGCCGCTCAACAGATATCATCAAGGCGCTCGCCCTGGGCGCGGATGCCGTGGCTGTCGGCCGGGCCTATCTGTACGGATTGGGCGCGGCTGGACAGGCCGGGGTCGAGCGGGCGCTAGGCCTCCTCACCGAAGGTCTGGAGCGTGACATGGCCCTGTGTGGCGCCCGTACGCTCGCCGAGATCACGCCGGATCTCATCCATTCCCTGCCGGTGAGGCCAATGAGTTGAGACCGGCCCAACGTCTCAGACACCAGACACCGATAAGGGACATACCGATCACATAAGGTTCCTGGCTGTTGTCATAGTGCGGCAACAGGGCAAATGCCGCCCATTCGGCAATATCGAGAAGAATGACGACAAAATAGGCGATATAGGCCCATCGCCGACGTCGGAGGGTCACCCACCAGGCCGCCAGAATGAGCAAATCCAGCAGGATGAAGCTGATCAAGAACGCGGTGGGCGTCAGATCAACAAAATTTGCAAGATTGACCTGTCCGGCGATCTGGCCGTCATACAGGCCCGACCAGGTCAGAAGAATCAACACCGTCCATGTGGAGAACCAGGCCGTAAAAACGCTCTGGATGACCATGCCGGCCCAATAATATCCGCCACCTGCCATACGACCCCCGAACATAGTCTCATGACGATACCCGATGTCACGGCCAGTGCAATGCTCTTGTCCGGGAAGTGAATGGCGATGTTCGGCACTGATCTGCGGGTTAGAGAGGCTTATCGGCCGCCGAGCCGACGTTCCAGATCCTGGAAATACGTCTGCATATCGCGAATAAGGGCAGAGCGCTGACGCTGGACTTCGCCCGGTCGCATCGCCTCGCCGTCCTGCAATTGCTGGATCCGATGACGAATGGCCGCGCCGTCGACTGCGGTCTCGTCCAGGACATCCGGAAACTGGGCAGAGAGGATCGCGTCAATCTGGTCGAGCTGGCGCAAGGCCAGGTCGAACACCGGGAGGGATCCCTGCCCCTGCCCCAGGGTCTGGAGATGATCGGCCGCCAGACGAAAGACCAGCGTATCGGTCTGTGCCCAAAGATCATCAACACGTGCGGTCTGAGACATGGCGTCCTCCTGAATAGCCACGGTCTGCGGGCCCCAAATCACCCGGTACCAGTGAGCCGCAAGGGGATAAAGCAAGCCTTAAGATGACGCCAAAAACGTCGATGCGACGCGGAAAAACACCTTGGCCTGTCTCGCAGTGCAAAACCGAGACAGGCAATGGTAGGCCCGGAGGGACTTGAACCCCCAACCAAGCGGTTATGAGCCGCCGGCTCTAACCAATTGAGCTACGGGCCCCCGATGCTCTTTGGAGAGGCGAAGAGATAGGCAGTGCACCGGGCGATTGGCAAGGCCCGGCTGCACGCCTTGGTCAGCTTGATCTCTGCTGGACCTGACGCGTCAGTCGTCATCCCGCTGCGCGTCGCCGGTGGATTGCGTGCCTGATTTGCGCGGCCCGATCCGGAAGATGATCAGGTGGGCCAGCACGATCAGCAGCAGGATAATCCACTCGGTCCGGTCCTGCAGCCAAAAATCCGGGCTGGCGATTGTCGCCCGATAGGACGCAGCCATGCGATGAAACCCGCTATCAGGCTCCGGCACCACGGTCGCCACGGTCGTGGCAGCGCCTTCCGGGCTGATGAAATCATACCCCATATCACGCAGGCCTGTGACCAGCTGGTCCAGCTCCTGTGTGTCGAGATACCAGTGATAAAAGAAGCCGGCATAGGCCTCACGCAGCACCAAATTGCGCCGGGCCGTGGCCAGCATCTCGTCTACAGAACGCCCGTGAATACTGCCATCGGGAGCAAAATTACCCAGTGTTTCCGGCAGGATGATATCACCGCGGATGTCCCGCACTGGATAGGGGAAAAACTGTTCGCCATAGATACCATGGCTGTCGCCCTGGCCTTCCGCCTCACCACCGAAATACAGCACGCGCTCGAAACGCACCGGCATGAATTCACTGATGGCCTGATACGCACTCAGGGATCCGGCATAATGCGGGAAGGTGAAGATGAAGGGGCGCGGCAAATCCGCAGCCTCCCAGCCCTCCAGACCCGCATTCATGGTCCGGCGCCAGCGATACAGGGTGTCGTCTTCCACGGGCGCATCCAGAACAAACTTGCCCTGGCCGTCCAGGCTCGCCTTGAAGAATTCATAATCCTGGCCACTGGGACCAAAGGGGTTCATCTGCTGGTCCAGCTGATGCGTGTGGCCATGCATGATCAGCGTGCCCCCGGCGCGCACCATGTCGCGCAAAGCCCGCGCCACATGCGGCCGGTCCTGCAGGGTAAAGCTCTCGCCCACGCCGTTGTTGTACATGCCCTGAGGGTCGCGATACGTATCATACACCGTTGCGGAAAAGGGCAAGGCCGCCTCTTCCATATAGTGGGCCATGACCCGCAATTGTTCGGGATCTGCCTCGGGGCCAATATCCTCGATCCGCAACAGCGCGTAATGACCGCCGTCGGCCTGTGGTGCCAGCGCCCGGGACAGGATGTCAGTAAAGACCAGATAACGATCATCCGTGCCGGCATACGCCATCGGGCTTTCCGCCACATAGGTCAGGGCGCCGGACCGGATCGCCCAGGGGCGGGTTTCTCCGGTGGATGTACGCATTTCCGCCAGAACGTCCACACGGGTCGGGTCTGTCACCTCGATCGCCGCCATGGTGTGTGTGGAGTCAGGATTGCGTGGAAACCGCTCGCCCGCATAGAGAACTTCATTGAAGTCCTCACCCGTCACCTGTTCGGCCAGCCAGCCGGCCTGGGCAAAGGAGTTGGCGACGGGACTGGCAACAGGGGCGGAGGACTGCAGGTCATCGGGACCGCCCTCGATCCAGATCGTCGTCTCTTCAGAGGCCACGACGTCCTCGATCAGCGCCGCCGGCAGCTCGGGCTCCCAGGCGGTGTTGACCACGACCAGGGCGTCATGGGCATCGCGATCATCCGCCTCGTATTCGCTGATCCCCATCAGGGCCGCTTCGGCATGGCGCCCCACCAGATTGGCCACATTCACGGCATGCAGCGCGCCGTATTCGGCACCCTCGCCCGTGTCTGGATAAAGCACGAGCACAGACGACGGATCTGTGGCGTCGGTCTGCACCAGACCGTCCCCCTCATCCGCGATAAGTGCTCCATGCAAGGGATATAAAAATGCTGCCGCCCATAACGCGACCAGGATCAAGATCCTCAACATCATCACTACACCAAGCCCCCTCGGTGCCTTCTGCTCTCATGGCCCATGGTTAAGAATGAGAGAGGCTTCCGGCCAAACCGGGACGCAAATGCGGCGAAAATGGGCCATGCCGGGTCCATTTGGCGGCGCACGCGTTCAGCAAGTATTCAGGCTGCGCTGAGTGTGCTGGACGTCCGTCAAACGGGCACACGCCCGACGCGCAGTCATTGATGCGACACGCCGGATCCTTATAGTTCGTTTCACACGGACCGAAGGGTCCAGATCGTGATCCAAGGAGTTTCCGATGCGACACATCTTTCTCGCCGCTTCCACCCTCGCCCTGCTGGCCGCCCCGGCCTTCGCCGATGAGGATAGTACCCACGGCACACTGACCCTGTCCGCACAGGCCGAACTGGCTGTGGAGCCGGAATTTGCCAGCCTGAGCGGCGGCGTGGAAAGCCGTGGGGACACCGCTGCGGCGGCTGTGCGGGCCAATGCCAATGCCATGGACCAGGTGATGTCCAGCCTGCGTCGCGCCGGGATTGCCGGAAATGACCTGCAGACCACGCGCCTGTCTGTGACGCCCGAGTATGAATGGATCGAAAACCGGTCCCAGCGACGCCTGACCGGCTATGTCGCGCGCAATACCGTCACCGCACGGATCCGGGAGCTGGACGAGACCGGCGATGTCATCGACGCCATGGTCTCCGCCGGTGCCAATACGATCGACAGCCTGACGTTTGGCGCAGACGACGTTGCCGACGCCATGGACGAAGCACGATCGAACGCGCTTGAGCGCCTGCTGGAGAAGGCGAACCTGTTCGCCTCGGCGACAGGACAAGAGCTGTGCGGCATCAATCATCTGCGCGAAGGCCAGGCCCGCACACCCGTCCAGCCCTATGATGACGTCGCATTTCGCGCGGAAGCGAGTTTGATGGACAGCGCCACCCCCATCGCTGCGGGTGAATTGAGCCTGTCCGCCACCGTGTCCGCCGAATTCTGCATCCGGCCCGCTGACTAGGCGCAAACCCCAGCTTCAATGCAAAGAGCCCGGCCAGGCCGGGCTCTTCTTGTATCAGCGTGTTGTATCAGCGTGTGTCACCGCACGAACTCCGTTCACCAAGGCGAACCGGAAAACGGGTCCTGATCGTCGCAGAGACGCGATATCAGGCCGCCTTGGGCTGGCTCACGATCTGATTGTGCTCGTCAAACAGAACGACGGTTGGCTCGAAGACTTCGGCTGCGGCCGCATCCATCCCGGCATAGGCCACCACGATGATCCGGTCGCCGGGCTGGGCGAGGCGCGCCGCGGCGCCATTGATGCCAAACGTGCGGCTGCCGCGCGGCGCCTTGATGGCATAGGTGGTGAAACGCTCACCATTATTGATGTTGAGCACATCAACCTGTTCGTTTTCGAGAATGCCCGCTGCGTCCAGGAAATCCTGGTCGATTGAGATCGAGCCTTCATAATGCAGATCGGCCTGGGTCACGACGGCCCGGTGAAGCTTGCATTTCATCATGGTGAGGTGCATGGCGCACGACTCCTTACTCAACGTGTGCCGTGCACATACGGTGGCTTCGACATTTTTTCAATAATGAACGCTGTGTGACGGCCATGCACAGATGTGGTTCAGCCCTGCGCCCTCACACTCCATTTCAATCCTGACCGGAAGTGTTGGCCAGTTGTCACCTGGTTCTGGTAAGCTACCGGTCATGAAGCGGGATGGGAGGGGTTCATGAGACGAACCTGTGCGTTCATTGTGTCGGTGAGTTTATTGGCGCTGAGCTTGGCACCGACAGGTCTGGCGGCTGTGACCGCCCAGACCTCACAGCAGGACCCGAGCCCCGGCACATCACCCACCACTGGACAAGTGCCCTCGCTGCAAGCTACGCCGATACAGACAACACCGGTACAGATCGACCCCAATCAGGTGCAGGCCCTGCCCTCGCGCACCTTGCAGATTGATCCCGAAGTGCTTCAGCGCTTCCAGGCCGCGCAGAACGAAGAGCCCGACGAACGCGATCCGCGCGCTGTGCCCGTTGACTGGAACCGTGTCTCCACGGACATACAGATTCAGCAGCGCCAGTATTTCAACCCGACGGTGGGCAGCGAGATTCAGATTCGCCCGTTCATCCTTCCGCGTAATCCTGATGCCGGCAATGCACCGGTGGCACGCCTGCCCATCCTTATCCCGACCCTGAGCGCATTGGGCATTCGCCAGGACGCACCGGCCTTCCTGTTTCCCCAGCGCTATTTCTACACCTATTCCGTGAGTGATAACGGCCTGCTGGTGGAGGTTTTCGGTACACGCCTGGCGCATAATCGCGCACCGGACGATCGATCCGGGCGGCGCTTGCGGGTCACCGATGGCGAGGGCCTTCGCGTTGAGCGAACCGAATACGGGTTTGATGTCAGTTTCAACCGCTTTGGTGTCGCCTACACGGTGACCGTTGAGTGTGACATTCCACGCGCCGATACACGCTGTACGGGCGAGACGTATGCCCGAGACCTTGCCCGCACGCTGTATATCGCCGGCGGAACGCCGGATTAGGGAGGCTGAACTTGTCCCGGACTGTCGAAAAATCCCTCGCTGCCATCATCGCCGTCGCGGGTTTCGCGGCCGGTGCCCTGTATTGGCCGGAAGACAACCCGGCGCCCTCCGATCCGGCTCCGCTTCCCGCGCCCGAAGACCCGGTGGAGCCCGAAGAACCTGCGGAACCTGAAGCACCCGCTGAGCCTGAAGCACCCGCTGAGCCTGAAGAGCCTACGGAACCTGAAGCGCCTGCGGAACCTGAGGAGCCTGCTGAGCCCGAAGAGCCCGAAGAGCCTGCGGAACCTGAGGAGCCCGCCGAACCGGCAGAGCCCGCTGAGCCCACCGATCACGCCGGTGACGTCTTCACCTGGCTGCCAGCCGGTGATCTGGTTGAAGACAGTGGCACCGGTCAGACCGTGGCTGTGAATTATGTACCGGACATGCGTTTCCCGATGGAGATCGCTCGGGCCTTTGCCAACAGCCAGGTCTATGGCGCTGGAGGGTATATGGGCCCGGCCGGTGGCCAGTGTGCCGACAGCAATTACAGCTATGCCTGGCGTGACAATTTCTGCGAGACGCGCGGGTATGGCACGCCGATGTGTCCGGCGGGTACGGGCCACCAGGGACAGGATATTCGTCCCGCCACCTGTACCGATGCCGTCCACTGGGCGGTGGCCGCCGATAGCGGCACCATCACCTCGATCGGCTCCTATTCCGTGCGTTTGATGAGCGATGACGGCGTGCGCTACACCTATCTTCACCTGGACAAGAGCGCGCTTGAAGTGGAGGTCGGCGATACGGTCTCAAAAGGCGATCGGATCGGTCTGGTGTCCAATGAGTTTGGCGGGACAGCCACCACTATCCACCTGCATTTCGAGATCCGCATGGCTGTTGATACAGGTGGTGGTGCAATCGAGAATACACATGTGCCGCCATACATGGCTTTGGTTGAAAGTTATCAAAGGCTTATCGATGGAACGGACAGCTGAAACTCCGCTTCGGACAACCGTATTTTAACGTCACTGCGCTAAGCCTCCAGACTGTGTTCTGGAGGATTGGCCGTGGATCGCCGTTACTTGCTGCCGTTTGCATCAGCTCTGTCGTGCCTGGTTTTGTTTGCGTCTGTCGCAGGATATCTGCGCGCACGTGAAAACTATGCAGCCGCCCTGAGGCTGAAAGAGATGGCCGACCATGTCGCCACCACACTCGACACCCGCATCACCACAGACATGGATATTCTCAACCGCATGGCCCTGCGCTGGTCTCTGGCCGGGGGGACGGAGGAAGCCATCTGGCGTGTCGATGCCAACAGCCTGGTGACATCGAGACCCGAAATTCGTGCCATTTCCTGGGCCGATGATCGTTTCCGCGTCCGCTGGACCCAGACCAGCAACGGGGCTTCGGGCGCTCGTGGCATTGATTTACGCTACGAAGAACGGCGCGCAGACGCTGTCGAGCGGGCCGTCGCCACCCGGACATCGCAGACAACACACGCCGTGACCCTGTTTGACGGACAGACGGGGTTTCTCGCCTTCTATCCGATCTTCATTGATGACACACATCAGGGAACGCTGGTCAGCGTGCATGAACTACAAGCCTTGATGGATCTGGTCGTCCATCCCGATATCGCGCCGCTCGCCCAGATCACGCTGCACGAAACCGGGCAGGTGGTGTATTCGGAAGCCGATACGGCCCGGGGCACACTGGCCATCGAGCGCATCATCGAGTTTCCGGGATCGGTGTGGATTCTGGAGGCGCGCCCGACACGCCAGCTCTATCGACAGGAGCACTCCGCCGTTCCACTCATTCTGGTCCTGATGGGATGTGTCACCTCGATCGCGGCCGGCTTCGCCGTTTATGCGCTGCAACGGGCCCGGGCGCGCCGCGATCGCCTGATGAAAGAGAAAGAGGCCGCGCTGGAAGAATTGCAGACCAGTGAGGAACGCTTCTCCCTGGCGGTTCAGGGCTCGGCCGACGGTATCTGGGACTGGAATATCGAAACCGGTGACACCTTCTTCTCACCCCGCTTCAAATCCCTGCTGGGCTATGAAACCGACCGGTTCGGCGCACATATCACGGCGTTTGAGGAAGCCATCCACCCAGACGAGAACGCCCATATCAATCGCCGCCTCGGGGCGCACCTCAAACATGGCGGCGAGTTCGACGAACACTGTCGCCTGCGCTGCGCGGATGGCCGGTTTCGCTGGTTCCGCCTGCGCGGCACCGCGGTCCGCGCCAATGGTCGCGCTGTGCGGATGGCCGGTTCCATCTCGGACATCACGGATCTGGTCGACGCGCGCACCCAGGCTGAGGAAGCCAACACGCTCAAGAGCGAGTTTCTGGCCAATATGAGCCATGAGATCCGCACCCCCATGAATGGTATTCTGGGCATGGCCCGGGCTCTGGAAAACAGCGCGCTGGAACCCGCCGACCGGGACCGGGTTGATCTGATCGTGAAGTCGGGCGACACGCTGCTGCATATCCTCAATGATATCCTGGACCTGACCAAGATCGAGGCCGGACAGCTGGATCTTGAAAACACTGATTTCACGCTCGAACAGATCGCCGAACGGATTGAGGCTCTGTATGCCATCTCCGCCCAGGAGAAAGGCCTCAGCCTGACTGTGCGTCAAACGGATGAAATCGGCCGTGTCCGCGTCGGAGACCCGCTGCGCCTCAGCCAGATTGCCAGCAATCTTCTGTCCAACGCGATCAAATTCACCGATGCCGGCGAAGTGACCCTGGAAATCGGACCGGATCCAAGCGCCAAAGACCCCGCTCACGTCATCATGACCGTCACAGACTCCGGTATCGGCATGACTGCGGATCAGTGCCAGGCGGTGTTCGACAAATTCGTCCAGGCCGACACCTCAACCTCGCGCCAGTTTGGCGGTACAGGTCTGGGCCTGTCGATCTGTCATGGACTGGTGACCCAGATGGAGGGCATGATCGAGGTCGAAAGCCATCCGGGCGAAGGGACGCGCTTCACGGTTCATCTGGAATTCCCGCTCTCAACCGGGGAGGCCGTCCACACCTCCGCACCGGTCAATGATCTCAGCGATGCCGACCTGCTGCGCGAAGGACCGGTACGTCGCATCCTTGCTGCTGACGACAATCTGACGAACCGCCTGGTGGTCAAGGCCTTCCTTGAACCGCTCAATGTCGATCTCGTGGTGGTGGAGAACGGCGCAGAAGCCCTGGAACAGCTCAAGACCAGCGAGTTTGACTGCGTGCTGATGGATATCCAGATGCCGGTTATGAATGGCGAAGACGCCATGCGCGCCTTCCGACAATGGGAAGAGACCGAGGGCCGTCCGCGCACGCCGATCATTGCCCTCACCGCCAACGCCATGGTGCACCAGATCCAGCATTATACGCAGAGTGGTTTCGACGCCCATGTCGAGAAACCGCTGGTCCCTGAAGTGCTTCACCGTACATTGCGCCAGCTCATCCAGCGACGCAGCGTGGTCCAGGCCAGTCGCGGCGCCGCCTAGGCCCTGATAAGGCGGGTCAGGTTTTGGATGGAGCGCGCCGGATCCAGTCGCGATTGCGCATCACCAGAAAAACCGGGACCACGACCAGAACGGCAATCATCAAACTCGTCATAAAGTACGGGGGCAAGACCATTTGCGCCTGGGCTGAAAGCGGAAAAACCCAGCGGCGCAAAACCACGAGGATCAGAGCCAGAATGTAATAGATCAGCAGCGGATAGGTGTTGAAACGGCGCGCGAGCGGGAAGCACATCCATCGAACCAGCCGAAACATCAGCGCTCTCCCATAAGCTGACACACGACCTCACGCCGATGCGGCGCGCAGCGGTGCTCGAACAGATAAATCCCCTGCCACGTCCCCAGGAGCGGACGTCCCGCGTCCACCGGTATACCCAGCGAGGTGGCTGTCAGGGCCGACTTGATATGCGCCGGCATGTCATCGGGGCCTTCTGTTGTATGCCAGAGCCACGCCATGGACGGGTCATCGGCATCGGGCACAAGGCGTTTGAAAAATTCGTTGAGGTCGCGCTTAACATCCGGATCGGCATTTTCCTGGATCACAAGAGAGCAGGAGGTGTGACGCACAAAAACCGTCAGCAATCCCTCGCGAACACCGCTGGTCTCAACCCACTGGCGCACCTCATCAGAAATCTCGTACAGGCCAGGGCCGGAGGTTGATACAGTCAGACGGGTCAGCGGCATGGAGAATCCAGGGGCGGGTCACACAGAGGGCTCATAGCATCATGATGTGGTGGAAGACGCAATGCACCGCCCCGCCCGCAGGACGTGCACGATGACGTCCCAGTGCCCTTGCTCATCAGCCCTCGGCCTGTCTAGCCCTCCTCCCACGCTGAACAGGGGGCATCCGGCTCAAGATGACAGCCCGCCTCGATATAGGGTTTCAGTCGGGTTCCGATGAAATGCTGCCAGACCTGCCGCACGGTGCGGGCAAGGTCTTCATCGATCTCACCATGCATGGACAACTCGACCGTGAAGCGTGTCGATGTGTCGGTGAGTTCGGTCAGGGTCCAGCTGGAGACCAGATCGACCGAACGCCCGGACAGGCCAAGCGGTCCATGCAGCCGCAAGGATTGAGGCGCATCGACATAGATCACCGTGGCATGCAGGGCACCGTCAGAGGAGCCCGCCTCCAGACGTTCATAGAAGCGGCCCCCAAATTCAGCCTCGATATGCAGCTCGGCCGGCTCAAGGGCAAAGGAATGATCCCACCAGGGGGAGACATCACCCGTAGCCGCGTCCCAGACCTCCTCGCGCGGAGCGTTGATGTCGATAAACACCATCGAGCGAAAGCCCTGCACCTCATACTGGGTCAGTTCGGGCGGCGGCAGAACGGCCGTCGCAGCGGCGAAGATGAACGGTGTCAGCATGGGGGTCCCCTCGTCCTGCCAGTCTTCACGCCCGTGCGGCACACGGATCACGCGAACTATATCACCGTCGATGCGATAGAGAATGATGTGGGCGCGAAATTTGTGATGCGCACTCGGCCATCCACAAACGTCAGGCCGACAATGATCCGGGCCGTGACTGATGCGGTGTTCTGCCTGAATGGTGGACGAGGCCCTTCCCGGACTTGGACGCGGACATAGAAAAAGCCGGACCTGACAGGCCCGGCTTTTTCTGGTGTGTCATTGTGCCGGACCCGGTCCGCGCTTTTAGCAATCGCGCTCGCGGATCAGTTATCCAGGAAAGAGCGCAGCTTGCGCGAACGGCTCGGGTGTTTGAGCTTGCGCAGGGCCTTGGCCTCAATCTGACGGATACGTTCCCGCGTCACCGAGAATTGCTGGCCCACTTCTTCCAGAGTGTGGTCCGTATTCATACCGATGCCGAACCGCATGCGCAGCACACGTTCTTCGCGCGGCGTCAGGGACGCCAGAACCCGCGTCGTGGTTTCACGCAGATTGGACTGGATGGCCGCATCGATCGGCAGGATCGCATTCTTGTCCTCGATGAAATCGCCCAGATGTGAGTCTTCCTCATCACCGATCGGCGTTTCCAGAGAGATCGGCTCCTTGGCGATCTTCATCACCTTGCGCACTTTTTCCAGCGGCATGGCGAGTTTCTCGGCCAGTTCTTCCGGCGTCGGTTCGCGACCGATTTCGTGCAGCATCTGGCGCGATGTTCGGACGATCTTGTTGATCGTTTCGATCATGTGCACCGGAATACGGATCGTCCGGGCCTGATCCGCGATGGAACGCGTGATGGCCTGACGGATCCACCAGGTGGCATAAGTCGAGAATTTGTAACCGCGACGATATTCGAACTTATCGACGGCCTTCATGAGGCCGATATTGCCTTCCTGGATGAGATCCAGGAATTGCAGACCGCGATTGGTGTATTTCTTGGCGATGGAAATCACGAGGCGCAGATTGGCCTCCACCATTTCCTTCTTGGCGACACGCGCCTCGCGCTCACCCTTTTGCACCGAGCGCACGATACGGCGCAGATCTTCAATAGGAACACCGGCGCGCTGGGTCAGCTCGGCGATCTCATCACGAATGGCCAGCGCATCCGTGGCTTCACGCTCAATGAAACGATCCCAAGCCTTGGACGTCCCGCCCATGGAGTGCGGCCAGTCCGGTGCCAGCTCATTGCCAAAATAGCTGTCGAGGAATTGCGCACGCGGCACACCATGCGCATCCGCCATGCGCAGGAGCTTGCCTTCCAGAGACATGCGCTCCTTGTTGATGGTGTAGAGCTGCTCAACGAGCGCCTCGATCCGTGCATTGTTGAGATGCATGGTCGACAGGCTGGTCACAATCGAATTGTGGAAGCCTTCATACTTCTCGCGGCTCTGTTTCGTGAGGTCCTTGCCCTCGATACGGGCGGCCACGAGCTTGTCCTGCAGCTTGCGGAATTCAGCAAAATCGCGGGCGATGCTGTCGAGCGTCTCCATGACGCCCTCGCGCAGCTCGGCTTCCATCGCGGACAGGGAGAGAGACGCACCTTCGTCGTCATCATCCTCATTGTCCTCGCCGTCTTCGTTCTCGCTGTCGCTCTCACCGTCTTCACTGTCGGAATCCGATTCGTCGTCAGACTTTTTCTCATCAGACGGAGCCGCACCGGGCGCAGCGCCGGGGATCACACCCTCTTCGCCCTCTTCACCCTCAGTGTCTTCGCCTTCCTCACCGGCCTGCTGACCGCCATAGGTGGCATCCAAATCGATGATGTCGCGCAGGAGGACCTGGCCTTCTTGCAGCTCCTCACGCCAGACCATGATGGCTTCGAAGGTCAGCGGGCTTTCGCACAGCCCACGGATCATGGCATTTCGACCGGCCTCGATCCGCTTGGCGATGGCGATCTCGCCTTCACGAGACAGGAGTTCGACCGATCCCATCTCACGCAGATACATGCGCACCGGATCATCGGTCCGGTCGGCAGATGCATTGGTGTTCTGGCCGGTAACAGCGGTCTTGGCGGTGGTCGCAGCGACCTCGCGGCTTTCGCTCTCTTCAGGAGCCGCCGCGTTGGAGTTGTCGTCGTCCTCGGCCTCGGACTCATTGTCGACGACATTGATGCCCATTTCGGACAACTGGGCCAACACGTCCTCGATCTGCTCGGAGGAAAACTCCTCGCTCGGCAGTACGGCGTTCAGCTCATCATGGGTCACATAACCGCGCTTCTTGGCGGTTTTGATCATGTTTTTGACCGACTGATCCGTAAGATCGAGCAGGGGTCCGTCCTGATGTTCCGAAGCGTCGTTGGCTTCTGCCGGTTTGCTCATTTATTCGCCCTTGTTCACACTGTTGCGCCGCAGCGTGATTGTCAGTTTGTGGATTCATCCGGTCGGCTTATCTCGCGTTTATTGGCCTCAACCAGCAAACGCACGCTTTCCGAATCATCCTTCCCGATTTCCTCGAGCAGCCGGGCGCGGACTTCATCGCGCCGCTGACGGCTCTCACTCTTTTGAATATAGGCGTCTGCCAAGCGGGTCCAAGCCTCGGACCTGACCTCCAGCAAAGCGTCTGCCCCACCCATGGCTGCCAGCATGGGCTGTTTATCCTTATCCAATTGTTTTAGTGCCGCAGTGAAACCTCGTGCTTCAAGTACTGCACGAACCTCCGCCACGGACACATCCTGCCCAGAAGAGCAGGCGTCTAGAACGGCGTCACGCAGGCTGTCAAGCGTTCCGAAGGAAAGTTCTGACAGCTTCTCCATCTGATCATACGCCAGATCGGGCCATTCCACAGCGGCGCGTAGCAGTAGACGCCCATTGGGATGAAGGCGATCGCCGGTCTGGGACCGTGTCTTGAGCAATTCCGGTGTCGCACCGGCCGGCAAACCCCGCGGCTGCCATTTGCCTCCAGCGCGCTGAAACCCGCCCCCACCGGACCGGCTTGCCGGGCCTGCCCCGGTCTTGCGGGGTGGCGCCGTGCCAAAGAGCACATCCATGCGCTGATCAAACTCGCGTTTATACTCCGCCTTGATATCCCCGTCCTCGATCTTGGCCAGGAGGGTGCGGACGCGACGACGAAAACCGGCCCGGCGGTCGGGATCATCAAGCGGTTCAAACGCCACCTCACGCTCCCACAGCATGTCGGCGAGCGAACGTGTCTGGGAGAGCATGCTGCGCAGCGCCTCTGCCCCCTGATCGCGCAGGACATCATCGGGGTCCGCGCCATCGGGCAGGAACACAAATCGGATAGACCGCCCCGCCTTGAGCAGTGGCAGCGCCCGGTCTGCAGCCGAAAACGCGGCCCGACGCCCCGCACTATCGCCGTCAAAGCACAACACCGCCTCGCCCCCGGCCCGCCACAATAATTGCAGCTGCCCCTCCGTGAGCGCTGTTCCCAGCGGCGCAACGGCATGCCCCAATCCCGCCCGCGCGAGCGCGATGACATCCATATAGCCTTCCGCGACGATCAGGCCGCGAATACTCTCGGTCGGATTGGACGCCGCCCGCCGCGCTTCCGGATAGCGATACAGGCAATCGCCCTTGTGGAAGATCGGTGTCTCTGGCGAGTTGAGATATTTCGCCCGGACATCCTTGGACATCGCCCGCCCACCGAATGCCACCAGGCGGCCTCGCGGATCGTGAATGGGAAACATCACACGTCCGCGGAAGCGATCATAAGGTCGGCCGCCATCATCCGGTGCGATCAGCAGGCCGCACTCCACCAAATCCTTGATCGGCGCCCCCGCTGTCGTCAGCTCGTCTTTCAGGGCACCACGACTGTCCGGCGCAAAGCCGATACCAAAACGTTTCCAGTCCGCAGGCGACAGCCCACGCCGTTGAAGATAGGCCCGTGCCTCCTCGCCGCGGGGCGACATGAGGCTGCGCTGAAAGAAAACCTGCGCGGCGTCCATCCATTCCACCAGGGATCTGCGACGCTCGGCCTTCTCCGCAGCTTTGGGGTCCGCCGCGGGCAGCACAATACCGGCTTCACCCGCCAAGCGCTCGGCCGCCTCCATGAAGGACAAACCCTCGATTTCCTGCAGCCAGGAGAAGACATCACCATGCTTGCCCGAGGCAAAACAGTGGTAGAATTTCTTTTCGTCATTCACGAAAAAGGACGGCGTCTTTTCCTTTTTGAAGGGTGACAGCCCCGCGAACTCCCGACCCTGACGCTTGAGCGCGACCGTTCGCCCGATCAGATCGGACGGCCGGACACGGGCCTTGATCTCGTCAATGAAGTCTTCACCTAAACGCATGCGTCTCTTGGGATCATCGGACAAACCCCGAGTGTGCGCGCAAAAGCGCCCCGCGTCACTAGGGGGATGTCAATCAGCTCACCGCGCAGACACCGACAGGAGACACGGCCCTGCCCGTCCGCACGGTCAAAACGGATCAGGTCAGGCCGTCGCCGTCAGCAGAACTTTGAGATTGGCGCCCGCCTTGCCGAAGTCCATGCGACCGGTATAGCGGGTTTTGAGCTCACCCATCACCTTGCCCATGTCCTTGAGGCCCGACGCCCCTAGCTCGACCACCACGGACTTGGCCGCCTCGGCAATCTCGCCATCATCCATCGGTGTGGGCAGGTATTCACGGACGATCTCCGCTTCCTGACGCTCACTTTCGGCGAGATCAAACCGGCCGGCCTTTTCATAGGTCTCGGCACTTTCCTCGCGCTGTTTCACCAGTTTCTGCAGGATCGCCAGGATCTCTGTTTCCTCGCAGCCGGTGCAGCGGTCTTCCGCGCGCGCCGCGATATCGCGATCCTTGATCGCCGCGTTAATCAGACGCAGCGTGCTCAAGCGGGCGGTATCCTTGGCCTTCATGGCCGTCTTCATTTCGCTGCAGATACGCTCTCGAAGCGACATGTTCAAATCAACCATTTCTGGCGCCCGAGGCGCCCTTCCTAAATACAACCCAAATGGGATGGAGGAAATTTCGCTGACAGTTCAGACCTTGGCGATTTTTGTGGCCGGTTCAAGATGTCCGGCCTCAAATGTGATCGCGTCCAACCGTGTGGTTCAGTTCAAAATCCGTTCGTGGTTCCACGTTATCTCGTGCCGGCTCAGCAAAACATCTCGTGCGGGCACAGCAAAACTCGCCTGCACCGATCTGCCTCAGCCCGCTCTGCGGGACCCTGGCACCAAGATATGACCATATCTTCAAATTCAGGGCCGCGGAAATATGCCTTTGTGGAAAAAGAATCAAGTCCCGTGATCAATACGTAATGATTTGATTGACCCGGCGTCGGGAGTCCATTAGAGACGCGGCCGTTTACCCGCAGCCCAGCGGAATCATCCGAGGAGATATTCATGAGCACGACCGGAACTGAAACCCCGACAGGCATTCTCGTTCTGGCCGACGGCAGCGTGTTTTATGGCCGCGGCACCGGTGCCCAGGGCATGACCACCGCCGAACTGTGCTTCAACACCGCGATGACGGGGCACCAGGAGATGCTCGCCGACCCGTCCTACGCCGGACAGGTCATCTGCTTCACCTTCCCGCATATCGGCAATGTCGGTGCCAATGAAGAGGATGAAGAAGCCGCGTCCGACCCCGCCCGCAAAGCCGCCGTGGGCATGGTGTCGCGCGCCGACATCACGCCACCCGCGAGCTGGCGCGCCACCTCGACCTTTGATGAATGGCTGCGCACACGGGGCATTATCGGCCTGACCGGTGTCGATACCCGCGCCCTGACCCGCCATATCCGCGAACACGGCATGCCGATGTGCGCGATCGCCCATGATCCTAATGGCCAGTTTGATCTGGACGCTCTCAAAGCTGCAGCGGCCGGCGCGACACCGATGGAAGGCCGCGAACTGGCCGCTGACGTGACACGCGCCAGCGAGGACAGCTGGACCCAGGCCGGCTGGTCTATCTCGGAGGGGTATGCCACGGGACCGGAAGAGGGGCCGCACGTCGTAGTGCTCGATTATGGCGTCAAGGCCAATATCCTGCGCCTTCTGGCCGATGCCGGGGCCCGCGTGAGCGTTGTGCCCGGCTCAACCTCGGCCGACAGCGTGCTGGCGCACAAGCCGGACGGGATTTTGGTCTCCAACGGGCCGGGCGATCCGTCTGCAACCGGTGAATATGCTCTCGCAACACTGAAAACGCTGATCGATAGCGATCTGCCGATACTGGGGATCTGTCTGGGTCACCAGATGCTGGCCCTGGCAATCGGTGCCAAGACGATCAAGATGGCCCAGGGTCATCATGGAGCGAACCATCCGGTGAAGAATCACGAGAGCGGCCAGGTCGAGATTGTCTCGATGAATCACGGTTTTGCTGTTGATGGATCCAGTCTTCCCGCCAATGCCGAGGAAACCTTTGTCTCCCTGTTTGACGGCACCAATTGTGGCTTCAAACTGACCGACAAGCCCGTCCAGGCCGTGCAGCACCACCCCGAGGCCAGCCCCGGCCCACAGGACAGTTTTGGTGTGTTCAAACGGTTCGTTGCATCGCTGAAAACACCCGCCGAGGCCTGAGACACAGATATCCCGCCGCCAGGCCGACCAGGCGGCGCGGAGCGGTGAGCGAAGCGAACTCCCGTAAGATCGAAGCCATGGCGCGCCGGGGAGGGTTTAGTTCAAACCCCACAGCCTTGAGCGCGTTCCATGTGAGCATCGACCCCGACACCGAAAGCGGCGACAAACTCGGGTCGAGCGGAGCGGGAACAATGAAAGACATGGCGGACCGGGCAGGTTTTCAACGCTGCGGCCCGGGCCAGGACTCCACATTGTCGGATGAACCGCTAAGACTGATCGCATGATGGATCGTCGCCAGTTTCTCTCCACCGCGTCTTTGACAGCCGGGCTTGCCAGCCTGGGGGCCTGTTCCCGCACACCGCCGCCAGAGGGATTGCTGCGTGTGGCCATGGACAATATGCCCGACCATCTCGATCCGGCACGGGGTCAGTTCGCGGCCTCGGCCCTCGTCTACAAGCAGATCCACGCCCCCCTGACCGATTATTCCGCCGATGGTGGTGTGGGCCCCGGCCTCGCTCAACGCTGGTTCGTCAGCGAAGACGGGCTGACCTGGCGTTTTGAATTGCGTGATGATCTGCGCTGGTCGGATGGAGTCGCCATCACGGCCGAAGATATCGTCTGGTCGGCCCGGCGCCTGGTTGATCCAACACAGAGTTTCGCGGCCCTGGGTGATTTTTTCACCGTGCAGCATGCCGCGGCGGTCCTGGCGGGCGAAAGATCCTCCGAGGATCTGGGTGTTCGCGCCATCGACAGCCGAACAGTGGATTTCCAGCTGTCCGCCCCGCTGGGTCTGTTCCCGGTCCTGATGCGCGAATTCTATCCCTTCCCCCGCCATATCATCGAACAGGTCGGCGAAGACTGGGCGCGGCCGGAATACATTGTGACGTCTGGTCCCTATCGACTGGCGCAACAATCGCAATACGGCCTGCGCCTGATCAGGAACAGCGCCTATCACGCCGCCGACCAGGTCTCCATTCCTGCCATCCAGGCCGACGCGGTCATTGATGCCAATGCCCGTGTCCGCCTCTTCCGGGCCGGTGAATACGATCTGGTCGCCGCCCCGCCGTCCAATCTCATTCCGCAACTCCAGAACCAGCTGGGCGACGGGTTTGCCAGTTTCGATGCGCCGATCCTGCGATATCTGAAACTCAATCACGCACGCGAGGATGTGGCACAGCTGGCCTTGCGCAGAGCCTTGTCTCTCTCGATTGATCGCGCTTTTCTGGCCGAGACCGTTTTTTCAGGCACTGCCGCGCCAACACAGGGTGTGCTGGCGGGAGATCGCGCCGCCGCGCCCGATCTCGACCAGGCCCGCGACCTTCTGGAAACCGTCACATTCGATCGTCCGCTGGAAATCCGCGCCACGACCGGCGACAGTGAACGCCTGGCCGTCGCACTCGCCGCGGACTGGGAGCGGATTGGCGTGGCCACGGATATTCTCGTCTCCTACCCCACCGATCTCTACCAGGCAGTCGATGCCGGCGCGTTCGATATCGCGGTGTCCAGCTTCAATCGCGGACTCAAGTCTGACCCGTTTTTCATGCTGGATCCGTTTGAACCGGGTGGATTCGCGGCCAATTTCGGCTGGAATGATCCGATGTTTGCCGAGCTGATGCGAACGGCCCGCCGTCAGTCAGACCCGGCCAGCCGAGCGGAAATCTATGGGCTGGCGGACTCCCGCTTGCTGGAAGAACAGGCGATCATCCCCCTTGTCCATGAACGGGCCCACTGGTTGATCGCGAACCGCCTTGCGGGCACACGGCCGGACGTCCAGCCCCAACTCTGGCGGGATCTGAGCTTGAACGAGATGGGCTGACCGGATCACCGTTCATCGGAGATTGGCCCGGCTTCCTCCCTCACCCGTCAACAAACCACCCGAAAAAAGACAGGCGCGAAAAAAGACAGGCCGGATACAGACAGGCCGGATACAGACAGGCCCGGGCAAAACCCGGGCCGTCCAGTCCGTGCTTCTTCCAAAGCCTAGTCAGGCTGACGCAGGGTCCGCTCCATGAGCTCCAGTGACCGCTCCAGCAAGATCTGGCGCGATTGCGAAAGCACAAAGAAGTGCGTCTCGCCGTCCAGCTCGATGAACTCATAATCCGGTGCATCGCGCCCCATCGCCCGGGTCAAGACCTCGGACTCCTCGATCGGGACCACTGAATCCTCCGTGCCATGCAGAACGAGGGTCGGCATGGTCAGTTCAGACGCGCGACGGACCGGAGAGACTGCGCTGGCCGCCTCCGTATCCCAGAGGATATTGCCCATATACTGTTCCCAGAAGTGATAGGCTGTAAACTCACCCACATTGCGTTCCTCACGCAGCATAGTGGACGGGTTCGTTACTGGAGCGAAGGCAATGACACAGGCCACATCCTGAGGCGCTGTTATGCCCGCCATCAGCGCGGCATATCCGCCATACGACCCGCCTGCGACGCAAAATTGGCCGGAACGAGCAATCCCGGCGGCTTGGAGCGCTCGCCCGCCGTCCAGGATATCTTCGATCATCCGTCCGCCGAACTCACCGAAGCCGGCCTCACGGAAACCCCGGCCATACCCGTCAGACCCACGGAAATTCGGTTGAATGACCACATAACCCTGAGCGGCATACGCCTGGGCCCACCAGTCGAACCCCAGGCTGTCGCGAGCCGCCGGACCGCCATGCGGGAGAACGACCATGGGCAGAGCCTCCTGGCCCTGCTGCCAGCCTGCGGGTGTGGTGACAATGGCCTCGATGTTCAGGCCATCTGCCGCCTGATAGACAAAACTGCGCCGCTCCGGAAGCGCGACCTCTGCCAAACCCGGATAGGTGTCCCCCACAGGCGAGAGAGCTCCGGCTGAGCGCTGATAGAGGAAGTACGACTTGGGACGCGCCGACTCATCTGTGCTGATCAGAACCAGATCACGGTCTGCGGAATAGGTTTCGAGGCGCACAGGCACACCCAAAACGCCTTGCAAAGCGCTGACATCATTCCGAAAGCCCTCATCGATAAAGGACTGGCGGGAGACGCCGTTCATTTCGCCCTCGAAACCGACCAGGTAGTTTTCGCGGTCAAAAATCGGCGCTGTCAGCAAGTTGATTTCCGGCGTGGCAAACGCCGTCACATCGCCTGTCTGGAGATCCAGGCGACGATATCCTCTGTTTTCGCCCACCTGGAAGAACACCAGCAGACCCGATTCATCGGTCATTCCCATGACCGACGGCGCATCACTTTCGTGAACACCGGCATACAGAAGCTCGCCTCGTTCCCGGTCCCGCCGGATTTCAAACTCGCGATTGACCGGATCAAAGAGAATGACAGCACGGGTCTCACCATAGGCATCAATCACACGACTATAGAGATCATTGGTATCGAGATGGCGCACATCGCCGGAGTCGAGATTGACGCGAAACAATTGGCTTTCAAATGTTTCACGGCTCGCCATGCGAGACCCCAGAGACACTTCCGGGCGACGCAGGAACCGCATCTCGACGAGCACGTTTTCGGGATCATCCAGATCGAGCGAAGCAATATTCGAGGTATCCGTGCTCCAGCGTTGCCCCCGCATCAAAAGGGTATTCTCTCCAGTCTCCGGCCGTATCGCCATAGCTCGCGTCACCGTCATCGAACGCATGCCCTCAGACGTGTTGATTTGTTGCTGGAAGGCCAGACTGACAAGGAAGTGGTCATTCGATGCAAAATACGCATCCACGACCCAGCTTTCGGCTGGAACCGGGATCACATAACTCAGCTCACCCGTCGTCAGGTCATTAATGCAAATGGATGCATTGCCTTGCGACACACACCGTGTCGAAAGCCAGCGACCATCTGCCGACAGGCTGGGCTGGGAGATCTCCGGCAAGGCGGCCCAAATCTCGATACTCTGAGCCTTTGCCCCGCTAGCCAGGACAAGCCCCAAGCTCACAACCAGACCACTCAACAATGCACGCATAACACCCCCACTCGGCAAGACTATTTCGCCGCTCGTTTTACGCGAACGTGTTCTTGATAGCAATTTCAGGAAGAAACAAACTGCCTGGCACCGGGTCTGCTCTTTCGGCAAGGCCCGCGAGAACATGCGTCGGAAATATGTTCGCCTTGGTGGGAGGTTATAAGCAATAACACCCGCGCGCGCAGATAGGCTCTCGCCTTCCATCCGAATCCGCGCTAGGTACCCCGCTCAGCACCAAAACCAAGCGCAAACTGACCCAACCGGGCTCCCCGGGCAGGGTGCAGGCGCGCGCACGCACGCGAGCAGGACAGCCATGCCCAGACGTACAGACCTGAACTCCATTCTGATCATTGGCGCCGGACCGATCGTGATCGGTCAGGCCTGTGAGTTTGACTATTCGGGTGTCCAGGCGGTCAAGGCACTGAAGGAAGAAGGGTATCGGGTTATTCTGGTCAACTCCAACCCGGCCACGATCATGACCGACCCCGAGCTGGCGGACGCAACCTATATCGAGCCCATCACACCGGAAATGGTGGCCAAGGTGATCGAAAAGGAACGCCCTGACGCCCTGCTGCCGACCATGGGCGGACAGACCGCGCTCAATTGTGCGCTCGAACTCGACAAGCGCGGCGTGCTGGATCTGTTTGGTGTGGAAATGATCGGCGCAAAGGCCGATGTCATCGACAAAGCCGAAAACCGCGAACGCTTCCGCGACGCCATGGACAAGATCGGCCTGGAAAGCCCGCGTTCGCGGGTGGTGCACTCGCTGAGCGAGGCCGAAGCCGTGCTGGGTGAAATCGGTCTGCCGTCGATCATTCGCCCGTCCTTCACGCTCGGCGGCACGGGCGGCGGCATCGCCTATAATCTCGAGGAATATCGCGAGATCTGCCATTCCGGCCTGGAAGCCTCGCCGGTCACCGAAATCCTGGTTGAGGAGTCCATTGTCGGCTGGAAAGAATTCGAGATGGAAGTGGTGCGTGATCGCAATGATAACTGCATCATCATCTGCGCCATCGAGAATGTGGATCCGATGGGCGTGCACACTGGCGACAGCATCACTGTCGCTCCGGCGCTGACCCTCACCGACAAGGAATACCAAATCATGCGGACGGCATCGATTGCGGTGCTGCGCGAGATCGGTGTCGAAACCGGGGGCTCCAATGTCCAGTTCGCCGTGAACCCGGCCGATGGCCGCCTCGTCGTGATCGAGATGAACCCGCGTGTCTCCCGCTCCTCGGCCCTGGCCTCCAAGGCCACCGGTTTCCCGATCG
Source organism: Maricaulis sp. D1M11 (assembly GCF_047308265.1). Lineage (NCBI taxonomy): Bacteria > Pseudomonadati > Pseudomonadota > Alphaproteobacteria > Maricaulales > Maricaulaceae > Maricaulis > Maricaulis sp. D1M11. The sequence continues at coordinate 369,911 of NZ_JBKQWY010000005.1, forward strand.
CCAAGGTCGCCGCGAAACTGGCCATCGGATACACGCTGGACGAGATTGCCAATGACATTACGAACGGCGCAACCCCGGCGAGCTTTGAACCGACCATCGACTATGTCGTGACAAAGATCCCGCGTTTCGCTTTCGAGAAATATCCCGGCGCCGAACCGACCCTCTCAACCTCGATGAAGTCTGTGGGTGAGGTCATGGCCATCGGCCGGACGTTTACCGAGAGCATGCAAAAAGCCCTGCGCGGTCTGGAAACCGATTTGGCCGGCTTTGATGAGGTCGAGATTGCCGGTATCGACGAGACCACGACCGTTGAAGCCCGCAAGGAGGCGGTGAAGGCCGCGCTGACCATGCCGACCCCGGATCGTCTGAGGGTCATCGCCCAGGCCCTGCGCGAAGGCCTTTCGGTCGAGGAAGTGGCGGCCACCTCCCTTTATGAACCCTGGTTCCTGCGTCAGATCCAGTCGATCATCCATGCCGAGGAAGACGTCTCCACCCTAGGTCTGCCGGACACGGCGCAGGGCTGGCTGGCCCTGAAGTCCATGGGCTTTTCCGATGCCCGCCTGGCCCAGGTCAGCGGCAAGACCGAAACCGAGATCCGCAAACAGCGCCAAGCCCTGGACGTGCGCCCAGTCTTCAAGCGGGTCGATACCTGCGCGGCCGAATTTTTCGCGGCCACGCCTTACATGTACTCGACCTATGAAACGCCGAGTTTTGGCGGCCAGCCCGATTGCGAGAGCGATCCCTCTGATCGCAAGAAAATCATCATTCTGGGGGGCGGCCCCAACCGGATCGGTCAGGGTATTGAGTTCGACTATTGCTGCTGCCACGCCGCCTTTGCCTTCGCCGAGATGGGCATTGAATCCATCATGGTGAACTGCAATCCGGAAACAGTCTCCACTGATTATGATACGGCCGATCGTCTGTATTTCGAGCCGCTCACCCTGGAAGACACCCTGGAACTGATCGCCAAGGAACAGTCCAACGGCACGTTGATGGGCGTTGTCGTCCAGTATGGCGGCCAGACCCCGCTGAAACTGGCCAATGCCCTGGAAGAGGAAGGCGTTCCGATCCTGGGCACCGCACCGGATGCGATTGACCTGGCCGAGGACCGCAAGCGCTTCAAAGACCTGCTCGACAAGCTGGGTCTGAAACAACCGCCCAACGCCATTGTGCATTCTGAAGACGAAGCCCGCGCCGAAGCCGAAAAACTGGGCTTCCCGCTGGTTCTGCGCCCGTCCTACGTGCTCGGAGGCCGGGCCATGGAAATCGTCCGGGAGATGGACAGTTTCGAACGCTATATGCGTGAAGCGGTCAATGTATCGGGCAATAGCCCGCTCTTGCTCGATCGTTATCTGACCGATGCGGACGAGGTGGATGTGGACGTCATCTGTGACGGCAAGGACGTCTGGGTGGCCGGTGTCATGCAACACATCGAGGAAGCCGGCGTACACTCCGGCGACAGCGCCTGCTGCCTGCCACCCTATTCCCTGTCCGAAGACATGGTTGCCGAGCTCAAGCGCCAGGCCATCGAGATGGCGCTCGCGATTGGCGTGAAAGGCCTGATGAATGTGCAGTTTGCGGTGAAGGACGGCACGATCTTCGTACTCGAGGTCAATCCGCGGGCCTCGCGGACAGTTCCCTTTGTGGCCAAGGCCATCGGGCAACCGGTCGCCAAACTGGCAGCCAAGGTCATGGCGGACGCCCCGCTGGCCGAGTTTGGCCTGGAAGACCCAGCACCCAAACATGTCTCCGTGAAAGAGGCAGTCATGCCGTTCGCCCGCTTCCCGGGCGTGGATCCGGTCCTCGGCCCGGAAATGCGTTCCACGGGTGAAGTCATGGGGATGGACACCCATTTCGAAGCGGCCTTTGCCAAGGCCGAGCTGGGCGCCGGCACCATCCTGCCGCGCACGGGCGGTGTTTTCATCTCCCTGCGTGAAGGCGACAAACAGGCGATGATCGAACCCGCCCGCGTACTGGTCATGTTGGGCTTCACCCTCCTGGCCACGGCAGGCACGGCCAAGACCTTCACCGATGCCGGTGTTCCCGTGACAATCGTCAACAAGGTGTTTGAAGGCCGACCCCACATTGTCGACCTGATGAAAAACGGCGATGTCCAGCTGATCTTCAACACCACGGAGGGACGCCAGTCCCATCTGGACAGTTACTCGATCCGCCGCACAGCGCTGGAAATGAAGATCCCGTGCTACACGACCGCCTCTGCGGCCCGTGCAGCCATACTGTCCATTCGACGCATTGGTGAAGGCGCGCTTGAACCGCAGGCTCTGCAGACCTACTCTTGATGCCCTCAAGGGTGAGCGCTAGCCTGTTGGCCTTCCCGTAGAAAGCGAACGAATGAACAAGATTCCTATGACTGTCGCGGGTCACAAGGCCCTCGATGAAGAAATGAAGCGTTTGAAAACTGTCGAACGGCCGGCCGTGATCGCCGCCATCGCGGAAGCTCGCGAGCATGGCGATTTGTCAGAAAACGCAGAATACCATGCCGCCAAGGAGCGTCAGGGTTATATCGAAGGTCGCCTGGCCGAGCTGGAAGACAAGCTCGCGCGTGCGCAGATTATCGATGTCGCGACGCTGTCGGGTGAGACCGTGAAGTTTGGCGCCACCGTCACCGTGCTCGATGAAGACACGGAAGAAGAGGCGACCTATCAGATCGTGGGCGATGATGAGTCGGATGTGAAATCCGGCAAGATCTCGCTCTCCTCACCGATCGCGCGTTCCTTGATGAACAAGGAAATTGGCGATGTGATCGAGGTGAACGCACCGGGCGGTCTGAAATCCTACGAGATCACCAACGTCGCCTGGGTGTAATCGACCTTTGCGGGTCAAGCAGATATGGGAACGGCCGGAGCTGGGGGCTCCGGCCGTTTTTCATTCCGGCTCGTTGGGGGGCAGGCAAACCGTTCAACACACTCCCGGAATGAAACCTGTGTCCGCTAGCAGCGGGAATAGGTGAGATACTCAGACGGATCGAGACGCTGGCCGCGATAGCGCACTTCCACATGAACATGCGGTCCGGTGGAGGCACCGGTATTGCCGACATGACCAATCTTGCCACCGGCCTCGACGGTATCGCCGGCCTCGACCTTGAAATCCTTCATGTGGGCATAGACCGTCTCCCAGCCTTCACCGTGATCAATGACCACGGTATTGCCCCAGCGATCATTGCCGTTGAGACCCATTTCCGCATGGGTCACCAGACCTCCGCCAGCCGCAAAAATCAGCGTGCCTTCCGGGGCGGCAATATCACAGCCCGAATGGAAGACCGGGGCATCAGCCGGACGCGAGGGGCGCGGTCCGTAAGAACTGGTGATTCGACCGTCTGTGATGGCAGCCGACAAATCCGGAGCACGTTCAGGCACTACCGGCGGCTCTGAACGCGCCACAGGTGCAGGTTCGGGCGCAGGCTGCGGTGCATTCACGGGGGCAGGCTGCGGTGCAGGCGCGGGTGCAGGCTCAGGCCTTGAAACGGGCTGGGGTTGCGGAGCGGGTTCACGGGACACGTCCGGAGCCGGTTGTGCCACGGGGGCCGGGCTTTGCGGACGTGCTGGCTCTATCTGTGGCTGATCATCCGACAGCGCGCGAGGCTCGACCAGGATATTGTCACCGCTGACCAGCAAGGCGCCCTCCGACCGGTTCTCGACTCGCGCATTACGCCTGGCGCGAGCGTCGCGTTCCGCACGGGCTTCGGCCTCGGAGACATCTCCACGACCAGCGCGGGGCTCACGCGGGACCTCGTCCTCCAGCAAGACCAGTGGCGTCCAGACATTGGCCCGTTCTGTCCAGGCCGCCTGAGCCAGGGAGACAGGCACCAGAAGGGCTGCACCACCGGCCAGAAGAGCCGGTATCGCCCAACGACGCGCGGTGGATTGGTTGAGGATGGCCCGAATACGACGCTCGCGCTCGGCCCGGCGATCAGGGCCAAAGGCCGAGACCGGGCGCGCTCCGGCCTGCATCATCAGGATCAGGGTCGAGGCATAGGACTTGCGTTCACGCGGACCGAGGATATCCAGCGCTTCGGCATCACAAGCGCGTTCGCGGGCTTCATCCAGTGCGCTTTCGATCCAGTGCAGCGGCAGGTGGAACCAGAGCACAAGCTTGAGAGCTGACCCGATCAAACGATCACGTTCATCGCCACGGCGCAGATGCACCAGTTCGTGGGTCAGGGTCAGGCGAAGGGCATGCAGATTGCCCAGCAGGGATTGCGGGACCAGGACCACAGGCCGCCATCCGGAAATACAGGGCGAAGTCAGGGCCGGACTGATACGCAATTCCGGTGACCAGATCCCGACATGTTCGGCAATCTGGTCAAGACGCTGGCGTTCAAACGGCTGGGCCAGACGGCTTGTTGACACCATGCGTTCGCGCCAGGCATGGCGGCGCAAGGCCAGGAGGCCCGCCCCTGCAAGACCAAGCAGGAAGAGACCGACGGCCGGATAACGCCAATCCACACGGGACCAGCGCCATCCGGCTTCAAACGTCACCCCGCGATCAATGTATTCTGCCGGTTCCTGACGATCATACTCGCCATGCGCCATCGGCGCGACGGACGGCTCGATCCGTTCAGGTGTGAACGCAATGACCGGAGCCAGAAGGAAAGGCAGGATCACGACCAGGCGGGCCATACGCCAGGCCAGAACGTCATGACGCCCCAGCTTGGACTGAGCCGCCCGGACGAGACCATAAGCCACCAGGCCGGAGAGGAGGGACAAGCTGGTGGCAAGCAGAAGGGCGTTGAGAATGATCATGCCTCACCCTCCTCTTCCAGCAGGCGGCGCAAAGCGCTGGCTTCCTCATCGGAGAAGAGTTTGGAATTGGCAAAAGCGGTTACGGGCAAGGGACCGTCGATCTCGAGAACCCGCTGGGTGAAGTCGCGGATCATCCGCCCCATCAACGACACTTTGTCGGCCTTGGCTGCGAACACAGCGAGGCCATGGGTATCAGATTTCTCAACCAGACCTTTCTCAACCATACGAACCAGCAGGGTGCGCGTGGTGGAATAGGACCACCCGGTCTCGGTTTCTACCCGGGCATGAACTTCGCGGGCACTGAGCGTGCCATCGGCCCACAAATGCTTCAATACGGCCAGCTCGGCCTGGGAAGGCGCTTGATCGGACATGAGTGTTGTCGCTTTCGTGCTACGTCTGTCGCAGAGCGTTACATCCGTCACACGGACGGGTCAAGCGTCGCGAACTTACAATTTCGTCAGGTCGCGCATGCGCCATGTCTTGACCCGCACCGGACAAGGTTTTCTAACCAAGGCATGGAACGCAACTCTGCCCTTCCCGCCAAAGCCCTGGCCTGGATCGTCTCGGATGGTCGGCGCGGCATCGAGAATCAGCCCCTCGGTCTGGGTGAAGCGCTCGCCCGTCAGTTCGCGACGCACGGCTGCACACTCGACCTCGACACTGTGCATGTGCACAAGGACGGTCGGGTCAGCCTGCCTTCAACTCCGCCCGACCTCTGGCTCGGCTGTGGTCGGGCAGCGCTCAAACAAGCCCGACGACACCGCCGCATCTTTCCGTCGACCTATTTTATCTATGTTCAGGATCCACGACACAGCCATGACTTGTTCGACCTGATCATCGCGCCCTCGCATGACCGGCTGCGCCATGACCGGGCGATCTCGATGCTGGGCTCGCCCAACCGGGTAACACCGGATCGCCTGCGTGCGGTGGAACCCGACTTCGTCGAGGCCATTGCCGCTCTGCCGGACAAAAAGGCCGCTGTGCTGATCGGGGGGCCCTCCAAACGCTTCCGCATGCCGTCTCAAACCGAGACTTATCTTGTCCAGCGCCTCAAAGGCCTGCTGGATCAGGGGCTGGGCTTGATGGTCACCGTGTCCCGGCGCACACCGCAAACCATTCGCCAGCAGCTGGCCCAGGCCCTGAAAGATCGCGCGGATGTCGTCTTCCACGACGGGACAGGTACAAACCCATATTTCTCCTTCCTGAGCGCCGCGGACTGGATCTTCGTCACCGAAGAGAGCACGAACATGCTGGTCGAGGCGGCGGCAACCGGCGCTCCGGTCTATGCCCTCTCCCTGCCCGGCGAGGCCGGGAAGTTTTCCCGACTGCATGCGGCATTGTCGGCACACGGGGCGATGAAGCGCTATCTCGGAACGCTGGAACACTGGAGCTACACGCCCCTTAACGAGACACCACGCATCGCGGCGCAGGTGCTCGATCGCTGGACGCGTTTCCGACAAACTCTGACAGATGATGAAATGGATATCTCGACATGACCGATCCGATTGTGACCCGCCACGCCAATATCGCGCTGGCCCGACAGCCCATCCCGGCTGATCTCACCGCATGGGCCGAAGCCGGAGTGGTGCATGTCGTCAACAATCGAACCCATCCGGAACTCGACCAGCTAGGTTTCGACATGGCCGCCAGCGTCGCAGAGGCCGGCATGGGGTATGATCATCTGCCGCTGGGCGGACCGGCGGGCGCCAATCCCGAACACACGGTGCGCCTGGGAGAGGTGATCGCAGCCGCGGGCGACCGGCCGGTGGTGATCCATTGCCTGTCGGGCACGCGATCGGCCCATCTTTATGCCGCACACCTGATCCACACTCGGCCAGATGCTGAGAACCCGCTTGAGGGGCTGGAATGGCCGGGCGGACTGGACATGAACCTGGTCAACGCCCTGCTCCCGAAAGCGTGACCGCTGACATGTGTGTCATGCCTGCGGTATTTTGATCGCGCGCTCCTATATACTCATCACTGACGAATCGAAGGTGCGACCCCGCACCGCTTCATCCTGGGAATTTGCCATGTCTGAGACGCGCCATTCGCGCTTGATCATCATTGGTTCGGGCGCGGCCGGATACACCGCCGCCATCTATGCAGCCCGCGCCATGCTGAAACCGACCCTGATCGCCGGCCTGCAGCCGGGCGGTCAGCTGACCATCACCACCGATGTCGAGAACTATCCGGGCTTCGCTGATGTCGTCCAAGGCCCCTGGCTGATGGAGCAAATGCGCGAACAGGCAGAGAAAGTCGGCACCGAGATGATTTCCGACATCATCACCGAGGCCGATCTGTCGCAACGCCCCTTCGTGCTCAAGGGTGATACTGGCACCACATACACAGCCGACGCGGTGATTATCGCTACCGGTGCCCAGGCCAAATGGCTCGGCCTGCCGACGGAACAGAAATTCCAGGGCTTTGGCGTGTCCGCCTGTGCCACCTGTGACGGATTTTTCTATCGGGGCAAGGAAGTCGTCGTTGTGGGCGGCGGTAATACCGCAGTTGAAGAAGCGCTCTTCCTGACCAATTTCGCGTCCAAAGTGACACTGGTGCACCGCCGCGACAGCCTGCGGGCCGAGAAAGTCATGCAGGAGCGCCTGCTCAAGCACGAAAAAGTCGACGTGGTTTGGGACAGCGTGGTCGAGGAAGTGCTGGGCGATGAAGATCCGCTCGGGGTGACCGCCGTGCGTGTGAAGAACATCAAGACCGACGAGATCACCGACATTCCGGCCCACGGATTTTTCGTCGCCATTGGTCATGCTCCTGCGACGGAACTCTTCACGGAGCAGCTCGAAACCAAGGACGGCGGATATCTCGTCACCGAGCCGGGCACACCCAAAACCTCTATCCCGGGTGTCTTTGCGGCCGGCGATGTGACGGATGATATCTATCGCCAGGCTGTGACCGCAGCCGGCATGGGCTGTATGGCTGCGCTGGACGCCGAACGTTATCTGGCTTCGATCGAATAGATCGCGACAGAAAACACACGCCCGCCTCTCATGATCAGGCCCGAATCCCGCGCGGTTCGGGCCTTTTTCTTGCGTTCGCAGGAGCCCGTTCACCCGAGGCGTTTCAACCCTCGCTTTCCCTCCTGACGAATACGCCTGAACCGTCTAGTGTGGCCGGGTCTGCATGTGTCGAGGTTATCATGTTCCATCTGCGCTTTATCGGGCTTGCCGTCAGCCTGCTTGCCCTGTCCCTCATCGTTCTATCGGTCTTGAGTCAGGCTCAGGCCCAGACGCAGACAGGGGCACAGGACGAGGCGAGCGGTTTTCAGGCCGAGGCCGATGCGATTGCCGCGCGCTGGACCGAGACACTCAATAGTCGCTATCGCGAACTCGCCGCCCTTGACGAACAGGCTTTCATCACCGGCTGGGCAGAGGAGATCGACGGGTGGAAAACACAATTGCGCGCACTGGAACTCGAACATGATCGTTCGGCCGAGGCTTACATCACGCGTATCCATTATGAATGGGCCATCGGTCGTCTGTTCTACGGCCCGATGCATGGACGCCTGACGCAGGATCGAGCCTTTCGTCCCAGTTCCACCTATGATGCCTATCTCGACGAGGTGGATCTGGGGCGGGCAGACCTGCTCGAACTGGACGAGTATCGCAGCTTCATCGAACGACTGCGCGATTACTGGGCCGATACACGCTTTGACGAAGATGTGCCCGGCACCGTGCAATTCCTGACGGCCAAGCTGGAGTCGGGCCACCGGTTCAGCCATCCCGATATCCAGTGTTACCTCAACACCCAGTCTCTCAGACTCTGGGTGGAGGAAAATGCCGCCGATGGCCTGCAAACCGAAGCCGAAGACCATCGCGCCGCCTGCCCGGGCGAGGCATCTGACGACATCCTGGCGATGGTCGCCGCCGAACGCGCCGAGCGGGACGGTCATATCATCGAGACCTTCAAGACCGTCGACGGATATGATCTGGAGATTCATATCTACCTGCCCGACGACTGGAACGCGGGGGATGACCTTCGTCCCGCCATGGTCTGGGTCCACGGCGGTGGCTGGTTTTTCGGGTCCTGGAGCTGGTGCGGGCCCTGTCGTTTCTTCAAGGATCGCGGCCATGTGGTGGCGCAGATTGAATATCGCACACGGGGACGTTTTGGTGTGCGGGCCGGAGACAGTCTCGCCGATGTGACAGATGCGATCGCCTGGCTCCGCGAGAATGCCCAGACCTATGGCATCGACGCGTCCCGGATCGGCGTGTCGGGTTTTTCCGCTGGCGCGCATCTCTCCGTCGCAGCGGCCACTCTGGAAGCGCCCACCTCGCCCTCGCGACCGGATTTGGCCCTCTCCTTTTCCGGCTGCATGGACATGACCGATGACGGCTACATGATCTCGATCGCCGGAGGTTGGCCTACCGCCCGCTCGCTGTCCCCCTTGCACATGATGGAGGGTCCGCTACCCCCGCTGTTTATCGCCCATGCCCATGAGGATACGGACTGTTCCTTTGAGACGGCCACGGCCTTTGCCCAAGCCGCCCGCGCCCAGGGCACGTCTGTCGACATGATCGATTTCCCCGAGGCCGGTCATTTCTTCCTGCGTGATCCGGATCGCGCAAACCTCACCCGTACCCGGGTCAACGACTTCCTGGACCAGCACGGCTATTGATCACGCGGACCGTTCTTCCCAACTGAGCGGGTACGGTCGCGCGCGCTGGACGCCAGGCTGTCCTGCGAGGCATCATCGGATCATGAGCGACACCCCGCCCTCTTCCGGACTTCCCAAACCCACCCCGCGTTGGGTGCGCCCCTTTTGGTTCATCTTCGGCGTCATCTGTGTCGGTTTGGCTTTTTTGGGGGCCGCGCTGCCTCTTTTACCCACAACACCCTTTCTCCTGCTCGCGGCCTATGGCTTCGCCCGGTCGTCCAAACGCCTGCATGACTGGCTGATGGCGCACAGGCAATTCGGTCCGCTAATCCGCGACTGGCGCGACCATGGTGCCATCCGGCCTCGCACCAAATGGATCTCCGTCGCCGTCATGGCACTGATGCCACCAATTGCCTTTCTGGCCGGTGCGCCCCTTTGGACGCTGAGCGTTCAAATACCTGTGCTCCTTGCCAGTGGCGCCTTCATCCTGAGCCGTCCCGATCCACCGCCCTCCGCGTAATGAATCAATAGGGCATTCCCGCAAGTCCAGTTATGTAAGTCTTGATGGCACAGTGATTCTTCAGGACAGGGACCTTGGATTATGGATTGGGACAAGCTGAAAACCTTCCACGCGGCGGCCCAGGCCGGGTCACTGACACGGGCCGCAGATCTGCTTGGCCTGTCGCAATCGGCCGTCAGCCGTCAGATCGCAGCTCTGGAAGATGATCTGGGAGTCACGCTGTTTCACCGTCATGCGCGTGGTCTGATCCCGACAGAGCCTGGCAATCTCCTATTCGAAGCGTCCAAGGACATCTCCCGGGCCGTCGCCATTGCAGAAGCCAATGTGCATGACGCCCGCGACGAACCTTCCGGCGGGCTTCGCGTGACCGGACCCACGGCCTTTGGTGCCATCTGGCTCACGCCCCGCCTCGGACAATTCCACAAGGACTATCCGCAAATCCGCCTCCAGTTGATTCTCGATGATCATGAGATTGATCTGGCCGGACTGGAGGCCGAGGTCGCCATTCGCCCCTTCGCCTCTAGCCAGAATGATCTGGTACAACGCAAGCTAATGAGTGGCACCCAGCACCTCTACGCCTCTCGCGACTATCTCGATGCTCATGGCATCCCGACCAGTGTGGAAGACCTCGACCACCATCCAATCATCCACTATGGCCCGCCCCATCTTGCGCCCATCCCGGGGCTGGACTGGGCGGCCCATGTCGGTCGGGGTGAAAAACAGGAGCCCCGTCGCGCCGCCATGCAGGTCAATACGCTCTATGGCGTGATGAAAGCGGTCGTATCAGGCATGGGAATTGGCGGTCTGCCGGACTATGCCGCCCGGGAAAACCCGGCCCTCGTGCGTATCCTGCCCGAAATCGACGGCCCCAGCTTCGATTTCTACTTCGTCTATCCAAGCGAGCTGCGAGGCTCCCGACGTATCGCCGCCTTCCGGGATTTTCTCATCGAACAGGCGCGTCTCTGGGAGAATTAACCCCTCTCAGTTGCATGGCGAAAATGTGTCATCGTCCCGTTTTTGCATAGCAACCTTGCCATCATGTCTCTGGTGCTGCGCCGCAGCAGAGGGCATAAACCCCACCAGACGCCGCGGCGACGCGGCTCGTTCTTCTCATATCCGTCTCCTCCCCGAACGGTATGTGAATGGCGTCCGATTGTGCCTCCCCGTGATCCGGCGCCTGTAAATTTTGCTTCCGAATTCTCCCCTCTGAGAAGCAAAATCTGTTTAGCCCCGACCACCTCCCCGGTCGGGGCTTTTTTTTGCCTGAAATCGACGCCGCAGCACAAAACACCCCCGCCCGAATCGGACAGGGGTGTCGCTGATAGGTAGGATTTCGCATCCAAGAGGACGGGCCCTGGGGCCGTCATCGAGTCCGCTAGAGGCTGGAGCGCAGCATCCAGGCGGCTTTTTCATGCGCTGTCAGACGGGGCGTCAGCACGTCGGCACTGGCTTCATCGCCAGTCTCTCCGGCCAGGGCAAGCGCCTGGCGAATCGATGACACCACGGCTTCATGACCCGCGACCAGATCTGCAATCATGGCATCAGCCGTATCAGCCGTGCCTTCCGCGGTCAGACTCGCTGCTTCGCTCATCTCGGCATAGGACCGTGGTGCCGCCACACCCAGCGCCCGGACCCGTTCCGCCAACTCGTCGGTCGCGGTCCACAATTCATTGTACTGCGTTTCAAAGAGCGTGTGCAGGTCATGGAAACGCGGACCCGTGACGTTCCAGTGATAGACATGCGTCTTGAAATACAAGGCGTAGGTGTCTGCCAGAACGGTGGTCACGGCGTTTGCCATCGCGTCGCGCTGGCCGGCATCAAGACCCATATTGATATTCATCATACACCTCCGTTTTGACCCGGACGGTCCAGGTCCTGTGTTACAGGGCGACCGAACGCCGCCCCGTTGAGGAGGGTTATGCATGAGCCCGCGGACACTGGCCAATCGAGTTTAAGCGTCCGAGCGATAGATTTTATCTATCTTCAAACGAGGGACGCACAAAAACGCTGGATACGCTTGCCGGCCTCGATCAGGCTCTCATCATCCGTTGCGTAGGAGATGCGGAAGCCCGGGGCCTGTCCGAACGCGACGCCCGGCACGACGGCCACGGCTTCGGCCTCAAGGAGAGCCGCACAGAAATCCGTATCCGTCTTAATCTCGCTGCCATCCGGCGCTGTCTTGCCGATCAGCGCCGTGCAGTCGGCAAACACATAAAAAGCGCCTTCCGGTTTGGGCGCGACCAGCCCGCCCGCATCATTGATCGCAGCGAGCACCAGGTCCCGGCGACGCTTGAACGCAGCATTGCGCTCTTCCAGGAAAGAGTGATCGCCATTGAGCGCTTCGACAGCCGCCCACTGGCTCACGGAACATGGATTGGACGTGGTCTGGGACGCCACCTTGCGCATCGCGGCGATCAGGGCTTCGGGCCCTGCCGCATATCCGATCCGCCAGCCCGTCATGGAATACGCCTTGGACACACCATTCATGGTGAGCGTGCGTTGATAGAGACGCGGCTCGACCTCAGCGATCGTGGCAAAAGTATAGTCGTCATAGACGAGGTGTTCGTACATATCATCCGTCATGATCCACACATGCGGATGATCGAGCAGGACATCGGCCAGGGCCTGGAGTTCGTCCGCGCGATAGCCCATTCCCGTCGGGTTGGACGGGGAGTTGAGGATGAGCCAGCGGGTCTTCGGCGTGATAGCTGCCGACAGTTGTTCCGGTGTGATCTTGAAACCCGACTCGATCGTGGTGGTGACCGGTACAGGCACGCCGCCCAGCATGCGGGCCACTTCCGGATAGGTCACCCAATAGGGGGCCGGAATGATAACCTCATCACCCTCATTCAAGCTGGCCATCAGGGCGTTAAAGATCACCGGCTTACCGCCCGTTGAGACGTGCACCTGTGACGGCGTGTAATCGAGACCATTATCCCGCTTGAACTTTTCGACAATCGCCTGTTTGAGCTCGGGAATGCCATCAACCGCAGTGTATTTGGTTTCACCGCGTTCAATCGCTGCAATCCCGGCCGCCTTGATGTGTTCGGGCGTGTCGAAATCCGGCTCGCCGGCGCCGAGCGAGATCACATCCACACCCTTGGCCTTGAGATCACGCGCCTTCTGGGTCACGGCCATAGTGGCGGACGGCTGGACACGTGACAGGGCGTCGGACTGCTGGAAGCTCATGATCTGCTCCTCGAATTGAAAGGGTCATGCCGGATGGCTGGTCGCGACCCTAATCCGCAGCGCCTCCTGCGCCAATCCCGAAACCGGTGCGATACACAGCTCATTCGTGAAACACGCCATGCCTTTTTGTCGACTGAGTACGGAGCCAGCCGCCCCGAGCCCGTGCCCGTGCCCCTGCCCGTAAATCGCCTTATTCCGTCTTCGCATGGCCGCAAACACGCCCTTCTCCCCCCTTGATCGAGGATCAGTGTCACAGATGAAGACAACGGGGGAGTTGAGATGAAACGCGCACATTCATCATCGACGACACAGTCACTCCTGGCCCTGGCCCTGGCGGTTGGAGCCTTTACAGCCTGCATCATCCTGTGGGCGGACACACAGACGATCCAGTCCGGCGACACACTCGCCGCCTCCAACCCGCTCTATATCGACGGATTAGGAGACGCACGATGACAATCGGACTGGTCAGCCTCGCCGGCGCTGCCATCTGGGTCCTGCTGCAGGACGGCGAGCGTCTCTGGTAAGCCCTTGCGGGCACGGTTTTACCGGATCGGCACCCTCCCCGGGCCTGGTCCGGACCCGATGCGGCATCCCGCCCGACACGGGATGGGCCGCATCACATCTTGAGCTTCAGCGGGCCTGCCCATTCGGCGCGCTGAACCTGGAATGACCGGGCTGTTTCATGGCCCTGGACCGCGTTGTGGTCCGCAGCCCGGTCATTCCGCATCTTTTCCCGCCGACATCCACATGCGTGCAACTTGCCGTCCTCACGGCGACTTACCACATCGTCATTTCGCACCCGCTGGCCCTCATGCCATGGTGGCATCCGGCTGCGGACACGGGTATGCGAGGCGTGGGACGCGGGCCAGGGAAGGGCATGCTCAGATCGGCGTGGATGAATTGGGAAGAGGCCAGGCGCCGGCAAGTCATTGCCGGGGCAGCGGCTTTGCTCGCCCACATCATCATGCTCGCCCTGATCTTGATCCTGCCCCGACACGCCCTGCCCCGCGGTGTCGCAGTGCCAGCCGTCCAGGTCACGTTGATTGAGACACCCCAGCGCGACACGGCCCAAGAGACACCTGAAGAGCCGGTCGACGATCCGGTCGAAGAACCGGAACCGGACACACCCGAGCCCGAGACTCCCGAGCCTGAAACTGCCGAAGCAGAGAGCCCTGTACCTGAGACTCCGGAACCGGTCCCGTCGGACCCTGAACCCCAGATCCTCGAAGACACGCGCGACCTCCCGGACACATCCCAATCCCGGGCTACTCCGCCTGCCGCCCCGGCACCGGCCGCCGCCTCGCCGGTCATCAATCGCCGGGCCGAAGACGAGCGTCAGCCCGGAGAAACCCACGAGGCCTATCTCATCCGTCGCTGGACCGCGATGCGCGATGACGCGCCCCTGCCCCAGGGTGCGTTCAACGGAGATTTGCGCATGGTCTTGCGCGATGCCTATTGCATGACCAGTTCTGCCACGACCCGGGCGCTGGGCGATTGCCCCGAGGGCGCCCATCCCGACGGGCTGCCCATGCTGCAATATGCCGGTGACCATCATAATATGGCGGCGCTGCAGGCCGCATTCGGTCTGGATCTGACGCCGGAACAGATCCGCGAACTGTTTGCGCGTGAAGGTTTGCGCCCGCTGGATCTGACCGGTCAGGACGCTCTGCCGGTGGGGTCGCCCGCCTATCTCTCGCCCTCTGACGAAATGGGCGGACGTCTGCCCACGCTGGACCCGGACCCCGCTTTCGGGGATTGATCCCGTCTGCAAGCCATGCCTAATGACGGCATGAATTTCCTCTCCGATACCACAGCCCCCGCCCATCCCGCGCTGATCGACGCCCTGGCCCGCGCCAATACCGATTTTGTGCCCAGCTATGGCGCCGACACACTCAGCGCGCGGGTTGAAACGCGGTTGAAAGAGATCTTCGAGACCGATCTCAAATGCCTGTTCGCCATTTCGGGCACGGCGTCCAACGCGCTGGCCCTGTCCGTGCTCTGCCCGGGACACGGGGCGATCCTGTGTCATGACGAGGCGCATATTCATCGCGATGAACGCGGCGCACCGGAATTCTATACCGGCGGCGGCAAGCTCATCCCCTTGCGTGGCGATCATGCAAAGATTGATGGCGAGGAGCTGGACCGGTATCTCACCGAGATCCCGGAGGGTTTTGTGCATACCGCGCCGGTCCGCGCACTCTCCCTGTCCAATCTGACCGAGAGCGGCACGGCCTACTCCCCCGACGAGGTCCGCGCACACACCGCCCGCCTCGCCGGTCGGCCCGCCTTTGCCCATATGGATGGCGCACGTTTCGCCAATGCCCTCGTCAACCAGGGCTGCACCCCCGCCGCCCTCACCTGGAAAGCCGGCATTGATGTCCTGTGCCTGGGAGCCACAAAAAACGGCGCGCTGGGTGCGGAAGCCGTGATCCTGTTCCCCTCCGTCATGGACCGTTTTGAAGAGCTGCAGGTCCGGCAGAAACGCGGCGGGCATATGGCACCGAAAATGCGCTTTCTCGCGGCCCAGTTCGATGCCTGGCTGGAGGATGATCGCTGGCTGGACCTGGCCGCCCATGCCAATCGCCAGGCCAGTGATCTTGCCGCCCTGCTCGCAGCCCAGCCCGGTGTCACGCTGGCCCATCCGGTCGAGGGCAATGAAATTTTTGTGCGCCTGCCGGAAAATCTCGCCGGAACGCTGCGCGAGGCCGGGGCCCAATTCTACACCTGGCCCGATGGATCCTCGCGTTTCGTGACCAGTTGGGCCACGCAGGACAACGATATCGCCGCCCTGCGCGACGCATTGAGCTAAGCCCGGCCACGCCCTTAATCGCGATAGCCAAACTAGAACAAAACATGTACATTTACGTGTGTCGGCCGCGATGACCCGCTCCGGTTTATCGCGATCAACGACATGCAGATCCGTGCACGGTCATTGGGCGGTGCTGGCACTGGACGGTGCTGGCGCTGGACGGTGCTGGCGCAGGACGGCGCGGGCACTGGACGGTGCTTGCACTGGGCGGTGCGGGCCCGAGCGTCAGGAGGGCGTGTGGCAGCGAGAGGCGTGAATAATCGAGCCGGGCGGGACGTCTTGTAAGAGCGGGAAAACTCGGGAGAGCGGGAAGTCTGGGAAGAGCAGGTGGACCGAACGCGATTGGTCGACCGGAGACACCGAAGGGTTCGGCCAGAAGGGTTCGAACAGATGCGGTCGGACAAAAAATGGGAGATCGGCATGGCCGCGACAGGGATATTGATCCGGCTGGACCGGGTACGATTTGACGAATTTGGTCGGCTCATCCTGGCGGATGCGACCGCAAGGCGCGGGCTGGACAGCCTGTTTCGCCGGGCCGATGCCCTGGCCTGCCGGTCAGGATGCGGCGCGCCGCTGAGCTGCGATACGGCGCTGATCTGCCGGGAAGAGCTCACCACTCTGGGGCCCGAACTTTTGATCAATAATGCGGATTTCGCGACCATTATCCGAAAGCGCAAGGCGGTGGGGGCCCGCGATACGGTGATCGTGTTCGAGGCTTATCAACGCCTCGTGCCGGGGACACCCGACACACAGGCTCCGGGTGCGAACGCTGGCCCGGTATAGCGGACGGCCTCGGGAGAGTGGACGGGCGTGCCGACTGGCTCAGTATAACGGACAGGCTTGGGAGGCGCGCAGGCTGGGGGCCGAGCGATAGTTCGCCTAGCAGGCTTCGCTATCTTCCTTGTCGGTGGAGCGACGCCACGGTCCGCGATAGCGCGGATCCTGACGGCGGCGGCGATCGGGACCGAAATAGGTGGAGGCTTTGACAAACCGGCGCGGGCGTTCAATCAGCGCGCTGATACGGTGATAGAGATCGACCGGACGCACGGGTTTGGCCAGGTATTCATTCACACCGGCATTGATCGCCTCGAGCACTTTCGAGCGATCCGTATGACCGGTGACCATGATGATGGGCAGGTATTTATTGGCACTGTCCGATGCGGTGCGCACAAGGCGGGTAAATTCCAGCCCGTTCAGATCGCCCAGCATGTAATCGACCAGGGCGAAATCCGGGTTCACATCCCGCATCGTCTCGAAAGCATCGGCCGCATCGCGCACTTCCACAATCGTGCGCACGCCGAACCCCTGCAGAATCGTCCGCAGAATGGTCGACATATGGGCATTATCCTCAACGATCAGGACGCGGATACGGTCGAAACTGCCGGACATGGTTTTCCTGGGCGCACGGGCGAATGAACAAGTTCACGACCATCATGCCCGGCAGGGCTTAACCGAGTGTTGACTCTGTTTGCCCGCCTCAGGCGCGGCTTTCATCATCCAGGTCGTCGGCGAGCCAGGCCCGGATTTACTCCGTTTTGGCCCGGAAGGCGTGCAGATCCGCCTCCCGATAGAGAAGGAGCGGGCAGGTCGCAAATTCGCGCGACGTGGGGGTCTGATCCACACTGACCAGATGACCGGTCTCGTCCATAATCGGTCGCACATGATGACAGCGCGCCCCCTGTGTTTGCAACGCCGCCGCCAAAGACCAGTGTCCAAAAGCCAAAGCGGGGTCCAGCGCCGTTCCCAACCTGTCACTCAGTTGATCGAGTGGTGCACCCGCATTGATCAAAATCTGCACCACCTCGCCATGTCCGTTCCCTGCCGCCATCAAGAGCGGGAATGTACCTTTGTGTTCGTTGACCTGACGGACCGTCTCGCCCCGCTCGGCCTCGGAAAGAGCCGCCAGAATGCGTTCTACCACCCCGAAATGACCATTCTGCGCCGCCATCAACAGCGGGAATGTACCTTTGTGTTCGTTGACCTGACGGACCGTCTCGCCCCGCTCGGCCTCGGAAACAGCAGCCAGCAAGGCCGCCACCACCTCCACATGACCATTCTGCGCCGCCATCAAGAGAGGGAAGCCCCCATCCACCGGAGCGACCTGCCGTACCGCCTCGCTGCGTTCAGGCTCGGGAATGGCCGCCAGCAAATGCTTCACCACCTCCGCATGACCATTCTGCGCCGACATCAAAAGCGGGAATGTACCTTTGTGTTCGTTGACCTGACGGACCGTCTCGCCCCGCTCGGCCTCGGTAAGAGCCGCCAGAAGGCGTTCTACCACCCCCACCTGACCATTCTGCGCCGCCATCAAAAGCGGGACTGTACCTTTGTGTTCGTTGACCTGACGGACCGTCTCGCCCCGCTCGGCCTCGGAAAGAGCCGCCAGAAGGCGTTCTACCACCCCCAAATGACCATTCTGCGCCGCCATCAAAAGCGGGAATGTACCTTTGTGTTCGTTGACCTGACGGACCGCCTCTCCCCGCTCGGCCTCGGCAAGTGCCGACAACAAGGCCTCAACCACCACCGCATGACCATACTGCGCCGCCATCAAAAGCGGGACTGTACCTTTGTGTTCGTTGACCTGACGTACCGCCTCTCCCCGCTCGGCCTCGGGAAGTGCAGTCAACAAGGCCGCCACCACCTCCGCATGACCATCCTGCGCCGCCATCAAAAGCGGGAAGCCGCCGTTGTCGTGGCATTGCTGTACGGCCTCGCCCCGCTCGGCCTCGGAAAGAGCCGCCAGCAGGCGCTCCACCGCCTCCGCATGACCCTCCTGCGCCGCCATCAAAAGCGGGAAGCCGCCATTGTCGTGGCATTGCTGTACGGCCTCGCCCCGCTCGGCCTCGGAAAGAGCCGCCAGCAGGCGCTCCACCGCCTCCGCATGACCCTCCTGCGCCGCCGCCAAGAGCGAGAACAGGCCATTTTCGTGGCATTGCTGTACGGCCTCGCTACGCTCATCTTCTGGCAGTACCGCAAGCAAGACCATCACCACCTCTGCATGACCATTCTGCGCCGCCATCCCTAGCGGGAAGGTACCGTTCTGCATATTGACCTGACGTACCGCTTCACCCCGCTCCGCTTTGGGCAGTGCAGCTAGCAAATGCTCCACAATAATCGCATGACCATTCTCCGCCGACATCAAAAGCGGGAAGGCAC
>NZ_JBKQWY010000006.1:0-469 GCF_047308265.1 Maricaulis sp. D1M11
CCTAGCGGGAAGGTACCGTTCTGCATATTGACCTGACGTACCGCTTCACCCCGCTCCGCTTTGGGCAGTGCAGCTAGCAAATGCTCCACAATAATCGCATGACCATTCTCCGCCGACATCAAAAGCGGGAAGGCACCGCTCTGCATATCGACCTGACGTACCGCCTCGCCCCGCTCGGCCACGGAATGAGCCGCCAGCAGATGCTCCACCACCTCCGCTTGACCATCCTGCGCCGCCATCCAAAGCGGGTAGCCGCCATTGTCGTGGCATTGCTGTACGGCCTCGCTCCGCTCATCTTCAGGCAGTGCCGCCAGCCCGACCCTCACCACCTCGGCATGACCATGCTGCGCCGCCCTCACACGCGGGAAGCCGCCATTGTCGTGGCATTGCTGTACGGCCTCGCTCCGCTCATCTTCTGGCAGTGCCGCAAGCAAGACCATCACCACCTCTGCATGACCATTCTGCGCCG
>NZ_JBKQWY010000007.1:0-339391 GCF_047308265.1 Maricaulis sp. D1M11
ACCTTCTTCCTGGGCCGTCCGAACAACGCCGAAATCACCAACACCCTGACCGGCGACCCGTTCTGGGTTGGTCAAACCGGTCCGGTTCCGGGTGCAACGGAGCAAGCTGCGACTGCGATCGATGTCAACGCCATCGACCCGTGGTTCGTGTCTGCTGACTATGTCGGTGCCGTCGAAGACGCCAACGACACGTGGTACCAAGGCTGGACCTTCCGTCCGGCACAGTAACGCAACCGACATGCCTGGCCGGCTCCGGCCGGCCAGGGGTGTCATTGTTTAATGCAGTCACATGGTGATTAAGATGAAAACCAATCGAATTGCACTTTCGGCTGCGTTACTGGCGTCTACCACGTTGGTGCCGGCCGCTGCGATCGCTCAAGATACCGCCCAGGGCGAGATCGAAGATCGCATCGTCGTTCGCTATCAGTACATCCCGGACGACCGTCGTGTGACGTCGGAAGTGTCCGCTGTCCTGTCTCTGGATGATCTCGAATCTACGGGTGACAGCGATCTTGCTGCTGCTCTGGTTCGTGTCACAGGCCTCTCCACGACCCAAGGCAAGTTCGTCGTCGTTCGTGGTCTGAACGAGCGCTACTCGAACACGCTCCTGAACGGCTCTCCGATGCCGTCTCCGGAACCGTTCCGTCGCGCTGCGCCGCTCGACATCTTCCCGACCAATGTTCTGTCGAACGTTCTGGTCCAGAAAACCTTCTCTCCGGAATTCCCGGGTGAGTTCGGTGGTGGTGTCATCGGCATCGAAACGGCAACCCTGCCGGAAGAGGGCTTTGTGTCCGTCTCCGTCGGTGCGTCTTTCGACACTGTCACGACCGGCAATAAGGGTCTGACCTATAACGGGTCTGACACTGATTGGCTCGGTTACGACGACGGTCTGCGTGACATTCCGGCTGAACTGGCGGCTGTGTTCAACGACGTTCGCGTCGGTAACAACCTGCCGTCTGAACAACAACAAGCCATCGGCCGTTCCCTTGTGAACTCAGAGCTGTGGGTCGCACAGGAAATCTCCGTCGACGGCAATGGCTCGATCGAGCTGACCGCTGGTGACCGTTACGACTTCGAGAACTTCTCTCTCGGTGTCATCGGTGCTGTTGGTTACTCCAACGAGTGGGAAACCCGTGAAGGTCTGCGTGGTACCGGTGGTACGACGAATGGCGTGATCCGTTACAATGACGGCCCGCCGAACGCGGCTTTTGACGACATTGCTCCGGCTGGCGAAGAAAATGACAACTTCCGTTCCACGGAAAATGTCATCGACGTGTCTGCCATGGTTTCTGTCGGTGTGGATTTCTACAACGACCACGAAATCAACCTGCTGAGCATGGTCCTGCGCTCCACCTCCAAGGAAACGCGTTCGCTTGACGAGTTCAGCGCCGCGTCCAACGGTGTGTTCCGCACGGACAATCTCGAATGGTTCGAACGTGAAGTCACGTTCAACCAGCTGACCGGTAGCCATGTCTTTGAAGGTCTGAACGACCTGTCTGTTGACTGGCGCGTGTCTGACGCCACCGCAACCCGTGACGCTCCGTACCAGCGCGAATATCGCTATGAGTACACGCAAGACGGTCTGCAGTATGGTGGTACGTCTGCCGACAACGTGACCCAGTTCTCCGAAATCGAGGACAATACGCAAGACTACGGCATCGACTTTGAAATGCCGGTCAACGTGTTCGGCCTGGATACGGAACTGAAAGCCGGTTATTCCAACACCTCGCGTGAACGTGAAGCCTTCTCCCGCTCGTTCTCCTTCGAGCAGGGTGGTGTGGGCCTCCCGAACGATCTGCGCTTTAGCCGGATCGATCACATCTTCGCAACGCAGAACATCGTCGACGAGCGCCTTCGCCTCGTGGAAATCGGTGGTGTTCTGTTCCCAGAAGCCTACAAGGGCGAGCTGGACGTTGATGCCTTCTACGCCGGTGCCGACTTTGAGCTGACCTCCTTCGTTCGCGCTGCCATCGGTGGCCGCTTCGAAGATGGTACGCAATCCGTCGACACCTTCTCTCCGCTGAGCAGCGCCACCGACAATGGTGTGGTCGAGACGTCTATCGAGGAAGATTACTTCCTGCCGGCCGTCACCCTGACCTGGACCTTTGCCGACAACCTGCAGCTCCGTACCGGTTACTCTCAGTCGATCGCCCGTCCGCAATTCCGCGAACTGGCGTTCTCCGAGTTCTTCAACACCGATACGGATCAGCGCTTCCAGGGTAACCCCTTCCTGGAAAACACCGAAATCGAGAGCTATGACGCTCGTGTCGAGTACTATTTCGGCCGTGACCAGTTCTTCACCGTCGGTGCCTTCCACAAAATCCTGGAAAACCCGATCGAGGAAATCGTTCTTCCGACCGGTGATGACCTGGCAACGGGCTTCATCAACGCTCCGGAAGCAACGCTGACCGGTGGTGAGATCGAATTCGAAAAGACCTTCGACCTCTCCGATCGCTTTGACTCTCGCTTCTTCAATGATCGCGAATGGTTCGTGAAAACGAACTACACCTACATCCAGTCCGAAGTGTCTGCGAGCTCGGGTGATCAAGTCGTGATCGCACAGGGTGCGGGTGGTCAACCGGTGCGCAGTGTCTTCTCGGCCGACTCCTTCGTGGAAGATGGTCGTGCGCTGCAAGGTCAGTCCGAGCACCTGTTCAACGTGCAGGTCGGTTACGAGACCTTTGACGGCCGTTCGCGCGGCGCTCTGCTCTACAACTACACGGGCGAGCGTACACGGGCTGTTGGCAACCTGGCCAACAACACGACCGAGATCGTCGAAGAAGTTCCGAATTCCCTCGACCTCGTCCTTAGCCACACGGTTGAGTTCGCGGATGCCGATTGGGATCTGGGCTTCTCTGTCCGCAACATTCTGGGCGACGAATATGCCGCCACCCAGTCTGCCGGCGGCGAGACCATCAATGTCGATACCTACGACGTGGGCACGAGCTTCTCGCTCTCCATCAGCCGTAGCTGGTAATCGACCCGAACTGTCAGGAGGCGGGCCTTTTTCGGAAGGCCCGCCTCACTGTTTTTACCTTTCGAATTAATGCGAAGCGTCGTAAATGTGACGTACTCGCCGTGTAATCGGTGAAGCCTGTCTTTTGGGTTATGGTTTCCGGTTCTGACGCGGTCGGGCGGACCGCCCACCTTTGCAGATCTCGGACGATCCAGGTCCTGAACCTTCCCACGGAACCGACTGGTTTTGCAGGATTGAAGGGGGGAGACCGGCTGTGAGGGCAGAGACAGTACGACGGGGCTTGGCCGATAGACGGCTGTCCCTGTCACTGAGTGAATTTCCGGATGAGGGTCCGGCAGACAAGGCTTGCGGTCCTCTCGTGACCGGGGCAATCAGGTGTCAGGCGCGCGGATTCTTGATCCTGTCGACGCCAGGGGATGAGTTCGGGTACAGAACGCCATGCAAGAGCTGAGTGTCGCAAATCGATCCGCTCGACCGGGGCCATGGCTCCGCCGGGGCCGTCTACTGGCCGAATTGGCTCTGCTCATCGGTCTGGCCTATCTGATTGCGCGCACCTTCTGGTTTATCATTTTTGGTGCTTCGGCTCAGAATTTCGCGTTGGAAGCGGCTGATCGTGAAGTCAGCCGATCCCCGTCAGGCTATAGCGCAGACTTGTCACGACTGGCAGCGACAGCGCTGTTTACCGATCGCCGCTCCGGCGAGGTGGAAGTGATCGAACAAACCTTTGTGCCCGAAACCTCCCTCAATCTTGAATTGAAAGGTTTGCGCCGCGGGTCCAGTCCGAGCGAGGGCGCAGCCATCATTCTCACGCCGGACAATTTGCAGGGCTTTTATTCGGCCGGCGAGACCATCATGGACGGCGTTGAACTGCTCGAAGTTCACGTCGACCACGTGATTATCCGCCGCCGAGGCGTGACCGAAAGCCTTTATTTGCGCGATCGTGAGGGCAATTCTACGGCCCCGACAGCGCGCTCGCCACAGATTCCGCCCGCACAGGCTGTGGCGTCTCGTCCGCCCGGCGTGGGCGCGATACCGCCGCAGCAGCGGGGTATCATGGGCATGCTGGGACCGGTCGCGGAGTATGAAAACAATATTCTGGTGGGGTATCGCTTCAGCCAGGGCAATCCGGCCTTTCTGCAAGCCATGAATCTGAACCCCAATGATCTGGTGACCGCCATTAATGGCGTGGAACTGTCCCGGATCTCCAGCCTTGAAGATTTCCTGGAAGAGGCAACGGAAAGCGACACGCTGACGATAAGCCTCGTTCGAAACAGCACCAACATGACCCTTGAAGTGGATCTTCCCTGATGATTGCGCGTTTGAAAGTGTTGATCGGTTCTGCCGTTTGTGCAGCCGCCCTGATGAGCTCGTCGGCTCCGGCCCAGGACCATGTGGTCAATTTCGAGGATGCCGAAATCCAGGCGGTGATCGAGGATGTGTCGTCCGTGACCGGATACACCTTCATCATTGATCCGTCGGTTCGCGGACGAGTGAGTATCACATCCCAGTCGGCCCTCTCAGCCGAGGAATATTTCCAGGTCTTCCTCTCGACGATGCGCGTGCATGGTTACACTGTCGTGCCGACCTCTTCTGGCGCTTTCCAGGTGGTCCCGGACAATTTGGGCGCCCGCAACACAAGCCCGGTGACGGATGATCTGCGCGGTGATCGTTATGTGACCACCGTCGTGCGTCTCGACCATGTAGGTGTACGTGACGCCATTGATGTTCTGCGCCCGATGGTCGGGGCTTCGGGCTTCGTGAACGGCATGGAAAGTGCCAGCTCGGTCGTGATGGTGGACTATGCGGAAAACGTCCGCCGCATGTTGCAAGTCATCAACGATCTCGATCGCGACACTTCCGTGTTTGAAATGGTCGAACTGAACAATGTCTCCGCGGGCGAGATGGCTCGCATCATCCAGACGGTCCGCACGAGTAATGCATCGGGTGATGATGATCGCACATTCAACGTCACCGTCGCCCCCATCCCGGCCTCGAACACGGTGCTTTTGCGTGGCAATCCGGATGCGGTCCGTGACATGATCACCCTGGTCCGCCGGGTGGACGCGGTCAGCCAGTCCAACCAGAATTTCCGTGTTGTGGCTCTGAGCCACACGAACGGCTCGGACATGCTGCCGATCCTCGAACAAGTGGTTGAGAGCTTCACCGGCGAAGACTCAACGGGGCGTCGACCGACGGTGTCCTACCACGGTCCGACTAACTCCTTGGTGATCAATGCGGATCCCGACGTGCAGCGCGAGCTGGAGATTGTGATCCGCCAGCTTGATGTGCGTCGCCCGCAGGTTCTGGTCGAGGGTATTATTGTCGAGATCTCCGACGGCATGGCCGAAGATCTGGGCGTGCAATTCCTGCTGACTGGGGGTGATAGTGGTGACGCGCCGCTCGTCATGACCCGCTATTCCAACACATCTCCGGACCTGCTGGCTCTGACCGGCGCGCTGGCCTTTGACAACACCTCCTCCAACTCCGATGGCACGACAACCAGTTCGGACAACACGCTGCGAGATGCCGCGCTGACCTCCTTACTGGGTTTTGAAGGAGCCGCTCTGGGCTTTGGCGGGGAAGACAGTGATGGCCGCCTATTCGGTGTCATCCTCAATGCTGTTGAAAGTGACACTGAATCCAATGTCCTGGCGACGCCGTCCATCGTGGCGATGGACAACCAGGAAGCATCCTTCCTGTCTGGTCAGGAAATTCCGATCACGACCGGCGAGACGCTGAGCTCGGACAACAACAACCCCTTCCGCACGATCGATCGTGAGGAAGTGGGTGTGAAGCTCACGGTCACGCCGCAGATCAATGATGGCGATACGATTCGCCTTGATATCTTCCAGGAAGTCTCGAGCGTTCTGGGCGCTGTCACGACCGGATCCACAGATCTGATCACGTCCAAGCGTTCGATCACCACAACGGTCTTGGCTGACAATGGCGAGATCATCGTTCTGGGCGGTCTCATCCAGCAGGACGATCAGACAACCATCCAGGGCATTCCGGGTTTGATGAATATGCCGGGTGTCGGGCGCCTGTTCCGCTCTGAAGGTGAAAGCTCTACGCGGACCAATCTGATGGTGTTCATCCGCCCGACGATTATCCGTTCGGAAGCAGACATGGCGGCCCTCACCAATCGCCGTTATGACTATATCTCCGGACAACAGCGTGCCGCCAGCACGGACGGATCGTCCAGCTTGGAAGACATTGTTCGGGTCTTGATGGATGATACTCCGCTCTCCGCGGCAGAAGACGAATAGAATGGCCGACACCGAGACTCCGGTCGACAAGCCGGTACCGCCGATCAGCTACAGCTTTGCCCGGGAAAAAGGAATCGCCTTTGAACCAGGAACACCACCGGTGTTCCTGGTGCGGAGCGGTGCCGACCGTCGGGCGCTGCTTGAAGCGCGCCGGGTGGTGGGTCGAACACTGCCGGTGCGTGAAATGGACGCAAGCCGGTATGACAAGGCCCTGTCGGACATCTACGCTTTCGATGGTCTGGACGAGGACGCGCGAGAGGCTGACGAACAGGCGGACAGCCTTAGCCAGCTGATCGATGACATGCCGGCCAATGAGGACTTGCTCAACAGCCAGTCTGATGCGCCGATCATTCGTCTGATCAACGGTTTGATCGCCGAGGCCATCCGAACAGCGGCGTCCGATATTCACGTGGAACCGTTTGAAGACCGCGTCGCGATCCGCTATCGGATCGATGGTGTGCTCAAGGAAACCGCCAGTGTTGCACCGAAACTGGCTTCGCCTCTGGTGTCGCGTATCAAGGTGATGTCGCGACTGGATATTGCCGAGCGCCGTGTGCCGCAGGATGGTCGTTTGACCCTAACGCTGGGTGGCAAGGCTGTGGATGTGCGGGTTTCGACCCTTCCTTCACGCCATGGCGAACGTGTGGTGCTCCGTCTTCTCGACAATTCGGAAACCCGGTTCAGTCTGGCAGATCTTGGCATGCCGGATGATGTCCAGGAAGCGTTTGAAACCGCGCTGGCCCAGCCAAACGGAATTATTCTGGTCACAGGCCCGACCGGTGCCGGTAAAACCACGACACTCTACGCCGGGCTCAATCGCCTCAATGAACAGACCCGCAATATCCTCACAGTTGAGGATCCGATCGAATATGCGATCGATGGTATCGGCCAGACCCAGGTGAATGCCAAGGTGGGCATGACCTTCGCTGCCGGTCTGCGCGCGATCCTGCGTCAGGACCCCGACATCGTCATGGTCGGCGAGATCCGGGATGTGGAGACAGCCGAGATCGCGGTTCAGGCATCGCTTACAGGGCACCTCGTGCTCTCAACCGTTCACACTAATTCCGCGATTGCTGCGATCGCGCGTTTGCGGGATATGGGTGTGGAGAGTTATCTTCTCGCCTCTACGCTGACGGCAATTGTCGCTCAGCGTCTAGTTCGTCGTCTGTGCCCGCATTGTCGTGAAGCTTATCCGGCGCTTCCAGCTGAGCGCCGTTGGCTTGGCGCATCAAATGATGAAGAGGTTACGCTCTACCAACCCAAGGGTTGTGACCACTGCAATCATCTTGGTTTTATCGGCCGGACCGGCCTCTACGAGATCGTGGTGGTAGACGATAAGCTGCGCCAATTCATTCATGATGATGTGCGCGAGAACAAGATGAACAACTACGCCTTCAAGACGCGCAATACGCTGCAATTGCATGGACGTCACATGGCACTGGCCGGAGAAACCAGCCTGGCCGAAGTGATGCGTGTCTGTCGCGATGAGGGGTCGCGCAATGCCGGCGTTTGAATACCAGGCCCTCGATCAGACGGGACGCAAGGTGCGCGGCGTCATCACGGCGGACACGGAACAGGCCGCGCGACGGGATTTGCGTCGCAAGTCCTTGGCTCCGCTTGCCGTTGGGCGAGCAGATGAGCGCAAAGCCGGATCGGGAGACGCCGCGTCCGGCGGGGGTGAAAACCTTCTGGACCGATTGCGCGCGAAAAACCTCTCTCCGCGCGAACTCATGCTGGTGACCCGGCAATTGGCGACGTTGATTGAGGCCGGACTTCCGGTCGCCGAAGCGATCAGCCTCGTCGGTGGGCAACATGACAAGCATCATGTCCGCCGTGCGCTTCTGTCGGTCCGGGCCCGGGTCATGGAGGGTGGACGACTGTCTGAAGCCCTCACGGCCTTCCCGGGATCTTTTCCGCCGGTGTATCGGGCACTGGTTTCAGCAGGCGAAGGTTCCGGAGCGCTCGGACGCGTGCTCGAACGTTTGTCAGACTATCTGGAAAAGGCCCAGGCCATTCGCAATCGAATCACTGGTGCGTTGATCTATCCGGCGGTTTTGACTGTTGTCGCGCTGCTGGTTGTCACCCTGATGATGACGGTCGTGGTGCCGCGGATCGCCGAGCAGTTCACGGGCATGGGCATGGCTTTGCCGCTGCTGACCCGCATCATGATTGCCCTATCCGAATTCATGCAGATTTGGGCCTTGCCTCTGGTGGGGATCATGTTTGCAGGAGGTGTTGTGTTGGGGGTGATGCTGCAACGCCCCGCGGTCAAGAAACCGTTCGACGGGTTTGTCCTGCGCGTTCCGATGATCGGAGGTTTTATGCGCACAACAGAGGCGGCGCGCTTCGCGCGCACCATGGGAATTTTGCTCGATTCCGGTGCCGTCCTACCTGAGGCTTTGCGGGCGGCCCAGCGAGCGATGTCCAATATGGCGCTGGCGTCGAGAGTGAGCGAAATCATTCGCGATGTAGAGACGGGCCGGGCCCTGTCCGACGCCATGAAAACGTCGAAGATTTTCCCCGCCCTCATGCTGCATATGGTGACAGCGGGTGAGCGATCCGGGGCTTTGGCGGATATGTTTGAACGTTCCGCAGATCAGCTGGAACAGGAAATCGACGGGTCCGTCACTGTCGGGCTCAGCCTGCTGCAGCCGATGATTATTCTGGGCCTCGGTATCATCGTGGTTCTTATCGTTCTGTCGATTATGCTGCCCATCTTGCAGCTCAACACAATGTTTCTGGGATAGGAGAGGGTCATGTCTGCTCAAGACCGTATCGAGGATCAGCGAGAGCGTGATCCGGAAGCCGGTTTCTCGCTGCTGGAAATCATGGTGACGCTTGTCATCATCGGCCTTCTGGCCACGATTATTGCGATCAATGTTCTGCCGGCCCAGGACCAGGCCATGGTTCAAAAGGCCCGCGCGGATATTGCGGCCCTGGAACAGGCCCTGGACTCATTCCGTCTGGATCAGCGCCGTTACCCAACGCTGGAGGAAGGCCTCAATGCGCTTGTTGAGGCTCCGGGCAATGTCGATTCCTATCGGGAAGGCGGTTATATCCGTCGCCTGCCGGACGATCCGTGGGGCAATCCGTATCAGTATGTCTATCCAGGTGAAAATGGTCTGATCGACATCTTCTCGCTGGGCGCTGACGGGCGCGAAGGTGGTGAGGATCTCGATGCCGATATCGGGAACTGGCAGGGCTGATGAGCCAAGTCCGCGCACAGACAGAGGCCGGGTTTTCACTCCTTGAGGTTCTGGTCGCCATCACGATTGTTAGCCTGATGGCAGCAACGGTGGTGCTGAGCATCGGAGTGGGGCGGTCTCCCTTGCGCGTGGAAACGGAAACCTTGGTGCTCAGCCTGCATCATGCCCATGACCAGGCGATTGCGACGGGATTGCCAACCGGGCTGGCATTGGGAGCGGATGGGGAGAGTTATGCCTTTCTCTTCTATCTCGACGGTCGGTGGTGGCCGGTTCAGGGGCAGCCGACCCTCTCCCACCACGATCTGGCCGAACGGGTGCGTATCGGTGTTCAGGATCGACCTGTCTGGCTGGATGAAAGTGAACCCGAGGAGCTTATGCTCCTGCCGCTTTTCTGGTTCGACCCGGCAGGGCTGAACGAGCCGTTCGAGCTGTGGCTGGATCATCGTGGTGACCGTGTCTTCATTACGCGTTCCTCCCAGGGCGATATTCGCGTTCGGGGTGAGGGAGAGGCCTGATGGCACGCGAGGCCGGTTTTTCCCTGATTGAGGTCCTTGTCTCGATCGCCGTTCTGGCCCTGGCGGGTGTGTCGCTGCTTAATCTGATGGGGGCAACGACACGCAATGCGGCCCAGGTGGAAGAGCGCAGCCTTGCCCTTTTGGCCGCGGAAAACCTGCTCAACATGGACATATTGCGGCCGGGGGCGCCGGAAGGCCGCTCCGGTACCTATGAATTGGCGGGGCAGAATTATGACTGGCGCCTGTCGGTGACGCCGTCTGGAACACCGGATCTTGTCCGGGTGACGCTCATCGTCCGCCCTGAAGGGGAACAGCGTGTTCTGGTCGAAATGGAAACCTTTCGGCGGGGTCGATCATAATGGCCCGGCTTCCTGATCCAGTCCGGAGCGAGGCCGGGTTCTCGCTTCTTGAAATCCTGGTTGCGGTGTTTGTGTTCTCGCTGGTGGCGTCGGCCTCGGTGATGATGATGTCCACGGCCATCAGCAGCGAAGAAGTCGCGCGTGCAGCAATGGACAGGGTGGCGCAGCTTGACCGGGTGCGCACCGTTTTGCGGGACGACCTGGGACAGGTAGTCGCGCGTCCAACCCGTGATGCAGACGGTTTGACCAGCCCCTATGTGTTTGCCGCTGCCGAGACCGGCATTCCTGATCTGGCCGATCGGGACGAGACTGTTGTTTTGGCGTTTACCCGTCGGGGGGCGGCCAATCCCGGTCGATTAAGGCCTCGCAGCTCGCTCCTGCGAGTGGAGTATTTGCTGGAAGGAAACCAGCTAGTGCGTCGTATCTACGGCTATCCCGACCCGACGCAAGAGACGGATATCCAAACCGACATATTGCTGGACGGCGTTGAAGCGTTTGAGCTGGAAATCCTGAGTGGCACATCGTGGACGCGCAGTTTTCTGGTGCCCCCGTCAGGCTCAAACACCAGTTTGCCTCGCGCCGTGAGGCTGCGTTACGAGATGCCTGGTGTTGGTGAGATCGAACATGTTCTCATCACGCCCGGAGGCGCATTCGCCCCATGAAGAAGAAGCACGACCATTCCCGTTCCAAGCGCCGCGAACGTGGCGCAAGTCTTGTGGCGACCCTCATGGTGATCAGCCTGATCAGTCTGATCGCCGTTTCTCTCGCGACGGATATGCGTTTCTCAGCAAGGCGCTCCATCAATATGGAGGTGCGGGATCAGGCGCATTGGTATGCGCTCGGCGCACGCGATTATGCGGAAAGCCTGGTTGCCCGTCTGGTGGAGGCCCCCGACACAGCGTTTCGGCCCGATGCAGCCTGGCTGGATGGCCCCCAGATCTTTCCGATCGAGGACGGCCAGCTGGCTGGGCATATTCGTGACGGCAATAACTGCTTCAACCTCAATGCCCTGGTGGTGGTCGATGAGCAGGGTTATCGGCAGGTTGTGCCAGAGGAACAACGGCGTCTGGAAGTTCTGATGCAAGCCGTCGGACTGCCGGGAAGCTTGTCCGTTCAGTTATCAGCTGAGGTCGCCGATTGGATCGACACGGACAGTCGCCCGATTGGCGGGGGGGCGGAAGACACCTCCTATGACCGGCTGCTGCGACCGCGGCGTCCGAGCAATACTCTTATGGTCGAGCGCGAGGAAATGCTGGCCTTGCGGTCGATGACGCCTCGGGCCTACGAACAGATCGAACCATTTGTGTGCACGCGTCCGGACACGGACCCGCTACCGATCAATCTGAATACGCTCAGCCTGGATGATGTGCCTTTGATGCGGGCCGCGCTGGGGGGGCAGATCAGCCGCGCGGTGGCAGAGACCGTCTTGTCAAAACGTCCGCCAGACGGGTTCGAGGCAGTCACGGAATTCTGGCAGATGGAAGAGATCCAGGCACTTGACCTGGACAGTTCACTGCAGGCGCGCTTCGCCGTAACCACTCAATACTTTGAAATCGACATTGACGTCCTGTATGCCGGGCAACGCTACCGGTTGAGTGAAGTCATCGAGGCACGGGCTGGCAGCGAGCCGATCCGTTTGACACAACGCTACGGAATCTTTTCATGAGCCTGGATCTAGTCCTTCACCTGATGCCTGACGACAAGGTGTCATGGTCGGTGATCAACCGCGAAACGCGCGGGCGTGTGCGCTCAGGCCAGGTCGAGGCCGACGCGCCACTGTCCATTCCAGCGTTCGAGGGCGTGGATCGGACGCTCTGTCTTTTGCCCTCTGAATTGATCTACACAACCCGGCTGGATGTGCCGGCGCGTAACGAACGGGAGGCCCTGCAGGCTGCGCCTTTCTTGCTGGAAGACGAGCTCGCGTCGGATCTTGAGTCCACGCTCATTACGCTCGGTCGCAAGGGAGAAGACGGACGAGTGGCTTGTGCTGTGGACAAGGACCGGGTGGCCGCATGGTTCCAGCGGCTGGCGCCGGCTCTGGTTCGACCAATCTACACATTGCCCGATTGCTTGGCTCTGGCGCCGGAAGGGGCCGCACTCAGCCTGTTCAATCGGCAAGGTTCTGTTGTGTTTCTCTACGGACACGATGTCGTTCAGCCCGGCAAACCCTGGGGGGGTGCCGCAGATCAGCGCCTGTTCGATCAGGTTCTGTCGGCGCTGGTGCATGGATTGGATGACCAGCGCATTGCTGTGTCACCCGCACTCGGTCTGGCCGGTCCGCATGTCGACACACTGACCGACATGCCGCTGGATATGCGGGCTTCCGCAATTGATGACAGCGATCTGAACGCATTGCCGGGACTGTTTGGTGCAGGGCTGTCGGCCCGCTTCGAATGGAGCAGCGTGCTTCGGCCTTTGCGGAGAACAGGGGTGATGGCCGCCGGTGTACTGGTCTGTGCAGGTCTGCTGATGGCGGCCGAGATGGTCTACTACAACTGGCAGGCAGATCGATATGACACTGCCAGTGTCGCACATTTTGATGCGGCTTTCGGCGATGAGGTGGGCGCTCAAATCACACCGGTGACCGCACGCCGCATTCTGGATCGACGTCTGGCGGATGCTGGCCTGGGGCAGGATTCCAGCTCTTTCCTCGACCTGATGGCTGGGCTGGACCAGCTGACTGAGGGCATGGATCAGATCCGGGTGGACCATGTGCGATTTGATCGTGAGCGTTTGGAATTGTCTGTGTCTGCGATTTACGACGAGTTTTCCGACTTCGATGCCCTGTCCGAGCGTGCCGGGCAGCTGGGACTTGGTCTGGATGACCAGGGGTCCCGTGAGACCGACCAGGGTATTGAGGGTGATTTTGTGTTGAGGCTGCCATGAACCGTTTCCTGACACCGCTTCTCCAGGCCTGGGGCGATCGCAGCCCACGCGAACAGATCATGCTGGGCGTGATGGGGCTGTTGGCTTTTGTCATTCTGGGGCAGATGTTGATTGTCCATCCTTTGCTCAATGCCCACGCGCGGGCTGAAGGGAATTATGCGGCGGCGATGCGCATGTTCCGCGGGATCGAAGCCGATATTGCCACCTTGCGGGATCTACGTCAGGAAAATGGACCGACCGCAACCGATCAACGGCCCTTGCGCACCGTAGTGGGCGGACTGGCCCTGGGGCATCAAATTCCGATCGCGCGCCTTGTGCCCTCGGACAATGGTCAGCTGACGGTGAACATCACGCGGGCCGAAACGCGCAGGTTGATGCAGTGGCTCGTCGAACTGGATGCCAATCACGACATCGAAGTGGTGACCTCCACCATTGACCGCCTCGATGATCTCCACGTCGAGGCCTATCTCGTCTTGCAACGTCGCGGGGGGCAATAGCCATGTTGACGGCCAATACTCACCTGGGATTGATGCTGCGCCTGGGTCTTGTTCTGACCTGTCTGACGGTTCTGTGGCTGGTCGTGCTGATGCCGGTGAAACTGGTGACGTCGCTTATGGGGGGACCTTTGGCGACCGGCGACAGTTTCGGGAGCGTCTGGGACGGGCGGATTTTCAATGCCCATATCGCCGGCGACACGGTGGATCGCATCCAGGTTCAGCTGGATCCGCTCGCTCTGTTCTCCGGGCAGGCAGCGGGCCATGTCGCGATTTCGGATTCTCAGCTGCGCGGGGATGCCTATATGTCTCTGTCGGGCTCGCGGGTTCGGGCACAAGATCTTGATTTGCGTGTGGACCTGGGCCGACTGAGCATCACGGACCTGCCGGGCATAAATCCGCAAGATCCGGTTTATGTCAGGATCCAGAGCCTGGTTCTGGACGAGGGCGACTGCGTGGAGGCCCGCGGTCTGGTTCAGTCCGGGGCGCTGGTGCCGGTTGGTCAGCTGTATGGCGTGGTCGCGCCCGAGATCGAAGGCTATCTGGCTTGCCATGAGGGACGTCCCGCGATCGACCTCGCAGGAGACACGCCGGACATGTCGTTTGAGGGCCGGGTTGTGTTTGACGCTGCCGGATATAACTGGACACTGACGGTTGAAACCCAGCGCGCAGATCTGGCTGAAGCGCTGGCTTTGATGGGGTTCAGCCAGACATCAGGGGGATGGCAACATGTCGGGCAGACACCGTATCCGCGCTAGATCCACACTCGCAGTGCTGGTCGCCGCCTTCCTGTCAGCCTGTGCGACCCCGACCCAACAGGGTGAAGCGGCTCTTCCGCCACCGTTTGCGACTGCGCCCGCAGCACCGGCTGCCGCTCCGGCGGCGCTGGCCGAGGCACTCGCACCGCAAAGACTTGTCGCGGGTGAATGCGGGATTTTTTTCTGGTCAGCGGGTCCGGAGCGTCCCTTCATCGCTTTTGAGAATTTGAGTTATGGCATCCTGCGCATCCAGCTCGACGGTCGCACACTGGAATACGCGATGGATGTGCGAGAACCGGTCTTTGTGATCGGAGACCGTTATGAGCGTCGAGTGGGTGAAACGGGCCATTTTGACAGTCTGACACTCACGGCTCAGGCGGATTCGGCGGTCGGGAGTGATGTCCTGTTCACCGAGGGCTTTCTGCGTGTGACCCGCCCGGACGGCTCCTTGCTGGTCCAACCGGTCCGAGGGGCCAGTCGGTGTGCGACGGACGAGAATACCTCATCCGCAGGCAGCCTCCCGACGGGCTAGCCAAACACGAGGTCGGCGCCCGCGAACGCACGGGCCCACCAGCTCAGTGCTATGCCAAGAGCCAGCCACGGGCCAAAGGCGACCCGGATTCGACCGTGCAGGGGTTGGCGGCGAATCACGGCGAGCAGAACCGCGAACAACACACCGCTGCCCGCTCCGATCAGCAAGATCACCGGCAGAAACCCCGCGCCGCACCAGGCGCCGCCCACCGCAAGCAGTTTGGCGTCTCCGCGACCCAGCCCATCCACGCCCCGCAGATAGCGGAATCCGGTCTCCACGGCCCAGAACAGGCCATAACCGATCAGTGCGCCGGCCAGTGCCAGAACAGGCGTTTGGGTGAGGACAAGATTGACCAGCAGCCCGACGGCCAGAAGTGGCAGTGTGACTCGATCGGGGAGACGATAGGTCCGCGCATCCACCCAGCTTAGCCAGGCCAGGGCCGACCATAAAAGAGCTGTGGCACCAATTAAGTAAAGCATCGCAGACTTGTCACATGACGGAGATAGGGCTTATGCGAACACCTATGCCGTAGCAAAGGGTCAAGTACAATGTCCGAGGCCGCCGCGCCTGTCCGCGAAAACTCCAAGGCTGTTGAAGCGCAAAGCGTTTCCATGACCTTTGGCGAAACTCGAGCGCTCGACGCCGTTCATCTCAGTGTGGACCGGGGCGAGATGGTGGCTCTTATCGGGCCGTCCGGGTCAGGCAAGTCCACGCTTTTGCGTGTCGCTGCCGGCCTGCAGGTCGCTGATACATCCTCCGGCCCGATCTCGGTGCTGGGTGACAAGGTTCAGGCCGGTGGAAAATTGGCCCGCACGCCGCGCCACCGCCGGGCTCGACTGGGTTTTATCTTCCAGCAATTCAATCTCGTTGGCCGTCTGACCCTGTTCAAGAACGTGCTCCTGGGCGCGTTAGGGCATTTGCCGGTCTGGCGCGGGGCGTTAGGCCTGTTTCCCGCAGCGGTTAAGCAATCGGCCATGGATGCCCTGACACGTGTGGGGATCGCCGATTTTGCCGGTCGGCGTGCGTCCAATCTTTCGGGAGGGCAGCAACAGCGTGGTGCCATCGCGCGGGCCCTTGTCCAGAAAGCCGAGGTCCTGTTTGCGGACGAGCCCATTGCATCGCTGGACCCGGTTTCGGCCCGCAATGTGATGGAGCTTCTGGCCGAGCTGAATGCGGATGACGGCCTGACGGTCGTAGTCACCCTTCATCAGGTCGATTATGCGCGCCGCTACTGCGCGCGCACAGTCGCCCTGAACAAGGGACATATTGTCTATGACGGGCCGAGCGAAGGGCTCACCAAGGACAAGCTGATTGAAATCTACGGTCCGGAATACGAGGCCGCCTTTTATGGAGGTGAAGAGTGATGCGCGCTCTGTCACGCCTGTTTGCGACCCTTCTGGCCGGTCTCGCTCTTGCGACGCTGGCCGCCTGTGCTCCGGCCGGAAACACGGATGTATCCGCCGAAACGGATGCCAGCGGCGAAAGCGGCGAGCGCCGCACGCTCAATTTCGGGATTATTGCTACCGAATCGACGGCCGGTGTTGAAAGCAACTGGCGTCCGCTGATCGATGCCATGTCGGAATGGACCGGCTACGACATCCAGCCCTATTTCGCGTCTGACTATGCCGGCATGATCCAGGCCATGCGCTATGACAGCGTGCAGTTTGGCTGGTTCTCCAATTTCTCCGGTCTACAGGCTGTGCGCCTGTCGGGCGGGGAAGTGTTTGCCAAAGCAACCTACCCCGATGGGGCCGAGGGGTATTACTCGGTTCTCCTCGTCCCGGTGGAGAGCGAGATCAATTCACTGGACGATCTGTTGAGCTGTGATGGATCGATCGATTTTGGCATGGGCGATCCCAATTCGACATCCGGTTTCCTGGTGCCGTCGGCATTTATCTTTGCACCGCGCGGGATCGATCCCAATGCCTGTTTCAATTCGGTCACCAATGCCAGTCATGAGGCGAATATCCTGGCCGTTGCCAACGGTCTGGTTGATGTCGCGACCAATAACACGACCAATCTGGAAGTGATTGCCCGCAGTCGGCCGGATGTTCGTGCGCAGGTCCGAGAAATTTGGCGCTCGCCGATGATCCAGACCGATCCCATCATCTGGCGTCGCGAGCTGGATGATGAAGCCAAGCGGCGACTGCAATACTTCTTCATGAATTATGGTCGCATGGGCACGCCGGAGGAGATCGCCGAGGCGCGCGCCATTTTGACGCCGCTCTTTTTCGGGACTTTCCTGCCCTCATCCAATGCTCACCTCGATCCGATCGTCCAGCTGGAGATTGTCCGCAATCTGACGGCTGTACGAAATGACCCGGATTTGAGCGAAGAGGACCGTGCGGCGCAGATCGCTGACCTTGAAGCCCGTCTGGCCTCGGTCGAGGCCGGCAATTCCGAACTGGCCACGCTGGTCAGCTCCGCCGATACGGCCGAAATCGGCGAGACGGGGACCGACACAGGCGCACAGGCCTCCGGTGCCTGGACCCAGATCCTGGTGATTGTGGTCCTGGCGGCCGGCTTGTTCGTCGCCTTGCTCTGGGCGACAGCTCCACGCGGCCCGGGGCCGCGCGTTCCGTTCATGCAGCGTGCGATGAACACAGCCCTGAGTGCGGGTGTGGTGGTCATTCTGGTCTGGAGCTTCAACGCGGCCAATATGGATCGGGCTTATCTTCTCGTCGAAAACGCGGGGGATATGGGTGAATTCATCGCCGGCTTCTTCCCGGAGAATTTGTTTGATGCGCAATCGCGCGGCAGTTACTGGCACGAGCTGAGCGAAGGCATTGGCGAGGCTCTGCCACAGATGATCGTGACCGTTCAGATCGCTATCTGGGGCACATTCATTGCCGTACTGGCTGCTATCCCGTTCGGTCTTCTCAGCGCGCGGAATGTGGCGCCAGGCTGGGTCGTTCAGCCGGTTCGACGGTTGATGGATGTCTTCCGCTCGATCAACGAGCTGATCATTGCCCTGGTCTTTATCGCTGCTGTCGGGTTGGGCCCTCTGGCTGGTGTGATGGCCCTGGCCGTCCACACGACCGGTGTTCTGGCCAAGCTCTTCTCCGAGGCGGTTGAATCCATCGATCCCGGGCCAGTCGAAGGTGTGCGTGCGACCGGAGCGTCACCGCTGCACGAGGTGATCTGGGCGGTGATTCCCCAGGTTGCCCCGCTCTGGACCTCGTTTGGCTTGTATCGCTTTGAGTCCAATGCCCGTTCGGCCACGGTTCTGGGTCTCATTGGCGCGGGCGGTATCGGTCAGATCCTGTTCGAAGCCGTTCGAGCGTTCGATTATCAACGTACGGCGGCGATTGTTCTGGTGATCGTGATTGCGGTGAGCCTGATCGATCTGTTCTCGCAACTGCTCCGTAAGCGTCTCGTTTAATCACAGACGTGTCCCAGAAGTGTCATGATTGGCCGCTATTGGATTTTCAAAGCGGCCAATTGTGTATTGGTCTGGGGATGGTTCGACAGGTGGGGAGACCGGTCGTCCAACAACTCGATCCGGGCAACCGGCTCGCGGGCTAGAAGGGTTCCGCTATGAAAACGCAGGCGTTTATCGCCCTGGCGGCTGGTCTTGCGATCAGTGTATCCGCCGAGGCTCAACAACGGGACCAGATCCGCATTGTCGGGTCTTCGACCGTTTATCCATTCTCGACGGCCGTGGCGGAGTCGTTTGGAGCCAAGACCGGATTTGCAACGCCGGTCGTGGAGTCCACCGGGTCCGGCGGCGGGCTGCGTCTCTTCTGTTCCGGTGTCGGAACGGAACATCCCGATATCACCAATGCGTCCCGGCGCATGCTCACCTCTGAGTATGAGTTGTGTCAGAGCAATGGTGTGCGTGAGATCACCGAAGTCCGGATTGGCTATGATGGCATTGTTTTGGCCGCGGCTGATAATGGTCAGGCGGCCATGGATCTGACCCTGACCCAGTTGTGGCTGGCCCTGGCTGACCAGGTCCCGGCTGACGAGACCTGTTCGAGCTTCGTGGACAATCCTCATTCGGCCTGGTCGGATGTGGATGCCAGCCTGCCGGGGCAACGCATTGAGGTTTTCGGTCCGCCGCCGACCTCGGGTACGCGCGATGCCTTTGTGGAACTGGCTTTGCAGGCCGGTGCGCGCGGATTGGCCTGTATGGCGGAACTTGAAGAAAGCGATCCGATCCGGTTTGACGCCATTGCCAGCCGGATCCGTGAGGACGGTCAATGGGTGGATGCAGGCGAGAATGACAACGCCATTGTACAGACCCTTGTCAATACGCCGACGGCCTTTGGTGTGTTCGGTTATTCCTTCCTGGACCAGAATTCCGACCGCCTGATCGGCACGCTGATCGATGGGGTGGAACCGGAATTCTACGCCATTGCCGAAGGCGATTATCCGGTGTCGCGGTCACTCTTCTTCTATGTGAAGAACCAGCACGCACCGATCGTGCCGGGCATCGCCGAATTTGTCTCCGAGTTTACCTCTGAAGATGCCTGGGGTGAGTTCGGATATCTTTCGGACCGGGGGCTGATCCCGCTCCTGGAAGACGAGCGTGACGAAGTGGCGCGGTCCTCCCGTGCGCTGGAGCCGATGACACAGGCGCCGGAATAAGTCCGGACCTATGCCGCACTGGTCTTGAAATGCAAAACGCCGCCTTCAGCTAAAGGCGGCGTTTGTTTTGGAGCGCTGTCTGGCGAGACTAGCCCAGATCATTGCGCCGGCGCAGGCGTTGCCAGAACCGGCGACGTTCGGGCTTGGGCTGAGGCTTGAGATTGTGCACAAAATCGATGGCACACTGTTTCCAGGAGTGTTTTTCAGCGTGGGCACGCGGTGCAGCGCGGTCGATTTCGAGGCAGTCGAGACAGGCCTGGCGCAGGTCTTCATTGATGAAACCGCCGCCGGACCCCGGGATGATGTCCTTGGGGCCGTGGGCCGGATAGGCCGCGACCGGTGTGCCGCACGCCATGGCCTCCAGATTGACCAGGCCGAACGTGTCGGTCCAGCTCGGGAAGACGAACACATCCGCGTCGGCAAAATAGCGAGCCAGCTCATCTCCGAATTTTGAACCGGTAAAGACGGCCTCAGGGAATTTGGTTTCCAGTTCTTCGCGCTGCGGTCCATCACCGACCACCACTTTGGTGCCCGGCAGGTCGAGTGC
Source organism: Maricaulis sp. D1M11 (assembly GCF_047308265.1). Classification (NCBI taxonomy): domain Bacteria; kingdom Pseudomonadati; phylum Pseudomonadota; class Alphaproteobacteria; order Maricaulales; family Maricaulaceae; genus Maricaulis; species Maricaulis sp. D1M11. The sequence continues at coordinate 20,131 of NZ_JBKQWY010000007.1, forward strand.
GAGGAAGGACTCGATGTTTTTCTCAACGGCGATGCGGCCGACATTGACCCAGATCGGACGTTCCAGCCCGTCGTAAACGTCTTCGCCGTTCAGCTTACGCTTGTCCGGATTGAAGAGTTCCACATCCACGCCGCGCGCCCAGGGGGTGATATTCTTGAAGCCACGTTCAGCCAGATCGTCACGCATGGAGGGGGTCGTGACCATCATGCGGCCGCCGGCATTGTGGAACCAGCGCATGAAGGCATAACCCGCAGCCAGCGGGATGAATTTGAACCGGGCGTTGACGTATTCGGGGAATTTGGTGTGGTAGCTGGTCGTGAAGGGAAGCTTCCACTTCTTGCAGATGGCCCGTGCGGCCTGGCCCAGCGGTCCTTCTGTCGCGATGTGGATGGCTTCCGGTTCGAATTCCCGAAACCGCCGCGCGATATCGCCGCGGGCATTCACGGCCAGCTTGATCTCGGGATAGGTAGGCAAGGGAAAGGTCTTGTATCCCAGACCCGGGTGAATCACTTCGACGTCATGGCCGAGCGCCTTGCACTCTTCCATTGTTCTCGACAGCGTCCGGACAACACCGTTGACCTGCGGTTCCCATGCATCCGTGACCAGCATGATGCGCTGCGGACGATCCTCCGCGCCAGACGTCTCGACGTCGTTATTCGTCCCGTTTTCGACCTGTTCCACGTCCATGTTTCCGCTATCTTTCCTGTCCGCCACTCACTTGGCCTGACAGCGTCTTAGCGCATTCGAGGGGCTGCGCGAAGGGTCACCGCACACAAGACTTGCCGAGGAGGTTTTGCGGGATCATTCTCCGCTCAAAATAACGCCGTTTTGGCTCGGGAGTGAGACACCATGGATACCCATTCCACGTTGACCCTGAATTGGGACGAACTTGATGCATTGAAACACGCTGACGAGAATGATCGTGTTTCGCAACTTCTCGGCAAAATCAATCTGGATGCTGTAGCCCAGGGCCGGATCCAGGATCAGGCTGTAGACCTCGTTGAACGGGCTCGCCGTTCGACCAAGGCCAAAGGCTTGATGGAATCCTTCCTTCAGGAGTTTGGCCTATCCAATAAGGAGGGGCTGGCCCTGATGTGTCTGGCCGAAGCGCTTCTGCGTGTGCCTGACAGTGAAACAGCCGACAAACTAATCGCCGAGAAGATCTCCAGCGGTGAGTGGTCTGAGCACGCAGGAAAGTCGGAAAGCTGGCTGGTCAACGCCTCCACCCTCGGACTCATGCTGACCGGACGCATTATCGATGTCGAACCGGAGGCGCGTGCGAACCCGACCGGCTATCTGCGCAAGCTGACCCAGAAAGCCGGCGAACCGGTCATTCGGGCCGCCACCATGCAGGCTATGCGCATTATGGGGGAGCAGTTTGTGCTGGGTCGCACGATCCCCGAAGCCCTCAAACGCGGATCGAAGGGCGAGGGGGCGTTGTGTTCGTTCGACATGCTGGGCGAGGGGGCTCGTACAGAGGCTGATGCGCTGCGTTACCACAAGCGATATCTCGATGCGATCGAAGCGGTGGGGAAAGCCCGTGGTGACGGGCCCATCGAGGCCGTACACGGAGTGTCAGTGAAACTCTCTGCGCTCCATGCCCGCTATGAGGCCGTCAATGAAACCCGTGTAATGGCCGAGCTGTATCCGCGGGTGTTGGAACAGGCCCAGGCTGCACGGGCTCACGATATCGGTTTCTGCATGGATGCGGAGGAAGCTGATCGACTTGTGATCTCCCTGCAGATCCTTGAGCGGCTGTCGCGAGAGGACAGTCTCGCAGGATGGAACGGTCTGGGACTGGCTGTGCAGGCCTATCAGAAGCGCGCCGAGGCGGTGATCGGCAAGATCATTGATCTGGGCCGCGAGACCGGTCGACGCTTTCTCGTGCGTCTAGTGAAAGGCGCCTACTGGGATACCGAGATCAAGATGAGCCAGCAGATGGGTTGGCCTGATTTCCCGGTCTGGACCACCAAGCCGGCCACGGACCTGCACTATCTGGTCTGCGCCCGCCGCATGCTGTCCGCGCCGGAGGCCATCTATTCCCAGTTCGCGACCCATAATGCGCACACGCTGTGTTCGGTCCGGGAGCTGGCTCTCGAGGCGGGCGTCGAGGCCTATGAATTCCAGCGCCTGCACGGCATGGGCGAACCGCTCTACCGGGCCGCTCTCGACGCCTTCGGGCCGCGGCATGTCCGAGTGTATGCGCCCGTGGGCAGTCATGAAGACCTGTTGCCCTATCTGGTGCGTCGTTTGCTGGAGAATGGGGCCAACACCTCCTTTGTCCATTCCTTCCTGGATGATGCTGTACCGGCTACGGATGTGGCACGTGGCCCGTTTGACGCGGCGTTTAATCTTGCTCGCCATCCCCGCATTCCTGCACCTATGGCTCTCTATGGCGAGGCGCGCATCAACTCGAGAGGCTTCGATCTGAGCCAGCAACAGACTCGACATGACTTTGCCCAGGCGCTGGACCGGCTCGATGCTCAAGGGCCGATCAGGGCGACAGGTTTGATTGGCGGACGCGCAACCTCGGGAGAGAGCGTGGATATTCTTTCGCCTGCGGATCGCGCGCGCCTGGTCGGTACGGTCGTGGAGGCGAGTGAAGCTGATGTGTCCGAGGCCTTCGACCTGGCAGACGCCGCCCAGGGTGAATGGGATCGCCGGGGCGGTGTTGCGCGCGGAACTATCCTGCGCGCGATGGGGGACGCACTGGAAGCAGACACATTGCGTCTGTGCGCCTTGATGTCCCGCGAGGCTGGCAAGACGCTGGAAGACGGGATTGCCGAGGTGCGCGAAGCCGTCGACTTCTTCCGTTATTATGCCGCCCAGGCGGAACGGGAGTTTGAAGGCGAGACACGCATGCCTGGCCCGGCCGGTGAAACGAATCATCTCGGTCTTAAAGGGCGCGGAGTGTTCGTCTGTATCAGTCCGTGGAATTTCCCGCTGGCGATCTTCTCCGGACAACTTGCAGCGGCACTCGCGGCGGGCAATACGGTTCTCGCTAAGCCGGCTGAACAGGTGCCGTTGATTGCCTATGAGGCGGTCAAACTGTTCCGTGAAGCCGGCCTGCCTGAGAATGTGCTGCACCTTCTGCCCGGCCAGGGGGAAAGTGTGGGCGCCGCGCTCACGCGAGATACGCGGACGACAGGCGTCGCCTTTACCGGCTCGACCGAGGTGGCTCGCCTGATCAATCGGGCGCTGGCCGCGCGCGATGCGGCCATTGCGCCTTTGATTGCAGAGACAGGGGGGCTCAATGCGATGTTCGTCGATACCACGGCCCTGAAAGAGCAAGTGGTGGATGACGTCATCCAGTCGGCCTTCGGATCCGCCGGTCAACGCTGTTCGGCCCTGCGCATCCTCTTTCTGCCCGAAGAGACGGCCGATGATTTTATCGAGACCCTGGCAGGGGCGATGGATGAATTGTGTCTGGGAGACCCGTCTGAGCCGTCCACGGATGTCGGTCCGGTGATCGATGAGGAGGCTCGGGCCGGCTTGATGGCGCATGTGACACGCATGGCGTCAGAGGAGAAGGTGCTCAAACGTCTCGATCTGGGCGAGCTGGAGGCGCGTGGATGTTTCTTCGCTCCTACGATGATCGAGCTTTCGAATCTCGATTCGATGGAGCGGGAGGTTTTTGGCCCGGTACTCCATATTCTTCGGTATCGTCGGAGCGAGCTTAAGCAACTTGCTGCACAGCTCGCAGGCAAGGGATATGGCTTGACGCTGGGGATTCATTCCCGTCTGCAAACTTTCCACAAAGAAATTCAGTCTGCGGTGCCTGCCGGTAATATTTATGTCAATCGCAACATGATTGGCGCTGTCGTCGGGGTCCAGCCATTCGGCGGGGAAGGCTTGTCTGGCACGGGTCCCAAGGCCGGTGGACCGCATTATCTCCACCGCTTTGCGGGTGAGCGAACTGTTACAGTGAACATTTCTGCACAAGGCGGAGACCCTGAACTGCTCAACCTCTCCTGAGGCTTTGAATCTGACTGTGCATATTGGTGAATCGGGTCTTAACTCCCGTTAATGGGAGTTGAGCCCGCATTCGGGGCGTTAGCAGCTTGTTAACTAAAAATCCCCGGATGAACCCATTCTGGCCGTTGACCGTCATTTTGAGCTGAGCCACTATATGTTGGGTCAGCTGGGGACAGCGGCACACTATGCAGACTTTTTTCGGTCTTTAACGGTATGTATGACACGCGAGCGATTTTTCGCGTGCCCGGGGAATGTGTCTCCGGATTTTGGGAGCAGAAGTGACATGACGCCTTTCGATTCGGCCATCCAACACGCCTCCATTGCCAAGCCGACCACGGGTCGACGCGGCAAGCCGAAGAGCACGGAGACGGTCGAGCTGCGTGTGGTTCAGAGCGTGAAAGTGGACCGGTCGCGGGATGCCCTCCTGACCGATTTCGGCAAGAAGACTCTGGAAGACCGTTACCTGCTGCCCGGTGAATCCTATCAGGACATGTTCGCCCGAGTGGCTGAGGCCTATGCCGATGATTACGAGCACGCCCAGCGTCTGTATGATTACATCTCGCGCCTGTGGTTCATGCCGGCCACGCCGGTTCTGTCCAATGGCGGCGCGGATCGCGGCCTGCCGATCTCCTGCTTCCTGAACACAGTGGGTGATAGCCTGGACGAAATCGTCAATAGCTGGACCGAAAATGTCTGGCTCGCTTCAAATGGCGGCGGCATCGGGACGTATTGGGGTGATGTGCGCTCGATCGGCGAGAAAGTGGGCCAGAACGGTCAGACCTCCGGCATTATTCCCTTTATCCGCGTTATGGACAGCCTGACTCTGGCGATCTCCCAAGGGTCCCTGCGTCGTGGCTCCGCAGCCGTGTATCTGGACGTCAACCATCCGGAAATCGAGGAGTTTCTCGAGATCCGTAAACCGTCTGGAGATTTCAACCGCAAATCCCTGAACCTGCACCATGGTCTCAACATCTCCGACGCTTTCATGGAAGCGGTGCGCGATGATGAGGAATTCGAGCTGAAATCCCCGAAAACGGGTGAGGTGCTCAAGACCGTCAATGCACGCAAGCTGTGGCAGAAAATCCTGGAACTGCGCCTGCAGACTGGTGAACCCTACATCATCTTCTCGGACACGGTGAACAACGCACTTCCGGCCCACCAGCGCAAGCTGGGTCTGAAAGTGCGTCAGTCCAATCTGTGTTCTGAGATCATGCTTCCGACGGGCATTGACCATAACGGCCAGGAGCGGACGGCGGTGTGCTGCCTGTCCTCGCTCAATGCGGCGAAATACATGGAGTGGAAGGACGACGAGACCTTCATCGAGGACATTTTCCGTTTCCTCGACAATGTGCTCCAGGACTTCATCAATCGTGCTCCGGAAGAAATGGACCGGGCGGTCTATTCCGCCATCCAGGAGCGTTCCGTGGGTCTGGGCCTGATGGGCCTCCACACCTTCCTCCAACAGATGAATGTGCCGTTTGAATCGGCTATGGCGAAGTCTTGGAATACGCGCCTATTCAAATACATCCGCCAGGAGGCTGACAAGGCGTCTGTCAAGCTGGCCGAAGAACGTGGGGCCTGCCCGGATGCTGAATTGTCGGGTGTGAAAGCGCGTTTCTCTCACAAGCTTGCCATCGCGCCGACCGCCTCCATCTCCATCATTTGTGGCGGGGTGTCTGCAGGTATCGAGCCGATCCCAGCCAATGTGTACACGCACAAAACCCTATCCGGTTCCACGACGGTGAAAAATCCGCAATTGGAGGCCATCCTGGACGAAAAGGGCGAGAACCGTCCGGCGGTCTGGGCCTCCATTCTGGAGCATGAAGGCTCGGTCCAGCATCTCGATTGCCTGGACGAACACGAAAAAGCGCTGTTCCGGACCGCGTTCGAGCTGGATCAGCGCTGGGTGATCGAGCATGCAGCCGATCGTACGCCCTATATCTGCCAGGCCCAGTCCCTGAACGTCTTCCTGCCAGGGGATATCAACAAGTGGGATCTTCACATGCTGCACTGGACAGCGTGGGAGAAGGGCGTGAAATCGCTCTATTATTGCCGTTCGAAATCGGTCCAGCGCGCGGCCTATGCCGGGGCAGAAGGTAAAAAATCTGATGCCGAGGCAGCGATGGAAGCAGCGGCGCCCACCGATTATGAAGAATGCCTGGCTTGCCAGTAAGTCTTTGACAAAACGCAAGTCTTTCGTGTGCCTGAGAGCCCGGCTTCGTGCCGGGCTCTTTTTTTATTTATGGCGCTGTTGGACGAATTGCGCAGAAATGTGTTAACTCTTTTCGCCTGTGGCGGGAAACAGGGTGAAACTGTCACACAGACCCTGTTTTATAGTCACAACAAGGGGGATAACGATGGCTCTCGGTCGTCGCAGCGAATTGCTATGTGCGGGATTGGTCGCACTGGGTGGCGTCAGTTATCTGATGTCCACGCCCGGTATTGCGACCTCTTCCGGCGTCGTGAGCACAACCTCAGCCAATGCTCCGGCTTCTGCCCACAGTTTCTCAAGCTCGTCCGGAAACGGCGGGTTTGTCTCCAGTCGTGATCTCGTGCAAAGCCAGTTCATGGCTGAAGGCAATGTTCGTCCCTTATCACCGGGAGCCGCCCGTGTCGCATTGACGGCCTTGTCGTCCAGCTCCGGTATCGAGGGCCGCGATGCGTTGGCAGCCATGAGTGTCACACCCACCGGTCGGATTGATCTGGGCAATGCCGGAACAATCGAGGTCTCCGTTCTTGATGATGCCAGTGCCGGTGCTGCTTACGACCTGTTTGTACCCGAACGTGTGAGCAATTCGCCGGTTGTTGTCGAACACGAAGACCATCGCCCGACGGTGGCCGTGAATTACAGCCGATCTTTTGACTCACCGGGCGAGGGCAATCAGCTGGATGTGTCCGTCACCCCGCATGCCGGTGTCAGTGTCGGACCGGATGGTTCAGCTACCAGCGCCGGCGCTGAAGTGCGCATCGGCGAGTATTTGGGCAGCGATGAAGAGCCTGGTGCCAGTTGGTTCGTCTTTGCCGGGGCTGATCGCCGGGCGTTGATGTATGATCCCTCGCAAGGCATGGATCTGCGCGAAGCGTTCGATCTGACCCAGCGCCAGGTGGTCGGAGATGGTCAGGCCGGTGTGGCCCTGCGGATGGGCGATGCTGATATTTCGCTTGCCTATGTCCGACGTGAGTATGAATACGTCGCGGGCGTCGAGAAATATAAAGAGACCGAGGATTTCGGCGCGGTTTCGGTCAACTGGACCTGGTAGGTTCGACGCTGAATGTCAGCGCCTTATGATCGGACATCAGCTCGATAAAAGCACTATCATCGCGTTTGAATTGCACCCTAGCTGCGACACATGATCGCGAAGATGTGGAAGATCCACAACAAGGTGTAGACGTTTCGGTAGGCTTGGGCGCAATATGTTGTGTGTCGCGCAGGCGACGCCGATTCGACGCAGGCGAGGTTTCCATGACCATCATTACCCCGGATACACCCGGTCTTTTGACCACCAGTCACTCCTACAAGCCGTTCCGCTATCCGTGGGCGTATGACTTCTGGAAGAAGCAGCAACAGGTTCACTGGATGCCCGAGGAAGTGCCCCTCGGCGAGGATTGCAAGGACTGGGCGACCAAGCTGTCTGACAAGGAGCGCAATCTCCTGACCCAGATTTTCCGCTTCTTCACCCAGTCGGACGTCGAAGTGAATGACAATTACATGGAGCGCTACAGCCGCGTCTTCCGTCCGACGGAAGTGAAAATGATGCTGTCGGCCTTCTCCAATATGGAGACCATTCACATTGCCGCCTATGCCTTGCTGCTGGAAACCATCGGCATGCCGGACAGCGAATTCTCCGCCTTCATGGAATACCAGGCGATGGCGGACAAGCATGATTACATGCAGCGGTTCGGTGTTGAATCGGAAGCTGATATCCTGCGTACGGTGGCCATGTTCGGGGCTTTCACAGAAGGACTGCAGCTTTTCGCCTCCTTCGCCATGCTCATGAATTTCCCGCGCTTCAACAAGATGAAGGGCATGGGGCAGATCGTAACCTGGTCGATCCGTGATGAGAGCCTGCACTGTGAAGGCATGATCAAGCTCTTCCATGCCTTTGCCAAGGAGACCGGCGCCCTGACCCAGGAGGTCAAGGACGACATTGTCGAGTGCTGCCGCACTGTGGTCGGTCTTGAAGACAAGTTCATCGAGCTCGCCTTCGAGATGGGTGAGGTCGAAGGCATGACGCCGGACGATATTAAGCAATATATCCGCTATATTGCGGACTGGCGCCTGGGGCAGCTCGACCTGCCCAAGCTGTATGGTGTCAAGGAACACCCGCTGCCCTGGCTGACGGAAATCCTCAACGGAGTTGAACACGCCAACTTCTTCGAGGCGCGTGCGACGGAGTATTCCAAGGGGGCCACCCAGGGTGACTGGCACGGCGATGAGGGTGTGTGGTCTATGTTTGATGACATGAAAACCAATCGGGAGACCGCCGAGGCTGAATAGGGTCTCACGATGAATCGGATAAAAAACCCCCGCCTGGCCGTGCCAGGCGGGGTTTTCTGTGTGTCAGCGTGAAGGGCCAAGCTGCCGGATAAGCCGTGCGAGCGGGGTTTCAAACAGGCGTTCGGTGAGCATGGCCGCGACCAGGCTGGCGATCAGCATGACCGGGATCATGAGCATATTGTCCAAAAGTCCGGGCAAGGCGAAGGGCGACCAGATCCGCCCGATGACGCTCATCACGAGAATATGGGTCAGATAAAGCGCAAATCCCGCTCGGGCCACGCCGGCCAGGCTGAGCCAGCGTGATGAGGGTTGCGAGTGCGTCCAGGCGTTGAGCGCATAGATCATCAGGGCCGGGCCAGGCGCGAGAAGCGCGACCCTTTGCAAGGGAGCAAGCAGGCGCAGATCCTGGTCAATCAGGGCCGCGCCGACGGCGACAGTCAGCATGATCATGCCCGCCATGATGGCCAGAAGGCGTGCGCGCACCGGTGAAGGGGTGGGGAGCAGGGCGAGGGCAAGGCCCAGAATGTATTCCAGTCCCAGCGGATGGGAGATCAGACGGGTCTCAGCGGTCCATTGTCCGGCCCCGACGGCATAGAGCACCAGTGTGAACCCGGCCCAGATCCCCAGCGCGGGCCAGAGCCAGCGTCTTGGCAGGGCCAGCAATGCGGCGGAGACGAGATAGAAAAAGGCCAGATGAACCAGTGTCCAGCCCACGGCATGCAGGGGCGCCGTGTCGGCGGGCCATAACAGGAAGGACCGGATGAGGTCCGGCGTTTCCGAACGACTGCCAAAGACCAGATCGGGCTGAACCAGCCAAACCGCCAGAAGGGCCAGGCTGACTGCCCAGTAGAGCGGGAAGAGCCGCGAGGCGCGGTCAATCAGAAAGCGGAGCGGTGTCGGTCGCCGGTTTGCAGGTTGTCCGATAAAGAGCTGCCCCATCATGAAGCCGGAGAGCACGAAAAAGATATCAACTCCGGACACGCCGAGCAGCAGACGGGGCGATAGAAGGTTGCCATCGCCATACCGAGCCTCGATCGTCGTGAGATGATAGAGCGCGACCAGGCCAAAGGCGACAATCCGAAGCCCGTCCAGCGCCGGTCGATAGGCACGCACAGACGTCTGTGCGCTCATGGACTCATGTGTATTCATCGCCGCGTACCCATTCCGGTCCAACAAAACCCCGCCCGCAGCATAGAGCTGAGATCGGGCGGGGCAATCATGGAGGTGAGACGCGGTTAGATCACCGCCTCACCGGCGGGTTGGCGCAAATTATAGGTCGAGGCCATGACCCTGCCATAGGCGCCGCCATTGCCGATCAGGATGATGTCGCCTTCCTCGGTGTGTGGCATCAGACGCTGGGCACCGAGACGGTCGGCAGTCTCGCAGATCGGACCGACAATATCGGCAACCCAGTCCATGGGCTCATCCAGGCGCGTCAGATTGACGATATCATGCCGGGCGCCATAGAGCGCCGGGCGGATAAGACTGTTCATACCGGTGTTAATGCCGATGAAGCGGGCATCTGGTGTGTGTTTGACCTGATTGACCCGGGCGAGCAGCACTCCGGATTCCGCGACGATGAAACGGCCCGGCTCAAGCCAGAGCTGATAGTTCGGATAGGCGGTCTTCAATTCGCCCAGCATGACATCCAGCGCATCCGTATCGATGCGGCGCGGCCCGGAGGCCTCATCCACGCCCAGACCGCCGCCCAGATCGAGGATTTTGACATCCGGCAGATCCCGGGCTGTCTCTGTGAGAAACAGGCCGACCCGGCGCCAGTGTTCCGGATCGGAAATGCCGGAGCCGGAATGGACATGCAGGCCGGTGATGATGGCGCCGGCTTTGCGGGCCAGGTCGATCGCTTCGGGCAGTTCGTCTGCATGCAGGCCGAACTTGGCTTCCGGACCCGCTGTGCGCACATGTTTGTGGTGGCCTTCCGGGCGCTGCGGATTGATGCGCAGGGTGATCTCCGCACCGGCAAAGATCTCGGACCAATGGCGGAGCGGGTGCAGGCCGTCGAGGGTGAGATGGACCCCCATTTCGATCGCTTCGGCATATTCAGCCCGCGAGGCGAAATTGGGTGTGAAGAGGATCCGATCCGGCCCCAGGTCCGGCACAGCGGCGCGCGCGGCGTGGACCTCGGCCATGGAGACGCATTCCACACCCAGCCCCGCTTCAACCGCAGTCCGGATCACATCGGGCTGGTGATTGGCTTTCATGGCATACCAGCCGCGATCCAGGTTTTTCAGTCCGGATATGGCGCTGGCCCGGGCTTTGACTGTCTCCAGATCATAGACATAGAGAGCGCTGTCGGCGGGACACAGGTCGAGCAGAGCCTGTCGCTTGGTCCGCCACCACACAGGTGATGAGGCGCTCGGCGTGTCCACTGCCTGGGCCTGGAGTTCGCGCCAGCTGGGGCCGAAGGTCACATCGCGGGGTTTGGGCTGGATGAGCTGATCATGCAGGCGACGGCACAAGGCCTTGCCCTGGTCGCCGTCGACGACCACGGTCAGATTGAGGTCATTGGCGGCCTGGCTGACCAGGCGAACCGGATAATGCGCAAAGGCCTCCATGGCCGGACCGAATTGGGCCAGAAGGGCTCGGACACCGCGCCCGACCAGGCTGACCGCCGCACAGTCCTCGATCAACTCGACACGAGCGATGGCTTCAAGATCTGAGCGCAACCGGTCAAGCACTTCCGGCGTGAGGGCCGGGTCCTCGTCCAGGGAGAGGGTGACAGAGGTTTCCGACGTGGAGACCAGATCAATAGAGACGCCATGCTGGGCGAAGGGTTCGAACGCCTTGGCGAGAAAGCCTGACGTCCGCCACATGCCGTCATTGTCGAGCGTGAAGAGGCGAACGCCATGTTTCACTGATACGGCTTTCAGGCGGGGCGCATCCTCCGAGGGGGTTGCCTGGATACGGGTCCCGTCCAGTTCGGGTTGATGGGTACACAGAACCTGCATGGCGATACCGGCCTTGCGGACCGGCGCTATGGCGCGTGGATGCAGGACGCCGGCGCCCATGGACGCCAGTTCCTGGGCTTCCTCATAGGACAGTGCCCGGATCTGACGGGCGGATCCCGTCAGGCGCGGGTCGGCGGAGAAGAAGCCGGGGACATCGGTCCAGATCTCAAGTCGATCCGCATTCAGCTTGGCGGCGAAATAGGCCGCAGACGTATCTGATCCACCTCGGCCCAGAATGGCTGTATCGCCGTCCTCACGACCCGCAATAAAGCCCTGGGTGATGACTACCGGAGCGCCGGTATCGTCCAGCCGGGCTTGCAGGGCCGTGTCGGTGTCATAGGCGCAATCGGCATTGAGATAGGAGGAGACCGGGTCTGAGGGTAAAGCCTGCAGCGCTGTGCGGGCATCCAGCCAGTGGGCCTGAAGGCCGGTCTTGTTCAGCCAGGCTGCGCCGAGTGTGGTGGCCATCAGCTCACCGTGCGCCATGATGCGGGCACGCAGACGCGGACTGGCATCGCCGGTCAGGCTGATGCCGGCGGACAGACGTTCCAGCCCGGTGAAATAGCTGTCCAGCAGGGCGGCCCCGTCCAGTTCCATCTCGCTGGCAAGATCGAGATGGCGCGCACGAATGGCGGCGAGAACCGGTTCAGCCTCGTTCTCCAGAGCAGCGATCACAAGGTCTTCCAGTGCATCGGAAATGCCTGACAGAGCGCTGTGGACGATCAGGGCGCGGTGTCCGGCCTCCAGGCGGGCCGTGACCTGTTTGGAGATGACACGCCAATCCGCCAGCGATTTAACGCTGGTGCCGCCGAATTTCAGGACGATCCAGGTTTGTGTGTTGGTCATGACGTGTCTCTCTTTCAGTCGTAGCGGGCAAAAATCCGCGAACCGGCGTGAATACAGAGAAGTTTTCCCCAGGCCAATGCTGAAACGCGAATGTGAACATTCAGATCGCGCCAAAATCAGGCTTGCGTGAGGCTGCGGGATTCCGATTTACGAGCAGGGCGGTTTCATGTCATATCGCCGCGATGACCGAATATAAGATAGTGAACACACCGAAAGAGGCCGTCGACGAGCTGGACCGCCTCTATACTGCCGCCGTAGACCGATTGCGCGCGGCCCTGAAAACATTTTTGAGTGGCGAAAAGATCGACGTCGCCGCCCTGCGAGCCGAACAGGCGTTTGTCTATCCGGAATTGCGCGTGAATTACGCGCCGGACGGACCGCCCCCGCCGATCAGTCGGGCCTTTGGCAAATTTACCGATCCGGGTATCTATAAATCGACCTTCACACACCCCGAGCTGTTTCGGGACTATCTCTGTCAGCAGCTCGACCTGCTGATCGAGACCTATGACATTACGCTCGAAGTGGGGCCATCCGAGGTGGAGATCCCCTTTTCCTACGTGCTGGATGGCGCTGAAGGTCTGGACATGGATGCCGCGACACCGGCCGAACTGGTGCGCCATTTCCCTTATGCGGACCTCTCCAAGATCAATGATGAAGTGCCCAATAGCGAGCATCTTCATGTGCCGGGTGCGGACCGGCCCATGGCCCTGTTTGATGCCCCGCGCACGGATTACTCGCTGCAGCGGCTGAAACACTATACCGGCACACCCTATGAGGATGTGCAGCAATTCATCCTGTTCACCAATTACCACCGCTATGTGGATGCCTTCACCAGCTGGGCCATCGGTCAGCTGAAGGAAGACAATCACTATGAGAGTTTCTCAGCCGCCGGTTTTGTGACTGTGGATGCGGACACACCCAATGCCCATGCGGTGGTGGAAGGAGCGCCCTGGCGACGCTTCCAGATGCCGGCCTATCACCTCAAGGCACCGGGCGGCCGGGGCATTACCATGGTCAATATCGGGGTTGGTCCGTCCAACGCCAAGAATATCACAGACCACCTGGCTGTTCTGCGACCGCAATGCTGGTTGATGATCGGTCACTGTGGCGGGCTGCGCCATTCCCAGCGTCTGGGCGATTATGTGCTGGCACACGCCTATCTTCGTTATGATGCGGTGCTCGATGACGATCTGCCGCTGGAGGTGCCGATTCCACCGATCGCCGAAATCCAGATCGCACTGGAAGAGGCTGTGGCTGATGTGTCCGGGGATGGGGGCGAGGATCTCAAGCGTCGCCTGCGCACCGGGACCGTTGCAACCTATGCCGACCGGAACTGGGAACTGCGTTACGCGGCAGCGGCCAAACGCATCAATCAGTCGCGTGCCATTGCTGTGGATATGGAATCGGCCACCATCGCCGCGAATGGCCTGCGCCTGCGGGTACCGTACGGTACGCTGTTGTGTGTCTCGGACAAGCCGCTGCACGGTGAGCTGAAACTGCCAGGTGCTGCGAACCTGTTCTACCAGCGCTCGGTGTCCGAGCATTTGCGTGCCGGTATCAAGACGCTGGAACTGCTCAAGCAGGATGGTGGCGAGGCTCTGCACTCTCGCAAGCTGCGCAGTTTCGACGAGCCGCCCTTCCGATAAACACAGGCACCGGCGTTCTGCTCATGGCGAACGCCGGCCCTGTTGGGCGTCGGGTTCTAGCTCTCCAGATGATGAATGTTCAGCTTGTTTCCGTCGAGATCGCGGAAATAGGCGGCATAAAACCCATCAGCCCGATATCCCGGCTGCCCCTCGTCCGTGCCGCCCAGTTCGAGGGCTTTGGCGTGAAGGAGATCGACCTGGGTGGGCGAGCTCGCCGAGAGCGCAATCATGACGCCATTTCCAATGGTGGCGGCCTGACCGTTTTCGGGAATGTGGATCGAGAAGGCTGGGCCGCCTTCATGCGGGGCCCAGACGATGAAATCGTTCATTTTCATGATCTGGTGTGCGCCCAGCTCTGACAAAAACGCATCGTAGAAACGTTCAGAACGGACCAGATCGTCGGTACCAAGTGATGTATAGCCAATCATGACAGAGCTCCCAGGCTGTGAGGGGTGGATCGGCTTGCATATGGTGCATTGCAGTTTCGGGCGGGATAGGCAAAAATTTGAGCGGGTATTTCATCTATGAAATGGTGATCCGTGGACTGGAATCTCGTCAAAACCTTTCTTGCTGTCTGTGAAACGGGGTCGCAGGTCCGGGCGGCATCGCGCACGGGGCAGAGCCATGCCACGGTGTTTCGTCACATGGCGCTCCTGGAAAAACAGATGGGAACCCGTCTGTTTGACCGGATCAGGGGGCGATATGTCCTCACCGATGCCGGACGGGATATGCAGGATCTGGCGCTCGACATTGCGCAGGGCTTTGACGATATCGGACGTCGTATCGCCGGGCGTGACACAGGTGCAGAGGGTCTGGTGCGCCTGACCGTCCCCCGCAGTTTTGCAGAGACTGTTGTGCCGCGTTATCTCGCGGACTTCTGCAAGATGTATCCCGCGATCCAGGTTGAGCTCTTGGTGTCCAACCAGGAAGTGAACATGGCCGATCGCACGGCGGATATAGCGCTGCGGGTCTCAGCCAGCCCGCCTGACCACCTCTGGGGGCGCAGGGTATTGAGCATTGACTGGTCGGTCTACGCGTCACCGGACTATCTGGTGAACCACGACCCTTTGGCCCAGCTCGAGGACCTCGCCCGACACCGCCTGATCGCGCCCGCAGGGCCGCTTGCTCGCTACCCCGCCTATCGTCGTGTTCTTGAGGACGGACAGGCCCTGTCTCCTCTCAAATGTGATGACCTGACGGTGATGGCGTCGTTGGCCGCTCAGGGGCAGGGCGTGGCTTTGCTACCGGATGATCTACGGCGCGAGGATCTTGTGCGCTGTTTCACCTATCCGCATGCATCGCAAAACACACTCTGGGTTCTCACGCACATGGATCTGCGTACCCTGCCACGCGTGTCCGTGTTGATGGGCTATCTCGCGCAGGCCTTCAGTACGGATCCCTACTGGGCCAGGGCTGAGGATTAGGGGGTGGCGGGGTGTGAGACGGCACGGTATGCGGTGGAGGACCTGGCATGCGCCAGATGTCCCGACCGTGTCGGCGGGCCAGTTCTGGCGTCCCGTTTAATCGAACCAGGTGACGAACTCCATACAGGAATAATGTGATGACCTCGCCCATTTCCATCCCGAAACCGCCCTGGCTGGGCCGCGCCCTCATTGAGGCCGGACTGATCGTGTTCGCCGTTGTGCTGGGTTTCATCGTCAATGAATGGCGTGAGGATGTGGCGGATCGACGGGCTGCACGCGAGGCCATGTCGCGGGTTGTTGCAGAAATTGAATCGAACATCACCCAGCTCGAACGGGTTGCGACGTATCACGAGGCGGTCGCGGCGCGTATTGGTGACCGTCTGGCCGAGATTGATGCGAGCGAGACACCCGTGACCGGCACGATCTTCGGTGAGTCAGCCCGCATCATGCCGCAGGGGATCAATGCGCCGGGGCTGTCGCGTTTTGCCTGGACCCATGCTCAACAGCACGGGCGTCTGGATGTGCTTCCCTATGAAGTGGTCGCCGAGACAGCGCGCGTCTATGACATGCAGGCCAATGGCGTGGAATCGACCTGGCGCCAGATTGTCGATCTTCTGTTTGCCGGTCCGGAGGTGATGGAAGAGGCGGATTTGCGGCCCGTACTCCAGTTCACCGCGATCGGTTTTACAGAGTTGGCGTCCCAGGAGCGCTATTTGATCGCGCAGTACCGATCTCTGCTTGAAGACCTGCGCGAGGCAGGCATTGACGGCTGAGGAGCCGCTTTCATGAGTCTTGAAGCTCTGATCTTTGTTGAGACGATTTTTGCGGCGATGATCATCGGGGTCGCCTTGTTCACCTGTCTGCTGCTGATGCGGGGACCTGCGGAGGATGTGCGCGTTCGGGTCGGGTTGATGACCTTCCTGGGTGTCGCCGCCCTGTCGGAAATCGATGATCTGGCGGCGCTGGGCGGGGTCTATGACGCTCACCCCTGGATGGCGGGTTTGATCTGGCCAATCATCATCCTGATGGGGCCCTCGATCCTGCTGTATGTGCGGGACGTCACCAATCCCTTGCGCCCTGAGCTGACTGTACGCCGGATCGCCATGTATGGCGGTTTAGTGCCGCTGGGTTATCTTCTTTTGCTGCCTTGGTATGGCTTACCCGCGCAGGACAAGATTGCCAGCCTGGATAGCGGTGCGCCTCCCGAAGGCCTGGCCGGCATGGCGGTCCAGGCGATTGATTTCATCTTTCTGGCCGTCGCCTTTATTAGCCTTGTGCTGACCTATCGGCATCTGGGGCGACACTCGGTGACCATCCGCAATGTGTTCTCCAATCTGGAAAACAAATCCCTGCTCTGGCTCCGCAATATTCTTCTCGCGCTGACCTTTGCCTGGTTGGTCGGAATTTTCTTCACCCTGGTTGAGGTCGTGGCGATTGATGACTCTATTGAGGGCAATATCGTGTCGATTCTGGAGTTGTTCTGGGTCAGCGGGACCGCCTATTTCGGACTGAACCAGGCCACTGTTTTCCAACAGGCCGTCACAGACGCACCGGACTTGCCGACCCAACCCGCCAAGTATTCCAAAAGCGCCTTGTCCTCGGAGAGAATGGCGCGGATCGCTGCGCGTCTGGACACGGCGATGGCGGAGGGACGCCTTTATCGCGATAGTGGGCTGTCCTTGCGTCGTCTCGCCGACATGATCCATGTCAGCGAGAACAATGTCTCCCAAACCCTAAACGAGCATCTGGGGCGTAGTTTCTTTGATTTTGTGAACATGTGGCGCATTGGTGAGGCCTGTCATCGCTTGCGCAGTGGCGAGCGCGTGCTCGATATCGTTCATGCGACAGGCTTCAACTCCCGCTCGACCTTCAATGCGGCCTTTCGCAAACATACCGGTGTCACGCCCACGGACTGGCGCCGGAATCCTCTCGACTGGCCTGAGGCGTTGCCGGACCCGGGGGCGTCCAGCATGTCCGGGCCGGACGGTTCGGACATTGTAATGACCGATCCTACAGGCTTGGGCGACCGTCCTTCCGAGACCTGACATATCCCGCTCATCTCGAGGGCCCGCCTTTTGCGGATCCTCTCAGTGAGTTGAGGATGATGATGAAGCTTCGTCGATTGATGTGGGTAAGCGCGCTGGTGCCACTGGTCTGGGGTCTTGGGTCAGGACAAGGGTATGCGCAGGAGAATGAGGGCGCACGAGTCTATGTCGGCGCCGGTGTTCTGGTGGAGACCATTCCTTTTCTGGGTGAAAGCGGTGATCTCGATGTCAGCCCGGTGCCCATAATCCTCTATCAGGGTGAGCGCATCTCGGCCGGTGTAGACGGGCTCGGGGTCAAGGTTTTTGAACGCGACGGGTTCGAGGTGGACGTGCGGGCGCGTCCCCGTTTCGGTTTTGCCGACCCCGGCGAGGTGACCGGGCTGGAAGACATGAGCCGGGATATGGCGGGTGAAGTCGGCCTAGCTGCACAGTTCGAGCGCGGGCCGGTTGTCGCCGAATTCGACTATTTCATTGATGTCACCGATGCCCATGGTGGGCAGGAAGCCAGCCTGCGCGTGGGCATGGACCACCAGATCTCGGACCGGATGAGCCTGGGTTGGCGGGTTGGGGGTCGCTGGCAGGACCAGGATTTGTCGACCTATCTTTACGGGGTCTACGCCGAGGAGGCGCGCCAGGGGCGTCCGGCCTATGCCGTGGATGCAGGCGTGACCCCCGTCCTGGAGGCCGAGTTCACCTATGCAATCAACACCAACTGGCTGTTGGTGGCAGGGGCGGACGTGGAATTCCTCTCAGATAGTGCCAAGGACAGCCCGATCATTGACGCGGATCATGTCGCAGGCGGGCATCTCGTCTTGCTGCGCCGCTTCTGACCCGGATCGCGGCCTGAAGAGATGGTGAGTCCGGTGCGTCGCTGGGGCCTCCCCCTGCTCCTGTGGACCGGGATCGGCTTGATGTGTTGGATCAGCCTGTCCTGTGGTCTCGGTCCCAGCGAGACGGGCTCACCTGAATGTGTTGCCGGCCCTGGCCCGGCGTCCCCCCTGCATGGCGGGTTGGGGCTGGCAGCACTGATTTGCGGTATGGTACTGGTACAATCGAAACGCGACCCGGCCCGTTATCCGGTGTTGATGAGCCTCTATGCCCTGTCGGTTCTGGGGTGTGTGTTTTCGGGCGCGGCCCTCATGGCCGGTGACCCGCCCTATTGGCCCGAACGTCTGGGGCGGGTGGTCTGGGGTGCTCTTTGGCTTGGCAGTTGCCTGCGGGCCGTTTGGATGGCGGATACTGCCGAGATCGGCGCGGCGAGATTCTGGCTGGCCCTTTCATTCAGTCTTGGTTTTGCGGCGATCAGTTTTCGTGTTCTGACCATCGTCTTGATGATCGGTCCGGGACTGCCCGTCGCTTGGGCGCGTCCCCTCGCATTGTGGAGTGTCCTTGCGGTGCATGGGCTGGGCGTCTGTCTGCCCCGTTTGGGAAATTTTCGTGTCCAGTGAGCCCTTGCCCCGCCGGGTGTGAGGGCGTACCTCCATCATATGGAACGAGTCACTCTGCTTGATAATGTCTATAACTTTCGCCACTGGCACGGGTATACCGGCCTTGATGGCGCGGTTATTCGCCCGGGCCTCTTCCGGTCCGGTCATTTCGCCCATGCCAGCGACGCGGATCTGGACCATTTTCACGGACTGAATATCGCTGTGGTGGCTGACCTGCGCCGTCCACGTGAACGCAATCAGATGCCGTCTCCTTGGCTCGAGACGCCCGGTGTCACCACCCTGTCGTCTGATCAGAATGATCATCCCGAACCGCCGCACCTGGAATTTCTGCGCAAGGGCGATATCACGCCTGACACCGTGCGTGGTTACATGCTCTCCGCCTATCAGCGTATCCCCACTGAAGAGGGCAATCAGATCGTGTTTCGCAATGCCTTCCGGGCTCTGGCGAACGGCGATGCCGAGTCCGGCTTCCTCGTGCATTGTGCGGCGGGCAAGGATCGGACCGGCCTGTTTTGCGCCCTGGTTCTTGATACGCTCGGTGTGGACCGGGATGTGGTCATGGAGGACTATCTCCTCACCAATACGGCGGTGGATTATGATCGCCTGGTCCCGGCCTTTCAGGGACGGTTGCGCAAGGATATGGGGCTGGAGGTGGATGAAGAGGCCATGCGGGTCTTCCTCGGTGTCCATGCCGATTTCCTCAATGAATCCTTTGCGACCATTGGTTCGTCGCACGACTATCTGACCGGCGCCTTGGGCATTACCGAGGACGAGATCGAAGCGCTCAAGGCGCATTGGCTCGACCGGTGACGTCGCATACAGGCGGCCCGGAGGTCGCGCAGACACAGGCCCTGTCCAAGACTCTGGACTGGTTCGATCCGGTCAATGCTTTCGCGCCCTTCGCCCAAACACCCTGGTCATTACTGCTGCATGATGCGGTGTCGGGGCGATCACGCCTGTTCATCGCGCCTGGCGAGGTGTGTGAAGGGCAGGACCGCGAGACCTATGATGCATGGACGCAGCAGGTCAGATACGGTCCGCAGGGCGGGATCTGGGCCGGGCTTCTGGGATATGACCTGGCCGGTGCTTTTGAGCGATTGCCGACCTTTGAACGGGCTGCACCGGATCTGGCCATGGGCTATTATCCGGCCTGGCTGGAGTTTGACGAAACCTCCAAGACGGTTTGGCTGAAGGGGCAGTGCCAGACCACGATGGACCAGCTTCTGGCCGTCATCAAAGCGGGGCAGGCGTCAGGGGAAATCCCGTCTCATCCAGTCCCGGCTGGGGGTGAGCTGAGCCCCTTATGGTCACGTGACGCCTATATCGAGCGAGCCCGACAAGCGCGCGATTACGTCCATGCGGGCGATGTGTTCCAGCTAAACCTGTCGCAGCGCTTCTCCGGGATGTTGGGGGCACATGACACGCCATACGATGTGTTTCGACGCCTGATGCAGGACAGTCCCGCGCCCCATGCGGCGTATTTTTGCCTGTCGAGCGATCGTGTTCTGGCAACTCATTCCCCAGAACGCTTTATCGCTGTCACCGCGGGCGCGGTTGAAACCCGGCCGATCAAGGGGACGCGACCGCGCGGTGCGACACCTGACGAGGACCAGGCGCTCGCCGCGGAATTGCTCGACAGCGGCAAGGACCGCGCGGAAAATCTGATGATCGTGGACCTGATGCGCAATGACCTCTCGCGGGTGTGCGTGACAGGGTCCGTGAAGGTGCCGCAATTGTGCGGTGTCGAAACCTATTCGAATGTGCATCACCTCGTGTCCAGCGTGACCGGGCGACTGGCTGAAGGCACTGACGCGCTGGATTTGCTGGCAGCCAGTTTCCCGCCCGGATCGATTACCGGAGCGCCGAAAGTGCGCGCGATGGAGATCATTGCGGAACTGGAAGGGGAGGCCAGGGGGGCGTATTGCGGCGCGCTGGGGTGGATGTCTGGCACGCAGACCCTCGATCTCAATGTGATGATCCGGACTGTGATGTTTGAGCGGGCCGGGCCTGACTGGTCGGTGGTGATCCGCTCGGGCGGGGGAATCGTGGCCGAGTCCGATCCGCAAGCCGAGTATCAGGAAACGCTGACGAAGGCGTCCGGCCTGTTCCAGGCCATTACAGGTCACGGTGCAATGGAGGGGCTGTGATGCGGATCTGGCAGAATGGCGAGATGGTCGCCGATACCATCGCCAGGCCGAGCTTGCAGGACCGGGGGTTCACGTTGGGGGACGGGTTGTTTGAAACCCTGCGGTTTGAAGGCGGGGAGATTCCCGGCCTTGAGCGTCATCGAGCCCGTCTGACACGGTCCTGTGCCGTGTTGGGGTTTGAGAACCCGTTTGACCGATATGATCTCGCTCAGGCGGCTCGCACGTTGTGTTTCGAGCACAACCTCGCCCAGGCCGCCTTGCGCCTCACCATCAGCCGGGGCGAAATGGCGCGAGGTCTGGCTCCTGCCCGGACTGAGAACGCGCAGGTGTGGATGACCGCATCCCCTCTGGCGCCGCCGCCCGACAGTGTCTCCCTGGGCCTGGTCTCGATCTGCCGCAATTCCACCAGTCCGGCATCGGTGCACAAGACCCTGTCTTACACAGATGGTCTCCAGGCGCGTCGCATGGCTGATGGCATGGGGGCGGATATGGCCTTGATGCGGGATGAAGCGGGGCGGCTGGCGTCTGCAGACTGTGCCAACCTCTTCTGGCGACGGGAGGGCCAATGGTTCACGCCGTCGGAGGCGTGCGGCATTCTTCCCGGTACGATGCGTGCGCGGGTCCTGGAGGAACGGGGCGTGATCGAAGGCGAATACCCGCTTGAAGACCTGCTGGCGGCTGACCGGATCACCCTCACCAATGCCTTGATGGGAGAGGTCGAGGTCAGCCGGATAGTCGGGGTTGGCTAGTCGCGAGCCACGAAAGAGGTCAGGCGCGGGCGCAGGTAGAATTCTTCTGCAATATCGATCCTGCCAATTCCGAGCTGATTGAAGACGGTGTTATACTCGTAGGACACTTCCACCATGATCACGGACGTGTTGCGCGAAAGCACACCTGTGGGCATGCTTGGCGTTGATCCCACTGCGAGCGGGGACATGCCCTCGGCGTCCGACCACATCACCTCGACATCATCATTCATGTCCATATAGACATTGGAGACACGGACCTGCAGCGGTGCTCCGTCGAACGGGACCAGAATGGCCTGACCCGCCGCGAAGATATCAGCCATTTCCTGATCGGTTATTACATCATCCTGGGCCACAAGATCGGCCATGGCGCTGGCCGTCGATGTGATCTTGCGGTCAATCGTCAGCGCCACGCTGACATCAACCGCACCCAGATACATCAGCAGCATCAGCGGGGCGATCAGGGCAAATTCGACCGCGGAAATGCCCGCTTCATGGCGGCGAAAACGGGTGAGGAAACGCAAAAGACTAGTCATCGAACGGCTCGTTCCGGAATACGGTCGCGGCCGTGACCAGGCGCTGATTGTTTTCCATATTGGTGAGGAAGCCGCCGAAATCGGGCAGAATGACTTCCCACTTGTAGTAGACACGGACCAGAACGATATCACCTGCGTCACCGGGCTCGAAATCCATGCCGCCGGTGTTGAGAGATCCATCCGGATTGATCGGACTGTCCTGCTGGACGTCACCAAAGCCGTTGAACACCTTCACATCGACTTCCAGCTGGTCACAATTCCCGATCACGGCAATCCGATCGCAAATCGCGGCGGTGAAGCCGGCGCGGCTCATGCCGGCGCCCTGCGCGGCGCCCGTGCGGATATCGCGTGCGGTTTCCAGCATGGCGTTTTCCAGAACCGCTCCGACAAAGAAGATCGCGGCGATCTCCATCAGGGCAAACAGCAGGAAAAAGAACGGTCCCGCGATCAGGGCAAACTCCACGGCCGTAGCCCCGGAACGGGCCCGCCGATAGCGTCGCAGGAAGCTGGAAAAAGACCGGATCATGGTGTTCGGGTGGCTTATTGCGGCAGAGTGTCTTCGCCCAGGGCCTCTTGGGCGATGGTGAGGCGATCATCCTGCTGCTGGGTCAGGGCTGTGGTGCGAGATGTCTCGTCGCCGACGCGCGGAATCTCGTTGCACGTATCACCACAGCTCAGCGTATGACGGTTGGGGCCTCTGAACAGCGCGACCTGATCGGGATTGTCGAGCGAAACCACAATGTCTTCGGAATAAATCACCCGTCCAATCCGATCGAGCGCGATCACATTGGTCCGGCCTTGCAGGCGACCGGTGAGGATCAGTGTACGACCATCATGGACCATGGCGTCCGCAATGGAGGGATTGCCGATGACCACGGCGGAGGCTTCCGCGGGCAGGCGTACAATGCGGGCATGTTCCGCCGGCAGTGTCATATCGGCCAGGCTCGGTGCGGTCAGACCCGCAAGGGCAATAACAGGGGCCACAAGGGCCAGGCATTTGCGAAACATGGGTCGAACTCCGCGCACTCGTCTTGATCTATGGCGGCCATCCTCTCGCGCGCGTGTGAATTCTTTCTAAATCCAGCTCCACAAATTTTCATGTGTGTCAATTTGGGTCATTAGTAATGTGTAAACTATAGATGCCCGTTTCTGATATAAAGAATTTGGTAAGCATGGATTTTTACTTGGTGGCAATTCTTCTCGTGTTTAGTGGGCATCGTTCAGGAGGGGTCGGGATGGATGCCTTCTGAGGGTGCGATACCTAACACGGGAGAAGACAAATGAAGTTCATCAATCGCTTTTTCAAAGACGAGTCTGGCGCAACCGCTATTGAGTATGGCCTGATTGCCGCTCTCATCGCTGTTGTCATCATTGGCGCTGTCACCGCTCTGGGTGCTGGTGTTCAGACCAACATGCAGGCTGTTGCTGACGCGCTCTAAGTCGCTCAGTCAAAAGCAATCAAGCGAAGGGCCGTCCGCATTGCGGGCGGCCTCTTTGTTTTATCTATACTTCGGAATCGCATCCGGAAAACTGAATATTAAGGCTGAGGCGCTAGACGTCTGGGGACACCGCATGAGGGAGTGCCCCAATGAGCCAGATCGCCCTGTATCTGTTTGCCGTCCTGATGATGATGGCGGCCTATTTCGATGCTACGCGCTTTACGATTCCAAACTGGCTGTGCGGTCTGGTCGCCCTGACCTTTGTGGTGGCGGTTCCCTTTTCAGGTCTCGGCTGGAGTGAGCTGGGTCTGCACGCCTTGACGGGGTTTGCCGCGCTGTTGCTGGGCATGCTCCTGTTTGCCACGGGCACGCTGGGCGGGGGAGATGCCAAGCTTATTGCGGCTGCGGCCCTGTGGTTTGGCTGGCCAGACACGGGCTGGTTCATCGGTTTCACGGCTCTCGCCGGGGGTGGAGTGGCCCTGCTGCTCCTGACCCTGAGACGCACCGTGCCGATGTTGCCGGTTCCCGGAGGCTGGATCGAAGGCTCGGCTCTGGAAGATGGCGCTCCGGTTCCCTACGGAATCGCGCTGGCGGCGGGGGCGTTGATCGTCTTACCGGGGCATGCGTTTTTCGCTGGGGTTTGAACGCCTTACAGTGAAATCGCAGGATAGGCGGGATTGAACCGACATCATTAACGCGCCCTTGAGACTTTCAGCGTCAGATTGTGACCGTATTTGTGCGTCTTGAAGGGATAATGCGTCATGAACGCGGTCCGCATCGCTATCCTCGTCGCTGCCGGTGTGGCGGCCATTGTTGTCGCCTTCCTTGTGCGTCAGACCATGTCCAGCGAACCCGTTGTGGAAGCGGTTGTGGAAGAGCGCCCGGCGGTCCGGATCCTGGTGGCACGCAATGATCTTCCGATTGGCGAGCGGGTGAGCGCAGGTGATCTCTTCTGGCAAACCTGGCCGGATGAGGGTGTGAGCCCGGGCTATATCGTTGAAGGGCGCGGACAAGAATTATCCGATTATGTGGGCGCGGTGGTGCGCAATGAAATCGGGCAGGGTGAGCCGATCACCGGTCGCCGCCTGGTTCAGCAAGGCGAGGCGGGTTTCATGTCCGCCGTTCTGTCGCCGGGCATGCGGGCCGTTGCCGTGCCGATCTCGGCGGAAACCGGCGCGGGTGGTTTTATCCTGCCGAATGACCGTGTGGATGTGATTGTCTCCTTCCAGGCCGAGGAAGAAACCGGCCGCTCCTCGCGCCGTTTCTTTTCCGCAGAAACCCTCGTTGAAAATGCCCGTGTCTTGGCGATCGACCAGAGCTTCCAGGGCGATGATGAAGATGAATCCGTCATTGGTGAGACGGCGACGCTCGAACTGACGCCTGACCAGGCCCGCGCTGTTTCTCTGGCCGTAGCGCGTGGCGAAGTGACCTTGATCCTGCGCTCCATGACTGATGCCAGCGGCGGCCCGGTCCTCGTTCAAAATGATGATGCCGGTGCTTCCAGCAGTTTTGACAATAACCGTTCCAGCTCCGTGACCTTGATCCGCTATGGGCATGCCCAGCAGGTCGCGATGAGCGGCGACAACTGAGGATACTGACCATGATGCGTCCCTTCCTCTCCGCTCTGGCTTTGAGCCTCCTGGCGCCGATGGCGAGCCAGGCCCAGGTCAATGAGCGCGGCAATACAATGCAGGTCTATATCCGAGAGCCCGGCCAGGGTCCGGTGTCCGAAAGCCTGGCGCTGCCGCTCAGCAAGGCTGCCGTGGTCCACCTGCCGTCTGATGTCTCCGATGTTCTTGTGACCAATCCGGAGGTTGCGGATGCGGTGGTGCGCACGCCGCGGCGGACATATCTGATGGGTATGGGTGTCGGCCAGACAAATGCCTTCTTCTTCAATGCCGCCGGGGATCTGGTTCTGGATCTGGACATCCGGGTCGAGCGGGACCTGGCGCCCCTGCAGGACAGTCTTCAGCGCTTCCTGCCAGACAGCCGTGTGACAGCCGAAGCGATGAATGATCACATCGTCCTGTCGGGCAGTGTGCCGAACGCAGCCTCAGCGGATGCTGCCCTGCGGATTGCCCAGCGATGGGTGGAGGACCCGGAACACATTCTCTCCATGCTGGAGATCGAAGGTCGTGAACAGGTCATGCTGAAAGTCCGCATCGTGGAGATGGACCGGACGATCGTTCGCCAGCTGGGCGTCAACCTGGCCACAACCGGTACATCGGGTGAGTTTGACTTTGCCGTCGCGACCCAGAACGAGTTTTCCCTGGTGGGCCGTTTCCTCAATGGTGTCACAGCGGGCGTGGACTGGACCAATACGGGTGGCGGAGCCATTGATGGTGTTTCCGCCGCTGTCCAGGCCATGGAGCGTGTCGGCCTTGTGCGGACACTAGCCGAGCCCAATCTGACCGCAATCACCGGTGAGAGCGCCAACTTCCTGGCCGGTGGTGAATTCCCGGTCCCGGTCGGTCGCGACCGTGAAGGCAATATCATCATCGAATTCAAACCGTTCGGTGTGGGCCTGGGCTTTACGCCGGTGGTCATGTCGGAAGGGCGGATCAGCCTGCGGATCTCCACGGAAGTCTCCGAGCTGTCCACCGAGGGCGCGCTGACCTTCTCCGAGAGTGTTGTGACCGATGATGACGGAAACATTGTCGGCACAGTGGATGGTCTGACCATTCCGTCGCTTACGGTGAACCGTGCGGAGACCACTGTTGAACTACCTTCGGGCGGCAGTCTTGTCCTGGCGGGCCTCATCCAGGAGGAAACGCGGCAAAATCTGGATGGCATGCCCGGAGCCATGGATATTCCGGTGCTGGGCGCCCTGTTCCGCAGTCGCGACTATGAAAACCAGGAAACAGAACTGGTGATCCTGGTTACGCCTTATCTGGTGGATCCCGCCAATCCCAACGCTTTGGAGACACCGGCGGACGGGTTCATGACGGCGTCCGAAGCCTCCAGCCTTCTGTTTGCCCGCCTGAACCGAGCCTATTCCGTACCGGGATCCGATACTGGAAACCGCGCCTGGAATGGCCCGATCGGCTTCCTGTTCGACTAGGAGTGATGACGATGACACTGACCTCGACCCGTCTCATCCTTGCCGGTCTCACGGCGTCCCTTAGCTTGCTGAGCGCGTGCGCGATCCCGGCGGATACCTCCATTTCAAGCCTGCCGCGGGCCACGGCGGAAGCCGAGACCATGCGTTTCGATATGCCTGTCAATCCGGCAGACAACGGGCTGACCTGGGCGCAGATCGACGCGATTTCTGTGCTGGCCGACGAATACAAGGCGCGCGGCCATGGACCGCTGGTGATTTCCTATCCTCAGGGCGGGAGCAATGAGCAGGCCGCCATGCAGGCGATCGCCCTGGCCCGAACTCAGTTCTACGACGCCGGTATCGACTGGCGGCAGATTACGGGCGGGGCCTATGACGCCCGGGGCCTAGGGCATGCACCGGTGATTTTCAGCTTCACGCGGTATCGGGCCGTCGGACCCGATTGCGAGCCAGGCTGGGATAATCTGGCCACTGAATTCGACAATGTCCGTCACCGCCGCTTCGGCTGTGCAATGGCGGCCAATCTGGCGGCGATGATCGCCGATCCGCATGATCTTATTGCTCCGCGTGGTCAGGAACCGAGCGATAGCGGACGGCGTCAGACCGTCATCGACCGGTATCGGGCCGGTCAAAACACCGCCACCGAGCGCGGCGACAGCGAAAGCGGTCTCGCCTCGCAGGTGAACAGCAATTAGAGGGGGAGGAGGACGTCACATGGGTAAGGCACAACACGCCATGAACGCAGATCCCCTGCTCGATGGACAGGATCCGTTCCTGGCCGCGGACGAAGTTGAAGCGCTGCTGCTGGGTGAGGGCCCGGTCGCGGAGGACAATACGGCTTTTGGCGCCGGGACGGATCAAATCGATCCTTTTGTGGCTGACGCCCAATCGGTTGCAGACGCGCCCGCGGAGGTCAATCCGGCCTTTGAGGAATTGCGCGACGAGATCGCTGCAGCGGGTCTGACCATGCCGGCCGGCGAGGCTCTGTATGGGGAAATCGACAGCGAGATCCCGGACCAGCCCGTACCGCGTATTTCGATTGCGGCATTCTGCGAACGTCCGGAAACCGGGGCTCTGATCCACAATGCTGCGGATGATCGTCGCCTGGCCAAGGCGCATGTCACCGTCGAACTTGGTGGACTGCCGGTCGCCATTGAGCGCTTTCACGACGAGAGCACGCCCAATCTGTTGATCGTGGAAAGCGGTATGAGAGGCAGGGGCCTGTTCGACCAGCTCGAACAACTCGCCAGCGTGTGTGACCCCGACACCAAGGTGGTCATCATTGGCGCCGCCAATGACATCACGCTCTATCGTGAGCTGATCAAGCGCGGGGTCAGCGAATATCTGGTGCCGCCCATGTCACCGCTGCACCTGATCCGCACCATCTCCGAGCTGTTTCTGGATCCCGAAGCACCGTTTGCGGGCAAGACCATTTCCTTCATTGGCGCAAAGGGCGGTGTGGGTTCCTCCACGATTGCCCATAACGCAGCCTGGTGCCTGACTGAAGGCATTCATGCTGACGCCGTTCTGATGGACATGGATCTCTCGTTCGGAACCGCCGGGCTGGACTTCAATCAGGACCCCGCCCAGACGCTGGGTGATGCCCTGTCGGAACCGGAGCGGTTGGACGAGGCCCTGCTTGATCGTCTTCTGGTGCGTTGTACCGATCGTCTCAGCCTGTTCTCAGCGCCTGCCACCCTGGACAAGGACTGGGAGTTTGCGCCGGACGCCTATGACAGCGTGCTGGAACTCGTGCGACGTCAGGCGCCCTATGTCATTCTGGATTTGCCGCATCTGTGGCTTCCCTGGGTGCGCCAGACGGTGATCGGGTCTGATGAGGTGGTGATCACGGCCACTCCGGATCTGGCATCGCTGCGTAATGCCAAGAATCTGATCGATCTCGTGCATTCGGCCCGTCCCAATGACGAACCACCGCGCGTGATCATCAATATGGCAGGCACTCCCAAACGTCCTGAAATTCCGGTCAAGGACTTCGCGGATGCTCTGGGCACAGCCCCCGTTCTGGTTTTGCCGTTTGAGCCGCAGTTATTCGGTAAGGCTGCCAATAATGGTCAGATGATTTCGGAACTGGATGGTCGCTCCCGGGCTGCGGAAGGCTTTTCCCATCTCGCGGGTGTGCTTACAGGTCGGGCTCCGGCGGCCATGCCACAAAAATCCTTCCTGGCGAAACTGTTCGGAGGCTAGGTCTAGATGTTCGGCAAACGCGCGGGGGGTGTCACGCCCCGAGTAGCACCCACACCGGCCGAGGCACCTGCTCCGGCCGCTACGGAGGCGCGTCCGGCGAGCGTAAAGGCCAATCCGAAACCGGCCGCCAAGCCGATGCCAAAACCGGCGCCCAGGCCCAAGCCCGTCGCCGCGGAAAGCGAACGGTCCGAAGAATACTACGCGATCAAGACGACCATTTTTAATGCTCTGATCGATACCATCGATCTGGGTCAATTGGCGCGACTGGACCAGGAAACGGCGGCGGAGGAAATCCGCGACATCGTGACCGAGATTATCTCGATCAAGAATGTCGCGATGTCGATCGCCGAACAGGAGCAATTGCTCCAGGATATCTGTAATGATGTCCTGGGTTACGGCCCGCTGGAACCCTTGCTGGCCCGCGATGATATTGCCGATGTGATGGTCAATGGCGCCGATGCGGTCTTCATCGAGGTCGACGGCAAGGTCGAGAAGACCAATATCCGCTTCCGCGACAATGGTCAGCTGATGAATATCTGTCAGCGGATCGTGAGCCAGGTCGGGCGTCGGGTGGATGAAAGCTCGCCGATCTGTGACGCGCGTCTTGCCGATGGCTCACGGGTGAACGTCATCGCGCCGCCTTTGGCGCTGGACGGGCCGACGCTCACCATCCGGAAATTCAAGAAAGACAAGTTGACCATGGAAAACCTGGTCAACTTCAACTCCATCACGCCTGAAGGCGCACGCGTTCTGGGCGTGATTGGCGCCTGCCGCTGTAACGTTCTGATTTCAGGCGGTACCGGTTCGGGCAAGACCACCCTGCTGAACTGTATGACCGGCTTCATCGAGCATGATGAGCGCGTGATCACCTGCGAAGACGCCGCCGAACTTCAGCTGCAGCAGCCGCATGTGGTGCGACTGGAAACTCGTCCTCCCAATCTGGAAGGCCAGGGTCAGGTCACCATGCGCGATCTGGTGAAGAACTGTCTGCGGATGCGCCCCGAACGGATCATCGTGGGTGAGGTCCGGGGGCCTGAGGCCTTCGACCTGTTGCAGGCCATGAACACCGGTCACGACGGCTCAATGGGAACACTGCACGCCAACTCACCGCGTGAAGCCATGTCGCGGGTCGAATCTATGATCACCATGGGCGGCTATTCACTGCCGGCAAAGACGATCCGCGAAATGATTGTCGGATCGATCGATGTCATCATCCAGGCAGCCCGCCTTCGCGACGGTTCGCGGAAAATCACGCACATCACGGAAGTGGTGGGCATGGAAGGCGATGTGATTGTCACCCAGGATCTGTTTGTCCACGAAATCCAGGGCGAGGACGAGAATGGCAAGATCAAGGGACGTCACGTGTCCACTGGCATTGCCCGTCCCAAATTCTGGGAGCGGGCGCGGTATTTCGGTCTGGAGCGTGAACTGGCCCAGGCTCTCGACGCGTCGGAGGCCTGATCCATGTCGGACATGACATTTATCCTGGTCGCAGCGCTGGCCTTTTTTGCGATTGGCGGCGTGGGTTGGGTGTTTGCGGGATCTGCCGGTGATGGCAAGGCGCGCAAGCGTGTCGGCCAGATCTCGGGTGGGCAATTACAGCGTGGCAAGCGCCACTCGTCTGCGCTGGACCAGGCGGCCCAGAAACGGCGTCAGATCCAGGAAAGCCTCAAGGATATGGAACAGCGTCAGCGGGATGCCCGTAAAAAGACGCTGACCCTGCGCGCTCGCATCCAGCAGGCCGGTTTGACGCTCGAGCCGACGACGTTCTGGATCTATTCCGGGGTTGCCGCCGTGCTAGCGGCGGTTGTGATGTTTTTCACGGGCCAGAACCTGATCCTGACATTCGGCTCGGTGATCATTGCCGGCCTTGGACTGCCGCGTTGGTGGCTGGGTTTTCTGCGCGGGCGTCGGCAGAAGAAATTCACCCAGGAATTTGCCAACTCACTCGATGTGATCGTCCGCGGCGTGAAATCCGGCCTGCCGCTCAATGAGTGTCTGAAGATAATCTCGACGGAATCGCCCGAACCCCTGAAATCGGAATTCCAGATCCTGGTCGAGGGGATTGCAGTGGGTGTTTCGCTGGAAGATGGCCTCAACCGCATGTGTGAGCGCATGCCCCTGCCAGAACTCTACTTCTTCACCACCGTCCTGGTGATCCAGCAAAAGACCGGGGGTAATCTGGCTGAAGCCCTGGGCAATCTCTCGACGGTGCTGCGCTCTCGCAAGATGATGCGCGAAAAAATCGGCGCTCTGTCATCGGAGGCCAAGTCCTCTGCGATGATTATCGGCTCCCTGCCGCCGGGTGTTCTGGGTATCGTCTACGCCACAACCCCGTCTTATATGAGCACCTTGTTCACGCATCCGACCGGTCAGCTGATGCTGCTGGGTGGGGCCACATGGATGGCGATCGGCATTTTTGTGATGCGCGGCATGATCAATTTCAAGATTTGATCCATGTTCGATTTTCAAGACATACGCGATTTTCTGATCGACCCGACCAATTTGCTGACGTTGGTCGCCGGAGCTCTGGTCTTCGCGACAGTTCTCACAGTAGCGGCGCCCGCCCTGTCCGGTGACAAGACAGACAAGCGTATCAAGGCCGTGCAGAACCGTCGTGAGGAGTTGAGACGCAAAAGCCGTGAGAGCATTGACGCTGCGCATCGTGAGCGCAATAGCGGTTCGATCCGCGGCGATGAAGCCAAGGGCATGATGCGCCAGGTCGTAGACGCCCTCAATCTTCAGAAAGCTTTTGAGGACCCCGCCCTCAAGATCAAGCTGGAACAGGCGGGGCTTCGCGGAAACAGACCCGTGGTGGCGTTTTACTTTTTCCGCCTGGCCTCGCCGATCCTTCTTCTGATTGGGGCGCTGTTCTACCTGTTCATGGTCAATGATTTCGGCTTGCCGAGCATTACCCGTTACTGTTTCGCCTTCGGGT
This sequence comes from Maricaulis sp. D1M11, assembly GCF_047308265.1. Taxonomy (NCBI): domain Bacteria; kingdom Pseudomonadati; phylum Pseudomonadota; class Alphaproteobacteria; order Maricaulales; family Maricaulaceae; genus Maricaulis; species Maricaulis sp. D1M11. Next base: position 52,048 of record NZ_JBKQWY010000007.1, read on the forward strand.
TCGGCTTGCTCGGCTATTATGCACCCAACCTCTACCTGTCCAACACGGCCGCGAAACGCCAGCAATCCATCATGTCAGCCTTCCCTGATGCGTTGGACCTGCTCCTGATCTGTGTCGAATCAGGCATGTCCGTCGAGGCGGCCTTCCAGAAGGTTTCGACCGAAGTTGGCACACAATCGCTTGAATTGGCCGAAGAACTTTCCTTGACCACCGCCGAGCTCTCTTATCTCCAGGAACGGCGTCAGGCCTATGAAAACTTGGCGCGGCGTACCAATCACCCCGGCGTGAAGGCCGTGTGCACATCCCTCATCCAGGCCGAGCGCTATGGTACGCCGCTGGGGCAGGCATTGCGGGTGATGGCCAAGGAGAACAGGGATATGCGCATGGCGGCTGCCGAGAAAAAGGCGGCATCGCTCCCGGCAAAGCTGACCGTGCCCATGATCGTGTTCTTTCTGCCCGTGCTGTTTGTGGTCATCCTCGGACCGGCTATTATTCGCATCAATAGTATGTGACGGATCGGTTCTGGCGCGCTAATTGAATAGCGTAGACCATGTTGCACAGGTGGACACAGCCCATGTTTTCGGGGCGACAATCAGCAGAAAAACGGCGCGCAAACATTGAAAGCGCGCGCGAGGCCGCGACTTCGGCGCTTCGGCTTATTGTCAAGGATGATCTGAAATCCGCCCGCAAGGCCCTGTCCACGGCGCCCAAAACCCACTTCGCCGATGTCGGCTGGATGGTGGAGATGGCCAGCGCCGTGATCGATCTGAAAACGGGGCGTCAGAAGCATGCCCTCAACAAGCTGATCGATATCTGCGCCCGCCTCGATGAGACCTCGCTGTCGCGTGATGACAAGAGTTATCTGCGGCTTTATGCGCTCTACCGGACGGCGGAAGCATCCAAGTCCGGCAAGGCTCCGCTGGAGTTACGTGCCTTGGTGGAGGATTTCCGGTTTGACCACACGCTGGTCAGCCCGACCGTGCGCCGGGATTTTCCGCTCAAGAAAGTGGAGGAAAACGAGACGGCACCCCCGCCGCCACCTCCGCCGCTTAAATCACAAATGGATTTTTAGATTAGCGACTACCGGTCGCCGCAGTGCGCAAGGCATCATACCGGCGTGTGGTCGTCAGCATGGAACGGATATACGCCATGTTGGCGTCGACCATGTCCGGGCTGGTATCCACACTCGCCATGTCTTCCGCTTCCTGAAACCGCCCCTGCAGGGCCAGGACGAGGGCCAGGTTCTGACGGATGGTGGCATCGGCACCCGGGCGGATCATCGCCTCACGCAGCAGGCGTTCCGCTGTTGCTGGATCGCCGGACATGGCGTGAGACAAGGCAAGGTTCGACAGGATTGACGCCTCTGCAGGTTCCAAGTCCAGGGCCCGCTGGAAGTGCTGACGGGCCTGATCGGGATCGCCAGCCTGGTCATAGGCGACACCCAAAGCATTGAGAACGCGCCAGTCATCTGATCGCTGCGTCAGTGCCCGGTTGAGCGGCTCAAGGGCCGCGGCCCCTCGGCCGGACGAGGCCAGGGCTGTCCCATAAGCAAGCAAGAGATCATGATTGTCCGGATAGAGGGCTAGGGTCTGACGTCCGATCTCGGCGGCGCGTACCGGATTACCCAGCTTGCGCAGAACGATGGACAATTCCGTAGCGGCTTCAAGATCAGATGGATTGAGATCATGCGCTTCCGCCCAGAACGCGGCTTGCGTCAACAGATCCTGGCTGCGAATGGCCTGGCGTTCGTCGAAACTGGCAGGAATGATGTTTGTGCTTTCCAGGTCAGCGGCCAGCGCATCTTCCGCTGCGGTGCGGTCCGTGGTGGCACAGGCCCCCAGAGCAAGAAGAAGACAGGGAAAGACAAGGCTGACACGGCGCATGGCGGGTTCCTGACTGTGAGTTACCCTTGAAACTGCGCCATGGAGTTCAAGAATGGGTTAACACTGCGTTTCTAAACCGCGCTCCAGGCCCTTGACCCAGGTGATATCCAAGATGTTTGCCAAGACTGCTTCGTCCTTCGTCCGTCTCGTTTCTGCCCAGGATGCCGAAGCGGCTATCCAGGCCTTGCCTGACGCCCAGCGTGGCCTCGCGGCCCGTTTCACCGGCAAGCCGGGGCAGATCGTATTGCTGCCGGGCGATGCGGAAGTTGCAGCCTGGCTGGGCATTGGATCGGGTACGGATGTGTTTGTTCTGGGCCATGCCGCTAAAACCCTGCCCGCCGGGGATTGGTCGATCGCGAATTTGCCCGATGGATGGGATCCCACGCTCTGCACCACCGCGTGGGCTCTGGGCGGGTATACATTTGATAGGTTCAAGCCGGCTGGGATCGAGCTCGCTCGCCTGTGTCCGCCGGCGGCAGCAGACACTGAAGACGCCCGGCGTATTGCTGAAGGGGTGATGCTCAGCCGCGATCTCATCAATACGCCTGCCGATCGCATGGGGCCGGAGGGTCTCGAGGCAGCGGCACGGAAATTGGCCGAGCGCCACGGCGCCACGGTTTCGGTTGTGACGGGCGATGATTTGCTGACCCAGAATTATCCGATGATCCACGCGGTCGGGCGCGCTGCATCGGAAGCGCCCCGTCTGATCGAGCTGGAATGGGGCAATCCGGATCACCCGCGCATTGCCCTGGTCGGCAAGGGTGTATGTTTCGACAGCGGTGGTCTGGATATCAAGGCCGCGGCTTATATGCGGCTTATGAAGAAGGATATGGGCGGGGCAGCCAATGTTCTCGGTCTGGCGCACATGATCATGTCGGCGGGTCTGAATATCCGCCTGCACGTTCTTGTCCCGGCTGTAGAAAACGCCGTGGGCGCGGGCGCCTTCCGGCCCGGTGACGTCCTGGACAGCCGCCAGGGTCTGACTGTTGAAATTGACAATACCGATGCCGAGGGGCGTCTGGTGCTCGGGGATGCATTGACCAAGGCGGGTGAGCATGATCCTGCGCTGGTCATTGATATGGCGACGCTGACGGGCGCAGCCCGAGTGGCCCTGGGACCGGAGGTCATGCCCTTCTATACGGATGACAACGAGCTGGCTTTGGATCTGGCCGAATCGGGAATAACCACGGCTGACCCTTTGTGGCGCATGCCCTTGTGGGAGGGGTATGATCGCTGGATGGACGGGTCCATCTCTGACCTGGTCAATGGCGCGGATACGCCTTTCGCCGGGTCGATCACAGCCGCACTCTTCCTGCGCCGATTTGCGCCATCATCCGCACCCTGGGTCCATTTTGATATCTTTGGCTGGAATCCGAAGGATCGCCCCGGCCGTCCGAAAGGCGGAGAGTCCCAAGCATCGCGCGCCATTTACCATATGCTTAAGAAACGCTTCCTAGATTAGCGCCTCAACCTCGAAGAGGCGTTCAGGGAGTGGAGCATGGTGTCCCATGCAATGATGTCGCTTGAGATGATGCATCGTGTGTCGAGCGATACGGTGAAAGGCGAACAGCCGGACCTGACAGGGCGTCAGTTCGCGCTTTTGCTGGCGATTTTCATGCGCCCGGGCCCGCATGCCGTGCGGGACCTGGCCCGTGATCTGGATATGCCCAAACCGGCAATCTCCCGGGCATTGACGGTACTGGAAAACCACGGATTTGTCCGACGCAAGAAGGATCGACGCGACAAGCGTGATATCTCCGTGCATCGCACTGTCAAAGGCGCCGTTTTCCTGTACGACTATGGCGAGAATGTCGCTCACCGTGCCGAGGAAACTGCCTCATGTCTTCGCTGGATCCCCGCCTCACGCTCGCCCGCCCCGACCTTGCCGACCGCGCATTAGAAGGTCAGGTCGAGGCCGAGCGATTTGTTGACCCGGTGCTCTATCAGGCCAGTGTGTCAGCCGCACCGATCCGACGCCAGCCGCACCCTGACGGTGCCATGGATGACCAGCTGTTGTTCGGGGACGCGTTTGCCGTCCTGGAAGTCGTTGATGGCTGGGCCTGGGGCCAATCCCGCAGCGATGATTATGTCGGCTGGGTGGATGTGGCCGGGTTGAGCCAGACATGCCGTCCGGTCGATCATCGTATCTCGGTCCTTCGGACTTATGTGTTCAGCGAGCCTGATTTCAAATCAGCGCCGCGCGCATTGTTGTCCCTGAATTCCTGCTTCAAGGCCGGGCGTCGCGACGGGCGTTTTGTGGAGGTGGAAGGTCTGGGCTGGGTCACGGCGGCGCATTGTTCGAGGCTTGATGAGACGGCGGATGATTTCGTGGCCGTCGCTGAAGGTTTTCTCGGAGCGCCCTATTTGTGGGGTGGGAAGGAGAGCCTGGGTCTGGACTGTTCGGGCCTGGTGCAGATGGCGCTCGCCGCGTCGGGTGTGGCCATTCCGCGAGATGCCGACCAGCAGGAAGCCTGGGCGCTTGACCATGGCGCTATCGTGCCTGCAGGCGCGGAACTGGCACGAGGAGACGTGGTTTTCTGGCCCGGACATGTCGGTCTGATGACCGATAGCGAACATTTCTTGCATGCCAATGCCGGCTTCATGGATGTGACGCTTGAGCCGTTCTCAGAGGCTGAGGCGCGTATTCGGGCTGCAGAAAACCCCGTTCGCAATCGGGTCCGTCTGGCGTTTTATTCTCCACCCGGCCTGTTCTGAGACTAGATACAAAAAAGCCCGGTTTGATACCGGGCTTTCGTGCAATCTGTATGCGAGTGATCAGGGCTATTGATCGCCGTCTGTCTCAACGGTGTCTTCTACAGCCTCTTGCAGATCGTCCGCGATGTTTTCGACCGCGTCAGCATCGGTGCTCTCGGTGAGCGTCTCTGCTGCATCTCCAAGGGCTTCAGCAGCATCTTCGACCTGGGCAGCGGTTTCGCCCGCTGTGTCTTCAACTGAATCGATAGCCGCAGCCAGCGGTGCAGGGAGCGGGGCGGGATCGTTGGACAGGGAGCGCAAGTACGCGATCAGGTTGATTCGGTCGGCTTCATTGCGCAGGCCGGCGAAGGACATCGCTGTGCCGTTGGCATAATTGCGCGGGCTTTCCAGGAAACCGTCCAGAGCTTCATAGGTCCAGTCGCCTCCCAAGCCTTGCAAGGCAGCGGAGTACCCAAAGCCGGCAATGCTGGCGACCGGTCGATTCACGGTGTTCCACAGATTGGGGCCGGTACCCGTGGCACCGCCCTCATTGAATGTGTGGCAAGACGTGCAGCGACGCGCGACACGTTCGCCAGCGGTCAAATCAGCGGAAGCCAGCAGAACGCCATAATCCGTCGGGCCTTCGATGACTTCTTCGACGTCTTGTGCGCCTGCGCCACCCAGGGCGTCCCAGTCGACGGGATAAGCGACGTGTTCTTCGTCCAAGGCCAGAGAGTCGTGGGAGCCGACCAGCATGCCGCCCAGCTGGCTAATTACGATAACGACAAGCACACCGCCGATAACGACGCCAAATACTTTGTTCCAGAAGAGATCGCCCATAGACGCCCCCGAGTCAGACAGGTTGAAAATCCGCCCGTGTTTGGCATGAGCCGCTCGCACAGGCAACCGGTCTGAGCGTTGGAACGCAGGTCAAGCCCATGAAATCGGGTGAGACATAGCGTCTCAGCTCTGAATGGTCGGTTCATCTAGGGCTCATCTAGCTGGCCGGATTCTGACGGGAAGTTAGCCTGTATGTGAATGGGATTTAAAGGTTGTGGAGTCTGTGCAACAGCCTGTTCGCAACTGCGGAAACAAGACGATTTGGTGCACCTGTCCCTCTTGTGTTCGGCCCGTCCAGATCTGAAATAGCGCCCGACGAGCGGCGCCAGCAGGTGTTGGTCGTCGCTACCCAAACCCCCGAGTTAATTCAAAAAATAGAGAGTACACCATGCTTCGTACCATTGCGCTGTCTGCCGTTTCCGCCATCGCTGTTGCCGCCGGTGCCCAAGCCCAGGACTGGACCCTGGAAGCGGGCTACGAGTACATCGACGCGGACATCGTCAACCTGAACACCGTCGCTCTGCGCGCCGGTTACGACTTCAATGACTATTTTGGTGTTGAAGGCCAAGCCAATTTCGGCCTGACCGACGATGATGTGAACATCGCTGGCACCAATGTCGACATCTCCATGGATTATGCCTTCTCTGGCTTCCTGGTGGCGCAGTATCCGGTGACCGAGCAGCTCAACGTGTTTGCCCGCGCTGGCTACACCTATGCCGAGATCGACGCCGACGTTGCCAACATCACCGTTTCCGATGATGACAGTGCTGCTGCCTTCGGCGTGGGTGCCGAATACTTCTTCACCGAGCGTTCCGGTGTGCGTTTCGACTACACCCGTTACGACTTCGACGATTTTGACGGTTTCTCCCTGTCCTACGTTCACCGTTTCGGTGGCTAAGGCCTGACAGATCGTCTGATCAATTGGAAAGCCGGTTCCCCAGGGAGCCGGCTTTTCTATGCGTGCAAGGCCAACCCGCGCGGATTTAATCAAGCTTCTCGCGAGTTCAGGTGTTCGTTTTGACTACGACCGGTATGGCATGGAGGATTATCAAGGCGTCTCCACCGCGTATTTTCACCGTTTCCAGTTGTGACGCCGGCACGGGTTAGTCCGTGTTCTAACTCGCGAAAGCGTGAAGAGGCTGTGTGGTCTAGCCCGGTTTAATCCCTGAAATTGCATCCCAAATAGCTCGTCATCGGACGATACTCCCCGGCGTTGCCCAGATCCCCCCGGCTAGGCAGCGTCGGGACAGCGAAAGGATGCGCACAATGTCCCGATTTGACGTTCTCAATGAAAGCAACGCCCCGCAAGCGTCTCTGGCGACCTTCGAGGCCGTGAAAGAAAACTACGGCTTCCTGCCCAATCTGATGGGTATCCTCGGGGCCTCACCGGCCGCCGTTGAAGCCTATGCCACTCTCTCCGGCATTTTCGGCAAGACGGATCTGACCCCGGTCGAGCAGCAGGTTGTCCTGCAGACGGTGAATTTCGAAAACAATTGTACCTATTGTGTCGCGGCTCACTCGGGCATTTCACAACGGGTCGGCATGGCCGAAGACGTTCTGGAAGCCCTGCGCAATGGAACAACTCTCCCGGACGCCAAGCTGGAAGCCCTGAGTGCCTTCACCCGGATTGTGGTCCGTGAACGCGGTTATGCCAGCGACGACCAGATCGATGCCTTCCTGGCCGCCGGTTACACCAAGGGCAATGTGCTGGACGTGGTCCTGGGTGTCTCTTTGAAGACGCTCTCCAACTACACCAATCATATCGCAGAAACGCCGCTCGACGGTGTCTTCCAAGGTTTCGCCTGGACTCGTCCCGAGTTGGCGTCTGCCGAGTAAGACACACAGTCGACGACCTTGAAGGGGGCTGGTCTCAGCCCCCTTTTTTTGACTAATATCTGGAGCGTTTTGCGAAGACCTTGGTCTCCAGGTGGCTCAGTCCTGATTGATCCAGTCTTCCAGCAACCGGCTGGCAATGGCGAGCCGAGGCGGGATGCTGGCCTCCGCGTGTGTACCCTCCATCATCGAGCGGATCTCCTGGCGGCTGAACCACCGGGCGGCTTCCAGTTCATGTGTGTCCACGGTCAAAGCTGTATTGGTGACGGGTGCCGTCAGTCCGATCATCAGTGATGACGGGAAAGGCCAGGGTTGTCCGAACACATACTGGATGCCGGCCATATCCACTTTCACGCCAGCCTCTTCGTGGAGCTCGCGGGCGCAGGCTTCTTCAAGTGTTTCACCCGGTTCAACAAATCCTGCGAGGGCTGACCACATACCGACAGGCCAGCTGGCCTGGCGACCCAGAAGGCAATGATCACCGTCCGTTGCCAGCATGATCACAACCGGATCAACGCGTGGAAAATGTTCCGCCTCGCACTGGGTACAGATCCGTTTGGCTCCACCGGCCGCGATGCGGGTCTTACCGCCGCACCGGGAACAATAGGGATGGCTGGCATGCCAGTTCACCAGGGCCAATCCCTGTGCCAACACCCCTGATTCCGATGGAGGCATAACCATGACCGCCTGGCGTGTGTCGGTGAACTGGCCCGCCTCAACACTGTCGAGCTCATCTGGTGCGGCCAGGGCGAAACAGGCAAATTCGCCCCAGTGTCCAAGGAAGTAAGCCTCACCGTCCGGCGCGAGCGCACGTGCGGCATCCCGTTCCAGCCAGGCAAGCGCACCGGTCGAGGTGACCAGCGGGCGTCGTGACGAGAACAGAATATAGCGTGCCGACGGGCTGTCTGGCAGCTGGGCCAGAGCCGTTTCATCGCGCCGCAGGGCATCGCCCCGGTCGAGTGGATTGCCGGCAAATATCATCGGTTTGTCGGCGGGCAGGCGGGCGCGATCATTCATGATGTCTCTCCGGTTCTGAGCCCTAGATAATCGGTCTGCGTCATTCAGGCACGGGGTGTGCTGAGAAAAATATCTTGCATATGAGAATGAGTCGCAAATAATGAGGTTTCAACAGGAGGTGCAAGATGAGTCTGTTCCATCAATGCCAGCCCGAGAGCCCGATGAATGCGGGGCCTTGCGGACATGCCGTTCGCGAGTGGCTGGAGACCCAGAGCCGTGTGATTGCGTACTGGCGTGAACTACTTCTGGCAGAGGGCGGGGAGGATCAGCTCATTGCAGCGCTCGATGATCATGCGCTTTTTCTTCAATCCGCGATCATGCAGTCGTCTGACACGCGCGCGTGTAACTAAGCGGGCTGTGTGTCGATGGTCAGGTTTGTGATCCACTCTCTTGCGCTCTGCGCGCGCCCGCGCGATATAGGGGATGGAAGATCGGCGGTGGACGAGATCCTCGCCAACCCGGTCAGGTCCGGAAGGAAGCAGCCGTAACGAGTTTTGTCTCGGGTCGCTGTCCGGTCTTCCACTTGAGTTTCCGAGACACGACGGGATCCCCCATGGTCGACACGCCCCATTCCGATGCTGATCAAGGGGCGGAGAGCATGTTGATGCCCGGCCTGGATCTGCCGGATGCCGCGTCGGAAGGGTATCAGGTTCTAGCCCGGAAATATCGTCCCAGCCGGTTTGAAGACCTTATTGGCCAGGAGGCCATGGTCCGGACGCTGACCAATGCTTTTGCGGCAGGACGTATTGCCCACGCCTACATGCTGACGGGTGTGCGCGGGGTCGGCAAGACCACAACGGCGCGTCTCATCGCGCGAGCGCTCAACTATCGCACCCAGCAGGCAGATGCGCCTAGCATGTCTCTCAGCGAGCCGGGCGAGCATTGTGATGCCATTTCGCGTTCGGCCCATGTGGATGTGATGGAAATGGACGCCGCATCCCGCACGGGCGTCAATGATATCCGGGAAATTCTGGATGGTGTCCGGTATGCGCCCGTCTCGGCGCGCTACAAGGTCTACATCATTGACGAGGTCCACATGTTGTCGACCTCGGCGTTTAATGCCCTTCTCAAAACCCTGGAAGAACCGCCTGCCCACGCGAAATTCATCTTCGCGACGACGGAGATCCGCAAGGTTCCCGTCACAGTGCTCTCGCGGTGCCAGCGCTTTGATCTCAAGCGTATTGATCGCGAGGTGCTGACGGATCACCTGGCCAATATCTGCGAAAAGGAACAGGCGCGCGTTGACCGGGATGGTCTGGGCCTGATTGCCCGCGCGGCGGAAGGCTCGGTGCGCGATGCCCTGTCACTGCTCGACCAGGCCATCGTACAAGGCGCCGAGAGCGAGACGCCGGTTGATGTCAGGCAGGTGCGCGACATGCTGGGGCTGGCCGACCGGGCCCGCGTGCTCGACCTTCTGGAGAAAACGGTCAGGGGTGAAACGGCGGACGCGCTTGCCGAGCTGGAAGATCTCTATGATGCCGGGGGGGATCCTGTCGTGATTACCCGGGATCTTCTTGATTTTGTCCATGCAGCCTCGCGTATGAAGGCCATTGGTCCCGATGCGGATATTGGCGAGTCCCGCGAAACCGCCGAACGCGTGTTTACGTTGGCGCAGAGCCAGACACTGGCCCAGCTCACCCGCTTGTGGAAACTTCTGCTGGGCGGGCTGGATGATGTCCGGGCGGCGCCTGATGCACTGGCGGCCGCAGAAATGACCCTCTTGCGTCTCGCCGCCGCATCAATGCTACCGCCGCCCGAAGACGCCGCACGCCTGCTCGCCTCGCACCCTCCCGCGACAGCCAGTGCACCTGGAAACGCCAGTGCACCGGCAGGCGTCAATGACGCTGCGCCGGGTGGATCAATGGAGGCGCCGGGAAAGCCTGAGGCCCAGCGCTTCGAGGCGCGCCCGGCTCCGCAGGATCTTCCCGTCGAACTGGACCCGCCCGGAGCCGGTATCCAGGATGGACCGGACAGTTTTGAAACCTTCATCACCATGCTGTCGGCCCGCAGGGATATCTCGCTCCAGTCGGATGTCGAACGATATTGTCGACCTGTGATGTTCAAGCCGGGTCAGATGACCTTTCAGCCTGAGAAGAATGCGCCCATGGATCTGGCGCCGCGCATCGCGCGCAAGCTCCAGGAGTGGACCGGCGCGGCCTGGGTGGTGCTGGCGGACCGTGCTGCCAAGGGGGGGCAGACGTGGTCGGAAAAACGGGCGGCAGATCGCCAGGCCCGGCTCGATCGGGCCAAACAGGACCCCGCGGTCCTCGAGGCGATGCGCCTCTTCCCCGGAACGGAGTTGGTCAAGGTTGTTGAAGGCGAGGCGCGTGCAGCGCCCGGCGCCGCTGCCAAGGAGAATGACGCATGAAGGACATGATGGGCCTGATGAAGCAGGCACAGGAAATGCAGGCCAAGCTGGCGGAAAACCAGCAAAAACTTGCAGAAACCGAAGTGACCGGTGAAGCCGGTGCTGGCTTGGTGAAGGTGACGCTCAACGGTAAGGGTGATGCCCGCGCTGTGTCGATCGATCCGTCCCTTCTAACAGCGGATGAGGCAGAGGTTCTCGAAGATCTCATCATCGCAGCCCACAATGATGCCCGCCGCCGTGCGGAAGCCTTGCAGCAGGAGATGATGCAGGACGCGGCGTCCGGCTTGCCCCTGCCACCCGGCATGAAACTGCCGTTCTAGGGATATCCGATGTCTGCCACCTCTGCCGGTCCGGAAATCGAACGTCTTGTCAGCCTGCTCGGGAAACTGCCCGGTCTGGGACCGCGCTCGGCCCGACGAGCCGTTTTGCACATGCTCAGCCGTAAAGAGGCGTTGATGTTGCCGCTGGCCGAGGCAGTGTCCCAGGCCGCAGAGAAAATCAAGCCGTGTTCGATATGCGGCAATCTGGATGTGAGTGACCCTTGCACGGTGTGTTCCGCGCCGGGGCGGCAGGGCCATGTCATCTGTGTCGTCGAGACCGTGGGTGATCTCTGGGCGCTGGAACGTGCAGGTGCGTTCAAGGGGCATTATCACGTTCTGGGCGGCGTCCTGTCCGCACTCGATGGTGTGCGGCCGGAGGATTTGAACATGGCGGGCCTGATTGAACGGGCGCGGGCCGACCAGGTCACGGAAATCGTTCTGGCCTTGAACGCCACGGTCGACGGACAGACCACGGCGCACTATCTCGCGGACAAGCTGGCAGACTGTAACATCAATCTCACCTCACTCGCTCGCGGCGTTCCGGTGGGCGGTGAGCTGGATTATCTGGACGACGGGACGCTGGCGGCCGCGTTCCGCAGCCGGTCCAGCGTCTCCTGATCCGTTACCCGTGCGAAAGCCAGGGTGCGGGCTCACCTTTTACAGGTTCACCCTTTACTGGCTCACCCTTTACTGGCTCACAGGGCGAAGACGTAGGACCTGTCCGTCCAGATCATCGGTGAGTACATAGACCAGGCCATCGGGTCCGGTTTTGACATCGCGGATACGTTGACCGAGATCTTCCAGCAGGTCTTCCTCGGAAATGATCTGATTGCCGCGCACTTCGTAGCGAATGAGACGGCTACCGGCTAGAGCTCCCACAAATAGGTCACCGTGCCAGTTGGCAAACGCCTCACCCACATAGAAATCCATGCCGGACGGGGCGATCGAGGGCACCCAATACCAGATCGGATCTACAAATCCCTCGCCCTGAGTGGCGTCAGAGATCGGTGTGCCGTCGTAATTGATCCCATAGGTCACAGCCGGCCAGCCATAATTCAGTCCCGGCTGGACAATATTGATTTCATCACCCCCACGCGCGCCGTGTTCATGAGCCCAGACCGCCCCGGTGGCCGGATTGATGGCGATACCCTGCACATTGCGGTGACCGTAGGAATGGATTTCTTGTTGGGCTCCGCGCACACCCATATAGGGATTGTCGAACGGCACACTGCCATCGGCGTTGAGGCGGATGATTGTGCCGAGGTGGTTTTCCAGATTCTGGGACTGGTCGCGGTGCAGGCCTCCATCCCCGAGCGTCAGCAACAGCGTTCCGTCTTCAAGGAAGATCACCCGACCCCCGAAGTGGAAGCCGCGTTCCTTTTCGAAATTCACCTGGAACAGGGTTTCCACATTGCTCAGGGAACCGAGATCATCGGCCAACCAGCCGCGTGCAAGCACTGTGCGGTTGGATTGTGGTGCACCGGCCGCATAGGCGAAATAGACCCAGCGTTGCGTTTCAAATTCGGGATGCAGAGCCAGACCCAGCAGGCCGCCCTGGCGTTCCACGAGCAAGTCGGCGGGCAGACCGGCGAGCGGCGTCTCGACCAGTTGACCATCCTGCAGAAGGCGAAGACGTCCTTCCCGTTCACTCACCAGCGCATTGCCATCAGGCAGGAAGGCGATCGACCAGGGATACTCAAGCCCCGTTGCCACGGTCTCGACGAGGAAATCCGCTTGTTCGGTTTCCATCAGGACGGGTTCACCCCCCTCCTGGATGGCCAGAACCGGGGTGCTCAGGCAGAGCGTCAGGGCCAGACCGGTCAGACATGCGCGCATCGGCGGAACTCCTCTTGATTGTCCGACGCGCAATTTAGGTCGGAAGAGGCTTTCCGCAAAGTCACGAGCCCGTAAGCGGGTGTGGAATAATGCCTAGGCCGCCTGGGGCTGACGCATGGCAAGGGCCATGGAGGCAAGACGCGGTCCCAACCGACGCTCATAGGCCGAGACCTGGGCCCAACGTCGACGCAGGCGGGCCGGGATATCGGCAACCCGTTCGGGCATGACCTGGGCGGCTTTCTCCGCCGCCTCCCAGCCATAAATCGCCAGAGCCGCGAAGCCGGAGGTGAGAACGCGCCCTTGATCCAGCGGCACTTCATAGCTCGCATAGTATTTCTTGTAGTGCTGGCCGCCGCGGCCCAGGTCCACACGGTTCAGACCCATATCCTGGGCCTGTTCGAAGATGCCGTGCATGAGCAATAGTCCCGGCGAATATTTTGCAAGCTCTGGATCATAGGCCGGGAACCAGGAATGGTAGACGCCATCTGCCTGGATGCCGAATTCGACAGCGGCCAGGCGGTCTCCGAACCACAGCGCGGCAGTAAGACCGCCAAAACCGTTCTCGCTGGATTGCTGCAGGTGATCGAGCACATTCATCACCCAATCAATCCCCATAACGTCCAGCTTGGCGGTATCGCGGTATTGCTGGCGCTTCCAAGCGACAAGCTGGTCAAACGCAGAGCCGCACGGGTCACCGATCTCGACACGAGCGGGTCCGAAGTCGCGTTCAGCCGCGCGCAAGCGGCGAGCCGTCTTCTTGAAATGATCCTTGAACTGGCTGCGTTGGGCCGAGAAATAGGCGTCTGCACCGGCGCTCAGATCCACCACAACAGACCCGTCCCGCTCCCGACGCGCAGATTTCACGCCGCCCAGGGGGCAGAACCAGTTGTCATACACAATGGCTGAGCTGCCGGTCGCCTTGAGGAAATCCGTGGGATGTGCGCGCGCTCCAGGGCGGATGACGGCACCTTGATAGTCACTCATCGGGGCACCGACAGGTCGAAGGACACCATTCTGAGGCGTGTGATGTGCGAAATAGCCATTGGTCGTGCCATCCTGTTCCAGAACGGCAATGCGCACATCGTCCCGATATCGGGCAATCGTGCCGGCAAACTCCGCACGCAGATAGGGGCTGATCAACTGGCCGCTCGGTGCAGCCCATTGATTCCACTGCTCTTTGTCGGCAGCGCTTAGCTCGTCAAAGCGTTTGATCGTGATCGACATACGCAACTCCTCGTGTCCCGGCGGTGTCTGCTGCAAGATAAATGCCCACGGGGAAACACAGGGGGTGACCGTTTCTGTCCATCGGGGCGTGCTAATCTTCGGCGTCTGGTGGTTTTGATTCGGTGGATGTGATGGATCCGATTTTCCTGGGACTAAGTGCGGCAGCCGCGGCGGGGATCAGCCTGGCCCTGGTATTCTGTTTTCTCTGGCAGGGGCAGCGCGCGTCCGTCGTCAATCATACCGAGGCCCTGGCGGATCAGGCCCGCGAGATGGACGGGCTCGCCACCAAGATTGCAGATCGGGATGTGGTGATTTCCCGGCAGGAAGCTGAATTGACGGCCCTGACGCGCGATCTGAGCGACGCGCGTGAGCGGCTCGATACTCAGGGGCGTGAAATCGAGGCCCTGAGCCTGCGCAAGGAGAATCTGGCGCGTGAGCTTGCGGTGCTCGAGGCCGAGCACAAAAGCATGCAGTCGCATCACTCCCAGCGTCTCGACGAGGTGAAATCGGCACGAGAAGAAATGCAAAAAACCTTCCGCCTGACGGCAGAAGACATCCTCAAAACCTCAGGTGCCGAGTTGAACAAGCAGGGCACTGAGCGCCTCCAGGTTCTGCTCACACCCCTGCGGGAACAATTGGGCAAGCTGGAGCAGCAGGTCACCCAGGACTCCGAGAAACGCACAGCCCAGACCACGCAGATCGCAACCGTCATGCAGACACTGCACTCGGATGCCAAACGCATGTCGGACGAAGCTCACAACCTCACCCGGGCCCTGACCTCGTCCTCCAAGACCCAGGGCGATTGGGGCGAGCTGGTCTTGCAGAACATTCTCGAACAGGCCGGACTGCGCGAGGGATATGAGTTCTTCACTCAGGAAACCAAGTCCTCCGAGGATGGTCGGCGTCTTCGCCCTGATATCGTGGTGGAAATGCCTGGAGCTCAGAGACTGGTGATCGACTCCAAGGTTTCGCTGACCGCGTTCAAGGAGACCGTGCGCGATGATGCGAGTGAGGCAGAGCGCGGCGCCGCTCTCAAGGCTCATATCACCTCGGTTCGTGCGCATATCAAATCGCTTGGCGCAAAGGATTATGCTGCCCTGTATGAAGGTGTGAACTTCACCTTGATGTTCATTCCGCTGGAAGGGGCGGCCTCGCTGGCGCTGCAAAATGACCCCGAGCTTTCGACCTTTGCCTGGGAGCACGGGGTGATGATCGCGACGCCCACAACCTTGATGATGGCGATGCGTACGGTTCAAAATCTCTGGACCATTGATCGACAAAACCAGAACGCCCGGGCCATCGCTGAACGGGCCGGGGCACTGTATGACAAGTTCGAGGGTTTTGTCTCTGACTTGGATGCTGTGGGCAATCGTATCGATCAGGCCCAGGCTGCCTGGTCGGACGCACGGGGCAAGCTGGTGGCCGGGCGTGGCAATGTGATCCGCCAGGCGGAGATGCTGAAAACCCTGGGCGCCCAGACTAAGAAGGCCTTGCCTGAGGACCTTGTGGCGGCTTCGGGCGCGGGAGGAGATGGCGAGATGCAGGCACCGGCGCTTGCCGGCCCGGACGAGAACTGAGCCTGACCGCCGGGTGTTCTTGAATGATCAACCGCAGGCGATTACCTTGGCCCCATGGCTATTCGCGAGATTGTAACCGTACCCGACCCGCGCCTCAAAGAGGTCTCCCAACCCGTAGACGGGGTGGATGATGATCTGCGCGCGTTCATGGATGACATGCTGGAGACGATGTATGCCGCTGACGGCATTGGTCTCGCGGCCATCCAGGTGGGTGTGCCCAAACGTATCATTGTCATGGACCTGTCTGGTCCGGATGAGCGCAAGGACCCGAAATTCTTCGTCAATCCGGTCCTGACCGACCCGTCCGATTCGCTGCGCCCGTATGAAGAGGGCTGTCTGTCGGTGCCGGGATATTACGACACGGTCGATCGTCCGGACCGGATCAAGATCACCTATCTTGATTATGATGGGAATGAGGTGGAAGAAATCGCCGAAGGCATGTTCGCCACCTGTATCCAGCACGAGATGGACCATCTGGAAGGTGTGCTCTTCATTGATCACCTCTCGCGCCTGAAGCGCCAGCGCGCGGTTCAGAAAGTGAAGAAGGCGGAGAAGTCCAAGTCTCGCGACGCCGCCTGATCCAGTCGTCTTGCCGTTTGTCGCGGCAAGCTAACCGCGCCCGTGCGGTTCCATGAAATCGATCTCGGGTCCCACAGGCACAATGCGCGTGGGATTGATCGTGTTGTGGCTGGCATAGTAATGCGCCTTGGCATGATGGGCGTTGAACGTCGCCGCAATGCCCGGCTGCTGGAATAGGTCGCGCGTATAACCCCACAGATTGGGATAGTCGGTGATCCGGCGCAGATTGCATTTGAAATGGCCGAAATACACCATGTCGAAGCGTAACAGCGTGGGCAGGGTGCGCCAATCTGCTTCGGTGGGAGTTTCGCCGGTCAGATAGCGCTGTCGCGCAAGGCGCTCCTCCAGCCAGTCGAGCGTGTCGAACAGGGGGCGGACAGCCTCTTCATAGGCGTCCTGTGTGGTCGCGAATCCGGACCGGTAAACACCATTGTTCAAAGTGGCATAAACACGCTCATTGATGGCGTCGATCTCTGTGCGTAGGTCGTGCGGATAGTAATCGCCCGCTTTCGCACCGACACCGTCAAAGGCGGAATTGAACATGCGGATGATTTCCGAGCTCTCATTCGACACGATGCGATGGGTTTTCTTGTCCCACAGCACGGGCACGGTGACACGACCGGAGTAGTCCGGCTCGGACTGGAGATAGACTTCGTACATGAAATCCTTGGCGAACAGATCATCGCCCACAATCCCGTCGGCATCCTCGGCGAAGGTCCATCCCTTTTCAGCCATGTACCAGTGCACCACAGAGACCGAGATCATCTCGTCCAACCCCTTGAGTGCGCGATAGATCAAGGTGCGGTGGGCCCACGGGCAGGCATAGGAGACATAAAGGTGATACCGGCCGGGTTCTGCCTTGAAGCCGTCCCGCCCCGTGGGGCCGGCTGATCCGTCGGGCGTGACCCAGTTTCGCAGCGGAGCCTCGGCCCGGACAAAACGCCCCTTCGACGCCTTGGTATCATACCATTTGTCGTGCCATTGACCGTCGACCAGCAAGCCCATCCTGTCTCTCCATTGTTTGACCCACACGGTCATATCCTGTTTGCGTCGTGCGATAATCGGGCGTCACGGAAAGGCATTGTTTCCGCTGTGTATGGAGTTAGGCTGGGGGCTTTCAAGGGAGAGATGAATGCGCGCGATCTGTTTGTTCTTACCCCTGGGCCTGGTGGCCTGCGGTGCGGCATCCGAACCCGATCTTGTGGACGCCCTGTCGGCCTATTGCGGGCAATCCTTTGAAGGCCGGATCGTCAGCGAGGACCCGCAGGACGAAGACTGGCGCGCGCAGACCCTGACCATTCATATCCGCGATTGCGAGAGCGACCGGGTGCGCATTCCGCTGCATGTCGGTGAAAACCGCTCGCGCACCTGGATGATCTCGCGCACCGCGACCGGCCTGCGGCTCAAACATGATCACCGTCACGAAGACGGCCATGAAGATGTGTTGACCCAGTATGGCGGCGATTCCTCGGGGCCGGTTGCCGGTTCGGTGGATTTCCCGGCCGATGCGTTTTCCAAGGCCCTGTTCGAGCGTGAAAACATTCCGGCCTCCATGGAGAATACCTGGACGGTCAGCCTTGATACCACCCGCTTTGTGTACGCGCTCAACCGGCCGGAACGCCATTTTGAGGCGGTGTTTGACCTGACCCATCCGGTTCCGACACCACCTCCGGCGTGGGGATATGACGAGACGGAGGCGGCGAGCGCTCACTGAATGGGTCTGCGCTCCTGACTTGGCCGGGCTTTGTGCCGTGTCGTATCAGGACGCAGAAGCAATGCCAGTCGGTCACAGGACCAGGGGTGAGCCATGAGCCTACGTGTCGTCTTTATGGGAACGCCGGATTTTGCCGCGCGATCTCTTGCTGAAATTGCCGCATCGGGTCATCAGGTCGTGCATGTCTATTCCCAGCCGCCGCGTCGTCGGGGGCGGGGGCAAAGCGAGCAGAAAACACCGGTGCACCAGTTGGCCGAGGTGCTGGGTATTCCGGTGTCTACGCCCC
Organism: Maricaulis sp. D1M11; assembly: GCF_047308265.1. NCBI lineage: Bacteria > Pseudomonadati > Pseudomonadota > Alphaproteobacteria > Maricaulales > Maricaulaceae > Maricaulis > Maricaulis sp. D1M11. Next base: position 70,219 of record NZ_JBKQWY010000007.1, read on the forward strand.
AGAGCTTCAGGTCTCAGGAGGTGATCGACCACCTGGCATCGCTGGAGGCCGATGTGGCAGCGGTGGTGGCCTATGGTCAGATCCTGCCGCAGGCTGCGCTGGACGCTCCGCGATATGGTTGTTTGAACCTGCATGCCTCCCTGTTGCCGCGCTGGCGCGGAGCGGCTCCGATCCAGCGTGCCATCATGGCGGGTGACACCCTGACGGGCGTGCAGATCCAGCAGATGGAAGCGGGTCTGGACACCGGTCCGATCCTGCTCTCTGAAACGGTGCCGATCGAGGCGAATGACACGGCATCCACGCTCCATGACCGTTTGATGGAGACCGGTGCCCTGATGTGGTCACGGACCCTGTCGGCGCTGTCGCGGGGGTCACTGGAACCGGTGCCCCAATCGGCTGAGGGTGTGACCTATGCCCGCAAGATCTCGTCAGACGAGGCGCGGATTGACTGGTCACGATCAGCGAGCGAGCTGTCATGTCATGTTCGAGGCCTGTCGCCGTTTCCCGGAGCCTGGTTCCAGCTGGCGGGTGAGAAAGGCCCGGTGCGCGTGAAACTCCTGATGGCTGAAGCGGTCGACGGGTCCGGAGATCCGGGCCGGGTTCTCGATGAGGATCTGACCATTGCCTGCGGTGAGGGGGCCTTGCGGCTGGTGCGTCTGCAGCGTGAGGGCAAGGGCGCAATGATGGCCGAAGACTTCCTGCGGGGAACACCTGTGGCTGTGGGAGCAGAACTCGACTGATGCCTCGCTACAAGCTGACAATCGAGTATGATGGACGCCCGTTCGCGGGCTGGCAGAGGCAGGATCAACATCCGTCTGTCCAGCAGTGTCTGGAAGAGGCCGCGCACAAGCTCGACCAGTCTGATGTTCTCGTTTACGGCGCCGGGCGGACCGATAGCGGTGTGCATGCGCTGGGACAGGTGGCACATGTCGATCTGGTCAAGGACCTTGGTGCCGACAAGGTGCGTGATGCCCTCAACTACCACCTCAAACCGCATCCCGTTTCTGTCATTGAGGCCGAAGCCGTGTCTGATGCGTTTCACGCCCGGTTCTCGGCCGTTCAGCGGCATTATCTCTATCGGATCATAGACCGGCGTCCGCCGCTGACCCTGGATCGGGGACAGGCCTGGCGCGTCTCCCAGACCCTCGATGCGAATGCCATGCATGTCGCTGCACAGGCCCTGATCGGCCAGCATGATTTCACGACGTTTCGCGACGCGCAGTGCCAGGCGGACAGTCCGGTCAAAAGCATCGATAAGGTCGCGGTGGCGCGGTATGGCGAGGAAGTCCAGATCACGGTCAGCGCGATCTCATTCCTGCACCGCCAGGTGCGATCTCTGACGGGGTCGCTTGTGGAAGTCGGCACGGGGAAATGGACACCCGCCGATTTTAAGGCGGCCTTGGATGCAGCTGACCGGCAGCGGTGCGGCCCGGTCGCACCACCCGATGGCCTGTATCTGACGGCGGTGGATTATCCTGAGGCGCAGTCAGCCGTGCCTGACGGCTAACCCGCCGGGGTAGAAGTCATCAGCGTCAGAACGGCTTCGTGCACAGCATTGCCCGCCAGGAAGGGCATAAGGGCGGCGATGCCGGCCTGGAACGGGTTAAGCCCCAGGGCAGCATGGGCGACGCGCCAGTGCGCATACATCCGGAAGACATGATAGGCGATGGTCAGCAGGAACAGTATGTCCGGCGCCGCCAAGCCTGACAGGCGCAAAAGAGCCATCAAGGCCAACAGGCTATAAAGTCCGAGCACGGTCCAGTTATGCAGGATCAACCAACGCCCGAACCCCTGCGTCAGTCCCAGCAGTCGCGCAGCAAAGGCGGCCACAATGGGAAAGACGAGCCAGTTGGCCGAATAGACGGTCAGGTACAACAGGACATCCACGGCCCCATCGGCTTGCCAGTCTGCGGCGATCATCACGCAGAGAAAGATCAATCCGATCCAGACAGCCCGGAACGAACGCCAGACGGCACCTTCTGTGAAACCGAAATAGTCTGTCCAGTCGGGTTTGAAGGTGAGCATGCGCTCGACGCCGCGTATGGAAAGAACAGCTTCTGCAATCAGTTTCAGCATGCGGGCGGTGTCTCGAAATAACGGCTGAGAAGATCAGTATAAATCGTCGAAAGCGTTTCAATATCGGCAATATCCACGCGTTCGTCGATCTGGTGCATGGTGGCGCCGACCAAGCCAAACTCTGCGACGGGGGCATAATAGCGAATGAAACGGGCATCCGAAGTGCCTCCACCCGTGGTCAGGGCAGGGCGGCGTCCCGTCGCGCCTTCCACAGCGTCCTGGATCAGGTCGGTGAAATCGCCCGCCGGGGTCAGAAAGGCCTCGCCGGAAATCTTGATCAAGAGATCAATCTCGCCGTCGAAATTCATGTCGACCAGAGCCGTCTCATCCTCGATCCAGCGTTTCAGCTCATCACCGGTGTGGGAGACATTGAACCGGATATTGAAATGGGCCCGTGCCTCGGCCGGAATAACATTGGTCGCCATATTACCGACATCGATTGTGGTGACCTCCAGATTGGAGGGTTGAAAGGGGGGATGACCATCATCGAGATGACGTGACTGCAGTTTGTCGAGCAGACGAATAAGCACGGGCACCGGATTTTCCGCGCGTTCGGGATAGGCCACATGGCCCTGGCGTCCCCTGACCGTGAGCCAGGCGTTCAAGCTGCCCCGGCGACCGGACTTGATCGTATCCCCCATCTGATTGGGATTGGTGGGTTCGCCTACCAGGCAATGGTCCCAGCGTTCGCCTTCCGCAGCGAGGGCTTCGAGCACGGCGCGCGTCCCGTTTTCGGCCGGCCCTTCTTCATCGCCCGTGATCAGGAAAGCAAGAGAGCCGGCAAAGTTCGGGTGTTTGGCATCGAACCGGGCGACTGACGCGACCATGGCCGCAATGGCGCCCTTCATGTCGGCGGCGCCGCGCCCCCACAGCTGGGTCGCATCCGTATGTGCGGCAAACGGGGGGTGCTGCCACTCCGCGTCCGGGCCCGGAGGCACTACATCAGTGTGTCCGGCAAATAGAAAACAGGGTTTGGCCTGACCCCGGCGGGCATAGAGATTGTCCACTTCGCCGAAAGGCATGCGACGGCAGTCGAATCCGAGGTGTTCCAGGGCGGTTTGCAATACGTCGAGCGCCCCCGCATCGACGGGGGTCACAGACGGACGTTCAATCAGGCGGCGGGCCAGAGGGAGAGGGTTGTGCAGGTCAAAGTGCGTATCCATATCCGCAAGATAGTCGCTTCATCGCGGCGCGCCAGCAGGAGGATGCAGGATATGCGAGTATTTGCGGCCAATTCTGTCAGTGAACAATCCGGATCGGGTTATCCGGCCCCCTTCAGCGCGGCGTGTGAACAGCGTCATACGCGACGGTTGAGTGCCCAGGATGGGTTGACGCAATTCGGCCTGAACCAGGTTCGGCTGGCACCGGGCGCGTGGTCATCGCAACGCCATTGGCACACGGATGAGGATGAAGCGGTCTATGTGTTGGCTGGCGAGGCAGTACTCGTGACAGATGACGGTGAGCAAATCTTGCGGGCCGGCGATGTTGCCCTGTTTCCGGCGGGCGAGGCTAATGCCCACCATCTGCAAAACCGCAGTGAGGCTGACTGTGTCTTTCTGGCGGTCGGAACCCGCAGTGATGTGGATCGGGCCTATTATCCCGACGTGGATCTGGGCGTGCGTCCGGGACGGTATTCCAGCCCGGCGATCTTCACTAACAAGGCGGATGACCCGCTCTAGGCCGCGTTCATGACGTCTCAGAAAGCGGGAGCCAACAGCGCATGGACTTCATCTCGCTGTAAAACGGCAGGCCCTGAAAACTCTTGTCCTGTGAATTGAAGGTTCGAAGCTTGCCGCGCTGGTCGACCACTTTGCGCGGCAGTACCTTCGCTACATCCTGAAACCCGTAGCCATCGGGCAATTGCAGGAAATCGAACGCCCCGCAGGACCCGTAATTGAACCGAGCGCCATCCTGCATTTCGAACACCCAGGCCCATAAATCCCGGTTTATCGGGGGTCCAATGGCTTCGCGCAAAGCCAGGGGAAGGGCGTTCGGACTAGGTTCCACCCGCTCAATCATCCAGTAGCCAATGGCGTTGGAGCTCCAGATCTCATTGGAAAGCATGCTCTCAAACGCTGCGCGATCAGGACTGGGGGCGTCTGGCGCTGTTCCATCCAGACGCTCGACAAGATCCGTGATGTGATGTCTGCCGTCCATCAATCGGAGGCAAGGCAGAAAACCACCATTGTCCAGATAGGCCTGACACCGGACACCCGAATACCCGTCGGTGTTTTCCACCCAGTCCTGATCCCGTGTTCGGGCATGGGTCAGCAGGTCATCCAGTGTCATGATGTCACCTAGTGGGATCGGCCATGGGTCTCGCGATAGCGTTCCATGGAGACAGAGATCTTGAAGGTCTCACGATATTTGGGAGAGCCAACCGGGCGCGGTGGATTCTCGGCGGTCAGGGCCAGAATCCGCTCCAGCGTGTCATGGGCGGCACCCGACTGTCCGGCGCCAATATAGGCGTGCAGTTCAACCAGGGCATCAGACAGCGGATCTCCGCCGCGAATGATGAAATAGGGTTCGTCCTGTCCAAGGCGACTGATCACGTCGAACTCTGACGGGTTGACCGCAGACCCATAAGGGGCAGACGGATCGGTCTTGGATTTATCCTGGATGGTCTCATCAGTCATGGCAGCCCTCTTTGTTTCGGTGTTTGATCCCACTTGATCAGATTCGAGCTTGTCGGTGTAGCGGCGCATCAGCGCAGCATGCTTGGCAGACGCCCCCGACGCCGCATAGTTAGAGGTATGTCCGATCGTCCTCTTGTCATTATTGGAGCGGGTCCCGCCGGCCTTATGGCCGCCGAGACACTTGTCGCGCAGGACCAGCGTGTGGAGATCTATGACCGCATGCCTACTCCGGGACGCAAATTCCTAATGGCGGGGCGCGGCGGGCTCAATCTCACCCATTCCGAGGAGCGGCGGGATTTCCTGTCGCGTTATCATGATGCCGCGGACTGGCTGGAGCCCATGATCGAGGCGTTCAGCCCTCAGGATCTGCGCGCATGGGCTGATGAGCTGGGCGCGGAAACCTTTATTGGATCGTCCGGCCGGGTGTTTCCCAAAGCCATGAAGGCTTCTCCGCTCCTTCGAGCCTGGCGGCGGCGACTGGAAGACCAGGGGGTGGTGTTTCGCCTGCGTCATGACTGGCAGGGCTGGGACGGGGCGGAGTTGGTTTTTAAGACACCGGATGGACAGACTCGCGTCGAGGCGGACGGTCTGATCCTGGCACTGGGGGGCGCAAGCTGGCCGAGACTGGGGGCGGACGGAGGCTGGGTGGCCCGTCTGGGCGCGGATCAGGTGACGCCGTTCGAGCCTTCGAATGCCGGCGTGGAGATTGGCTGGAGTGAGGTTCATAAGACCCGCTTTGCCGGGGCACCGCTCAAGAACATCGCCGTGCGCTGCGGAGAGGTTTCACGCCAGGGTGAGATGGTGATCGCGGAATACGGTCTTGAAGGCGGTGCTATTTATGCGCTGGGTGCGAGCTTGCGAGCGGGTCTGGCGTGTGGGGATTGCGAGATTTCGGTCGATCTTCGACCGCAACAGACCGTGGAGGCGGTGACAGCCAAGCTGACCCGGGCCCGCAAGGGGGCCAGTCTTTCCACCCGTTTGACCAAGACGCTGGGTCTCAGCGCTCAGGCCGCCAGCCTGGTGCGTGAGGCGGGGATGCCGCCGCGTGATGAGCTGGAGCTTGCTCGGCGGATCAAGGCCATCCCCTTGCACGTTGAACGCATGCGGGGACTGGAGCGCGCGATCTCCTCCGCTGGAGGTGTCAGGCGCGATGCGCTTGGAGAGACATTGATGCTGCGCGATCGCCCGGGCGTGTTTGCGGCCGGAGAAATGCTCGACTGGGACGCTCCGACCGGCGGATATCTACTGCAAGCCACGTTCGCGACAGGCCGGGCCGCCGCGAACGGTTTGCTTGACTGGCTTAACGCAAAAGCTCGTTGATCGCGGTTTTCGAACGGGTCTGCGCGTCGACAGTCTTCACGATCACGGCGCAGGCCAGTGAGGGACCACCCTTGGGGTCGGGTAGGGAGCCCGGCACGACGACGGAATAGGCCGGCACTTCGCCGCGGGTGATTTCACCAGTTTCGCGATTGACGATCTTGGTGGATTGACCCAGGAAAACGCCCATGGACAGGACGGCGCCTTCGCGCACGATCACGCCTTCGGCGACTTCCGAGCGCGCTCCGATGAAGACATCATCCTCAATGATCACCGGACCTGCCTGAAGCGGTTCGAGAACCCCGCCAATGCCCACGCCGCCAGAGATATGGACGCGTTTACCGATCTGTGCACAGCTTCCCACCGTCGCCCAGGTATCGACCATCGTGCCTTCACCGACATAGGCGCCAATATTGACATAGGACGGCATCAAGACGGCGCCCTTGGCGATATGAGCGCCCCGACGTACAGCACAGGGCGGAACGGCGCGGAAACCCGCTGCCGCAAACTCGGCTTCGGTCCAGCCTTCAAACTTGGACGGAACTTTGTCCCACCATTTTCCGTTGGCGACCCCCCCCTCGACCAGCCCCATCGGGTTGAGGCGAAAACCGAGCAGGACGGCCTTCTTGAGCCATTGATGGACCACCCAGTCTTCGTTTCCGGACTGGCTGGCGACGCGGGCTTCACCGCTGTCCAAAAGGCCGATGGCAGCTTCAACAGCGTCACGCACCTCGCCGGTCGTCTCGGCGGTGACGGCGTCGCGGTTATCCCAGGCGGTTTCGATGGTGGTTTGCAGGTCTTGGGTCATGATCAGTCTTTCGTTTCAGCCGTCCGGATTTCGCCAAGAAAACTTGGCAGGCAGTCCACTGCGAAGTGAACATGGTCCGGGTGATCGTCAGGGGCGGCGCTTTCTTCGTCGCGCGGCCCGGGTTTGGCACGTACCAATACGGTGGTGAAGCCCAGTTCGTGGGCTGTTTTAAGATTGCGGATACTGTCCTCGAACATCACCGATTCTGCCGTTGGCAGGGCATGCCGGTCCACGAAGCGCGCAAATCCGTCGGGATGCGGTTTGGGAATGAAGTCGGCGGCCTCGACGTCGAAAATATCCTCCATCAGATCGGCAATGCCCAGATGACCGAGAATGTTTTCGGCGTGTTTCACCGATCCATTGGTATAGATCAGGCGGCGACCCGGCAGGCGTTCGATATGGGTTCGTAATCTCGGATCCGGTGTGATCACCGTGGCGTCGATATCATGAACAAAATCCATGAACTCCCGAGTGTCGACCTGGTGGTGTTTCATCAGACCGGAGAGCGTGGTGCCATACGTGCGCCAGTAATGCTTCTGGGTCGCGCGGGCTGTTTCACGGTCCACATCCAGCAGCCGCGAGACATAGTCTGTCATGCGTTGATCGACTTGGCTCATCACCGCCGCATCGGAGGGGTAGAGCGTATTGTCGAGATCGAACACCCAGTGGGTGATATGGGTCATGTCGGCGCACATGGGCGCACCCTTTCCAGATGACGGGCGTAAGGAGCCAGGATAGCTTGGATCAGTTATCGCCTGTGGCGACAAAATCAATCTCCGTCAGCGTCATCTGCACACCCCCGTCTTCGGGAGCGGGAATCCGGCGGTAATTGACGGCTTGGTATCCGCGGCTTTCACACTCATCGCGTCCTTCCGCCAAGAAGCGGGCCGGCGCCATGCAGAACACATCCTCTCCACCCAACAGGGGAAGAACAGCGTCATCACGTTCGCGCTGGGCGTAGACAAACATGCTGTCGGTGCCCAGGTGATCGGCCGAGACGCGTGCACATTGGCCAATGTACAGGCGCCACCAGCCTCTGGCTTCCCAGATATCCTCGCGGCGTTGGGCAATAGCCACAGAGACATCACCGCCACTATTATTGCACACGGTAAGACCCGAACGCGCATTGCGTTGCAAGGACGCCGCTTCCAGAGCATCAAGCAGGGCAGGCCCTGTGACACCGGACCCCAGCCCTTGCTGACGACGAAAGGCCGCGGCGGCGTTATTGGTGCGCCGTCCGACATAACCATCGACGGAGGCAACCTCGAAGCCGGCGGCCTGGAGCAGGCGCTGCAGGCCCGCCTCATCGGCGCGGCGTCCGAAATCCTCAGGTTCCGCCAGAATCGTACGATTGCGCTGCTCACCCTCACGAACAAAAAACTCGCGGGTGGCCAGACCAAGCGCGGAACACTGGGTGTTCATAAGGATATCAAAATCGGTTTCGTCGACACAGAGCGAGACGGTGCCACGCCATTCGCGTACGCCACCGAGATAGGCCGCCGAGGTTTTGGCATAGATGTAAACCGGAATGTCCGGGTCGAGGTCCTCCGTGCCGGGCAATTCCTCGCACTCATCGGGCCGCACCCGTGTCCAGCCACGCACTGTGACACCGTTTTCCACGGGCCAGGCCGTGGCGACCTGTACGATATAGCTGGTCTCATTGCACATCTCGTCGGCCCGGGCGGACGATGGAGCCCAGACAATGAGTGCAGACAGGCAGAGGGCGAGGGAGAGAAAACGAAACGCCATCATGCCAATTCCTTACTTGCCGAACGCGCCTATTGCTGGATCAGAGCCGCAATTTCAGCCCGTATCATATCCAGTCCTGTTCGTTTTGCACTGGAAGTGGCGACAAGGCGAGGGAAGGCTGCAGGGCGTTTCATGATTGCGGTTTCTGTTTCCTCAATCATACGCTGGGCCTGGCCGGGTTTCAGCTTGTCGAGCTTGGTCAGGACTATCTGATAGCTCACGGCCGCCTCGTCAAAAACGTCCATAATGCCCTTGTCGACATCCTTGATGCCGTGACGGCTGTCGATGAGCACGAAGGCGCGCTTGAGGTTCACACGACCGCGCAGGAAGGCCTTGGTCAGTCGGGTCCAGCGTTCCACCACATCCTTGGGCGCACGCGCATAACCATAGCCCGGCAGGTCGACAATGCGCATCTCGCCACCCGCGGTCTCGAAGAAGTTAAGCTCGCGAGTTCGGCCGGGTTCACCGGACGTCCGGGCCAGGGCTTTTTGCCGGGTGATGGCATTGATCAGCGAGGATTTGCCAACATTGGAGCGACCGGCAAAGGCAACCTCCACCTTGTCCGGCGCAGGCAGGTGGTCGAGCGATACCGCACCCATCAGAAAGGTGGAGGGACGCGCAAAGAGCTGGTGTCCGGCCTGGCGATCCAGGCCGAACGGCAGGTCTGCGTTATCGGAATCCGTGTCCTTATCAGTCAGGACTCATCTCCCTTGGAGCCGTTGCGCAAGCGCGCGATCAGCTTGTCCAGCTGGGTTTCATTCCCGTGGCGTCGCATGATCACATATTGCTGCCCCACCGAGAGCAGGTTGTTCCACGTCCAGTAGATCACCAGACCCGCCGGGAAATTGGCCAGCATGAACATGAAGACCCAGGGCAGGAAGGCGAAGATACGCGCCTGCATCGGATCCGGCGGCGGCGGGTTCAGCGCCTGCTGCGCGGCCATGGAGACCGCCATCAGGATCGGCCACAGTCCCACAGCTAGGAAGCCGCCGATCAGCCAGACACCGCTCGGATCCCACGGAATCAGACCGAAGATGTTCCAGATCGTGGTCGGGTCCGGAGCGGCCAGGTCGTTGATCCAGCCCACGAATGGCTGGTGACGCATCTCAAGGGTCACGAACAGGGTTTTGTAGAGCGCGTAGAAAATCGGGATCTGGATGAGGATGGGCAGACACCCGGCAACCGGATTGATCTTTTCGTTCCGGTAGAGCTCCATCATCGCCTGTTGCTGTTTTTGCTGGTCAGAGGCGAAGCGTTCGCGGATTTCCTGCACCTTGGGCTGCACGGCCTTCATTTTCGCCATCGAGGCATAGGCACGGTTGGCGATCGGGAAGAAGATCAGCTTGACCAGTACGGTCACGGCCAGGATGGCAGCACCGATACCGCCCAACCAGCCGCTGAAGAAGTTCAGCAAAATGAAGTACGGGCGGGTCAGGAACCAGAAATTGCCCCAGTCAACGGCCAGATCGAAATGATCAATCTCCAGATCGCTCTGATAGGCCTGCAATACGTCCACTTCCTTCGCACCGGCGAAGACACGTGATGTGGAGCTGTGGCTGGAGCCGGGCTGAAGCGCGATCGGTTGGGTGACATAGCGTGAGGTAATGACCAGTTCGCCATTTTCCGAGCTGGCGCTGAACTCGCCACCAAAGCGCACCGTCTGGTCCGGAATCGCGGCCGCCAGCCAGTATTTGTCGGTAATTCCCATCCAGCCGCCATTGCCGATCCAGGTCTCTTCATCGCCGGCATCGATATTGTTGTATTTCACCTGGTGACGACGACCATCCACAACGCCGATCTGGCCTTCGTGGAGAATAAAGAAGTTCTGGAAATACTCCGGCACACCATAGCGGCGCACTTCACCGAACCGTGCCAGGCTGATCGGGCTGTCAGTGGTGTTGGTGACCGTGTCCTCATAGGTGACCATATAGTGTTCATCGATGGTCAGTGTGCGGCGGATCTCGACCCCGTCGGCGGTGAAACCGATCACCACCGGTGTTGTTTCCGTTAGCGTGTCGCCGGAGATGATCTCCCACTCGCTGTCGGCGCGGGTGATGTCGAACAACTGACTGCCCTCGACACGGGACCAGCCATCGCGGGCGAAATAGGCATTGTCCAGGCCTTCCGGGCTGAGCAGGGTCACACGCGTCTCATCATCCACCGCGACAGCGTATTGGCGCAGGCGCAGATCATCGAGGCGGGCTCCTGTCAGAGCGAAACTGCCGACCACGTCCGTCGCGTCGATATTGATCCGGGCACCGTTGGGATTGAAACCGGTGGGGCGGGAGTCTGCGGCCTGGGTTAGACCATCGGTCAGACCTTCCGCGAGTTCACCGTCTTGTTGTTCCATCGCCTGTTGTGCCAGTTCGGCGGCACGCTCGGCTCTTTGACGTTCGGCCTGTGGTCCAAGGACCAGGAATTGGTAGCCCAGCAAAATGATCGCGGACAGGCCAATGGCCAGAAATAGATTGCGGTGTTCGCCCATGTTACGACACGGCCCCTTCTTGGTCGGCTATCGCCCCGGACCTTGCGGTCTGGATGATGTCTGATCTGGCTTTGTCCCGCCCCCCGACGGGGCCAAGCTGGTCAATGCGCTCTCCACATCGGCCAGCAAGCGTAGCCAGTCGCGATCAGGCGTTGAGGCCCGCGCAATGAATACATAGTCAAAGCCGGGCTGTCCGTGGAGAGGGAGTAGCAGCCGCGCGGTCTCTCTCAGGCGTCTTTTTGCCCGGTTCCGGATCACGGCATTGCCAATCTTGCGGGTTGCGGTGAAGCCGGCCCCGCATTGATCCGGTGTGCCATTGGCATTGACCTGGATCACCACGCCGGACCGGACCGCCTTGCGGCCCTTTGCGGCATGTAAAAACTCACGCCGCTTTTTCAGCCGAGTGAGGGCTGGCGGCGTGAGTGTCATCGTCAGGCAGAAGCTGTCTTAGGCGGACAGGCGTGCGCGGCCCTTGGCACGACGGCGAGCCAGAACCTTACGGCCACCTTTGGTGGCCATGCGCGCACGGAAGCCATGCCGACGCTTACGGACGAGCTTGGACGGTTGAAATGTGCGTTTCACGGGCGCGCTCCTACAGGCGATCAAAAATGCGAGCGGCGGCTAATACGCGGGGTAGAGCCTGCCGTCAAGGGGCTGCACCGTTGAGCGCAGCAGAGTGAAGGGCATTTTTGCAGTCTGTGCCTGTCATGTCACCCCTTGTCTTCGCCCCGCTCCCGAAGGGATCAGGCTTGTTGAGACCGCGAGCGTAGGCTATTGCGCAGGGAGTCATGCACGATACCCATTCCAAATCCGAGTCAGGTCAGTCCGTTGAGGGTCTTTCCGATACCGCAGCGGTGTCGCCGGTGCGCTCGGGCAGAGCGGGGCTGTCAAAGGCGCTTCGGTCGACCTTCCGTGCCGCGTTCGAAAGCCTGGCCGGGCAATTGTTGTGGGTCACGCTGGGGTTTCTCGCGGTCGGCCTGATCCTTGTCTATTTCATGACCGCTGCGGTGTATCGTCAGCAATGGATGATGGAGCGGATCGAGGCGGCCCACCTCACAGCGCTTGCCGCAGACCTGGCGCCTGGAAATGGTCCGGGCGATATGGATGTGCGCACCTTGCTACGTGGCGCCGATGCGATAGCCGTGGCGCGGGTGCGGGGTGGAATGAATGAGCTCGTGCTTTATGGCGGTCCGATCGATGGTCCCCTGGTGGAAAGCGATCTTCGCACAGCTGGTTTCTGGACCCATGTCACCGACACCATCGATACCTTGTTTGCGCCTGATGGCCGGTATCTGCGGATCCGCGCCTACCCGGAAAACATTGAGGATGATGCGCCCGAGGAAGTGTTGGATGTGATTGTGGTGGAGGCGCCGCTGAAGACGGACCTGCAGGCTTACACCCGTCGTTTCTGGCTCGTCGGGATCTTTGTGGCCCTGGGAGGAGGGGGCGTCGTCTACGGGGCGCTATTTGCGTTTTTTGTGCGCCCGATGCGCGGACTGGCCGGGGCGATGGTTCGCTTCAGTGCGGACCCGGACGATCCGGACCGGATGATCCGTCCCACGGGGCGTCCGAACGAAATCGGCCAGGCCGAACAGGAATTGGCGGACATGCAGGTGGATATCCGTCTCGCCCTGCGTGAACGCGAACGGCTCGCGGCTCTGGGAGCAGCGGTGGCCAAGATCAATCATGATCTTCGCAATGTTCTGACCAGTGCCCAGCTCGTATCCGACCGGCTTGCGGGTGATTCTGATCCGCGCGTACGGGGAATGGGCGAACGCCTGGTGCGCGCCGTCGATCGCGGGGTGCGCCTGTGTGAAGCGACGCTGGCATTCGGTCGTGCTGACGAGACACCGCCCGATCCTGAGTGGGTGGCTGTCAGCGACCTGCTCGATGAAGCCGCCGGGGATGCAATGATGTCAGAGGGGCAGGTCGCATGGTCAAACCATGTTGATCTCGACCTGGAGCTTTCCCTGGATGCGGACCAGGCCCACCGGATTTTTCTCAATCTCTTCCGTAATGCCATTCAGGCCATGCGGGACGCGGCCGTGCGCGAACCCGATCGAGACCTGGCGCTGAGTGCGCGGGCAGAGCGGGTCGGCGAGATCTGGCGGATCGAAATCGAGGATACCGGACCGGGTCTGCCCCAGAAGGCACAGGACAATCTTTTCCAGGCCTTCACGGGATCCAGTCGCAAGGGCGGTACGGGCCTGGGGCTTGCCATCGCACGTGAGCTCAGCCGGGCCCATGACGGTGAGCTTGAACTGGTTTCCACCGGCCCGAGCGGGACGGTGTTTGCAGTCTGCCTGCCGGACACCGCCCGCCGTGATTAGTCAAGCGCAGCCGTAAGCGGGATCAGCGACCCAGATCGATGCGCGTGCGTGTCGGCGTCAGTTCCGCTGCAGTCTGACGGCGATCATCCAGATAGGTCACGTCCAGCGTCTCCAGACGCGGCAGGGTGTTGAACACGCCTGTCAGGTCCAGGCTGCGCAGGGCGTTTTCACACTGAAAGACATAACTCAAGCCGAGATCGGAGTGGGTGGTTTCGGCTGGGGCCGCATGATCATGACCGTGATGGTCGTGGCCATGTTCTTCATGAGCATGGTCGTCGTGGCCGTGCTCCTCATGAGCATGCTCGTCGTGCCCGTCGTGATGGTCATGTGTCTCGTGAGCGTCAGTGGCCGGAGCAATATCCAGCGGTTCCGGATCAACGCTACGGGCCTGCGCGCTGACGAACTGGCATCCAGCATCAGTGTTGAACCCGAAAATCTCCGGTCGGGTCAGGCTCGCTGTCACGGACTGGATGTGTTCCATCTCCTCCTCGGACCGCGGAGCGCGTTCGAAGCCAAAAGCTGTGTCTGAAGGCAATTCCAGCAGGATTTCGACGCGACCATTGGCATCGGCTGCGATGCCGGCCGTGCCGACCCCATGGACGTGCTGAAGCGCGAAAACAGCCCCGGTCAGGGCAAGCGGGAGGAACATGAAAACCTCGATCTGAAACTGTGGCGGCTGGATCTCCGGCCTTGTAACCACGGGATGTTACACTATAACGAAAGGCGTATTCAAGGCGATCAGCCGTATTGGCGGTGCCGATCACAACCTTACAGCGTTTCGTTCAACAGGGGTATCCCATGCGACGTGAAGACACTCTCGGTATCTGCCTGTCCGGTCTGTGTGTGGTGCACTGTCTCGGGATACCGATCCTGATTGCCTTGAGCCCCGCCCTGGGTTGGATGGAGCAGGAATGGGTTCACCTCCTGCTGGCCTGCCTGGCGCTCGTCGTGACGCTCTGGGCCATGCGCAACTGGTCGCGTGGTCTGGTGCTCAAGCTTCTCGCCTTTGCGGGTCTGGCGCTCCTGTTCACGGGCGCGCTGGCCGAAGTCAGTGAGACCGTCGAACGTGTCATCACTGTAGCAGGTGCCAGCGGCCTGGCCTTGGCACACTTCTTCGGGCAGCGTGGCGATGCCATGTTTCGCCGATCCTGAACACTGTCCTAAATACAGTCCCAGACGCGGTCGTGGAACGCCGATGGAGCGGGGGCGGTCCTGACGGGATCAGGGCTGCCGGGCGACACCTTCGCGGCGACGGTCGGCCCCGCCGATCAGCGTGCCGTCATCCATCTGCCGGACGATATGTAAGCCGGAGTTTTCACCGCGATTGGCATCGAGCGTAAAGCCGAGCTCTGCTAGGCCGTCCAGAATGGCCGGGTCCATGCCGTCTTCGATACGCACGACGTCACCGCGGGCCACGACGTTGGGCAAGTCGATGGCCTCCTGGGGTGTCAGGCCCCAATCGAGCATGGCGACCAGCGTCTTGGCCGTGTAGGCGATGATCGATGATCCGCCCGGCGACCCTGTCGCCAGAACAAAATCTCCGTTCTCATCAAACACGATCGTGGGTGACATGGACGAGCGCGGCCGCTTGCCGCCTTCCGGTGCGTTGGCGATCGGGCGACCGGCGGCATCCACAGGTGTGCGGGAGAAATCGGTGAGCTGATTGTTCAGGAAAAATCCGCCGGCCATGCGGTGGGAGCCAAACACGCTCTCGACGGTCGTCGTCATGGAAACGACATCGCCATCCGCGTCCACGACCACAAAGTGGCTGGTGCCCGGGACATCGGGAGTTGCATCCTCTGCAGGTGCGTCTACCCCGTCCGGAATGCCCGCAAGCGCTGTGTCCATGGCCGTGTCGCGATCGATCAGGGCAGAGCGGCGGTTGATATAGTCGGCGTCCAGAAGCCCTTCGACAGGCACATCAACAAAGGCCGGGTCGGCGACATACGCATCGCGATCAGCATAGGCCAGGCGGCTGGCCTCGATGAAACGGCGCCAACCTTCCAGCGTGTCCGGCCCGGTTGCGGACATGTCATAGGCTTCGAGAAGACCCAGAATCTCATTCACGGTGGTGCCGCCAGAGGCAGGCGGAGGGGCGCCGCAAATCTGATAGCTGCGATAAGTCCGACACACCGGTTCGCGAACCAGCGGCTCATATGCCGCCAGGTCTGCCAGTGTCAGTGTGCCCGGGCGTGGCTCGGCCTGGACAGCCGCAATAATCTCCTGCGCAATGGGCCCTTCATGCAGGGCGCGAGGATCGTCAGCCAGTGCCCGGACGGTGTCGGCATAGGCCGGATTGCTCAGGACATGTCCGGCAGGCAGGGCATCGCCTTCTGCATCAAAGAAATAGGCGCGCGGGGCGGGCCATTCATCCAGCGGCGTGCGGGGGGCCATGCGCGCGATAAAACCGGCCAGGCGGGGCGAGATTTCAAAACCCTCATCGGCGAGCGCTTCAGCGTGATCAAATCCGGCGGCCCAGTCGAGTTCACCATGATCGGCATGGGCGCGGGCGAGCATGGGAATGGCACCAGGAACCCCCACCGAGTGCCCCGAGAAGATGGCATTGAAAAAGCCCAGGGGTTGCCCCGTTTCGTCCAGGAATAGGTCGGGGCCGGCTGTGGCGGGCGCCGTTTCACGACCATCATAGACCGTGAGATCACCGGACTGCGCATCGAAATAGAGCAAAAACGCGCCACCCCCGAGACCGGAGCTTTGCGGTTCGACCAGACCCAATACGCTCTGTACGGCTATGGCGGCATCAATCGCATCACCACCCTGGCGCAGGGCCTCTAGACCGGCCTCCACAGCGTGTGGATTGGCAGCGGACACCATGGCTGGTCCCGCCATTGTCGAGGGTTGCGACGGCGTGCCCGGGGTGTTGTCCACCGGTTGTGGCGTATCGGCAGACCCGCAGGCCGCCAGACCCAATGCCAGTGCGCTGACAGAAAGCGTGTAGAAAAAACGATTCATGGACTTGCCCCTCGCCAAACTCCCGGCACCATAGCGCGGTTCATTCACAGATAAGAGGCCGATTATGGCAGCGCCAGGTATTCGAAACAGTCTGACTGATGTGGCAGGCCTGAAAGTCGGTCAGTCCGAGGACACGCGTGTGAAAACAGGGGTGACGGTCATCCTGCCGGATGAGCGCGCTGTGTGTGCCGTGGATGTGCGCGGCGGCGGGCCGGGAACGCGTGAAACGGACGCCCTGGCCGCACATACGCTGGTGGATGCGGTGGATGCCGTCGTCCTGTCCGGCGGATCCTCCTATGGTTTGGCCTCGGGGGATGCCGTCGTGGCGGCGCTGGGTGCGCGAGGGCGTGGATTTGGGCTTATGGAATTGCCCGGCGTTCCGCGATCGCCAGTGGTTCCCGGCGCCATTCTCTATGATCTGGCGAATGGCGGGGACAAGGACTGGGGCGAGGACCTGCCTTATCGGCGCTTAGCCCGTGAGGCGCTGGATCGTGTTGATGTGGATTTTTCACAAGGCGCCCATGGTGCGGGCCATGGTGCACGTGCGGGGGCGCATGCCGGTGGCACGGGATCGGCCAGCTGGGTCACGGATGACGGCTTCACGGTCGGTGCACTGGTGTGTGTCAATTCTTTCGGGTCTGTGACCCTGCCGGGACAGGACAATATCTACTGGGCCTGGCCTGTCGAGCAGAATGGCGAATTCGGCGGCCGCCGACCGGATGTAGCTGCTCAGCAATGCCTGTCACTGGATGACTGGGGGGCGGCCAAGATCAATCCGGGCGCGCGTGAAAACACGACGATTGCCTGTGTGGCCACGGATGCGGCGCTGACACCGGCCCAGGCCCAGCGCTTTGCCATTATGGCCCAGGACGGGCTGGCTCGCGCGATCCGTCCCATCCACACTCCGTTTGATGGTGATGTGGTCTTCGCATTGTCCACGGGGCAGGTGGTGCTGGGAGACGCGGCCGAGCTGACACTCGCGCGCTTGGGCTCCATCGCCGCGGACTGTCTGGCTCGGGCTGTCGCCCGCGGTGTTTATGAAGCGCGGCGCTAGGACCGCGCCACCTTCAGATTTCAGGGTTCGTGTTTGCAATTGACAACGTAGTCAATCTACTATCCGCTTAGAGGTGATCCGGGGAGGGAGAACCGATCATGACCAACACACACCGTCTGGTCCGCCTGCCGCGCAGGGGATGGGCCTTTTTTTTGGGACTGGTTTTGATACCGCTATCATCGTGCGGGGAGGCGTCGTCGTTCCAGACAGAGAATGAACTCGTGCCGTATCGCGATGCATCCCTTCCTGTGGAGGTCCGCGTTGAAGACCTGCTCTCGCGCATGACGCTGGACGAGAAAATCGCCCAGATGATCGGAATCTGGCAGAACAAGAACGAAATCCAGACCCCCGACGGGCAGTTCTCGGCAGAGCAGGCCCGGGCCAACTATCCGCATGGTCTGGGGCAGATCTCACGCCCTTCGGATCGTCAGGGCATCGAAACAGCGACCACCGCAGCCGGCGCAAATGCCGGCGTGTCCAATCGCGATGAGGCGGAAACGGTGGCTTACGTCAACGCCGCCCAGCGCTGGGCCGTGGAGGAGACGCGCCTGGGCATTCCGCTGCTCTTTCATGAAGAGTCCTTGCATGGTTATGCCGCGCCTAATGCGACCAGTTTCCCGCAATCCATGGCGCTTGCTTCTAGTTGGGACCGGGCGCTGATCGAAGACGTGTTTTCTGTGGCCTCTCGGGAAATGCGGGTCCGCGGAGTGCATTCCACCTTGGCGCCTGTGGTAGATGTGGCACGAGATCCGCGCTGGGGACGGATTGAGGAAACCTATGGTGAGGATCCGTTTCTGGTCTCTGAGGTCGGGCTCGCGGCCGTGCGCGGTTATCAAGGTGAAGCTCTTCCGTTGGCGGATGATCGGGTGTTTGTCACCTTGAAACACATGACGGGGCATGGTCAGCCGGAGAACGGGATCAATACGGGTCCGGCCCAGGTGTCCGAGCGGGAATTGCGGACCATTTTCTTCCCTCCGTTTGAGCGGCTCGTCAGGGAATTGCCTGTCCAGCAGATCATGGCCTCGTACAACGAGATCGACGGTGTCCCCAGCCATGTGAATTCCTGGCTCTTGCGCGATGTTTTGCGCGAGGAGTGGGGGTATGAAGGCCTGGTCGTGAGTGATTATTTCGGTATTCGCGAGACGCTGACCCGGCACCGCATGTTTGAAACGCTTGATGAGGCCGCCTTGCGCTCACTCGAAGCGGGAATTGATGTTGAATTACCGCACGGCGATGCATTCCTCACCTTGTCCCGGCTTGTCGAGGAGGGGCGTGTGGACGAGGCGCAGATCGATGAAGCGGTGCGCCGTATCCTGTATCTGAAATTCCAGGCCGGCCTGTTTGAAACCCCCTATGCTGATGCAGACCGGGCGCAGGTGCTGACGGCCAATGCAGACGCCCTGGCACTGGCGCGGCGCGCGGCGGCGCGCTCGATCATTCTTCTCGAGAATCGCAATGAAACCCTGCCCCTGGATGCCGATACGCTGGGGCAGCTGGCGGTGATTGGCACGCATGCTGTGGATACCCCGATCGGGGGTTATTCAGACCAGCCACGCCATGTTGTCAGCGTGCTTGAAGGTTTGCAGTCAGCCGGCGAGGGTCGCTTTGACGTCGTGTATTCCGAAGGCGTCCGTGTGACACAAAGCCGGGAATGGGCTGCGGATGAGGTGGATCTTGTCGATCCCGACATCAATGCTCGATTGATCGAAGAGGCGGTCGCGATTGCGCGCGAGTCCGATGTGGTCGTGCTGGTCCTGGGGGAGAATGAGCAGCTCTCCCGTGAGGCCTGGTCTGACGGGCATCTGGGCGACAGGGCAGATCTCCAGCTTGTTGGTCAGCAAATGGACCTGGCCCGGGCACTCTTTGAGCTCGACAAACCCGTTATTGTCCTCCTGCTGAACGGCCGCCCGCTTGCGGTGACAGAACTGGCCGAACGGGCCGATGCCCTTCTGGAAGGCTGGTATCTGGGTCAGGAAACCGGGCATGGCGTGGCGGATGTCATCCTGGGCGATGTCAATCCGGCCGGGCATTTGCCGGTCTCCATACCTCGCAGTGTGGGACAGCTGCCCGTCTTCTATAACTACAAACCGTCAGCGCGGCGCGGCTATCTGTTTGACGACCACACCCCGCTTTATCCCTTCGGGTACGGGCTGTCCTATACCCGGTTCGAGATCTCGGCGCCTCGCCCGCTTGCGCAGCGCATCACGGCCGGCCATCCCGCTCGGGTCGAGGTGGATATCACCAATACCGGCAGCCGAGCGGGAGAGGATGTCGTTCAGCTCTATCTGCGAGACGAGGCCTCGGTTGTGACACGGCCGATCCGGGAGCTTGTCGGTTTTGAGCGCCTCCACCTGGAACCTGGCGAGACGCGGACCGTGACCTTCGAGATCTCGCCCATGGCGATGGGGGTCTGGGATCTCGACATGCAGCGCGTGGTGGAACCGGGGCGGTTCACTGTGATCGCCGCCTCGGATTCCCAGTCGGGTCAAACGGCGTCGTTCGAGGCGATTGCCCCGGATGGAGCGCAAGAATAGGCCCGTGTTCAAGGGACTGCAGAAGATCACACGATCAGCTGCAATCGAGCGGAAAGGGGCCTTGCCAAGCCCCCGGACCCCGAGTAGGTTCCGCGCCTCTTCGGGACACATCCCGGAAACACGGCCTGCACCGGTAGCTCAGCTGGATAGAGCACCAGACTACGAATCTGGGGGTCGGGGGTTCGAATCCTCCCCGGTGCGCCATTACTTCGCTCTCACGGCAATTCGCTTCGCTCACGCCTCCGATGAGGCGGGTTGACCGCCCGGCGCGGTCGTCTCAAGGCTATGGGGTGTAAAGTCTGTACCGGCCGGCGTGTCATTTCCCGATTTCACGCAAACTTGATCCTTGAACTCGCCCCAGCTCGGTCCGGGAGGGGGCAGCCTAAGTCGACATTAAACAATTTACCCTAGTGACGGGGGCATGAAACACCTGTTCGTGCTCTGGGTCAGCCTGGCCCTCGTGATGCTTGCCCGGCCCGTGGCCGAGGCTGACGACTATTCGCTCTTTTTGCGCAATGCCCAGAATGAGGGCGTCGGTGCGGCTCTGGTCACGCTCCACGCTCTGGACGTGCAGACCCCGAGTGTTGAGCCACAGCCGGATCTGGAAGTGCGCCAGAGGCATTTGCAGTTTGATCCGGGTATCCTGATCGCGCCCGTGGGCAGCGCCGTCTCCTTTCCAAATGATGATGATACCGGCCACCACGTCTATTCTTTCTCGCCGGCGAAAGTGTTTGACCTGCGCCTGATTGCCGGCGGGCAGTCCGAAGCGGTCCGGTTTGACCAGGTCGGTCCCGTCGCTATTGGCTGCAATATTCACGACAATATGGTGGGGTTCATCCATGTGGTGGATACACCCTGGGCGGTGATGTCCGATCACAGCGGGCTAGTCATAATTCCGGACGTGCCCGATGGCCGATACCGGCTCCAGATCCACCATCCCGATCTGCGCGGCCGTGACAAGGTCTACGAGGCCCAGATTGAACTCAGCGGTGAGCGGGTCGTGATGGATTATGAGCTGGATCTGCGCCGATCCCGCCAACGCCGGAGTCGTTATTGATGGTCTCTCTCAAATGGCGTTTCCAGCCCAAGCTCACCTTGTTGTATTCGGTCCTGTTTCTGGCCATTTTCCTGCCGGTGATTGCTATTGTTCAGGCCGCAGTCGTGAACGGAGTAACACGGTCTGTCGAGCGTGAGCTGGACGCCAGTGGTGCTGTGTTCGAACGCCTGCTGGCCCTGCGCGGTGCTCAGCTGGAACAAAACGCCCTGGTTCTGTCCGGTGATTTCGGCTTCCGCGCGGCGGTCGCCACCGAGGATGCGGCCACGATTGAGTCAGCGCTGTTCAATATCATCGACCGTATCGGTGCGAGCCGGGGTTTTGTCGTGGACCTCGATGGACAGATCACCGCCTCAACGGACGGGTGGACCGGCGAGGTATTTGACTATTTTGACCAGCTCGACGAGGCGTTCACGGTTTCGGGTGCCGCGGTTCTGGATGAACGGCCGCACATTCTGGTGTCTGCACCGGTGC
The DNA here is from genome assembly GCF_047308265.1 of Maricaulis sp. D1M11. Lineage (NCBI taxonomy): Bacteria > Pseudomonadati > Pseudomonadota > Alphaproteobacteria > Maricaulales > Maricaulaceae > Maricaulis > Maricaulis sp. D1M11. Next base: position 91,706 of record NZ_JBKQWY010000007.1, read on the forward strand.
GCACGCCGCTGCTTGCGGGGTGGGTCGTGTTCGCGATGGAGCTCGATGCCGCAGCAACCACCGAGCTGGAAGGCCTCTCTCCCGTTCAGATCCAGGCACGTATCCGTCATGGAGCCGATGCAGAGTTCGCCGATCAGGCACTGGGGCAGACCCTGGAAGGCGGGCATCACCCGGTGAGCTCAATCGAGATGGACGGTGAGTCCGTTCTCGCTCATTTTGTGGCATTGCCGGTCATGGAGACCAGTGCGCCGATTACGCTTGTCCTGACCCACCCGCGGGATGTGGCCTTTGCGCCCTATCGCCAGATGTTCTGGATTATTGGCGGGCTTGGCGTGGTCGGCATGGCCATTCTGGCGGGAGGGAGCTGGTTCCTGTCCGCACGGGTGACGCGGCCCCTTGCGGCCCTTACCCGGGCTGTGGACCGTTTGAAACATGGACAGCGAACGTCCGTGCGCGTCGACAGTCATGACGAGTTTGCCGAACTCGCAGCCGGATTCAACACGATGTCAGAAGAGATCTCCGCCCGCGAGGATGCCATGACCCACATGGCCCTGCACGATGCGGAAACCGGGCTGCCCAACCGCCGGGGTCTGCAGGACTGCCTGTTGTCTGTACTGGAACAGGCCGAACGCAAGGCCGGCACTCTGCTTCTGGGCCTTCGGGTGAAACGATTTGCCAATGTGCGCGCGGCGATCGGATATGATCTCTCGGCAGACTATCTCAATTGTATCGCCGAGCGTCTGCGCCAAGGCGAGGCGGAGGTGGCCCGGTTGAGCCTGGACACGCTGGTTGCCCTTATTCCGCGTGAACCGGATGCAGATCTGACGGTTCTGGCGGCGGAACTGCATCGCACCCTCGGTGTCGCGGTGGCGCTGGATGATGTCTGTGTGGACGTCAATGCCACGTTGGCCCTGGTCGAGATCGGGGTGGTGGATGAGGGCGTGGACCGTCTGGTGCAAAGTCTGGAACTGGCACTGGACCATGCTGAGGCGGAGGGTCTGCAGAGCATCGTACATGATCCTGAACGCATTCAGGATCCGGCCGAAAACCTGTCCTTGATGAGCGATATGCGCGCGGCTCTTGAGGCCGGGGGATTGCAGCTGCACTACCAGCCCAAGGTCGAGACCCGATCCGGACGAGTGACAGAAGTCGAGGCCCTGCTGCGCTGGATCGACCCTCAGCGCGGTTTTGTACCGCCGGACGTGTTTGTCGAGATGGCAGAGGAAACCGGTCACATCATCGCCCTGTCAGAATGGGTCGTGGAGCAGGCTCTGTTGGATCAACAGCGATGGTCGGCGGCAGGTCTGGATCTGACCATCGGTATCAACATGTCGGGGCGTCTTCTGGCCAATGCCAGCTTCACAGATTTTGTGATCAATGCTGTTCGGGCGGGCGATGCCGAACCCGGGCGGGTGGTTTTGGAAATCACCGAAACGGCGGTCATGGACGATCCCGCAACAGCTCTGGTGCAATTGCACCGCCTGCGCAATGCGGGTTTCTCGCTGTCGATAGATGATTACGGCACTGGGTTCTCATCCCTGACCTATCTCAAGGACCTTCCCGTCGACGAGCTGAAGATCGACAAGAGTTTTGTCATGGAGCTGGCCTCCAATGAGCAGGACCGTGTTCTGGTGCGTTCAACGGTCGAGCTGGCCCGCAGCCTGGGTCTGAAAGTCACGGCTGAAGGGGTTGAGGATGCTCAAACCCTGACCGCCTTGCAGCTGTTCGGCTGCGACTACGCCCAGGGCTATTACATCTCCAAGGCCATCCCGGCAGATGCACTTCAGGCCTTCGCACACAGTTGGAACGAACGTGCCGGGTCCGCGGACGCCGACAACCCGCTTTTGGAGGCACGGGGATAACATGATGCAACGCGCTGTAAGTGGAGTGCTGGCCGGGGTGCTGGTCAGCTCGGTCGCGCAGGCCCAGTCCGACTGGTGGGGTGAAGAGCGTGTGGCGACGTATCTTGATCTGCGGGCCGCGGTCACGGATGGGCCGGCCAGCTGGACCGAGGACGGGATCGGCAAATCCCGGTTTGGAGACGGAGGGACAGACGCATCCCTTCATCTCGCGGAGGCCGGATTGGTCTGGCGGCCCCAGATCCACTGGTCGCTGAGTGGCTATGTTCATGTGCAGTATGATGAGCACCAATCCGACCCTGTCGGCCTGGTCGAGGGTTTTGTTCGGTATCGCCCGGTTCCGCGTTCAGCTTGGCGTTGGTCGGGTCGGGCCGGTGTTTTTTATCCACCCGTTTCGCTCGAGCATGAGGAAGAGGCGTGGGCGACAGAGTTCTCCCTGACGCCCTCCGCGATCAATAGCTGGATTGGCGAGGAGGTGAAGGGGGCCGGGCTAGAAGTCTCGGTCGAGCGCGAACTCGGCGACCATCTCCTGTCGGCCACGGGCGGACTGTTTGGCTATAATGACATATCCGGGGTCTTCTTGCGGTATCGCGGCTGGGGGCTTCACGATGTGAAGACCAATTTTGGCGGTGATTACAAGGTTGTCGTTTATCCCGGACATATCGGTACCGTGCGCCCGTTCGAAGAGAGCGATGATCAGCCGGGGCATTACCTGCGCCTCGACTGGTCTCCACGACCGGGCGTGAACCTCTACGCGATCCACTGGGACAATAACGCCGACCTGGCGACGCGCACGCGGACCAGCCGGGCGTGGAGAACCGACTTTGTAAACATGGGTCTGGACTGGGAGTGGACAGCGGATCAGCGTGTTCTGGCCCAGGCCATGCGCGGGTCCACGCGTGTGGGAGAGCAGCTCCTTCCCGGCCGACACGAGATCGACCTCGATTTTGCCTCAGCCTATGTCATGTGGGTGACGCAGATGGACCAGCACACAGTGTCTGTCCGTGCCGAAGTATTCGAGATCGAGGATCACAGTTCTGCGGGTGTCGCCAATTGGGGTGAAGACGGTTGGTCCGGGCTGGCGGCCTGGCGCTATCGTCGTGAGAACGGTCAGGCCCTGTCTGTCGAACTCCTTCACATCGAGACTGATCGTCCGCGGTTTGCCAGTTTCGGTCTGGATGAAGACCAGTCACGGACCCAGTTGCAGGTCGGATGGCGTTTGCGTCACTGAAGCCGGGGTTGAGGGCATTCGGGCGGCGGCCGAGTTCTCCCACTGGGTGTTATGGCCACCGATCGCGGTCGATACATTCATCGTGTCGGGCTGGCTGTCCCAACGCCTGAAGCTGGGCGAGCTGAAGATGAATGGTATGGCCTATATGGTCCTTGCTGGCGTGATCGTGGCGCTGACTTTGTTCGTCGTTCCCTTCACGGTGGCTAAATTCATCTGTTTCCCGGTCTAATACAAAACAGGACTAGCGGTCTCCATAACCCAGATAGAAGACGGTACGACCGGCCAGCATCTCTTGAATGGCGATGGCCGGTGCTTCTGCGTCTGTCGTTGCAGGATCAGCGGGTTTGTACATTTCGGCCAGATCCGAGCTCAGGCGAGCCAGCTGTGTCTGAGGCATGGGCGTGTCGCGCAGAAAACCCAGATAGGTCGCACCGACCCCGAACAGTCGCCAGCCATGCTCCTCTTCGAGGTAACGTGCGAGAACCAGGTTCTCGGCGGGGCTGAAGTCACCGTGGAAGTAGCCATTCGGCAAAGCGACGAGAGCATCCGCGGCGCGCGAAACCGGTACAATCTGGATCAGAGATCGTTTCTCCCGTGGCACAGAACTGAGATCAACACTCAACACACTGGGTATCGGGCCGTCCGGCGGGGTCCAGTATCTCCGGGTTTTGAGGTCGCGAAACTGGATAGCACCGATTTGGTGTTCCATATTCGCCAGCCGAATGGGTAATTCTTCCGGCGTAGAGAAATGACCTCTGTGTTCTCCCGCTTCGAAACAGGAGGCCGGGAGACCGGAGATGTCATGGCCATCCGTCCTGTCGAGATCGTGGGCGTGGATGGCGTGGCCTGATGTGTAGAAGGCCTGGTGCAGGTCATCGAGTGTTGCCAGGAGGTAGGCGCCGGGATGGCGGGGGGCCGTCTCGCGCACAATGATCTCGATCTCCTGGAGGGTGAAATTGCCTGTCACCTCATAACCGGGACACATTAGCGGGCAGAAGGATTTGACGCTTGCCGGGTCATATCGGGTGATGGTCGTATAGGGAGGTTTGGTGTCGTCCGGATCGCGAGGTGCTGGGATGGTCTCGGACGTTCCAAAAAGGTATTTCAGCCAGGACAGCATGGTAGTCTCCCGAACCCGCGCCACAGGGTGTATTTCCTCCACGCATAAATCATTCTTTGGATACGGGATGCAAACGTTTCAATTCAGCTTGCCAGCACCTGTCTCGTGGTTAATACTTTCGTCATGAGACTGATTGCGGTGGCGATACAGGCAGGCCATGCCACCGCGTCTCGGGTACGCGTCCACACAGTGCAACTGCGCCGCTCTCGGTCGGGATTTATCTCCCCGTGATCTCACAGCCGCGAGCGCCGGTATTCGGGAGCCCCTTACCCCGCACTGTGCTGGGCGCGCACACGATCCGCCCTCCGGTCGTGTGTCCTGTCTCTGGTCGACTGGCAATGGCACAGGTGATCACCTAAACTCAACGAAAAGGCCCCGGATGTTGCCATCCGGGGCCGTCTTTCGTGTGGTTCTGTGACTTAACCGCCGAAAGACTGGGAGATTGTGAAGACCACGGTTTCATTGCCGCCATCTGACAGCTCGTGTACGCGCAGATCCCATCCGATATCGTTGAGCACAGTGCCCGACAGACCGATCTGATAGTCTTCATAGTCCAGGAAATCGAATTCATCGGAGAAGCGGGAGACACCGATGGCCCCGTCCAGGGTGATGCCTTCGAAGATCTCCATGGCCAGTCCCGTGGACAGGTATACCGCTTCACCGGTGTCGAGATAGAATTCCGGGGAATAGGCCACACCGCCCGACCAGGTGAGCGGTCCGATATCCTTGCTCACATTGCCGTAGGCTTCGAAGAAGTTCTGGTCGTCCGGGCTGTCGGGATAGGCGTAGAGCAGACCGCCGATGTCCCAGTCGAAGCCGGCAGCAGAGAAGGTGTAACCGCCATAGAAATCGATCTCCATGGTGGTGTCGTCGCCGAAATCGACGCTGGACGCCCAGGTGCCGGCATAAAAGCCGCTCTCGTGTTCATAGTCGAAACCGCCGGAAATGGCCGGGCCGTTATCGGTTTGTGTGATGCCCCGGAAGACATAATCGGTGCTCAAAGCCACATTGCCGGTGATCTGGGCAGAGGCGGCACCGGTCAGCAGGGCGGCGGACAGGGCGGCAAGGGTCAGGGTCTTTTTCATGACAAACTCCTAGAACTTGAAACAGATGATTAGCGGGTTGCAGTGGGAAAACGCGGCGCGCTGGGGCTGGACACGCGGTCCGGAGTGCGTTTCAGCGCGATGCGGTTGGCCTTCAGACCGGGACCGGATTTGGGAGCAGAACGACGCCAGGCCGTGGCCTTTTGCGATGCGGTATCTGGTTCCATCATGGTTTCCATTGATCCTTCAGCGTTGATGTCTGGGGCGAGTTCAGCGGCTCTGGCCTGGGTGGCGTCCGGTGCGGGAAATCCCGCACCGGTTGCCTGTCCATCAGCCCCGGCTAGTCCAGAGCCTCGGATTTTCCCGCAGGGGCCGGCGTGCCGGCGTTCAGGAAGACGGCACCAGCCGCGTGTCCGAGTTCGGAGATGTCACCGCCGACAACTTCCGCTTCCGGTGAGAGGCGAATGCCGAGCGTCATCTTCAGAAGCAGCCAGATGACGAAGCTTGTACCGAAGACAAAGGCACCGATCGCCAGCACACCCACGGCCTGACCGAAGAAGGTGGCGTCGCCATTGGTGAAGGGTACGGCCATTGTGCCCCAGATGCCGGCGAAGAGGTGGACCGGGATGGCGCCGACCACGTCATCGATACGCACGGCTTCAAGGAGCTTGGCGCCGAAGGTGGCGATGACCGAACCGATCGCACCAATCCAGATCGCGTCAGCGATGGTCGGTGTCAGAGGTTCGGCGGTGATGGCGACAAGACCGGCCAGGGCACCGTTCAGGCAATAGGCGAGATTGGCCTTGCCTCGACCGAGCAGCAAAGACAGCACGTAGGCGGTCACGACACCTGCGGCTGCAGCCATATTGGTGTTGGCGAAGATCTGCGAAATAGCCACGGCATCAACAGCGGATCCCAGGGCCAGCTGCGACGCACCGTTAAAGCCGAACCAGCCGAACCACAGAATGAATGTACCTAGTGTGGCGAGCGGCAGGGAGGACGGTTCCATGGGTTGGGCATCCGGACCGAAACGGCCAGAGCGGGCACCGATCAGGATGGCGCCGGCCAGGGCGGCCCAGCCACCGGTCGAGTGAACAAGCGTGGATCCGGCGAAGTCAGAGAAGCCGAAATCGGCATCCAGCCAGCCGCCACCCCATTCCCAGGCACCCTGGATCGGATAGATGAAGCCGGTCAGGGCGATCACGAAGATAAAGAAGGAGCCCAGCTTGACGCGTTCGGCGACTGTGCCGGAAACGATGGACGCTGCAGTAGCGACAAACACCATCTGGAAGAACCAGTCCGAGGCGGCCGCATATCCCGTATCCAGGGCGATGCTTTCATCCGCAGCCGTTTCCGATGGCGACCACGGCCAGGCATGGCCGAAGAAGGGCGTATCACCGCCATACATCAGATTATAGCCGACGGCGAAGAACATCAGGCCTGCAATGGAGTAGAGCGCGATATTCTTGAGGCAGATGGCAGCGGCGTGCTTGGTCCGCACAAATCCGACTTCCAGCATGGCGAAGCCCGCGGCCATCAGCATCACCAGAAATCCGCCAATCAGGAAAAGAAGCGTATTGAAGACGAATGCGGTCTCTTCAGAGACCTCTGCCGAAGCCGGGGCTGAGGCGAGAATGCCCAGTCCGGTGGCGGCGAGAGCGCCCAGAAGCAAACGCTTCTTGAGCTGAGATTTACGATCAAACATATGATCCCCCTGGTCTTTCTTGCGGTGGCCCACTGCAAGTCCGCGCAGCATGGCCGTCCACGCCTCCCGGCGCGGGTCACGGTTTCTCAATCGGGATCCGACCAGTGGACGGCGCGGCGTCGCGCCAGAACCGGGTCAAAATCCACCTCATCCCGTGGGAGAGGCCGGATGATCAGGGTGCGATCTGTGGATAAGTGTGCTTTTGCATCTCTTATGTGACGACGCTAGACGGGGGCGTGGTGCGCCGCAACAAAATTCTCATAAATGAAGATATGCAAAATATTATAGGCGCAAAAATGCCACAAAGGCGTTCCATTCGAAAAAATATTCGAATCCACTGGGCGGGAGGTGAGGGTTTTTGGCGTCAGGAAACGTCGTTTTAGGGCGCTTTGCTGCAGCGCAGTGTTATCCGAACGTTAAAACTCTTGGCAAGAATACGGCAGGCGTCAAACCTCATGCTCGTGTCGTGGGTGGTGGTTTCGGGAATGCCCAAAAAGAATGCCCTCCTGCCACCTTATGCAGCAGAAGGGCGCTCAGAACCTGGTTTCGACCGCATCGGCCAGGTTTCGGGTTAGATCTGACCCTTGATGATCCGGATGCCGCCGCGATCCTCGTCTATCCAGACGATCTCACCCAGACAGTCCTGTCCTTCTGACGTCAGTCGGAGTGTCTCACCGGGTTGCGCCCCGCGCAGGCCATCAATGCACAACCCTCCGGGCGAGCGATTGATCAGATTGACCCGGCATTCCTGCCCCTTGCGAACCAGAAGGAGGGTTTCCTGGTCCGATGGCTCACGCATATGGGCGCGCTTGTCGGCACCTGCCAATTCGTCGTCGAGGGCCTTGGAGAGCGTGTCCAGCTCGGCCAGGACGATCTTCGATTCCCGATCGAGATCCGCCAGCATATCGAACGCGGCCTGTTGCTCTCCCGCCCGGAATGTATCAACTGCCTGGATGGCCAGCTCATGGAAGCGCGCGTGGGGTTCCTCCACAGCCTTGAAGGCGGGGTGATTGCGTATGGCGGCGTTATCCATTGCATCATACCAGCGTCCCAGACGACAGCCATGATGGTCCGGCATGTCCTGGGCCTGCCAGTCATCGCGTCCCAGAACGACATCCACGACACGTTTGCGGAACATGATGTGATCAATTCTCACCATCTGACACAGTGATCTGTGACTATCTGCCCGGAACCAGCCTTCGGCATTTTTCAGGAAGCTGTCATTTGAGGTCTGAAGCGCCCGGTTCATATCCGACAGGCGTTCCCCATTATCCGTCGCCAGTTCAGCCACCCCGTTGATGGATCTCGAGATCTCCTGGCTGGACGTTTTTTGCTGGTGCAGGATCTGTGAAATATCCTGCATGCGCTCGGTGACGAGCTGAACCTGATTGCCGACTGCGTTGATGGTCGAGGAGGCGGCGTCAATCGTGGACTGTCCGCTCTCAACCGCACCGCGGGAACTGTCGACACTGTCCTGGATCGAGGCCATTCCGGCCTGCAACGCTGTGATGCGCTGGGCAATGTCATCCGTCGCCTTGGCCGCCTGGGTGGCGAGAGATTTCACTTCCGATGCGACGACCGCGAAGCCCTTGCCGGCTTCGCCAGCACGTGCGGCTTCGATGGTGGCGTTGAGAGCGAGAAGATTGGTCTGATCGGCAATGCTCTGGATGACCCCGAGAAAACCACTGATCTGTTCAGAGGCTTCCTGCAGCGCGCTCAGACTGGCCGTGCTCTCATCGGACGCCCGCGCGACATCCGAGATGGATTGGGATGCGCGTTGCATGGCCTCCATGCTCTCCCGGACACTGTCGCGTGTCTGGGTTGCATCCTGGGCTGCACCATTTGAGTTCGACGCGATCTCCTCGACCGAAGCGACCAATTGCTCGGCTGCGGCGGCAATCGCCTGGCTGTTGGCAATGGCTTCATTGGAGTTGTTGGACAAGACGGCCATGTTGAGGGTGACGTCATTGAGATCAACAATGGTGTTGGCGACACTGGTCAGGCTGGCGAGATCATTCTCCTGTTGTGTCGTGTCGCGATGTTCGCGCGCGACGCCATTATCATAGGCATCCTGGGCCAAGGCCATATCCAGGATAAACCGTCCAATCAGGGTCTTGAGTTCACTGCGCAGCCGTTTGGGATTGCGTCCGGACGAGTCGATGAGGTCGTCCGTCAGGTTGAGTAAGATGCGGCCATAGCTGGCGACGTACCAGGAGGTTGGCAGGCCAATCCGGATATGAGCCTCGCCAATCCGGGCTGCACGCCCTTCAAAACTGATGTCCGGATCATCCTTGATCAGGTGCCCCCAGTGGCGGGTCTGAGCGGATTTAAGCCGGTCTACGGCTTCAGGGGGAATAAAGCTGGCCAGTTCCGGTGTCGTACGAACGGCTTGATAGAAGTGGTTTAGATGGTCGGGCAGGCGGGGAGATAGCGTGTCCCAGATCGTGTGGGAGGTATCTGTGTCTGGGCCGCCCGGCATCAGGAATGCCATCAATGCTTCAATCAGCGGGCGAGTGTCGGCGGTTCGGGAATCCGCGATCTGTGGGTCAAGCATGGGCGTCTCCGACTCATGATTTGGGCCGAAGTCTTCGCCTCTGTGGTTTTCAAGGGGTTAACGCCTGATAACCAATATCAGATTTACGGGTATACCGGGAGCTCTGTCGTGTTCTTGATCGCTTCCATGGCGAAGGAGGCGCTGACGTCTGACAGCGGGGCGATGGCGATGAGTTTTTTATAGACATCGTCATAAGCCGCCACATCGGGCAGGGCCAGCTTGACCAGATAGTCGACATCGCCACTCATCCGGTAGAATTCCAGCACCTCGGGCATTCTCGCGACACCTTTTGCAAACTGGTCGAGCCAGCTCGCATCATGATGACTGGTCTTGATGAAGACAAACAGCGTGGCATTGAGGCCGAGCGTGTCGGCATCCAGGAGCGTGACATTCTTGCGGATATAGCCGGCCTCTTTCAGCAAGCGGATCCGCCGGGCCGTCGGCGTGGCACTCAGGCCGATCGTCTCGGCGATGGTTTGCAGGGTCTGATCGGAATCAGTTTGCAATAACCTCAAAATCGCCTGGTCATAGTGATCAATGTCCATAAGATGCCCTTCCGGTAGTTGTCATCACTATATTCTATCCTGATTTGGCCGGATTTTGGCAACATGCACTCCTCTTTCCATGATTGGATGGCTCTCAGTTTGAGAATGAAGGGCAATGTCATGGGTGCGAGTGTCGAAGAGGTTCAGGCGGGGCTGGTCGGCCGGGGTGATGTCTTGCGGACCCCCTTTGGCATCAAACCCCTCATCTATGCCGATTACACGGCGTCGGGCCGGAACTTCACCCCCATTGACGAGGCGCTGGACACCCTGGCCCGGCTCTATGCCAATCCTCATACCGAAGACAGCTGGACGGGCCGCGTGAGCGGCAGCTGGATGCGCGATGCGAAGGCGCGGATCAAGCAGCATCTGGGAGCCAGTCCCGAGCATATCGTCATGACATGTGGCGCCGGTGCGACCTCAGCTATTCACAAGCTGCAGGAGGTGTTGGGCCTGGCTCTGCCGCCTGCCACCCGGGACAGGCTTGATGATGTGACATGTGAGGCGCGCCCGGTGGTGTTTATCGGGCCGTATGAGCACCATTCCAACGAATTGTCGTGGCGGGAGAGCCTCGCCGATGTCGTGCGGGTCCCGCTGGATGCAAGCGGTCGTCTGGATATGGCCGCCATGGCGGAGCATCTCGCCGACCCGATCTATGAGGGGCGTCGCAAGATCGTTGCGGTCTCTGCTGCATCAAATGTCACCGGTGTCCGTACAGACATCGCGGCGATCGCGCGTCTGGCGCACCGGAATGGGGCTGTCATTCTTCTCGATTGTGCGGCCAGCGCGCCGTACCAGAAAATCGAGATGTGCCCGCTCGATGATGCCGAAGCGTCTATTGATGCGGTGTATTTCTCTCCGCACAAATTCATCGGCGGCCCCGGCGCGTGCGGTGTGCTGGTTATGGCGCCTCACCTCTATCGATCTGACCTGCCTCCCACCCAGGCGGCTGGGGGAACGGTGGTCTGGGTGTCGCGCGAGAGCCATGATTTTATCGAGAGCGCAGAAGCCCGGGAAATGTCGGGGACACCGGGCGTGCCGCAACTGGTTCGAGCGGCCTTGGCCCTGCAGCTACAAGCCGATATCGGCCATGAGGTGATCGAGCAACGCGAGCATGCGGCGGTGGCCCGGGCGTTCGAGAGCTGGAGCGAAAATGACCGCATTGAAATTCTCGGGCCACTTGAACCTGCAGCGCGGATCGGAATTGTTTCGTTCACCCTCCTGAAATCCAGTGGTGAGCGGCTTCATCCACGCCTCGTGACGGTTTTGCTCAATGACGTGTTCGGTATCCAGAGCCGGGCAGGGTGTTCGTGTGCAGGACCTTACGGGCATGATCTACTGGACCTGGATGACACGATGAGCCGGGAATTGCGGGCACGTGTGCTGGGCGGTGAGGCCGGAGCACGCCCGGGCTGGTGCCGGGTCAGCCTGCACTGGGTGATGTCCGAGGCTGAAATCTCCTATCTGGTTCAGGCCGTGAATATGCTGGCCGATCATGCAGATGCGCTCGAAGCGCTCTACGACTACACACCGCAAACCGGTCGCTGGGTCTGCCGGCTTGCCGAAGCCATGGATGAAGCCTTGCCCGGACTGCCGACGCATGTACTGGGCGAACAGGCCGCGCGCGCGGACGACCCGATCTGCCGGTGTCGCCCGGAGCAGGCGCGATCGCTGGAGCAGCGTCTCAATACCGCATTTTCTGAAGCTGCGGGTCTGGTTCAAGGATTGGAAAACCCGGAGCGGACACCCGCCTAGGGCCTGGACGCTGAATTGTGGTTTGAGCGGTCGGGGCGCTCTATCCCTGGCGCAGATGAAGATGGCCCGCATTATCCAGCAGCTGATCGATCAGATCGCGCGTCGAACCATCAAGGGGTGAGTGGCGCGGATAGCGTTTCTCGGCATGATCGCGATCATTCAGCCAGGCCGTTGTCCAGTGTTCGGTGTTTTCGATGAAATGTCGGGCCAGGTCTTCGCCGCCCATTTCCAGACAACCGATCAGACACGTATCCACATAGGTTTGTGGAAGCGGGCAGGCGGCCGGTGCGGGGGCGGGGTCGCGATTGACAACAATCCAGTACCGTCCATCGGGTAGAGAGATGTCCGGCTGGTCAGGGGTGAGACTGCTCTGCTCCAGTTCGACAAAATCATACCCGCGCTCTCTAAGTCGCAGCGCCGGATCGATGACCGTGGGCATAAGGGCTGCTCGCATGGAGGAGGACGGGTCGGGCCGAACCCCCAGATAGGTGGCGTTTTCGTCGGGATACGTCGCAGTCCAGCCGCGCACCCAGCCCTTGGCGGTCACCGGTACGGCGTCACCGTGCATGTTGGAATAGGTTTGACGGCTATAGGCGCTGAGCAGGCTGCCATACCCTAGAATGTAGTCGGATCGAGACATATCAGACTCCTGTTTCCATCATCTAAGCTGCACGCCCGGACAAAAAAAGACCGCACACCCGGTTTCGGGCATGCGGCCTGTTGTGTTCGGCGCACTCGGCGCGATTAGTGGCGCGATTAGTGGCGCGACGACCGACGATAGCTTGATTGGGCGACCGGAAGTTCTTCCGAATAGGTTTCGGTTTCAACCGTCTGATTGGTCCCATAGAGATAGGTATTGCCCTGGCTGGCCGGAGCTTGCGGCTGGCTCTGGGCCACGGCGGGATGCCCCCCGTGGGACGGCGGATTGTAACCTGGCAGATCGATGTCGTTGCAATCCACGAGACGCCATTCCCAGCGCTCGCGCGAACGCATGGTGTAGCGGGTGACGTTCTCGGTCTGACCATCAACCGTGTGGCGGTCGAGACGGGCCGCCTGGTCGACGACCTGGACAGAATAGCTGTCATAGAGCGGATCGATCGGAACCTCTTCCACGCGCGCTTCCTGGACCAGGACTTCGCGGGTCACAGAGGAGTATTCCGGATCGTGGGTGATTTCCTGGATGTGGGCCGGTTGCACCATGACCTGGCGTGTCACCGTGCGATATTCGCCCTCCTCCTCGACAAGGCACCAGACTTCGCCGGTTTCCTCATCGATGCGGGTCATGGAGGCACCCTGGACATAACCCCGGCGCCAGACCATTTGCGGCTCGCGAACCATGATGGTTTCAGTGACGGTTTCGTGCTGGGCCGGTTGGACCACATATTCGGTGTAACCTTCGCGCACCAGAACAGTCTCGGTCACGTTTTCATAGACCGGCTCGTGAACAATGTAGCGAAAACCGGGCTCACGGGCGATGTATTCGCGAACTTCCGTGCGAAGGCTCGCCGGCAGGGCCGTGTATTGCTCGTAGGCATCACGTGTGGTGACGGTTTCGGTATAGGCATCAAATTCTGGCGCGATCCGCACGCGGGCATAACACTCGCCTTGCATGGCTTCTGCAGGCGGGTTCGGCGGTAGCCATTCACGATCGCCAGCAAAGGCTTCAGTGGTCAGCAAAAGCGGCGCGATAGCCGCGCTCAAGACAAGACGTTTCATGTAAATTCCCCCGAATACTATGGCGTGCGCCAAGACAGCCTGAAACAGGGGAGACGTTAACCTTAATTAATCCGCAATCGGAAGGAAAATTTCGCCAAACCACTCGAGTTTCACCTGATGGTTGTTTGGCTTGATTGCGTGTTCCCCTGAGAAGTATATCAAACAACAATTTCTGTTTGTTGATTGACTGTATTTCTCCTCAGGGGAGGTTCGCGTCTATTGTGCCTGAATGAGGTAAAAGGTGGGAGAGCCGGGCCCGACCGGCAGTTTGAGAACAAAGGCCCAGAGATAGAAGAAGCTGCTCCAGGTCACCAGGAAGGCAATTGAATAGGGCAGCATCATTGCGATCATGGTGCCCACTCCAAGATCCTTCTTGTAACGGGTCGCCCAGGCCAGGATGAGCCCGAAATAGCTCATCATCGGGGTCACGATATTGGTCGAGGAATCGCCGATCCGGTAAGCCGCCTGGATCACTTCAGGCGAGAAACCGATAATCATCAGCATGGGTACGAAGATGGGGGCGGTCACCGCCCATTGCGCCGAGGCCGATCCGAGGGACAGGTTGATCACGGCACAGATCAGGATAAAGGCGAAGAAGATCAATGGCCCGGTCATGCCCGTGCTCTGCAGGAAATTGGCTCCGGCAACAGCGGTAATCGAACCCAGATTGGTCCAGCCAAAGAAGGCGACGAACTGCGCCGCAAAAAATACCAGGACGATGTAAAGGCCGAGGCTGGAGAGTCCCGTGGCCATGCCGTCAATAATGTCCCGGTCGTTTTTCATCGTGCCGGCTCCGCGCCCATAGGCAAATCCGGTGATCACGAAGAAGATCAGGATCCACACGACAAATCCGCGGAAGAAAGGCGAATTGAATCGGTCGCCCGTGTCCGGATTGCGCAGAATGCCCCATTCGGGAATGAGTGTGATCGCCATCAGGGCCAGCACAAGAATGAAGCCGGCAAGGGCATACCACAGGCCCCGTTTTTCTGGCGCGGTGAGGGATTCCATCATCCGCTCGTCGAGCAGGGTCTGATCCGCGCCGGATTTGTCGTACGCGCCCAGCTTGGGCTCGACGATGAAAATCGTGACGAGTGAGCCGACCAGCGTGATCAGGAAGGTCGAAGCGACCATGAAATACCAGTTCGAGGTGGGCAGGACGATATAGTCCGGATCGACCAGCTGGGCGGCTTCCTGGGTAATCCCCGCAAGGAGCGGATCGATCGTGCCAATCAGCAGGTTGGCGCTATACCCGCCCGATACACCGGCAAAGGCAGCGGCCATGCCGGCCAGCGGATGACGGCCCAGTGCGTAGAAAATCGCACCCGCCAGCGGGATCAGGACGACATATCCCACTTCCGAGGCGGTGTTCGACACAATGCCGGCGAAGACGATGGCCACAGTGACCAGGTGGCGCGGTGCACCGAGCACCATGCCCCGGACCGCGGCTGAGAGGAGGCCGGATTTCTCCGCGACACCCACACCCAGCATGGCGACAAGCACCACGCCGAGCGGTGCAAAGCCTGTGAAATTCGCGGTGATTGAGGTCCAGATCCGGCGGAAACCGTCAGCGTTTAACAGGCTGACCGCGCGGATCATGCCGTCTTCAGCCACACCCCGGGCGCCCGCCGGCCGGGGGTCGACGACCGCCAGCTCGAGCCAGCCGACAACGCCGGACAGCAGGATGACAAAGATCGCCAGCAGGGCGAACAGGCTCACCGGGTGCGGCAACAAATTCCCCATCCACTCGACCCAGTCGAGAAAGCGGGTGAACAGATTGCGGCGCGGTTCCGGTGCGGATGCGTCGGCCATGAGCGGTCTCCCCTTGTTCCGCATACTCTTTGAGGGTGAGTGCACCGCGTCTGCGGTGCAAAATCAACAGTGCGATACAAGGGGAAACAGTTGAAACCTCACGGTTGCGCGGTTTGGTGGGCGAGTTGTGCCTGTTCCTGCAGCGTGATGAAACCCTGCGAGAGATCGCTCATCAAATCACTGATGGCCACCATCTGGATCGCTTCGTGATGCTGGGCCTGGCTGTCCCAGGCCCGGGTGGCGGTTGTGGTGCGACTGTCCTCGGAGAAGCCGCTGGCCATGATGTAGGGATAGCCGTTGCGCACATCCAGCAGGATAGCCGAGGCGGTTCCATTGATGGTGACATTGCGTGACGGCGCCATGAACAGGCCAATTACCGTCCAATCGGTCACCGACAGCGCATTTTGCCGTGTATCGGTGCTGGAGGCGACCTCATAGACCAGTAGATAGTCGATGTGTTGGCGCGCGGCACCACGACGGAGATTGTCCATCAGGAGCCGATTGCGATTGGCTCCGTGCACATCCGTTTGGGCCACAGAGCTCATGATAAGCGGGCTCAGCGGAACAAAATCGCCCATGCCGGCGGCGTCTTGCTCTGCAAACTCCTGCCAGAGCTGCATTTCCGCCAACGAGGCCTGGGTCAGTTGTCCGCGTTCGATCCGGGCAAGGCCAAAACGGGCCGGCAGGATGATGTGCGGGTTGATCGACGCGATCTCACGGATTTCGGCGTCGAGATCGGTGGATGAGTAGGCGTTCTCACCCGGCTGGCCGGTCTCATAAGGTCCCGCTGCATAGCGGGCGAGATAGTCGTCGCCGGATGTGTATTGAACCGTTTCGCAGCCTGCGAGCCCAAGGGCAGCTGCAGCGCAGGCCACTATCATAAGGTGTTTCATCATGTCCCTCCATCCCAGCCCGGGTGGAGAGAAACGGTCAAACCGGGCGGAATGCGGGCCAAACCAAGAAAAAATCCCGGCAAGCCAGCTTGCCGGGATTTCTGTGTGTCAGTGCGAGGTGCGCCTTACCAGATGGAGACACGCTCTTCCGGCGGCAGGTACAGCTCATGCTCTTCGGTGATGCCGAAGGCTTCATACCAGCCCGGCTGGTTCCGGACAGCACCATTGATGCGGTACTGGGCCGGAGAGTGCGGACCACGGCGCAATTGCTGCAGCATGGCCTGATCCGTCATCAGGTTCCGCCAGACCTGGGCCCAGGCCATGTAGAAGCGCTGCTCACCCGTGAAACCCTCCAGCACAGGGGCTTCACCGCCATGATCTTCCAGGTAGAGCTGGTAGGCGCGGAAGGCCATGGAGAGGCCGCCCACATCACCGATGTTTTCACCCAGAGCCAGGCGTCCGTTCACAAACTCGCCCTCGATCGGGGAGAATTCGCTGTACTGGGCCGCAAGGCGATCTGTGAGTGTGTCGAAATTGGCGCGGCTATCGGCTGTCCACCAATCGCGCAGAACGCCATCGCCATCAGACCGGCTGCCCTGGTCATCAAAGCCATGGCCCATTTCGTGGCCGATCACCGCGCCGATACCGCCGAAATTGACGGCCGGGTCAGCATGAGGATCGAAGAAGGGGCCTTGCAGGATGGCGGCCGGGAAAACGATCTCGTTTGCCGTGGAGGAGTAATAGGCATTCACCGTCTGCGGGCTCATACCCCATTCCCAGTCACGGATCGGGCCACCGAGACGTGAACGACTGTCAGCGCGTGCCCAGGCTGCGATGCGCTCGGCATTGCCAAACAGATCATCGGCGCTGATCTCGATGGAAGAATAGTCCGGCCACTGATCCGGATAGCCGATTTTCGGCGTGAAGTTCTCCAGCTTGTAGAGGGCACCTTCACGGGTCTCGTCATCCATCCATTCTAGCGTCTCGATCCGTTCGCGCAGGGCACGGCCGAGATAGTCCACCAGTACTTCCATCTGTGCCTTGTATTCCGGCGGGAAATACTGGTCGACATAGACTTGGCCGACGGTCATGCCCATAGAGCCATTGACGTACTGGATACCGCGCGATTCCAGCGGGCGCGGAGCGTCCACACCCGACAGCGTGCGGTTCCAGAAGTCGAATGAACGCTCGTAGAATTCCGGCGTCAGACGGTTTCGGTTGGATGACATGTAACGATAGGTCATCCAGTCTTTCCAGGTGTCCACGGGGATATCCGTGAACAGTGCAGCCAGGCCGTCAATCGCCGTGTCCTGGCGGATCACGATCTCGGTCTGATCGGCAAACTCCATGGCTTCCCAGAAGACCGGCCAATCGAAGCCCGGCGCGCGGGCGGCCAGATCGTCCATGCTCATCAGGTTATAGGTGCGGGTCCGGTCGCGGCTGTCCTGACGGGTCCAGTGGATCTCCGCGATTGCGGTTTCGAGCTCGAGAATGCGCGCTGCCCGATCATCACCGCCATCCATGCCGATCATCTCGAACACATCGGAAATGTATTCGACATACGCGTCACGGAAGGCCTGGTAGCGTTCGTTGTCTTCCAGATAATAGTCGCGGGTCGGCAGGCCGAGACCGGACTGGCTCATGGCCACGATGTAACGGTCGGGATTGCCCTGGTCGCGGGTTACACCTGCGCCAAAGATGGAGGCAATGCCGGGCTGACCCATGAGGTCGGCGATGTCGGTGTGCGAGACCGCGGCCGCGATGAGATCCAGTTTCGGGCGGGCCGGTTCAAAACCCAGCTCGCTCAGCAAATCCTGGTTCATGAAGGACTGGTATAGATCGCCGATCTGTTGTTCCGGAGTGCCTGCGGCGCCATTGGCGGAGACAGCGTCCGAAATAATGCCCTCGATCCGCTCTTCCGAGAGAAGATAGAGCTCGGTGAAGGAGCCGAAGCGCGAGAAGCCGGTCGGCATTTCGGTGTTTTGCAGCCAGGCCTCGTTGACGAAGCGGTTGAAGTCGTCGCCCGGATGAATGGCGGCGTCGACATTTTCCGTCTCGATGCCCCAGGTGCCAAGCCGTGGTGTGCCGGTGGACGGATCGCCCACGCCCACTTGGGCGGTCTCGACTTCGGTGTTGGCCGTTGTGGTCTCAGCCGTTGTGGTCTCAGCCGTTGTGGTCTCAGCCGTCGTGTCTTCGCTCGCAGGCGCACAGGCCGCGATGAAGGCCAGCGCGGTGCCAGCCATAAGGAATTGTTTCATATCTATCTCCCCCGAAAAATCGGTTTTGAAATCCCCACCTCTACACTAGTGCGCGTCGTTAGCGTGGCAAATGACGGATACGTCACTTTTATCACCAGACCAGACGAGTCTTCGGGCACAAAAAACCCCGACCGCGAGGGCCGGGGTTCTTCGGTTGGATAGGGTCGGACCCTACCAGATTTTGACGCGCTCTTCAGGCGGCAGGTAAAGGGCATTCTCTTCGGTGACACCGAAGGCCTCATACCAGGCGTCCAGATTGCGGACGACGCCATTGGTGCGATACTGTGACGGGCTGTGTGGGTCGGTTGTCAGGCGCGAGATCAGATTGTCCTCGCGATAGAGACGGCGCCAGACTTGGGCCCAGGCCAGGAAGAAGCGCTGATCTCCGGTGAAGCCGTCGATCACCGGAGCTTCACCATCATAATGCTCGTCCACATACAGACGATAGGCTGTGTAGGCCATTTGCAGGCCGCCCAGATCGCCGATGTTCTCGCCCATGGTGAAGGTACCGTTCACGCTATAGCCCTCGATCGGCGAGTAACCGTCATACTGAGCACCGAGACGGCCGGCGCGTTCCATGAACTGGGCATTGGTGTCCATCGACCACCAGTCGCGGATGCGGCCGGCTTCATCGAAACGACGGCCTTGATCATCGAAACCATGCCCGATCTCGTGGCCGATCACGGCTCCGATGGCACCGTAATTGATGGCCGGGTCAGCTTCGGCATCAAAGAAGGGGGCCTGAAGAATGCCGGCGGGGAAGGTGATCTGGTTCATCAACGGATTGTAGGAGGCGTTGACCGTCTGCGGCGGGTAAGGCCAGGCATCACGATCAACCGGACCCTGCAGGTCTTCCAGCTGCTCATTCCAGCCGAATTCGGCCAGACGCATTGTATTGCCGAAAAGGTCATCGGCTTCGATTGTCAGCTCGGAGTAGTCGGTCCATTCATCCGGATAACCGATCCGGGGCTCGAAGGTCGACAGTTTCAAAAGCGCCTGTTCGCGCGTGGCCTCATCCATCCAGACGAGATTTTCCAGCCGCCCCTCGAACGCGGTGGTCAGATTGGCAACCAGTTCTTCCATTGCGGTTTTGCTGGCCGGCGGGAAGTGGCGCTCGACATAGACCTGGCCGACGGCTTCGCCGAGCTGTCCACCGACAAGGTTGACGCCTCGACGGTCACGCGGGCGCTGTTCCTCGATGCCGTTCAGCGTAGCGCTGTAAAAATTGAAACGCGCTTCGTCATAGGCGGCCGGGAGATTGCCCGCGAAAGACGAGAGGAAATGGAAGGTCAGATAGTCTTTCCAGACATCCACCGACGTGTTGGCGAAGACATCACCCGCAGCCGTCAGGGCGCTGGGCTGGGCGACGAGATAGGCCGGCACGCTGTCCAGGCCCAGGGCGGCCATGCTGCCCGGGAAATCGAGCTGGGGAGCGAGGGCGTCCAGCTCTTCCAGGGTGCGCATATTGTAGATCTTCTGGATGTCGCGGCTGTCTTCCTGGGTCCAGTGGCCTTCCGCGATCGCGGTTTCCACAGCCATGATGGCCTCGGCCTTGGTCTGGGCATCGGCGATGCCGGCCAGAGTTAGAATTTGCGCGATATAGGCGATGTACGCGGTGCGGTATTCGCCAAAACGCTCGCTATCCATGTCCAGATAGTATTCGCGGTCCGGCAGACCGAGTCCGCTTTGTCCCACGAAGACCGTGTAGCGTGTTGTATCGGCCGGGTCAGGGATAATGCCCGCACCAAATGGCGACTGGTGATAGGTCGTCGCAAAAAGGGCGCGGATATCGTCGAGGGTTTCGGCGGAAGCGATCTCGTCGAGATAAGGCTGGGCGGGGGTCAGGCCGCGCGCTTCAATGGTCTCGGTATCCATCCAGGAGGCGTAGAGGTCGCCGACCTGCTGGCCCACAGTGCCTTCGGCGCCGCCACTGGCGGCAAGGTCGAGAATGATCGCCTTGACGTCCGCTTCCGCCTCGATGGCGAGTTCGGTGAACATGCCGTAATTCGAGCGATCAGACGGGATTACGGTCGAGTCCAGCCAGCTGCCATTGGCGTAACGATAGAAGTCATCGCCCGGCGCATAGCCGGTATCCATGCCGGCGATATCAAAGCCCCATTCGCCGATATCGGCGGCGACGGTTCGAGTGGTGGTGGTGTTGGCGGCGTTGTTCGCCAGTGCGACGGTACCCAGACCGCCCGCGATGATTGCCACCGCAGCGGCACTTGTCAGAAGTTTCTTCATTGTCGTCTCTCCCCACGAGATCTCTAGACAAAAGTGAAAAAAGCCCCGCCGACCCTGATGGGGATCGGCGGGGCGGGTTGAAGCGCCGAATTATTCCGCAGGCGCGTCTTTGAGATGACCCGGCATTTCGCCGTGATCAAAATCGGTATCGCTGTAGTTCTCACCCAGCGCCGGTTGGCGTTCACCTCTCCACAGACCGCGGAAGAAGCGGGCAATGTCGACCCCAATACCGTACAGGGCCGGCACGAAGAAGAGTGTCAGGAAGAAGGCGAACAAGACGCCGTAGGCCAGGGAGACCACCATCGATTTCAGGAAGGCGGCGTCGGTGGAGTTTTCCATCATCATCGGCAGGATGCCGATAAAGGTGGTGACCGAGGTTAGCAGAATCGGGCGGAAACGAGCCACACCCGCATCCACCAGAGCCTGGAAGGCTCCCACACCCTCGCGGCGCAGTCGATTGACGAAATCCACCAGAACCAGGTTGTCATTGATGACCACGCCGGCTGCGGCGCCGACCCCGAAGACCGAGAAGAGGTCCATTTTCAGCCCCATGACAACATGGCCTACCACGGCGCCGGCGAAGGCAAACGGGATGGCTGACATGATCAGCAGCGGCTGGAAGTAGGACCGGAACGCGGCGGCCAGCAGCAGATACATGGCACCAACCATGAACAACAGCAGGATGGCGACCTCAGCGAGGAAGTCCGCCTCACCTTCGGCATCACCAGTGACACGACGGTTCACACCTGGATGACGTTGATCCCACTCTGGGAAGAAGTCTGCATCCAGTTCGCGGCGGATATCACCCAGAACTTCACCATCGCGGGCTTCGGCACTGACAACAGCCGTCCGCATGCGGTCGCGGCGATTGATCCGGGCCAGGCCCGGGGCGAATTCCAGGTCGGCAACAGCACCCAGCGGCACTTCGCGGCCATCATTCGTGCGGATCCGCAGATCCCGCAGACTGTCCAGTGAGGTCCGGGTTTCACGCGGATAGCGGACCATCACACGCACATCCTGACCGTCACGCGGCAGACGCTGGACCTCGATGCCGTAATAGGCCTGGCGGACCTGATTGGCGACATCAGACAGGGTCAGGCCGAGGGCCTGTGCATCGGGGCGCAGGGAAAAGCGGACTTCTTCCTGGGCCGATTGCAGATTGTCGGTGATGTCATACAGCACGGCGTATTCGCGCAGCTGGTTCTTCAGATCTTCCATGCCAGAGCGTAGATCGTCCAGATTGGCGGCCGAGATGGCGAACTGGATGCCCGGATTCTGGGCATTCATGTTCGAACGCAGCGAGATGCTTTCGGCATCCGGAACCGGACCCATATGGTCACGGATACGTTGGGCCACATCGGAGGTAGCCATGCCACCAGGCCGGATTTCCGGTGCGGCGACCATGATCCAGGCCTGTACCCGACCATCACTGGTGATGGAGGCCGAGCCTTCGAAGATCGGAACAGCGTCCGGATACTCCTGGGCGATCTCGTCCCGGGTCGTGTTCATGGCGTAATCCAGCTGGTCGCGGATTTCCAGGGAACGCGAGTACGGTGTGCCTTCCGGCAGGGAGACACTGGCTCGGATCATCTCGCTTTCAATGTCCGGCATGAAGGATGTGCCCACCCAGCCCGTCGACAGCAGGCCAAAACATCCCAGCCAGAAGAAGAGGAACAGGGATGTCGTGATGCCACGCCCGCGAATGGCCAGCTTGGCCAGCGGACGGTAGATGCGGCGGGCCACAACCAGTAGGCTGTCGGCAATGCCCTTTTGAATACCGGTCAGGAAACCGCCGACACCGGTCGTGCTCTGCGGCTTCATGTGAGCCAGGTGAGCGGGCAGGATCAGCAGCGATTCCACCAGTGAGAAGAAGAGAGCTGAGGCCACGACCAGCGTGATGCCGCGGGTGAACTCGACTTCCGGACCGGACAGCATCGCCCAGGGCGCGAACGCCATGATCGTTGTGATGACAGCGAAGACGACCGGTTTGGCGACCAGTTGCACACCCAGTGTGGCAGCTGTAATGCCGCGTTTGCCGTTCTCCACCTGATTGTGGATGTTCTCGCCCACAATGATCGCGTCATCCACGACGATTCCGATCACCAGAAGGAAGGCGAAAGTCGAGAGCATGTTTAGGGATACGCCCAAATAAGGCAGGAAGGCAAAGGCTCCGGCAAAGGCCGTGAAAATCCCGATCGTGACCCAGAAGGCGACGATGGGGCGCAGAAACAGCACCAGCACGATCAGAACCAGCGCCAGACCGATCATGGCCGAGCTGGAAATGGTGGACATGCGGGCATCAAAGGCTTCGGACTGGTCGAGCCACAGCGAGACCGTCATGCCAGGCGGCAGCGCCTCGTTCTTTTCCTCGATGTATTCACGCAGATCGCGGGCTGTGCGGGAGATGTCCATCACTTCGGTCGACAGAACCTGCACCATGGCCATCGGCTCGCCATCATAGGTGGCGTCCATATTCGCGTCGACAAAACCATCAACTACAGTGGCGATGTCGCGGACACGAATGGTAGCGCCGCCGGCTTCCTGGCGAACAATGATCTCGCCGAATTCTTCGGCCGAATCAGCCAGGGCCCGAGCATTCAGCGGAACATCGCCAATACTCGTGCGCACAGTGCCGCCCGAAGAGTTCAGCGAAGAGGCGCGAATGGCTGACGCGACTTCATTCAGGCTCAGGCCATAACGACGCAGATCGGCTTCGGAGATCTCGATCGAGACTTCTTCGCCCAGAACCGCCATGGTTTCCGTCAGCGATGCGCCCCAGACCTGGGCCGAGATCTCGTCACGAACCTCTTCGGCCATGCGCTGGAGCTGTCGGCGCTCAGCTGCGCCGTGGACCGCAATAATGAATTGCTGTTCCTGGTTGCGCCAGCGTGTCACCCGGGGCGGGAAACTGTCGCGGGGCAGGTTGGAGACGGCATTCACCCGCAGCTGCACCTCGTCGAGGAAGGCGTTCATGTCAATTGTGGTATTGGCTTCCACATTGACCGACGCAAAGCCCTCGAAGGCGGTGGCGGTGATTTCCTCGACCCCGCCGACATCCACGAGGCTTTCCTCGATGCGCAGGATGATCTGTTCCTCAACCTCTTGGGGAGAGGCGCCGGGCCAGGACACACCGACACTCACGCCGTTGAAGGCTACGGTCGGGAAGACTTCCCGTTCCATGCGGAAGAAGCCGAGAATGCCCAGGGCAATCGTGGTGACCATCAACAGGTTGGCGGCAACAGAGTTGCGCGCCCACCATGCCAGGAAACCCTTGTGTTCCGTATCGTCGCTCATGAGAGCCTCCGTTACTCAGCAGCCGAAGCCAGCTGTGCGTCTTGTGAGCCCGTCTCGGATTCGCCTTCGGCGACCAGGTTGACGGCGCGGACCAGGATGCCGTCGGACGCAGCCCGGACGGCGGAGGTAATGATTTCTTCGCCCCGGCTGACACCACCGGAGATGATCACGCGGTCGGTGTCGGAGGTGATGACGTCGACCGGACGGATCTCCAGGCGGTTGTCATCGCCCATGACATAGACGTCTGACGTGCCGCGCAGAGCCGAGCGGGGCAGAACGATGGCATTGTCCACTTGGGTGCCGTCGATCGAAGCGTCCACGAACAGGCCCACAGCCAGAGGCATGCCGCGATCAGCGCCCACGCCATAGGGATCGTCGACCACTGCAATGGCGGACAAAACACGGGTGCGCGGATCAATCGAACTGTCGGTCCGCATCAGGCGACCCTCCCAGTTGTACTGTGTGCCCGCAACCGTGGCCGAGAGTGTGACCGGCAGAGCCGTTTCAGCGCTGTCTGCCGCATAGGCCAGAGGCAGGTTCAGCAGAGCCAGTTCATGATCGGCCAGCGGCAGGCGGATTTCCACACGGTCGGTCGAGAAGACCTGACCCAGCGTGGCACCGGTTGTGACGAATTGGCCAAGATCGGCGTTTTTGGTGCGAACCCGGCCCGCAAAAGGTGCGGACACCTGTGTGCGCTGTAGATCCAGACGAGCGGATTGCAGGCTGGCGCGGGCGGCGGCCAGCTGGGCGCGGGCCTCGGCCATTTGCGGTTCACGCAAAGTCAGGGCAGAGGCCTCTCCTTCGCCGAGCTCGTCCCATTCTTCGCGGGCCAGTTCGCTTTCCGCCTGTTCACGCAACAGGGCCTGTTCGGCCTGCGCGACCTGAGCAGAGGCGCGGGTCACGGCGAGACGATAATCGGCGTCTTCGATCCGGATCAGGGTTTCGCCAGCCTCGAAGAAACCGCCTTCGATGAAGTTCGGGTTTACATAGGTAATGCGGCCGCTCACTTGCGGGACCAGGTTGATCTCGGTCAGCGGGCGAACTTCACCATTCGTTGTGACAGAGAGCGACACCGGCTCGGACCGGGCTGTCGTGGTGAACACGGCGACCCCTTCCGGGCCTTGTTCTGCAGGCTCGGGTTCCGGGCGCATGCTACCCATGACACCGATCATCAAGACACCACCGACAATGATGCCGACGGGCACGCCAATAGCGATAACTCGACCAATCAGGGCTTTCATGACTACTCTCCGGTTTGGGCGGTCGGCTGTGCGTTTTGGACCGCAGCGGGCAACTCACCCGCAATAGCAAGATAAAGATCGACCCGATTGGTCGCGCGTTCGCGTTGGGCCGAGATGAATTGGCTTTCGGCGCTGATGCGCCGCGACTGGGCGTCCAGCAGGTTGAAAATTGTGGCTACGCCGCTTGTGTATTGGCGGATCACCAGCGCTTCGGCGGCAGCGGCTTCCTCAAAGGCCTGACCGAGCCGTTCGACGCGTTGTTCCAGGATCTCATCGCCATGCAGGGCGTCTTCCGCTTCTTGCCACGCGTTCAGGACCGTGGAGACATAGTTGGCGACTTCTGCTTCGGCGCTCGCCCGGGCCTGATCGCGCTGAGCACGCAGACGGCCGCCCTGAAAGATCGGCGCCGTGAGGCTCCCTGCGAGGGAGGAAACGAGGCTGTCCAGATCCGTGAGATCCGACACATCCGCACCCCCGGTGCCCGTGGATCCGGTGATCGACAAGCTGGGATAGAGTGCCTTGGCGGCCGCGTCGGCGCGCAGTCCCGCAGCTTCAAGGCGGCGTTCCGCGGCCCGTACATCCGGACGCCGAGAGAGGAGACTTTCAGGCGAGCCCACGGAAACGATGGCGACGAGTTCGGGCAAGTCGGCATCATGGGCAATCTGGCCGGAGGGATAGCGTCCAAGCAGGGTTTCCAGGGTACGGGCCGCGGCCGCTTCCACCCGCTCGCGGGAGGCGAGAGCGGCTTCAGCGGAGGCCAGGGCACTGCGGGCCGTGCGAACATCCGAGCTGCGGACGAGGCCCCGTGCGAAACGGCGTTCTGTCAGATTGAGGGAGTTCTGGTTGGTCTCTACATTCCGCACTGCCAGCTCGGTTTGCTCACGGGCTTCTATGAGGTTGAACCAGGACTTGGCCACCAGGCCTGCGATCGACAATTGCGAGGCGCGCAGGTCGTCCTCAGCGGCGAGGGCGTCGTTTGTGCTGGCGCGCGCACCATCCGCAACACGTCCCCAAAGATCCGCTTCCCAGGAGGCAGACAGGCCGAGACCGAAACTGTCAGATCCGCCGGCATCGGCTTCACGGCGCGTATAGTCCAGCCCCCCATTCAGGCTGGGCAGGCGGTTGGCACCGGAGATGCGGGCGGTGGCACGGGCACTCTCAAAGCGCGCCAGGGACACGGCCAGGCTGGGGTTATTGTCGGCAGCTTCCAGGATCAGTGCCTGCAATTGTGCGTCACCCAGCTCGGTAACCCAGTCAATAGCGGCGACCGTACCAGCATCGGTGTGAGCCGTTGCAAAACGCTCTGGCATGTCCGGGAGACCGGCTTGCGGTGTGTAGTCCGGCAAGCTGGCGCAGGAGGCTGTGCCAAGAGCCGTCGCGAGGACGAACAAACGCTTAGACATGAACTGTCCCTGTACCCTTTTGTTTTCTTTCGATGGTGCACTCTACGAACCATTTAGCGAAAGTCAACAGAAATTTATCGAAAAACACTAAACGCATACCGAAAAGCATGAAATTACTATCGAAAAACGTGATGTCTCGCGGGCTCGCCTCGGTGGGCGCCCGTTTTGCAGGTGTCGTGACAGGGAAAAGGAATTGCCATAAATCGCTGCTAAATCACTGCGATCCGGTAAAGCGGAATATGACTCCACTCCAGCAATAAGGCGAATGAAACTTGAGAAAGGTAACGACGAGCTCTGAACCGGCAGCCTTGATCCGCCGTCGCGATATTGCGGCGGTGGCGTCGATTGGCGGCGTTGTTCTCCTTGTCCTTGCTTTTTCGGGGGGGCTTGAGATTGCCGCCGCTATTGTCGGCACGGCTACAATCGCGGCGATCGCGACCATTTATTATCTCGTTGTGCGGACATCTTTGGAACTGGAGGCGCAGGATCTGGACGCGCAGCCGGAAGGAGATGTTGTCGGTGTCCCGCCCGGTGCTCCGGATCATGTCGCGTTGACCATGCTGGAGGAGCTTCCGGTTCCCGTTCTTCTGATAGGCGCAGGTGGGCGTGTGGAGCGCGCCAACCCGGCCGCGCGTGATTTTCTGGGGTTGGGGCAGGAGCGGGTCTCACTGTCGTCCGTCTTGCGCCAGCCCAAGGTTCTTGAAGGCGTCGGCGCAGCCCTGCGCGGGGAGGCCTCACGTCCGGTGGAGTATTCCATGCTCGACCCGGTCGAGAGCCATGTTCGCGCTCATGTGGCGCCGTTGGCCTTCCGACCGGACGACCCCAATGGCTGGTGGGCCATGGTTGTGCTGTTCGATGAAACCTCGGTCAAGCGCGCGGATCGGATGCGCGCTGACTTTCTCGCCAATGCCAGTCATGAACTGCGCACTCCCTTGGCATCGCTCAGCGGTTTCATTGAAACCCTGCGGGGGCATGCCAAGGACGATACGGTCGCGCGAGACCGGTTTCTCGGGATCATGCAAGATCAGGCCGAACGCATGCAGCGCCTAATCAATGACCTGCTCTCGCTGTCGCGGGTCGAGATGGACGAGCACGTCCTGCCCGATGGGACAGCCAGCCTGGACAAGGTCACAGAGGATGTCATTGCCTTTCTGCGCCCGCAGATCGAGGAGAAGCAGATCGATATGCAGCTGGAGGCCGGTGCCGGGCTGTGTGCATCCGGTGACCGGGACCAGTTGACCGAGGTGATCCAGAACCTCATCGAAAATGCCATCAAATACTCGCCTAGCCAGTCCCGCGTTGACGTAAAGGTCGAGGGTGGTTTGACCCGCGACCAGGCTGAGCGCCCCGAGGCGATCCTCGGTGAGGGATCCAGTCGTTTGACGCTCGCGGCTCCAGCCTCCGAAACGGGCGCAAGCTATGTGGCTGTACGTGTGCGCGACGAGGGTAAGGGAATTGATCGTCGCTTTCTGCCGCGTCTGGCCGAGCGCTTCTATCGTGTCGATGGGCAGAAGAGTGGTCCCAAGGAGGGGACGGGACTGGGACTGGCGATCGTCAAGCACATTATCAATCGCCACCGTGGCGGATTCACAGTGGAAAGTGCCATGGGCGTGGGTTCGGTGTTCAGTGTATTTGTTCCCCTGTGCTCAGAACTGAAGTCGGAAGACATCACCGACACCCAAAATTAACCGCAGCAGGTTGGGTATTGTGTAAAGCTGCTCTCGAGCGTCACAAAACTGTATCGTGACTGTCATAAATGGGGAGCGGCCCGCGGTTATCCCGACGGGAAGAGACTGCGAATCGGGTAAGCCGGTCGCATGGAAGGCCTAGCTGCATGTCGGTACTGTCATTTACGGCTCTAGCGCTCCTGGTGCTGATCGCGACCGGATTCTATCTGGGGCGCTTTCGGATTCTGAGCCGTTTTCCGGGTCCTCGAAGCGCTCTGCACTCCCTGCCGAATTATTACGGGTATTATGTCGCCCTGTGGACCGGTCTGCCTGCGCTTCTATTGCTCATCACAGCGGGTTTGCTGTCCCGACCGGTGATCGAACAATTCACGATCCAGTCTATCCAGTCCGATGGCCGCGGACTTGTGGTCGAGTTTGAAGACCGCATTGCCCAGGACCCCGCCTATCAGGATCTGCTGCATGAGCTAGCGGAGGCCCAGGTTGAAGTAGACGTCCTGACAGCAGAGCTGGACCGGCTGCGGCAGAACCTCTCTGCGAGTATCGATTCTGGGGCGCTGGAAGCAGTGGAGGCCGATCAGGTGTCGGCGATCAATCGTCTTGCCGGTCTCGATGACGATGCGCGCGAGGCGCGACAGATCGTGTTCGACGCGATGTATGACGAGGCCGTTGCCAACGGCACGGATCCACTGGCACTGGCCGGATTTCGCTTTTCCCTGGCACCTCGGGAGCAGCAAACCCTGTTCATGTCAGATGTCTATCAGTTGTCCATCGGCCGTACGGCCAGCGGTATAACGCCGGAACGCAGCGAGGTGAGTGCGCGGATGGAAGGTTACAGGACCTGGGCGACGTGGGCCGTGGCGATTGCGGCCATGTTGCTCTCGGCCCTGGGCCTGTTGCGATCGAACCACCAGGTTCAGCCGGCTTTCCGGGCCCGCACCCATGTCGAACGCCTGGTGGTGGCGGTCCTGCTCCTGTCTTCGGGCATCGCCATTTTGACCACGATCGGCATCGTGTTGTCCTTGTTGTTCGAAAGCCTGCGCTTCTTCAACGAAGTGCCGGTGCTTGACTTCCTGTTTGGCCTGCAGTGGAGCCCACAGGTCGCCATTCGCAGTGACCAGGTCGGGCAATCGGGCGCTTTTGGTGCGGTTCCGCTGTTTGCAGGTACGGCCCTGATCACCTTCATCGCGATGATCATTGCTGTTCCCATTGGTCTGTTGTCAGCGATCTATCTGTCTGAATATGCCGGTCCGCGTTTCCGGGCGGTTTTCAAACCCCTTCTGGAAGTCCTGGCCGGTATCCCGACCGTGGTTTACGGGTTTTTCGCCCTGTTGACCGTCGGTCCGGCGATCCGGGGGCTGTTTAACGCTCTGGGTTTCGAGGATGTGGTGACCCAAAGCGCCCTGTCCGCAGGTCTGGTGATGGGGGTGATGATCATTCCCTTCATCTCCTCGCTGTCGGATGATGTGATCAATGCTGTGCCGCAATCCTTGCGGGACGGGTCCTATGCCATGGGCGCCACCCGTTCCGAAACAGTCAGTAAGGTGATCCTGCCGGCGGCGTTGCCGGGTATCATGGGCGCGGTCCTTCTGGCGGTCTCACGGGCGGTGGGTGAGACCATGATCGTCGTGATGGCCGCGGGACAGGGGGCGAACCTGACGTTCAATCCGTTGGAAGCGGTCACCACCATCACCGTCCAGATCCATACTCTTTTGACGGGCGATCTGGAGTTCGAGGGCGCCAAAACTCTGTCAGCTTTTGCTCTTGGGTTGGTCCTGTTTGTTGTCACGCTGATCATGAATGTGATCGCCCTTCGCGTGGTCCAGAAATACCGGGAAAAGTATGACTGAGCCGCACAAATCCCAGACCATCAAGGAAGCCGTCACCGCGCGTCTTGCACGGCGTTACCGGGCGGAATTGCGCTTTCGCGCTGCTGGCCTTGCCGCAATCTTCACGGCGATGCTGATTCTGCTGAGCCTGTTGGTTTCCGTGTTCGGGCAGGGTGTCCCCGCATTTACCGCCTACTGGATGAAATTGCCGGTGGAGCTTCGCGCTGACTGGGTGGATCCACAAAGCACACGGTCCGAAGCTTCGCTTCGGGACGGTCGGTATAACCGTGTTCTGCAACAGGGCCTGCGCGATCAGTTTCCCGAGGTTCGCGATCGCCGGGAATTGCGGGACCTGTTTGCGCTTTACACCCCGTTGAACTCCGCGACCCTGATGCGCGAGGTGATGCGCCGTCCCGAACTCATTGGTGAATCTTATGTGTTCACCATGCCGCTCTCGGATGATCTCGACCTCTATCTCAAGGGGCAACTGGTTGAAGATCGGGAATGGGCCGGAGACGGCGAACTCGTTGTCTCGCCGGAGGCTGACGCCGTACGTCTGGACTTTCAATCGCCTGTGCTTTCCAACCTGGTGGAGGCGCTGCCGGTGTCTGAAGACACGAGCACTGACCGCATTCTGTCGGCCACCACACCGAGCGTCTTCATCGAGCGGGCCGGGGGCACTATCCGCCTGACTCGGATCAGTGCTGATGGCTATCGAGCCTGGGGTGAGGTGCTTGTCTCGGAAAGCGAGACACGGGACGCTGAGCGCTGGGGTATCTATATCGCTGATACACCGCAATCGCGTCGCCGCCTGGACGATCTCCAGCTGGTCTGGACACGGGCTCTGGTTGAGCGGGGGGTGATTGAGCGCGGTTTCAATACGTATCTGTTCACGCGCGCCGACTCCCGCGAGCCCGAGCTCGCCGGCATCAAGGGGGCCTTGTTCGGTACTTTGCTGACCATGATCATCACCATGGCGCTCTCCATTCCCCTGGGTGTGTTTACGGCGATCTATCTGGAAGAATTTGCGCCGAAAAACCGTGTCACCGATCTGATTGAGGTCAATATCAACAATCTGGCTGCTGTGCCGTCGATTGTGTTCGGTCTTCTCGGACTGGCTGTGTTTATCAATATATTCGGGGTGCCGCGATCGACGCCGCTTGTGGGCGGGCTGGTCCTGTCCCTGATGACGCTGCCGACGGTCATTATTGCGACCCGAGCCGCGCTCAAGGCTGTGCCCTCCTCGCTTCGTGATGCCTCTTTGGGTGTGGGTGCGTCAAAGACGCAGACCGTATTCCACCATGTGCTTCCGCTTGCGGCGCCCGGCATCTTGACCGGCTCTATCATCGGTCTGGCCCAGGCGATGGGGGAGACCGCTCCGCTCTTGATGATTGGCATGGTGGCGTTCATCGCGGACGCGCCGGACCTCAGCCTCGACGGCTTTGTCGAACCCGCTACGACCATGCCGGTCCAGGTCTTCCTTTGGGCCAACAGCGCAGAGCGTGCGTGGGAGGCCAAAACAGCAGCGGCCATCATCATTCTTCTGGTGGTGCTGATCGGATTTAATGCGCTGGCGGTGTATCTGCGTCGCCGGTTCGAACGGAGGTGGTAGGCGTGACCGACCAGGCCAATCAGACCGTATACCACGAAGATCTCGTGCTGGACTCGGTGAAACTCCGGGCGCGTGATATCAATGTGTATTACGACAAGGAACATGCCCTGCGCCATGTCTCCATGGATATTCCCGACCGCAGTGTCACCGCGTTCATCGGTCCGTCGGGGTGTGGCAAATCGACGTTTCTTCGCTGTCTCAACCGGATGAATGACACGATCGATGGCGCTCGTGTCACCGGACAGATGCTGATGGATGACGAAGACGTCAATGATCGCGCCGTTGACCCTGTCATCCTGCGTGCGCGTGTGGGCATGGTGTTTCAGAAGCCGAACCCCTTCCCGAAATCCATTTACGACAACGTCGCCTACGGACCGCGCATCCATGGTCTTGCCACGTCCCGCGCCGAGCTGGACGATATTGTGGAAACCAGCCTGCGCCGGGCGGGGCTGTGGGATGAGGTGTCAGACCGCCTTCTGCACCCGGGCACAAGCTTGTCGGGCGGGCAGCAACAACGTCTGGTGATCGCACGCGCGATTGCGGTGAACCCGGAAGTCATCCTGATGGATGAGCCGTGTTCTGCACTCGATCCGATTGCAACCGCAAAAATCGAAGAATTGATTGACGACTTACGGTCGAATTACTGCATCATCATCGTGACCCATTCCATGCAGCAGGCTGCGCGGGTCTCGCAACAAACGGCCTTTTTCCATCTGGGCCATCTGGTCGAATACGGGCCGACAGAAAATATTTTCACCACTCCCCGGGAGACACGGACTCAGGATTACATCACCGGACGGTTCGGTTAGAGCCGGGGATAGAAAGGCGGATTCATGGCTGTTTCAAACCATGACCACATCGTGAGCGCGTACGGAGACGAGCTGACCCAGCTTGCCGATGATCTGGCCCGCATGGGTGGGCTGGTCGAAACCCAGGTTACAGATGCCCTGGCTGCCGTTGTGCGCCGGGACATGTCGGTGACGGCGGATGTTCGGACCCGCGAAGACCAGGTCAACGCCCTTCAGGCCGAGATCGAGAAACGGGTCATCCGCCTGTTTGCGTTGCGACAACCCTTGGCGACCGATCTGCGGCAGACGATCTCAGCGCTGAAGATTGCCAGTGATCTCGAACGTATGGGGGATCTGGCCAAGAATATCGCGTATCGCGCGACAGATCTGAAAGACGCTGAGCCTGTGGCGGTCCTGCACCTGGTCGACCGGCTGGGCGCGATCGTCCGCAAGCAGCTGAGTGAAGTGCTGGACGCAATGTCGGCCATGGATATCGAGCCGGCCATCCGCGTGTGGCGCAGTGATGATGAAGTTGATGAGCACTATAACAGCCTGATCCAGGAGATGCTCGGCGGCATGAGCGCCGATGGCAATCTGGTGGGGCCGGGTGCTCACATCCTGTTTGTGGCGAAGAATCTTGAACGTATCGGGGACCACGCCACGAACATCGCCGAAGCCGTACACTATATGGTGACCGGCATTGTCCTTGAGTCCGTTGACCAGCTCGACCAGAGCGACGCCTGATCCCGCTGAGGAGACTGAAATGAAGCCGCAAATTCTTGTTGTTGAAGATGAGGACGCGCTCTCGACCCTGCTCCAGTACAATCTGGAAAAGGAAGGGTATGGCGTGACACTTGCCAGTGACGGGGAAGAGGCCCTGATGTTGGCCGAGGAGAACACGCCGGACCTGGTTCTCATCGACTGGATGTTGCCCAAAGTGTCGGGCATCGAAGTGTGTCGTCGTCTGCGCTCGCGCCAGGAAACAGCGAATGTGCCTATGATCATGCTCACTGCACGCGGTGAGGAAAGTGATCGCATTCGTGGCCTGGACACCGGGGCGGATGATTATGTGGTGAAGCCTTTCTCGATGACCGAGCTGTTCGCCCGCATCCGCGCGGTCCTGCGCCGAATTCGTCCGGGGCTGGCGGAAGATGTCGTCAAGGCGGGCGATATCATGGTGGATCGGGGGGCCCACCGCGTGAAGCGCGGCGATCACGATATTCATCTCGGGCCCACCGAGTTCCGGCTTCTCGACTATCTCATGCAACACCCGGGGCGGGTCTTCTCTCGCGAGCAATTACTGGATGCGGTCTGGGGCGCGGATGTCTATGTCGAGGCCCGCACGGTGGATGTGCATGTCGGTCGCCTGCGAAAGGCGCTCAACCGTCATTCCGAGCATGATCCGATCCGGACGGTGCGTTCGGCCGGTTACGCATTTGATTTCGAGGCCGTGTGAGGCCTGTTTCCCGATCAGACAGGCTTACCGGTGAGATCCGGTTTCCCGGTTAAAAACACAACGGCCGCCCCGAGGGGCGGCCGTTTCTGGTCCAGCGGTGGGTGAGGGTCGCCAGACCAGAGTGTTCTAGAAATTGAAGCGGCGTGTTGCGGCAATCGCGTCCAGAGCAGCTGTGGCATCAGCACCGGCCCGGCGCTTGCGCTTCTGGCTGGGCTGATAAGCCATGTGAGCATGCGCTTCACAATAGGCTTCGCCCGCTTCTGTCTTGCGGCCGCAGAAGCGGAAGTTTGCAGAGGAGGGATCGCCGATCGGCCATTTGCACATGCAATCGCGCAAAGTAAGGACCGTCGCGAACTCGCCCGAAGGCAAGACGGCCGGTTCGACCGGGGCTTGCGGAGCCGCAGACGGGGCCGGAGCTTGCGGTGCCTGACGCGCAGCAGGTGCCCGGGCCGTTGGCGAGGCCGCCGGTGTTGCGGTGCGCGGCCGGGACGGTTTGGTCGTCCGACGGGCCGGGCGTGACGGCGTTGCACGTCCTGACAGGCCCAGTCGATGGACCTTGCCAATGACGGCATTTCGCGTCACACCGCCTAATTGTTTGGCGATCTGACTCGCACTGAGTCCCTCGGACCAGAGCTTTTTCAGTTGCTCAACGCGTTCGTCTGTCCACGCCATCCTAGTCTCCCGGTTGGGGTGCGCTCCCTACCTAATTGGCGGTAAAAGGCGCAGTGCTCAATTCATGATTAATTACACTACATATTGTATCCGACGCTCCGCTCGCCACAAGATGCACGGATGACCTCACCTGTGGAAAGCTGTAGCTTGCGTAATGGTTAATGCAGATGGTTACCCAGACCTTAAAGGTAATTCCTTATGAGTAAGACTGACTTAACGATCCCGCCGGAGCCGCGCGAATTTGGCCCGATCAATCTGCTGGGATTGTGGACCCTGTACAAAAAAGAGGTCCGCCGTTTCATGAAGGTGATCACCCAGACGGTGCTGGCCCCGGTGGCCACGACCTTGTTGTTCATGACTGTTTTTGCCTTGGCATTCGGTGAGCGCCGGGCCGGTCTGGGCGGTGTGGGCTTTGCGGAATTCCTGGCGCCGGGCCTCATGCTGATGGGTGTGCTCAACAACGCCTTTGCCAATTCCTCCTCGTCACTGCTCGTCTCCAAGGTGCAGGGCAATACGGTCGATTTCCTGATGCCGCCGCTTTCAGCGCTCGAACTGGCTATTGCCTTTATCGGTGGGGCCATGACGCGCGGACTGGTTGTCGCGCTGGCCAGTCTGGCCGTTCTGGTCTTCTTCGTGGACATGCGTCCGGACCATGTCTGGGCGGTCCTTTATTTTGGTCTCGGAGCTGCTGCAATGCTGTCCATGATCGGCGTGATCGGAGGCCTTTGGGCCGAGAAGTTTGACCATCTCGCGGTCGTGACGAACTTCTTCATCATGCCGCTTACCTTCCTGTCGGGTACGTTCTATTCAGTGAGCGTTCTGCCGGAAACCTTCAGGATTATCAGCCTGTTCAATCCGTTTTTCTACATGATTGACGGCTTCCGCTACGGCTTTATCGGTCATGCCGATGGATCGATCCTGGTGGGCGTGATCGTCGTGGCTGTGATCAATCTGGGGCTGGCGGCTGCATGCTACATCCTCCTGCGTGCAGGCTGGCGCTTGAAGAGCTGAGCTGCGCGGCCTAGACCGGGATTGAAGAACCCGAAAAACGGGCGATTGAGGATAATAATTCGCCCCGGCTCGGGGCAATCGACGGAGTGAGACATGCCTGCACCGATGATGGATACCTATGCCCCGCCAGATCTGGTTTTTGATCACGGCAAGGGCGCGCGCCTGGTTACAGAGGGTGGCGATAAATACCTGGACTTCATTTCCGGTATCGCAGTGAATTGTCTGGGCCATGCCCATCCCAAGGCGGTGGCCGCCCTGCAGGACCAGTCCGAAAAGCTTTGGCATTTGTCCAACATGTTCAAAGTGCCGGCAGGGATCGAGCTGGCGAAGAAGCTGACCGAGGCCACTTTCGCCGACCGCGTTTTCTTCACCAATTCCGGCGCCGAGGCGATCGAGTGCGCCATCAAGACGGCCCGTCGTTATCACTTCATCAATGGACGTCCGGATCGCTACCGGATCATCACTTTCACCGGGGCGTTCCATGGTCGGACCTATGGTGCGATCAATGCTGGTGGCAATCCGAAATATCTCGAAGGCTTTGGTCCGGCGATGGAAGGGTTCGACCAGGTTGAGTTCGGTGACCACGACGCGCTCAAGGCCGCGATCACCGAGGAGACCGCCGCAATCCTGATCGAACCGGTCCAGGGCGAGGGCGGTGTTCGCGCTGTCCCTGAATCCTGCTTGCGGGGCATTCGCGAGCTGGCTGACGAACACGGTCTTCTGGTCATCTATGACGAGGTCCAGTGTGGCGCGGGCCGGACGGGCAAACTCTTTGCCTATCAGTGGGTCGACGGCGCAGAACCGGACATCATGGCGAGTGCCAAGGGCATTGGCGGCGGTTTCCCGATGGGGGCCTGCCTGGCTACAGAAGCGGCCGCGCAAGGCATGGTCGTGGGAACTCATGGCTCGACGTATGGCGGCGGTCCGTTGGCGATGGCTGTGGGCAATGTGGTCTTTGATGAACTCACCGCAGAGGGTTTCCTGGACCAGGTCGTGGACGTGGCGAATTTCATGAACCAGCAATTGCAGGGTCTCGCAGATCGTCATGCGGACAAGATCGAAGAAGTGCGCGGCAAGGGCTTGCTGATCGGACTGCAGCTGAAAGAGGGCTATAATCCCAAACAGCTTGCAGGACTGGCCCGCAATCGCCATCTGCTGATCGGCGCTGCGGGTGACAATGTCGCCCGGATGGCTCCGCCCCTGATCATCACGCGAGATGATGCCAGCGAGGCAGTGTCCATTCTTGATGAGGCGCTCAGCGAGCTTCCTGAAGCAGGTTAGGACACATGGCGGTAGAGACGGGCATGACGGCACACGGTGACAATCTGGTGGCAACCTTCCAGTTGGAGGGCCGGGCTGTGCGTGGCCGTATGATCCGACTGGGTGACACCATGAACGAGATCCTGGGTCCTCATGTCTATCCGCTGCCACTGGCCCGCATTGTCGGTGAGGCGGTCATGCTGGCTGCTCTTGTGGGCAATGCGCTCAAATTCGACGGTCGGCTCATTCTCCAGGCCAATGGGGATGGGCCGGTTCGTTTTGTCGTCGCCGAATACCTGACAACCGGTTCGGTGCGCGGCATGGCGCAGTATGACGCCGAGGCGGTTGCCACCGCGCTCGAGCAGCAACCGGAAGGCCAGTCCATCCTGGAGACGCTGCTGGGCAAGGGCGCCTTTGCCATGACCATCGATCAGGGGTCCGATATGGACCAGTATCAAGGGGTTGTGGCTTTGGAAGGCGACAGTCTGTCTGATTGCGCCGAGGCCTATTTTTCTCAGTCAGAACAGGTTGAAACGCGCATTCATCTGGCCGTCGGCGAGATCTGGAATGAAGACACTCCCAAGGCCTGGCGGGGCGGAGGTGCGATGATCCAGCTGATCGCCGCGGATGAAAGCCGGGGCTCGGCCGAGGATGATTGGGATCATGCGCGGGCGCTGTTCGAGACCATTTCCGATGCAGAAATTCTCGATCCCGCTCTGGAGACGAGCGAGCTTGTCTATCGTCTCTTCCACGAGGATGGCGCACGCCTGTTTGAGCCCGTACCGTTGACACGTCACTGTTCGTGCAGCCGAGAGCGGCTGGCTGCGGTGTTGAAGTCGTTCACCCAGGACGATATCGACCACATGATGGAAGACGGTCAGATCACCATGACCTGCGAGTATTGCAAGTCGGAATACCGGTTCAGCGAAGCGCAAATTCCCAATGTCTGAGCTGGTCTTTCGGGCTTCGTTCAAAGCGGATGCCGATGAGGTCGGCCGACCCTTCCCGATCCTGCATTTGGAGCGTGAGGCCTAGCCACGCCAGAAGCGGGGCGTCAGCATCACGAGCACGGTCAGGATTTCCAGGCGGCCGATAAACATATTGGCGGTGAGCACCCATTTGGCGGGATCGCTCAGTGGCTGGAAAGTGCCCGACGGGCCGATGATATCGCCCAGGCCCGGCCCCACATTAGCCAGGCTGGTCGCGGCGCCAGAGAGTGCGGTGACGGTGTCCAAGCCGAGAGTGGACAGCAAGATGGCACTGAACACAAAGATCGCGAAAAACACGAAAAAGAAGCCCAGAACCCCGTGAAGCGCCGACACCGGGACCGGGCGTCCGTTATAGCGCATCGGCGTGATCGCATTGGGTCGCAACAGGCCGGCCATGTATTTGCGGAGCGCAGCTCCGGCGATCTGATACCGGAAAATCTTGACGGAACAGGTCGTGGAGCCGGCGCATCCGCCGATAAACATGAAGATGAAGAAGAGGGCTTCGGCACCCGCGCCCCAGGCCGCATAGTCGGTCGTCGCAAAACCCGTTCCGGTGATGATCGACACCGCATTGAAGCTGGCGACACGCCAGGCTGGCAGGTCGCCGTGTACCCCGGTGGCCGCGAGGACCCAGGCGAGAATGATCGAGACGGCTATAATCAGGAACAGGAAGGCCCGGATCTGGGCATCGCGCCAGAACCCGCCGAACCGGCCGCGTGATGCCATGAGATAGACGCCAAACGGCAGGGCGGCGAGGACCATGAAGACCAGCGCCACAAGGTCGGCACCCTGTCCCATGAAGGCGCCAAGCGACTGGTCTGATGTCGAGTATCCCCCTGTTGCCACAGTAGTCATCGCGTGTGCGATGGCATCAAGCCAGCTCAGTCCGGCAAAGAGATAGGCAAACATGCAGGCGGCTGTCAGCACCAGATAAATCAGGGAAATGGCGGTTGCCAATTCCCGGGCGCGCGTGAGCACCTTGTCGGAATTGTCCGAGCTCTCCAGGCGAAAGAGCTGCATGCCGCCGATACCCAGGGTCGGCCAGAATGCCATGGCGGTCACGATCAACCCGATCCCGCCGATCCATTGCAAAATCGCGCGCCAGAGCAAGAGGCCCGGCGGACGTGTGTCCAGCCCGGTCAGGATGGTCGAGCCGGTTGTCGTCAATCCGGAAACACTTTCGAACAGGGCATCGGTCCATCCCAGTCCTTCCCCGGCCAGGCGCAGCGGCAATGCGGCCACAAGGCTGAGCGCCAGCCAACTGCCCACTGTGAGCACAAATGCACCGCGCGCGGACAATTCGGACAGGGGGGTGCGGGTGACCAGGGCCAGCAGAACACCGCCACTCAGCCCGACGATGGCGGACATGAAAAAGGCCTGTGCGCTGGTGGTGGCTCCCGCTGCTGCATCCACACCGGCGGGCAGGAACATGGCGGCCGAAAGCACGGACACCATGATGCCGATCGTGTAGAGAATAGGGCGCAGCGAGTGGGACACGTCAGATCCTGGCGGGTGGCCTATTGAAGACTGTAGTGATCATCCGGGCGATCAAGGGAGAAGGCAGGAATGACCGCGTCGAAACGGCGCCCCTTCTCCGTTTGCATTTCATAGTGACCGGTCATGAAGCCGGAGGGCGTTGTGAGGGGGGCGCCTGAGGTATAGCTGAAACGCTCACCCGGGCGCAGGACGGGCTGTTCGCCGACCACGCCGGCGCCATGAACCACTTCCTTGCGTCCCTGACTGTCGATGATCTCCCAGTAGCGATTGAGGAGCTGGAGGGTTTCCGCCGACTTGTTCTCGATCTCGATGGTGTAGGCCCAGACATAACGATGGTCTTCGGGGATGCTTTCATCCTCGAGGAATTCCGGTTCGACACTGATCCGGACACCGTCCGTTTCGTTCTCATACATGGGCTTCGCTCAGTCTGTCTGGCATCGTCTAACCCGGTCCGTCGCCCGGCGATAGCGCCTTATACTCCCGTGTCTTGCCATCTCCCTCAAGTCTGGCGGTCAGCATGACTGGACAAGTCGCGACAACTCGTGAAAATGCGCGCCCCACACGAGGACCAGACCATGACCCAGACCGGTATTCTGCCTGATCACGCCCTGCATGCGCTTGTTGATGAAGGGGTGGTACGTCCGGACACGCCTTTGGCAGATGGTCAGGTCCAGCCCGCCTCCATTGATCTGCGACTGGGTGAGCGCGCTTATCGGCTCCGCGCGAGCTTCCTGCCGGGAGGAGGGCGCCGGGTGTCTGAACGTCTGGCCGGGGATGTGGTCATGCACCAGATCGATCTGCGCGGAGGGGCCGTCCTGGAAACGGGCTGTGTGTATCTCGTGCCGCTGCAGGAAAGCCTGGCCCTGCGCCCGGGGCTGACGGCCGCGATGAATCCCAAGAGCTCCACCGGGCGGATCGATGTGTTCACACGGGTGATCACGGATGGCGGGGAGGCCTTTGACCAGGCACCGGTCGATTATGAGGGACCGCTCTATGCGGAAATCTGTCCGCGGACATTCTCTATCCTGGCCCGTCCCGGCGATCGGTTGAGCCAGATCCGTTTTCGTGCCGATGCGTTCAAACCCACACGTGAGGTCACCGTCAGTGTGGATCTGATGGGATTTGACGAGGGAATTGTCGGATACCGCGCGCGTCGTCATGCCGGTCTGGTCGACCTGGCCGGAATTGGTCAGCATCCCCGCGCTCAGTTCTGGGAACCGCTTCGGTCTGAAAAAGGCCAGCTCGTGCTGGACCCGGGCGAGTTTTATATTCTCGCTTCGCGCGAGGCTGTGGTGATCGGTCTGGATGAGGCGGCTGAAATGGCGCCTATCGCGCCAGAGATCGGCGAGTTTCGCGCGCATTATGCCGGTTTCTTTGATCCCGGATTCGGCGTGGCCGAGGCGGGCGGTACAGGTGGACGCGCTGTGCTGGAAGTGCGTGGACGCGATGTGCCCTTCATCCTCGAACACGGTCAGCCTGTGGCCCGGCTGGTTTATGAAGCCATGGCCGAGCGCCCGTCAAAAGCCTATGGACAGGTCGCCTCCAATTATCAGGCTCAGGGACTGAAACTCTCGAAGTTTTTTGTCTGACACAGACGCGACCTCACTGAGATCGCGCCT
This sequence comes from Maricaulis sp. D1M11, assembly GCF_047308265.1. NCBI lineage: Bacteria > Pseudomonadati > Pseudomonadota > Alphaproteobacteria > Maricaulales > Maricaulaceae > Maricaulis > Maricaulis sp. D1M11. The sequence goes on from NZ_JBKQWY010000007.1 coordinate 132,791, forward strand.
GTCCCACACGGCCAGTCAACAGGCCTAGTTGCGTGCATCCATGATCGCGGTGTGGACAACCCGCCAGCCGTCTGAGGTGCGGTGAAGCACAAAGTGGAAATGAGTGCGCCGGAGTGTTTCGCCGTCATTGCGGGACATCCCGCGATCTCCGTCGGTGTACAGGTGAAGTACGGCGACATCATCCGTCACCAGCCGGGTCGATACGGCCGTCATGTTTTCAACTTCCATCCGCGATGTTGCCGCCGGGAATTGCGGGAACAGGCGCTCTTCCAGGAAGCGGCCGAGTGTGTCGCGATCCTGGAACATGCGGGCATAGGCATTGATCCATTCCGTGTCGCCGCTGTGCAAGGCCATGAGCGCGGCCGTGTCCTGCCGGGCCCAGGCGTCGGAATACGCGGCAAAGAAACGATCCAGCTCGGCCACCCGGTCAGTTTGTTCCGCGGTTGCGGTGATGCGGTAGTCCGGGACTTCGCGCCGTTCCTGGGACACGGCGGCACTGGTGCACAGGCTTGCGAGCAGAGCGGGCAGGATCAAAGATTTGGACAGGGACATTTCAACTCCTTTGGTCACTGTCAGTCGTCCCGTGGAGGGCGACCTTGAACCCAGTCCGAATTGCGCACATTCTCGCGATTTCCCAGCGGAGTGTCGCCATATGTCCTTATCTGTCGTGAAGGGTCCGAACCCGCGGTATCGCGCGCCCTGGCACCACAATGGACGCTTGCTGCTGGGATTGATCGTTTTTCTCGGGCTGACGTTTTCCTTCTCCGGGGGCTATTCCACCGACGGCCTGCCGCTCTGGCATCGCCTGCTTCTCTGGATGAGCGTGGCTACTTTGATGGTGGTGCAACCGGTTTGTCTGGATGTGGTCGTGGGGCGGTTTCTGCCCCCGAACCGTCTGGGCGCCGCCGTGAGTATTGGCCTGGCGTCCGTGATGTCCATTCCGCTCATCGCCGTCCAGCTGGAGGCTCTCAAACGTACACCCCTCTTGCCCAAGGACCCCGACCCCTGGCTGGCGTTTATGGGGTTTCTCGCACCCCCGGTCCTAACCATTGCGCTCTTCGTCTTTTTTCTGCGTGTCGCCTGGGAAGAGCTTTATCTGGCCTCGGCGGAGACAACAGACGCCGAGTCTCAGAATGCGGCCCAGGCAGAACCGTCGAACGCAGTGGTTTCGATCCTCGCGACGGCCTTGAGCGTTCAAGCGCAGGATCACTATCTGGAAATTGTCACCCCGCATGGGCAACGTTTCGTGCGCGGACGCTTGAAGGCTCTGGTGGATGCGGATCCGAGCGAGCGCGGCGTCCAGATCCACCGTTCGTGGTGGGTCGCGGACGAGGCGGTTGTGGAAGCACGCAAGAGTGGCCGCGACTGGCACTTGGTTCTCACCAACGGTGTCGTCGCTCCCCTTGCGCGCTCACGGGTGGTGGAGGCACGCGAACGCGGCTGGCTGGACCGTGTGCAGGCTCGCCCTGTACAAGCTCGCTCGGCCTAGATAGTCCTGAGGGCATGCGGGTGTAGCTCAATGGTAGAGCAGGAGCTTCCCAAGCTTAAGACGAGGGTTCGATTCCCTTCACCCGCTCCACGCTCTACTCGATATCATCCTCTGATCCCGCGCCCAGCGGCTCGAAATGGCGCGCGCTGAAGCGTGTGTGCGGATTACTGATCCGGTCATTCGAGCTGTTGATGTTGAGGGTGTAGCCCGTGCCCTCGCACAGGCCGGGCGCCTCAGGCATTGTGGCGTTGAACACCATCAAAGTCGTGTCCTGCCAGCGCTCGCTCTCGATCACCGCGGTTTGTCCGGCGTGGAGAATGTCGATTTCATCGCCATCGCGCCCCATCAGCACCAGTTCAAGACTGTCCGGACCGTCGAGCGAAACCGTGTAGCGACCATTCAGATCGACGGGGAAGTAGTGGGCGCCGAGTTGTTCCAGCCCGCCCTTGATGGTCAGTGAACCCGGCTCATCGAGGCGGGAATGCTGGGCGACCGTTGCGTCGAAATGGGGCGCCAGATCGTAATCGCGGGCAAAATTCTGGGCCCGCCAGCGACGAATGGCGTTCGCGATTGTGCTGTCCTGGGCGCGCAAGGCTGTTTCAACGGTTTCAAATCCGTCCAGCTCAACGGTGTTTTCCCAGATATCGACGATGAAGCCGTTGCCGTATTGGTCCGCCATGGATTGAAGCAGGGTCCACTGGGAGTAGTCGTGCCCGCCCTCCGAGGTGGTCCAGCACAGATGCGGCGCGTCAAAGTCGGTTTCGACATAATCTGTCGCATCCTGATCGCTGCCAACCGTCACGGTTTCGATCCACGACGCCGTACTCTCATACAGCCAGTCTAAGGCTTCCGCCTCGTCATAGCCGAACTGGATGACGTGATTGAATTCATGTGTTGCGGTGGCGCGCATCAGGCTGTGGACCGGGGCGTCCTTGTCGAGGCCAGCAAAGTCGTTTTCGATCTGGAAGACCGCGCGGGCTGCTGTGATCTCGCGACGATCAGCGCTTTGCGGATTGTCGAACACAGTCTCGACCGGATAGGCCACGCCCATGGAACCGTCTGCATCACCGATGTAAACATGATAGAGGCCATCATCGTCTCGCACGGGAGCGGCCCAGCCCATGTCTTCGATCTGGATGGCATAGATCTCCTCGAGGGCCTCGCCAACAGACTGGGCATACTCCAGAGATGAGGCATCCCGACCATCCAGCGTATAGTGCACAACAAAATCGCCGGCCCGCAATGATTGCGGGTCACCGCTGAGTTCCACTACGTTTTCGCGCAGGGCCTGGAGCACGTCGACCAGGGAAGCATCGACCAATGATGTCTCCAGGCGATAGAGCCCGGAGGTTTCACTGCCCTGGTATCGTTGCATGCGCAGGGTATAGGTGCCGCTTTCGGAGACTGTATAGGCGAAGGCCGAGTTGAGGGACCCATCACCGCGATCATCATTGAGCGCGACCGGGTATCCGTCCGGATGTTCAAGACGCAGAAGTGTATCCAGCTCGCCACTCAGGGCATCGGCCATGGCAAACAGCGTCTGGCCGGCTTCCAGTTCCACGGGATAGCTCGTTTCCGGGTTGTCATTATTCAGCTCGCCCTCAAACTGGGCCAGCGGTTCGCCTTCAATCGAGGTGAAGTCGAACGGGATATCGGCATTGGGGTCCAGGGCGAGCGACAGCAAGACCTCTCCCTCATCGACACCACTGAAACTGCCGAGGGTTAAGGTCACAATCTCGGCCTCTTCGGCCTGGTAGATCAGCTGAGAGTTAAGCTCGCCAAACACATAATCATCGTTTTGTGCGAGCTGGTCACCGCGCGCATTGCTCAGGCTTAAGACCGTGTCGAGTGTGTCGGAGAGCGCGTATGTGGTTGCGACCAGAACGTCTTCGGCAGCGAGCTCGATCGTGATGTCCCGTGACGGCTGGCCAGCGGAGAGTGTGTAGATGCGGTCCTCGAGCCGTTCGGCTGCCGGAGACAGTCCTGCATCCAGTCCGGGCTGGATATCGAGTTCGAACACGCCGGTCTCGCCGCCAAACCCGGTAATACTCGCCACGTAGGTTCCACTGGACGGGGCCTGGAAGACGATCCGGGACTGAAGGCGTCCATCGCCCATATCGTCGTTTTCCGCGAGCGGTTTTCCGCCCTCGCGTGCGATGGACAGGATCGTGTCCAGATCGTCCGTGGAGCGTGTTGTCAGGGTAACGATCTCATCTGCGCTGAGTGTGAACGCATGGGTCCAGCGCGAGCTCTCGTCAATCAGTTCGCCACTGACCGTTTGCGGTTCACCCTGCAGTGCGAATGCCGGAGCGGTCACGCCCGCCAGCACAAGAGCCCAATATCCGTAACGCATTCTGTCCCCCTTCATGGTCCGGCTTGCTCACGCTATAGGCCGAAAACTTGAGGGCAAGATTAAGGCTCACATGGGCGAGCGACCCTGTCCGGTTTCAATACCGGCGAGATTCATCAAATGCACGACCATGAACAGGGCGACAGCGCCTGCGGTAATGGCGATCAGCGTCCACGGGACCGCGCTTTTACCCTTGAGCGGGTCGTACGGCCGACTGGTACGCCAGGCCGCGAGGGCAAAGAGCGCCGCGGCAAGCGTGAGGCCAATGAGTGTCGCTGTGAGGTCGAGATACATGGCGGGCTGGTCCCTGGATGATCGGTGACACCCAGGCTGTGACCGTGAGGTGTCTTGCTCCAGTAATAGGGACGCCAGACGAGTTCCCACAAGGCCCGCACTGCAGCCGGTGTTTGTAAGGCCCAGTAGAGGGGGGAGAGCATCAGGTCTGATACCCGCAGCTCCAGTCCCGCCCGTCGCGCGCCGCAGACCAGGATGGAGAGGGCGCCGGTGTAGCCGGCCAGGGCGAGGCCGAGAATGAGGGCCTTGGTGGTCCAGGGTGCGAACGGGAGAATGAACCAGATCAAGACTCCCACAAGCGCAGGCCCGTGCAACAGCGCACTGAGAACCGGCAGGCCCAGCGTCACGATCAGTCCCGTCAACAAGGCCGGGTCGCGCCTCAAGAGGCGGGCGGGCTGGCGCAGATGCACCAGTAATGTCTGGGCATAGCCCTTGATCCAGCGGGAGCGTTGCGCCGTCCAATGGCCCACGCGCGTGGGCGCTTCCTCCAATGTCGGGGGCGCGACCAGTCCCGTGGTGTATCCATGCCGGGCCAGACGCAGGCCCAGATCCGCATCCTCGGTCACGTTGAACGGGTCCCAGCCACCCACTTCGCGCAGCGTCCGGGTGAGGAAGATATTACTCGTACCGCCCAGGGGCAGGGGCCATCCCATCCGCAGATAAAACGGGAGCAGCGTCAGAAAATGGGCCGCGTATTCCAGGGCAAACTGTCGGGTCAATCGGTTCTGATTGGCATTGTACCAATTGAGCGGGGCTTGCAGACAGGCGATATCCGGTCCGGCGGCGGCGAAACTCTCGGCCGCCTGGCGGATCTGGTCGGGATGCGGGCGATCTTCGGCATCATAGAGGGCGAGTAACCGGCCCCGGGCCTGATGCAGGGCATAGTTGAGCGCTTTGGGTTTGGTCCGGGGGGAGCCGGGTGGCACTTCAACAATCTGGAACTGCCGCTCCAGGCCAAGGGCGTGGGCACAGCTGAGCGTCTCTCTGTCATCGGCCTCGATGACCAGTTTGATGTCCAGCCGGTCTGCAGGATAGTTGAGCGCGCGCAGAGCCTCGACGAGATGAGGCAGGATGGCACTTTCCCGGTAGAGCGCAACGAGGACGCTGACGACGGGCAAAGCCACATCTGGCAGGGCCTGGCGAGGAGCAAAGGCGGGCGCGGTGAGCGCGGCGGCCAGGCGCAGGCCACTCAGGATGAGAACCAGGCCCCCGGCAAACCCGGCCAATCCGATCAGCCACCCAACCGGAGCCAGGGCAAAACCAAGGGCCATACACGCGGTGAACGCCAGAACCGTTCGAGCCTGGCTGTGGGTCAGGCCGCTGCGGGCACTGAGCTCGGGGTATTGGCGGTAGAGTGCGTGGGCCGCGTCGTCCAGCCAGTGGGCACTTTGTTTCTGCTCATACCAGTCACGCCAGGACAGGCCCATTCGTTCCGACGGTGTCGGCAGAATGCGGGCACTTGAAGCCCCGGCCTGGAACAGCGAGCGCGGCCCCCACCGATGCAACCAGTCTGGATGTGCCATTCACACCTCCCACGCAGGTTCAAGGGGGCAGCACAGTCAAGGGTTGAGTATATCAGGGGTGCAGTCTGGGGTCGATTGGCTCTATTGAGGTTTCGGATTGAAAATCCCGACGAAGCGCGGCGTCTCGAATAGGGCTTCGATCGGCTGACCCTCGGCGGTTTCGAACACAGTCGCGGTTGCAGTGGGATAGCCCAGTGGCATGTGGTCCCGTGCACCGGCTTTCACAGCCAGCCCTTGGGCGAACCCACCAATACCGGGATTGTGGCCGATCATCATGACGGTGTCGGCGCGTGCCAGCGCGTCCTTGGCTGCACGCATCAACATGTCTGTTGAGGCGTGGTAGAGGGCCATCGGATCTTCCACCGGGACCTCTTCGAAGGCCGGCTTAATCTTGGTCCAGGTTTGCAAGGTGCGGCGAGACGGTGAGACCAGGGCCAGGTCGATCCTGTCTACCATTGCGGCGATGGTCTCTCCGCACAGGCTGGCGTCCGACCGACCGCGTTCTGTCAGACCGCGTTCGAAATCATCCTCGGCCTCCAGACGGTCGACAGCCTTGGCATGACGGATCAGGATGAGTGTTTTCGACATCGCGGTCCCCCGTTTGATCCTGTCGGATCCTTTCCCTTTGCAACCCTTACGACAGAACCGGCATTGGGTGAAGGTGAGGGAGCGCTATCAGTGCGTTAGAGTGTGACATCACGTGTTGGACCGGCTGCCGCCAGCGCTGCGGCATGCGCTGCACGCGCAATACGCGAGGCTGTCGCCTCGTCGGGAACGGCGCGGGCCATGGTCAGGCCGCCGATCAGCGTGCTCAACAATGCCCATCCGCGAGCCACCCGGTCATCTCCGCCTTGCTGCTCGTCCAGTCCCTCGGCAATGCGTTCGGCGATGCGGTTCATCTGCGTGCCGTAGTGGTCACGGGTCTTGTCCTGCGCCCGGACGACATCGGGCGACAGGCCGGTCATGGCGCAGCCACATGCGATATCCTCACGGTGCTCGCGCCCCAGATAATAGTCGGCAAACGCCTTCACCCATTCAAGGCCATTGTCACGCTGGAAAATAGGGAGGCGGTCCAGCACGTCCTGCAATCCGTCCTCGACGGCGGCATCGAAAGCTCCGGCCTTGGAGCCGAAATGGGCATAAAACGCCCCGGAGGTCGCCTCTGCGGTCTTCGCGATGGCATCCACACCAACGCCCCCAAATCCATGGGTCTTGAAGGCTTGTCCGGCTGCTGCGCGAATGCGGACGCGGGTCCGCTCCTTTTGTTCCTGTTTTTTGGTCATGACTCAGATTTCTTCAGATAACGAACGTTACGCGCCTTGATATATAGCGATCGCTATCCATATAGCCATGCGATCGACAAATAGCGATCGTTATATGAATTGAGAGGATGCCAATATGGCGGATCAAGCCTTTGTCTACACGGAGCTCCAGATCTCCGTTCCCTTCGAGGACGCGCCCTGGAAGGAGATCAACAAGACGCTGCTCGAACAGCCCGGTTTTGTGAACAAGACCTGGTTGGCGGGTACGACCAACAAATCCCTGGGGGGACTGTATACGTTCGCCACCATCGAAGACGCCCAGGGCTTCGTGACGGGATATTTCCCCTCGGAAGCCGCAAAATTTGGTGTGGCACAAACGACCCGGATTTTTGACCGACTGGCCACGGAAGAGGCGAGCCGGGACATGAATTCGGTTCACTGGGATGGTCGGCTCGCGCAAAAACCCGGAGCTTTCGTCTACACGGAAGTGCAATTGCACGTGCCGTTCGATGAGGCGCCCTGGCGTGAGATGAACCCGGTTCTGAAACAGCAGCCCGGCCTGTTGGCCAAAACCTGGCTGTCCGGTCTGCACACCAAAACCCCGGGCGGTCTGTATGCCTTCGATACGATCGACAATGCCCGCGCCTTTGCCACCGGATACTTCCCGACCGAGGCCCGCGGCCTGAACGCGGCTTTCTACACGCGGGTGTTTGACGCCGCTGTGGTTGAGACGGCCTCACGTGAGCTGCGTTCGCCCTTCTTTGCCTAACCCCCGACATGTCATCCACGACAGGAATGTTATCATGCTGACTATCACAAAAACCCTGACCCATGGCGTCGTTGCGCTGGGGGCGGCCTTGGCACTGGCTACGCCGGCTCTGGCCGATGAATGTATTGAACTCGGCGGTGTTGCTGTCGCCAATTTCTTCTTCGAGGGCGAGGACCAGCCCCTGGTCATTTCCGGCGGTCTGATGGGCTCTTTTCACAATGCGGCGGGACGGATCCTGGCTCAGCGTGAGACCGAAACCGGACTGGAACTGGATATCGAACACTATTTCGGCCGCGCCGATGGCAGTGCTCTGTACACCCAGGACCAGGCGGTGCTGACGTCCGTACCAGGCAAGGCCGGGCGCTATATGATCGAGATCACCTATGACGTCCAGGAGGAGGTCTCCCGCGGCAGTCTGGCGGGATATGACGGCCAGTTCCGAAGCTATGGACTGGTGGATATGCGTGATCCCGCGAACTTCCAGGGTCTTGTTCGCTACAGCGGTGAGATCTGCCGCTAGTCGCACCCCCATCTCCTGATGAGACTTGCCGGGCCGGTAGAGCCGGTCCGGCGCTTTTTCCTGACCGGGACTGGTCCTTTTTGACGAACAGGAGGGCACAATGCCCATAACCTTGCCGCGCCTCGCTCACACCATGATCCGTGTCAGCGATCTCCAGGCGTCCATCGACTTTTACGCCCTGCATCTGGGCATGAGTATCCAGCGACGCGAAGAATACCCCGAGGGACGTTTCTCCCTCGTTTTTCTCGGATACGGGGATGAGGATCATCACCCGTTGATCGAGCTCACTCACAACTGGGATCCGCATCCCATCGATCCGGGCCAGGCCTGGGGCCATATCGCCATCTGGGTGAGCGATCTGTATGAAATGGTCGAACGATTGCGCCGGGCAAACATCATGATTTATCGCGAGCCGGGACCGATGTCAGTGAAGCCGAGAAGTGGACGTCGCGAGGAGATCGCCTTTCTGCGAGACCCCGATGGGTATGCGATCGAACTCATCCAGGCAGAATAGCGGCATTCACGGGGCGCGATACGCTTCGACAGCGGGCATGCGCGCGTCGCGCATGCTTGACCCGTGGCCATATTCTCACTAGGTGGCGGAGCTTCCCGTTACTTGAACAGAAAGACCCGATCCCATGTCCATCGATCTTGCCCAAAACGCAAAAGCCTGGCCGTTTGAACAAGCGCGCCTGCTGAAGAAGCGTCTGGACAAGCTTGGACGAAAATCGGGGCCCGTGGTGTTCGAGACGGGCTATGGCCCGTCCGGCTTGCCACATATGGGGACGTTTGGTGAAGTCGTGCGGACCTCGATGGTCCGCCGAGCCTTTGAAGAGCTGACTGGCGGAGCCTATGAGACGCAATTGATCTGCGTGTCCGATGATATGGATGGCATGCGCAAGGTTCCCGATAACTTGCCCCAGCAGGAGATGCTGTCCGGTTATCTGCAGCAACCCCTGACTAAGGTACCGGATCCGTACGGCACCCATGACAGTTTTGGCGCCCATATGAATGCGCGCCTTCAGGCTTTCCTGGACAGTTTCGGCTTTAGCTATGACTTCAAGTCAGCAACGGAACTGTATTCATCCGGTGCGTTTGACGCGATGCTGCTCAAGGCCGCGGAAAAATACGATGATATCATGAAGGTGATGCTTCCGACGCTCGGCGAGGAGCGCCAGGCGACCTATTCGCCTTTCCTGCCGATCCACCCCAAGACCGGGCATGTTCTGTATGTACCCATGAAACAGGTGGATGCGGTCGCAGGCACCGTCACCTTTGACGATGAAACAGGCGAGACCTTCACCGTGCCGGTCACAGGTGGCCATGTGAAGCTGCAATGGAAGCCGGATTTCGGCATGCGCTGGGCGGCCCTGGGCGTTGATTTCGAAATGTTCGGCAAGGACCACCAGGCCAATGCTCCGGTCTATTCGCGGATCTGCCGGATCCTCGGCTGGGAGCCACCGACGCAGTTTGTCTATGAACTCTTCCTGGACGAAAAGGGCGAAAAGATCTCCAAGTCGAAAGGCAATGGCCTGTCGGTTGAGGAGTGGTTGACCTATGCTCCCCAGGAAAGCCTGAGCTATTACAACTTCGTGAAGCCGCGCCAGGCGAAGAAACTCTATTTCGACGTCATCCCGAAAGCTGTGGACGAATACCTCCAGCATCTGGGCGCTTATGGCGGTCAGGAACCCAAACAACAGCTGGAAAATCCGTCTTGGCATATCCATGCAGGTCAACCGCCCGCCGGTGGGTCCCCGATCTCCTTTGCCTTGATGCTCAACCTGGCTTCAGCCGCAAGCGCCCACAATACGGACGTAATGTGGGGGTTCATCGGTCGTTATGTCGAGGGTGCGTCGCCGCAAACCCATCCGGTGCTCGACCAGCTGGCGGGCTTCGCCGTCCAGTATTTCAAGGATTTTGTCGAACCGACCAAATCCTTCCGGGCGCCCAGCGATCAGGAACGGGCAGCGATGGAAGATCTTGTGGCCCGCCTGAAGGCGCTCGATCCGAACGAGCGGGACGCCGAAGTGATCCAGACCGAGGTCTTCTCGGCCGGCAAATCGCAGGAGTTCGACAATCTGCGCGACTGGTTCAAGGCGCTTTACGAAGTCCTGCTCGGGCAGTCCCAGGGGCCGCGTTTTGGATCATTCGCGGCGATTTACGGCGTGCCTGAAACCATCGCGCTGGTGGAAAAAGGTCTCTCCGGAGATTTGCTCCCCTAGATCCAGCTTGCGGGGCTGAGCTGTGGCTCAGCTCTGTTGCAGTGCGATCGAGTGGCGAGTTTACGTTGCGACCTGTTTCAGCCTTCCTTAAGACTTCTGGTCGAGAGGGACAGGCCAAATCCGCGTTCGTTCGGTGTGCTGCGTTTTGACCGGGGGCATTGTCCCCGAACGCGGTTGAACCATGTCTACCGACATGCGGGTCTGAACACAGAGTGCGGGGCGTAGGACAATCGTGAAATTTGGTTTTGGCAGCATGGTCGGCCTTGCGCTGGCGTTCAGTCTGTACGCAGTCACCGCACATGCCCAAACGGTCGACGAGCCGGGCGTGGAAGTCTATCTACCGTCCGCTTTCGACGAGTTTTTGCCGCAAAACGCCAATGATCTAGTGCGTCGCCTCCCCGGCTTCCAGGTTGATGAGGGAGATAATGTGCGTGGACTCTCCGGCGCCCAGGGCAATGTCCTGATCAATGGCCGTCGCCCGCCCCCGCGTTCGGGATCGCTGGATGCGCGCCTCAGTTCCGTACGGGTTGAAGATGTTGAGCGCCTTGAACTGATCGAAGCCGGCGCGCGCGATATTGATATGCAGGGTTATCCGGTCCTGCTCAATCTGGTGCTTCGCAGCGGGACGTCCCGGCGGTTCAACGGGCGGATGGAGGTCGAGCCGCGAGACAATGGCGGCGATGAAACCCAGCTCGCGCTGGGCGGGTCTGTGTCCGGCTCCCGCTTTGAAGCCGAGGGGAATATCGAGCTTTATGATGAAGCCCTGATCTCGGAACAGGATGTTCGTTCGGCAACAGCAGGAACGCCGGTTGCGCGCGTGACACCGGATCGAGATACCAGCCTGTCGCGTCGTGAGGGGCAGGGCTCAGTGCGTGTCCCGCTGGGGGAGGGGCGTCGTCTGACCCTGTCGACAGCCTATGACAGTCAGGAAAACTCCGCCCGTCCGACCCGGGAGGCTGTGACCTCCGGTGCGGCGCTACAGGAAACCAGTGCTTTTGAGGAAAACGAGACGAGTTTCGGTGTTGAATACACCTCGCCCCTGGCGGATCGTTTTGAGCTCCAGGCCATTCTGACGCGCACGGATGGTGAAGAAGAAGGCGCCTCGACCCTGGTCCAGAACGGTGTGTTCAGCGAGTCGACCTCCGGCGAGGAGACGAGTGAAACCGCGACTCGCGCGACGATACGCTGGCGCATGTCTGACCGCTGGGCCGTGGAAGCCGGAGGGACCTGGGCGTTGAACACGCTGGATGGCACATCCAGCGCGACAATTGACGGCTTGGTCCAGGACATTGATGGCTCTGCCGTCTCGGTGGAGGAAACCCGCATCGCGGCTCTGGCCGTGGCCAGTTGGACACCCCGCCCGGATCTGTCGGTCAATTTTGGCGGGCGTGTCGAACAATTCTCGCTGAGCAGTTCCAATGCGGGCGGTGATCTGACGCTGACGGATTTTGTCCCGCGTGCCGATCTGACCTGGACCCTCGACACGGGCTGGGTGGCGCGTGTCTCGGCTGAGCGCGAGGTAGGGCAGCTCAATCTCGACCTCTTTCTCGCCGAGACCAATCTTGACAACGCCCTCAATACGGCCGGTGCGGCGACCCTGGAGCCTGTTCGGGAGTGGACCTATCGGGGCGAGTTGGAACGACGCTTTGGCGATCGGGGTCTGGTCCGCCTTGTGGCTCAGCGGGTGGAAGTCGATAATCCGATTTCACGTATTCTGACCCCGGACGGGGACGTTACACCCGCTAATATCGGGCCGGAGACCTATGACAGCCTGGAGGGCGTGTTCGAGTTTGACTTCGCCCGGATCGGTCTGCCGGACCTGTTCGTGGAGGGGATAGCGGTTCTGCGGGATTCAGGCCGCATCGATCCGCAACAGGGCTTTCAGCGCAATACATCCGGACATCAGGACTATTCCTGGGAGTTGAACCTGCGCCAGGAGTTTGCCGAGGGGAAGTATGTGCTCGGTGCGGTCCTGGAGCGAGATGCGCCGTCGACCCATTACTGGCTGACCCAGATCCGGCGTGAAGACCGGGAGCTGGAAATCCGGCTAAACGGCGAATGGCGTCATTCTGCGCGCTGGCGGACGGGATTTTGGTGGAGATTACCCATGTCCGTCGAGGACGAGCGAGAGATCTATGACGGGGTGCGAACGCCGGACACGGGCCCTGTGATCTTCAATCGCATCAAGCGCGAACACGGGCATTTCCTCTCTGTGTGGAGCGAATACGAGATCCAGGACGAGGTGCACCTGCGCCTGAATGTCAGGTCTGGCCGCGGGCGTGAAGGGTATACAGCTGTCGAGGACCTTGGCGGCGGCCTGCTCGACGAGGCCCGGGTCGATATCGACAATGTTCCTAGTTTCAATATTCGCCTGCGCTGGAATCTCTGACCACTTGTGAAACTGCCAGACCCTCCGAGCGGTGCAAACCTCTCCGATCGTGGACGTGACTATTTTCGAGTCAAAAAATATTGACATCAGGTCGGGTCGTTCTTACATCTGCTGTGTCAAAGAAATTAGACATGAAGATTGGAGCGTTTGACATGAGTTTTCTGGAACGGATGAATCTGGCCCAGATCCCCGCAGGCCTGGCCGTGATGATCTGGTATGGTCTGCAGATCATTCCGCAATTCGATACCCGGGCTGTGGAAGACATTGCCTTTGGCCGGTCCATGATTGTCGCCGTGGTAGCCGGTATCGTGCTCTCTGTTGTTCTGTCGATCACGATCAGCGTTCTGACGGCCATCTGGGTCGGGCGCACTGAAGGGTATGACCGCGTCGACGAGACGATGAGCCAGGAAGATGAACGCGACCGGCAGGTGTCCCGTCTGGGCGAAGCGCGCGGTGGTCAGTTGCTGGCTCTGTTCACGGTGATCGCCCTGGGAGCCATCTTGCTGGAGCATGATCGTTTCTGGGTCGCGCATATCCTGTTTGTCGGTCTGTGGCTGAGCTCGCTGTACGAGGCCATCGTCAAGCAGATTGCCTGGCGCCGGGGAGTGTGATCATGGCGATTATGGAAAGACTGAACCTGGCCGCCCTGATCGCGGGCGGCCTCTCCCTCGCGCTGTATGTGTTCCTGATCGTCCGGCAAGGCCCTGTCGGGTCAGGGGTGGAGATCGTATGGGTCGGGGCCATGATCACCAGCTTCATCGTCTTTTTGCTGGTTCTGATCGGTCTGGTGTCCCTTGCGGTGATCAAGGACCGCAAACACATCATGGAGATCGATCGCCTGGATGATGAGCGGGATCGGGATATCGAACGTCGGGGCGATGCCTGGAGTGGTCATGTCATGCAGGTATTTGCCGTGGTCGCGATTATCGGCCTGATGCTGGGATGGGCCCCGGTCTGGATCGCAAGCAGCCTGTATGTCGGTGTGATCGTATCGGGTGGTTTTGGCATCGTCCTTCGGCTGATCCACTATCGGACAGGAGTGTGACATGGCGAAACAGACAGCTATCACCAACGAGATCCGTACCCTGCGCTTTCATGCGCGTGAAATGACCCAGGCCGAACTGGCGCGGCGGGTGGGCGTGACCCGCCAGACCATTATCGCTATCGAACAGGGCAAGTATTCGCCGTCGCTGGAAGTGGCGTTCAAGATTGCCCGTGTATTTGCGGTGCCGCTGGAAGCCGTGTTCCAGTACCCCGAAATCAGCGTCGAGTAAGCGTGAGTGGAACCTCGATGTCCGGCTGCAGCGTGACACGCTGCACCGGAACAGGATGGCGATCCCCGGCAAAGTCAAACCGGACACGGCGGAGCAGACAGGCCAGAACAATCACCATCTCCATCATGGCGAACCGGGCCCCGATGCACACGCGTGGCCCGATACCAAAGGGTAGGTAGGCGAACCGTCCAATAGATTGGGCTTCTTCTCCCAGAAACCGATCCGGAATAAACGCGTCGGGCTCACGCCACATCTCTCTTTGGCGATGCAAAAGCCAGGTCGAGACAAGAACATCAGACCGCGGTGGCAGGGGGATGCCCGCCATCATCTGACCCTCGATCGAAGTGCGGGCCAGGATGGGGGCAGGCGGGTAAAGCCTCATACTCTCCTTGAGCACGGCTTCGGTGAACGGCAGGATCTCGCTCCAGTCCTGCGGCGCTGTCGCGTCAAGCGGGGCCGTGTCGATCTCACTCTCCAGACGCTCGCGAACGTCCTCGGCCTGGGAGAGAAGATAGAGGGTCCAGGTGAGCGAGCGGGCCGTGGTTTCATGACCGGCCGCCAGGAAGGTTAGAAGATTGTCGATCACGGCATCATCTTCGAGCCCGGCACCCAGCAGCAGGTCTAGAAAGTCCGGCAAGCGCCCCTCGGCTTCGGGACCTGGGCGCGCGCGGCGCGATGTGGCCAACTCGCCGACCTGGCGACGGATATCCGCGACCACCCGACGAGACTTGCCCTGGCCGATGCGCGGTACAAATGCGGGCATCCCCAGAAGATCAAACAGGTGCGGAATGCCGCTGATCAGCAAGAGCTGGTGGATATTGTCCGTGAACCGGGCGGTGTCGAGCGCATCATCACCGGAGAAGAGCGTGTCCATCAGGATGTTCAGGGTCAGATCGACCATATCCTGACTGGCCGGTACGACCTCCCCGATGCGGTTTGCGTATGAGTCGGCTGCCGCCTCGGCAATAGTGTGAATTTGTGGAGCAAAGGCATTGACCTTGCGCGGTGTGAAAACGGGGGCGACCGCATGGCGCACCGTCTTCCAGATCTCACCCTCGGCTGTCAGCAAGCCGTCCCGCAGGATGGGGCGCAGCACCGCTTGGCGCAGGGGATTGAGCTCGAAATTATCGGCATGACTGACATGAACATGGCGAATGCAGTCGGGATCATTGGTGATAACGCTGGAGCGCCCCAGAAACTGAAACGGTGCCACACGCAGGTGGAAATGACGCTCACCCCAGATTTCGAGCGGATTATTCCGCATGGCCCTGAAATAGACGCGGTAGTCCGACAGCGTCATGCGACCGATCTCGCTGTACTGGGCCATCGGGGGCATGGGCGGTGTGAAGGCGGTCATGAAGGCTCCTCTCCCGTCTGGTCTAGCGGAATTTCAATCCTCATATAAGGCGAAGTTTGGTCGCAGCCTGCCTTTGTCCTGCCGCGGGTCCGCGCTAGGTTGGCCCTATGCGATCCACACTCACCTTGCTCGGTTTGACGATCCTTGCCCTGCTCTGGGCGGCACCTGCCGAAGCCGATCCAATGGATCAGGCGCGCCAGGCCTATCAGGCTGGCGATTGGCAGGAGGCGGCGCGGCTTGCAGGCGAGGCAGGCGGGGCGGAGGGGTATGCCTGGGCTGCCGGATCGTTGGTCGCCCAGCTGATGCTTGAGGCCGATTACCCCGACCGTGAAACCCTTGCAGAACAGGCTGTGGAACATGGTGAGATGGCATTGCGCCTCGATCCTGATTCCATTGAGGCCCGTTGGCGGCTGGCCGGGGCGTTGGGGTTTCAGGGTCGGTATATGAGCGGTTGGCGTGCCTATCTGCGCGGTGTGCCGCAACGCGGTCGAGACCTGCTCCAGGACACGTTAAATGCCGAGCCGGACAATGCCTGGGCCTGGGGCATGTGGGGCGCCTGGAACCTGGAAGTGGCTCGTCGCGGTGGTCGGCGGGGCATGCGCGCGCTCGATGCCTCGATCGAGGAAGGTCTGGCCGCCTATGAGACCGCGATCGCGCTCGATCCTGACAATCCATCGCCTCACTATTTCAAAGCGGTCGGTTTGATTGCGATCGACACAGATTATGCGGCGGATGCCCGGAGCGCGTTGGATGCAGCTCTGGCACTGCAGCCGCGTGATGCATTTGAGGCCGGCATACTGGACGAGGCGCGTCGCTTGTCCGCTCTGATGGATAGGCCGCGCCAGGCCCAGCGCTGGGCCAATCAACGCATGCAGATCTGACTACTGGCTGGCCCAGATGATGCGGGCGATCCAGCGTAGGTCGAGCAGCCGGATCTGGCGCCGGGCCTGATTGGGATTGAGCGGCAAGAGCTCCAGGGACTGAACCGATTTCAGCCCCATCTCCCCGATGAGCAAGTCCTGGTTTTCCAGCTCGATCACTACTCTGTCCTCCGTTCGCGGCGGACTGTCCAGATCCATCACCAATCGTGTGCCGGGTTTGTAGACCGGGAGGCAGTCCTGCGTGTCGATCTGGAGGGCCCAGGCAGGACGTGACCCGAAATCGGGCGTATCGATCTCAAGCCATTGCCCCTGGCGTGGCAAGCCTGACCGGTCAAAGGTCCGGGTTCGGGGCTCCGACAGGCGGGCGAGCGGCATGGCAGGGCGAGCGGGGCGGTCGGAGGCCAGTCGGGCGAAATCGTCGAATGTGACATGGGCCGCGCTCAACGCCTTCGCCAGACTTTCCGTGGAAGGCCAGCGCAGCTTTTGGCCGTCCGGCGAGATCCGTTTGGACGGGTTGAAGGTGGTCGGATCAAGACCGGCCCGGCGCGCGAGACCGGACGGGCTGGTTTCTGCCTGCGCAGCCAACCGGTCAATGCCCTGCCAGATCTGTGCATGGGTCAACATGGGGCTGTGTTATAGGCAGGTTCGCAGTATGGGACAATTTTCCTGTTATGCCTTTTCCCGTCAGGCGGGCTGACCTGCATTGCTTGCCCTGTCGCGCGCAGCAGTTTACCCAGCGTGGATTATGAGCCAGACCATTGCCTACCGCTTGTCCACGCCCGATCGCTGGGCCGAGATCATGCTCTCCGGAGTGTTTGCCGGCGAACCCCATGACGTGGCGGATGGGTTTATCCATCTCTCTGCCGCAGACCAGGTCGAGGGAACTCTGATCAAACACTATAATGATCACCCCCGGCTGATATTGGCCGCGATTGATCTGGATGAGCTGGGCGATACGGTGAAATGGGAAAAAAGCCGCGGCGGAGCTCTCTTTCCGCATGTGTATGGCGAGATTCCCATGAGTGCCGTGCGCGGTGTGCGCCACCTTTTGCGCAATGAAGACGGTGACTGGGTTTTGCCGGCGGAGCTGGATCGATGATCAACGGGTTTTACGGGCTGGCCACGCGCGCCCTGCATGTTCTTGATGGTGAGACCGCTCATGGCGTCTCTCTCGCCGCGCTTAAGGCGGGTCTCGGTCCAAGACAGACCACACCCGATCACGCCTGTCTGGCGACCTCGGTTGCAGGCTTGTCCGTCTCCAATCCGCTAGGGCTGGCCGCTGGCTATGACAAGAATGGCGAGGTGGCCGATGCCATGCTGGCGACCGGTTTCGGCTTTGTGGAGTGCGGTGCGGTCACACCGCGTCCGCAGGCCGGGAATCCCAAGCCGCGGGTCTTCCGACTGAGTGCGGATCGTGCCGTGATCAACCGTATGGGTTTCAACAATGACGGCCTGGACGTCTTCACACAGCGCATGCAGGCCCGCTCGGATCGCGGCGGAGTTGTGGGTGTGAATCTGGGGGCAAACAAGGACAGCGAGGATCGTCCGGGCGATTATGTGAAATCGCTCAAGGCCCTCGACGGGCTATGCCAGTTCTTCACGGTCAATATTTCTTCGCCCAACACCCCGGGTCTGCGTGATCTGCAATCGGCCGATGCCCTGGATGAGTTGTTGGCCCGGGTGGCCGACGCCCGTGGCCAGGCCCCCGTCTTCCTCAAGCTGGCGCCGGATATTTCAGACAGTTCGATCCTGGATATGGTCGAAGCGGTGCGTCGTCACGGTCTTGATGGCCTTATTCTGTCGAATACGACGCTCGCCCGTCCCGACAGCCTGTGTTCATCCCATGCGGGTGAGGCGGGTGGACTGTCCGGGCGGCCGCTCTTTCAGCGCTCGACACAACTCCTCAAGGCGTTTCGCGAGGCCGCCGGACCTGACATGCCCATTATCGGTGTGGGGGGTGTTGAAGACGCCGAGACAGCCTGGGCCAAGATCCGTGCAGGGGCAAACCTGGTCCAGCTCTATTCGGCTCTGGTGTACAAGGGGCCGGGCCTGGTTGGCGAGATCAAGCGTGGCCTGGTCGACCGGCTTCAGGCAGAGGGTTTCTCGTCCGTCTCCGAGGCGGTCGGCACGCTCTGAAGTCGACGTTCCAGGCCGGGATACGCCACCGCCAGTGCACCCGCACGGGCGATATAGTACAGAACGAAGGCTGCCCAGACGCCCTGATTGCCCCACTGCGGGGCGAGGACGGCATCCAGCGCCAGATAGATGGCCAGGCTTGCAAAACCGGCATTGCGCAGGACCTTGCCCGAGGTGGTGCCGATAAAGACGCCGTCGAGGAGCCAGGCCGGCACGCCGAGCAAGGGGACGATGGCGCACCAGGGCAGATAGCGGATGGCCGCCGTGCGCGCCTCCTCGTTTGCAATGAGGACAGTCAGCACTTCGTCTCCCCACATCGCGGTCAACACGGCGAACACGGTCCCTGCCACGATCATGGGCTCGGCCGTCAAGCGGATGGCACGGCGCAGGGCCGAGCGGGATGCGCGTCCGAAGGCACGGCCGGCTTCGCTCTCGGCTACAAAGGCGAAGGCGTCCAGCACAAAAGCCCAGAGCGATATGATCTGCAGGAGCACGTGATTGCCGGCCAGGACGGCATCTCCCTGGCGCGCGCCCGCATTGGCGAACCAGGAAAACCCGATCACCATGCTCCAGGTGCGAAGCATCAGATTGATGTTGACCTGGAACAGTTCCAGCAGGGCTGCAGGATCTCTTAGACGGGCCATTGAGAGCGTATCCGTCTCCAGTCCGCCACGTTGCTGGATGGTGCGCCACGCCAGGAGCAGGGCCAGGGCCAGGGCCAGCCAGTCAGCGATAGACGTCGCATAACCCACACCGGCGGGGCCCATCTCCAGCATCAGGACAAATACGAGGTCGAGCCCGATATTCACGGCGCTGAACAGCACGTAGATCATCGTGGTCTGGAGATTGCGATTGAGGCCAATCAGCCAGCCCGACAGGGCAAACCCGGCCAGCGCGGCGGGGGCGCCCCAGGCGCGCGCAAGGAAGTATTCCCGGCCCATGGCCTCCGCATCAGGGCCGCCT
This sequence comes from Maricaulis sp. D1M11, assembly GCF_047308265.1. NCBI lineage: Bacteria > Pseudomonadati > Pseudomonadota > Alphaproteobacteria > Maricaulales > Maricaulaceae > Maricaulis > Maricaulis sp. D1M11. Next base: position 152,220 of record NZ_JBKQWY010000007.1, read on the forward strand.
TGCAGGATCATGAAACCGCCCGTGGCGATCAGCGGGCTGAAAACGAGCACCAGCAGGCCGAGCAGAGTGCCAATTAAAAGGGCGCGCACCAGAATGCGAATAAGGGAATTGTGACGCTGCGCCCCGTCTGCCTGAGCGGTCAGACCCGTTGTACCCATGCGCAGGAAATAGAAGCTCCAATAGAACACGCTGAACACCGTGCCCCCGAGCGCGACCCCACCCAGTTCACTGGCATTGCCGGATAGGCCCAGAACAAACGTGTCTACGGCTGCGGCGAGTGGGATCGCGGCATTCGCAAACACCAGGGGCCAGGCGCGCAAATGAACATCTGTTCGGGAGAGGGAGGCAGGTTCCATCCCCTGCGCCTAAACCGTGACGGGCATCGGAGCAAGCGTGTCATTCGGTCAGTCGAGGGTGCATTGGCCATTCTGACACGTCCGGCGCGGCCGGTAGGGCGCCAGCCGACGATAGATCCAGTCAAGGGGGAGGCGGATCACAGCCGGACGGGTCAGTGAGGCAAGCCAGCCCCAACCCGGAAGGTGGTCCCAGATGGTGATGAAAGCTGACCATCCAGTGATCACACGACCGTCGGGGTGGCGGACATGCATGGCGGCGAGGGCAGAGGCGCGGTCAACATCCGAGGGCAGGTCCGGACCATTGGCATCAACCAGCTTTATCTTGTCCTCGCCATGCCGGGCATAGCGCGACATCTCGGCGACACAGATCGGACACTGCGCATCAAAATACGCGATGACAGGGCCGATTGGCGGAGGGGTGTGTGACGCCTGAGCCATGACCACAATGTAGGTGGGCAGGCCCCAAAAAGAAGAGGACAGTCTGCCGCGCGACAAACTGTCCTCTCTGACAAAACGGGTATGTTTGAAGCTTAGCGGACTTCAACCGTTGCCGTGCCGGTCTCGATATTGCGAGCGGCGAGCGTTGTGTTCAGCTGGTCCATGGCGCCTTCAACAGCTTCGGTAACGCACTGGCGTGCGATGCGAGCTTCAACCAGCGTGCGGGCAGAACGGGTCTCGCAGACAGAGCGGGCAGCGCCCTGGATCTCGGCGTACAGAGCTTCGCGAGCCGAGGCGTCAGCCATGGTGGCAACGTTGTACTCGATTTCGACAGAACGGGAGTCAGCCAGAGCAGCGGTGGATGCGATGGCGGCGAAAGCGGCGGCAGTGAAAATACGGGAGAACATCGTGAAAACCTTTTGATCGACGGGGCACTGTGGTGTTGACGACGATCGTGTCGGGAAATGCCGTCGTTCAACGAGGGCTGTGTGTCCTATTCGTGTGGCGATCCTGTGACAAAACGCCCGCTTTTCGGCAGGATAATCATGCAAAAATGCAATCCTTTCAGGAGATTAATAAACGTGTCATCCTGAAATCGTGGTAATCTTTATCGAATATTCTGAAAAGCTTCGATTATTCTTCTGTCGAGGTCGGCGTGATGAGGAAGTGCCCGTGTAATGTGGCAATCGGCGAGCCGCGACGGTTCTGCCAGGCCTCGACTCTGACATTGGCGACACGCCGTCCGGAGCGATTGACTATGGCGCGGCCATACACGTCTTGCGGCCGGCCGGGGCGCAAATAATCCACTGCGACATCGATGGGTTTGGGCAGGCGCGTGAGGGGTTGTTCGGTCAGAAGGGCACCGGCCGCCACGATCTCCATGAAGGCCCCGACGGCCCCGCCATGCAGCGCTGGCAGAAGGGGGTTGCCGATCAGGCTTTCATCATAGGGCAGAATGCCGGTCAGCTCGTCCCCCGCACAGTCCAGCCGAACACCAAAGCGGGAAACATAGGGCGTGTTGACCAGGGTCTCGATCAAATCGCGGCTCATGAGGACGTCCCCCGGTTCGCGTCAGATTGAACCCGCTTTCGCGCCTCGACGGACGGTTTTGAAATCATGAAGGCGGCCTGGGCGATCGCGACGGGATCGTCCGGATCCCCGTCATGGGCGATGGCGCGCACAAAGGCGATCAGTCCATGGGATTTCAGACATTGCGCGGTTGCGATGACATCCTTGCCCGGCTCGGCGGGGCGGCTGTAATCGATCCGCAGATCCAGCGTTGCAGGCGCTTCCTTGGCCCCCAGGCCGGCGAAGGCTGCCGTCCCCGCCGCATGGTCCAGCAGCGCCGTAATAACACCTCCGTGCAGCGTTCCGGTTTCCGGATCGCCAATCAGATCTTCACGATAAGGGGCTTTGAGCACCACCTCGCCCGGCGAGATAGAGACCAGAGACAGGCCCAGCGCCTGGGCGTGGGGAGACCCGTCCACAAGAAGCGGCGCCAGCTCGTCCAGCAGCGCCTGAAGATCATCACTCATGTTTATCCTCGGTTCGACCCGTGTGCGAGCACTCTAACGCGCAGGCCGGGCCCGGGCGACGGGAAGAACCAGACAGGTGTCAGCGTTTGCCGACAGAGCTGAGCAGGCGATAGACCAGCCAGATGGGAACAACCAGAACGGCGCCCAGCAGGAAATAGTCGATGGCCCAGAAGACGCTGTCTCCCAGCAGGGAGATAAAGCGGGCCCAGGCCTCACCGATCGTGCCGAACAGATCGACCCACAAGCGCCGCGGATTGACGTTGAGCGCTGCCAGGATAATGCCGACCAGAATACTGATGACAACGATGCGAATAATGTCGCCAGTCCCGATACGAAGCAGACGCTTGGCGAATGTGTTCTCGTTTTCCGGCTGGGCCGGTTGATCACTGGACATGGGGTTTCCCGTTTCCTGCATCCCTCATTGGAGCACAGCTTACCATGGAATGGGGCGCAAACACGGCAAAACCGGGATGCGCCCCACAGGAGTTCGGTGTGCCCGATATCAGGCCTTGCGTGCGATATTGACCTGGTGCGGATACGGGATGGAAATGCCCTTGGCGTCAAAGGCTTCCTTGACGTTCTTGAGCGCGTCGAAATGAACGCCCCAATAATCGCCGGCGTCACACCAGGCCCGCGTCACAATATCCACCGATGAACCGCCATGGGCGGCAACCGCGGTGAAGACGGCTGGGTCCTTGTGAACCCGTTCATCGGCATTGAGCGTTTCCTCGATGATGGCCATGGCGGTGTCGATATTGTCGGCATAGTCGATGGAGAATACGAGATCGACGCGCCGGGTCGGATTGGCCGAATAATTGACGATCGTATCGCCCCAGGCGGCTCCGTTGGGGATGATAACCTTCTTGTTGTCACCCGTCGCCAGTTCAGTGGTGAAGAGGTTGACATCTTTGACGGATCCGGACTGACCCGCGACATCAACCCAGTCGCCCAACTGATAAGGGCGGAAGAGGATCAGCATGACGCCCGCCGCCAGATTGGACAGCGTGCCTTGCAGCGCGAGGCCAATGGCCAGGGTCGCAGCACCCAATGCGGCGACGATGGAGGTGGTTTGCACGCCAAATTGTCCAAGAACGGCGATGAACACCACCGCCATGGCACCGTAATAGGCGAGAGACGCAAAGAAATTGCCCAGCGTATCGTCGATGCGCTCGCTCTTCAGGGCGGCTTTGCGAACGGCCCCTTTGATAAGGCCGGCCACGATCAGGCCAATAATCAGAATGAGCGCGGCCAGAACCACATTGACGGCGGCGTTCATGCCCATCTCAATCAGGGCGGCGGTTGTGTCTTCATTCAACCAGGTTTCGGTGTCCATTATAGTCCCCAGCTTGCGTCACGTGTGACGGAAAAGCGGGAGACTAAGGCTATTCTCGCCTGAACACCAAATGAACCGTCTCTAGCTGGTTGCAGCCACGGTAGCTGCAGTTGTCGACGCAGTGACGGCGGCAATCATTGCGGCCTGGGCGGCCAGAATAGCCGCCAGATCGCGTGCTGCGGCGATCGGGCCTGTTTGACCGATCTGAGCCTGAGCCAGGCGCATGGCAATACGAGCCGCCACCTGGCCGGTGGCCTTGGGTTTAAGAGCGCGCACGGTCTCAAAGCTATCGACCAGGGCATCCGCAGTGGCATGTCCCGGGCCCTGCGCGGCGAGAATAGCCAGGCCGGTTTTCCCCAAGCCATGACGCAATTCCCCCCGGCCTCGTACAGCCGTGTTCAGGACCGTCCATGCCGAAGCCAGTTCGCCCGGATCCGGCGCGAGCCAGGCGACTTCATAGGCGGCGGCTTCTGCATGACTGCGAGGCACACCGGCCGCGGACAGCGTGTCGCGGGCCTGGCTCAGACGGGCTTGCGCGGTGACGGGTGTTTCGCCCAGCGCCGTTGTTGTGGCAGCGAGCACTTCCTCGCGTGTGGCCTCGCGGCGCCACCACGGGGCCTTGACCGCTTCGAGTGTATCGAAAAAACGGCCGGTCTGATCGAGATCGCCCCGGGTAACGGTGAGCGCAAGCGCAGCCACAGATCCGCCCTGTGAGAGCGCGCGCCCGCCTCTCTGCTTGCGCGTTGAGGCCAGGGCGGCCCGCATCAGGAAGAAATCCTTCGCCGACCGGTCTGCGCTGGCCAGGGCGGCAGCATAGACCAGCCTCATTGTGCTAGAGGGGGCTCGAAACGCGCCCAAGCGCTCGTTCAGCTTTTGGCGAAGTTCGAAACTGCGTTCGATATGCGCATCAATGTCGTGTTCGGAATTGATTGAGGCCAGCGCGGCAAACCGGGCGGCCAGGCGTTCGCTGCGATTGGCGCGAGCATGGAAAGCACTATCCAGCGCCTTGAAACGTTCGATCACAGCATGGGCCATGGGGCACTCCCTCTCAATGAGGTGAAATCATGGCAGAGCCCGGGGGGCAGGAACAGGGGGACAAGTTGTGAACCGGTCCCCCCGGGGCTCGGGCCAAGGGAGATATGCTCAGCTTGTTATGGGTGTTGAGTGGGGGTGGTATGATGCTGGGGTGACGCTAGGTTTGACCCATGACCGTTTCCGCCCCGTCCTTGCCCCCTGTTATCGAGCACTGGTTTGCGTCACGCGGCTGGCAGGTGCGGGCGCACCAGGCCGAAATGATCGAGGCCGCCTATGCGGGTGAAGACGCCCTCCTGATAGCACCAACGGGTGGTGGCAAGACCCTGGGGGGCTTCCTGCCGAGCCTGGCCGAATTGTCGGCGCTGGAAGGCGGGCGCAAACGACCCCATAGCCTGCACACACTGTATATCTCGCCGCTCAAGGCCTTGTCTGTGGATGTCGCCCGCAATCTCACTGGGCCGGTGGAGGAGATGGGGCTGGATATCCGGATCGAGACCCGCACGGGCGACACCCCGGTTGCGCGGCGACAGCGCCAGCGTGCCAGACCGCCTGATATCCTGCTGACGACACCGGAACAGATCGCGCTCTTGTGTGCGTCGCCGAACGCGGGTGCGTTTTTTGGGGACCTACAGCGGATCATCATTGACGAAATCCATGCCCTGGCCCCGCAAAAACGTGGTGATCTTCTCTCGCTGGGTCTGGCCGCCATCCGGCAATGGGCACCGGAGGCCCAGCGGGTCGGCCTGTCGGCGACGATCGCGGACGAGGCGGGACTCGCGCGCTGGCTGGTTCCCCAACACTGTGCGACGGGAACGAACCAGGCCCGGATCGTACGCGGTGCCGCTGGTGCACGGCCCGAGGTGGAGATCCTTTCGCCCAATACGCGCATCCCATGGGCCGGACATAGTGGTCAGCATGCGCTGGAGGAGATCTATGCGCGTATCCAGCAGGCACGGCTCAGCCTGATCTTTGTGAATACCCGCTCCCAGGCTGAAATGACGTTCCAGTCGCTATGGTCGATCAATGAAGACTCGCTGCCCATCGCGCTTCATCATGGGTCCTTGGCGGTCGAGCAAAGACGCAAGGTGGAGGCTGCCATGGCTGCCGGGCGCCTCAAGGCGGTGGTGTGCACGTCCACCCTCGATCTGGGTATTGACTGGGGTGATGTGGACTTGGTGATCCAGCTGGGCGCGCCCAAAGGGTCCTCGCGTCTGATCCAGCGCCTGGGACGGTCCAATCACCGGCTCGACAGCCCGTCAAAGGCGTTGCTGGCGCCCACGAACCGGTTTGAACATCTCGAATGTGAGGCGGCACGGGCCGCGGTGGCTGAACACGCGCTCGATGGTGAAGCGTTGGGGCCGGGAGCCTGGGACGTACTCGCGCAGCATATGATGGGGCGGGCATGCGGCGCGCCCCTTGAGACCGGGGCGCTTTTCACGGAAGTTCGGCAGGCTGCTCCCTACGCCGATCTTTCGCGAGAGACTTTCGACCGTATTTTCGATTTCACCGTCTCAGGTGGCTATGCTCTGGAAAGCTATGACCGGTTTCGCCGACTGGTAAAAAACCGGGAGGGGCTCTGGGAACCGCGCACTCCCCAGATCGCCCAGAAACACCGCTTGAATGTCGGCACGATTGTCGAGGCACCGATGCTGAAAGTGGTGCTGGGCAAGGGCAGTTATGGCGGCCGGGTACTGGGAGAGGTCGAAGAATGGTTCGTCGAGATGATGGTGCCGGGCGACAGCTTCATGTTTGCAGGTCAGATCCTGACGTTCGAGGCGATCGACGCCCTGCAAGTGCGTGTGTCCCGGTCCAGCTCCGACACCCCGAAAATCCCCACCTATAATGGCGGCAAGTTTCCGCTCTCTACCTATCTGGCGGAACGGGTGCGAGACATGGTGCAGGATCCGTCTGCCTGGACGCATCTCCCCGCACAGGTCCAGGACTGGCTGGAGCTGCAAAAGGCGGTGTCTGCCCTGCCACAGGCGGCCGGCCTGCTGGTGGAGACCTTTCCACGCCATGCGAAATACTATCTCGTCTGTTATCCGTTTGAGGGGCGGCTGGCGCACCAGACCCTGGGCATGTTGCTGACACGACGTCTGGAACGTCTGGGCCTGCGGCCGATGGGTTTTGTCGCCAATGAATACGCCGTGTCAGTGTGGGCGTTGCGGGACCTGTCGGGGGTCGATATGGCGAGCCTGTTCGCCGAAGACATGCTGGGCGATGATCTTGACGCCTGGCTGGCAGAAAGTGACCTGATGAAGCGTACCTTCCGTCATTGTGCGGTCATTGCCGGTCTGATTGAGCGGCGTTTGCCCGGCATGGAGAAGAGCGGACGTCAGGTCACCTTCTCCACTGATCTCATCTATAATGTCCTGCGCGAACACGAACCCGACCATGTCGTTCTGCAGGCGGCCTGGCGTGATGCCGGACGCGGCCTGCTGGATATTCATCGTTTGGGGGATGCGCTTGCGCGGTTTCAGGCTGGCATACGGCACCTGGATCTGGACCGTATTTCCCCGCTGGCTGTTCCGGTGATGCTGGAGATTGGCAAGGAAGCCATCCACGGCGAGGGGCATGAGAGCATACTCGAGGAGAATGCCGAAGATCTGATCGCCGAAGCGACAGGAAAGCGCTAGATTCCGTTCATGACGAATCCCTCTGCACCCTCTTCAGAAACCCGCTCTCCCGGCGCCTCAACACGACGTGCGGTGACTGCGCTGACACTGGCTGGAGTGCGAGTGTTGGCCGATGTCGACGGGGCCCTGGTCCTGCCGGACAGCCAGACTCTGGTTGTCTCGGACCTTCATTTCGAAAAGGGGTCATCCTATGCGGCCACCGGTCAGCTTCTGCCGCCTTATGACAGCCGCACCACATTACGCCGTCTGGGCGCGCTGATCGCGCATTACACCCCCCGACAGGTGATCGCGCTGGGTGACAGTTTTCATGATCTCGCGGCCGAGGCTCGCATGGATGCGCACGATCGTGCGGCCCTGCAGGCGCTGGTGGGCCGGGTGGAGGACTGGGTGTGGATCGAGGGCAATCATGACCCGCATCCTCCCGCGCATCTGGGCGGACGGGTCCGGCACACACTCGAGATGCAGGGTCTGAGGTTTCGTCATGAACCGCTCGAGGGAGACCACCCGGGCGAGATCGCGGGTCATCTCCATCCATGCGCCAAGGTAAGCGGGCAGGGACGCAGCGTGCGCCGACGGTGTTTTGCGCTGGGGCCGGACCGCCTCATACTGCCGGCTTTCGGGGCCTATACGGGCGGGTTGAATGTCTGTGATGAGGCCTTTGGTGTCGTCTTCGGACAGCGCCCGGATGTGGTGATCCTGGGGCGCGACAAGCTCTATCCGGTCGGCGCCCGACGTCTCCTGCCGGATCGATCTCAGCTGCGCGCCAGATTATAGACCAGCATCATCGCCAGTGCGGACACGATCGCGCCCAGGGTGAGCGTCGTGCGCAGGCGGCCGAACCAGTCTGGCAGATCTCCGCGTTTGACGGCGTCCCGGTCCCAGCGGGCATGGCCCAGTAGCGCCAGTGCCAGCAGGGCCCAGGCCATCATGGGATAGCCCAGCCAGTGTATAAAGGCCGCAAGCAGGCCAATCAGACACCCTCCCACTGAGAGGAACAGGGTGCGGTTCAGTCGGGGACCGGGAAGGGCGACCGCCTGCCCCCATCTTACCCCGCCCAGGAAGCTGAGAATAAGCGCGGCATAAATGGTGAAGAGTGCCTCTTCGGCTGCGGCACTGCGATCGCTCAGCCAGGCCTGGACGGACAGGGCGACGGGAAACCAGAACGGGATCCAGCCACCCATGCCCAGCCATTGCGCCATTCTTGGCGTGTCTGTCGGGGAGGGACGATTATCATTCATGTCATTAGACATAGGGCGGGCCGGACGGCGGAACAGGGTCAGTCACGGTTGAAAATAGCCGATGCAACATAGCCGGCCAGCATGGCCAGAGCGACGCAGAACAGGCCATAGATCAGCGGCGCGCCGTGGGCAAAACCGTAGAGCACCCGTTCGATGCCGGCCTTCTCCACGCGCAGGGAGACCGAGCGCGAGGCCACGCGATGGCCATCACGAAACAGATAGACATCCGCGGTGTAATCCCCGACCGGTGTGAGCGGCGGCAACATCAGGCGGGCGCGAAAGATTCCACCATCCAGAACTTCCACGCCGCGCTCATTGGCCGAGAACAAACCGTCACGGCTCATGGCGCGCGCAATGGCCTCGCGATAGGGCGCCAGCGCGGCGCTGGCCAGGGCGGCATCGACCGCACCGCCTTCCAGAGGTTCAGACTGACGGGCCGCCAGAACCGGGGCTATGCCCAGCTCGTTTTCGATGAGCTCGGCCGGGTCAGCAAACTCGTCGAGCGGACGGGTGGCTGCGATGGCGTAGAAGCCGGGCACATCCTCAAAGGCGATGGGGTCGCGATTGAGCCAGACGCCAAAACTGCGCGCTTTCTGCATGACGCGGAGGTTTTCCTCCGGTCCACGCAGCACCACGATAATCTCGTCACGCAGGGTTAGGCCGCGCGTCGCACCAAACAGGACCAGCTCAGCTCCGGCAAAGTCTGATCGGATCTCGACGGTCTCCTGCGTAAGGGCCGCCATGATCATCGGCGGTTCGTCGAGTGTGGCGGATTGCAGGCTAAGGGCGCAAAGCAGGGCGGTGAGCATCTAATGTCCTCCACCGCCGCGCGGGATAACCGCGAACAGGTCTTCCGGGGTAACAACCAGATCGAAGACGAGCTTGCCGCACACCACCAGAACCATGGCAGCGAGCAGAGCGCGCAATTCCTCGGCCTTGATGTGGCGACCGGCCCGGGCCCCGAACTGGGCGCCGATCACGCCGCCGACGATCAGGCTCATCGCGAGGACAATATCCACGGTCTGGTTCTGGGTGGCCTGGAGTACGGTGGTCAGAGCCGTCACAAACAGGATCTGGAACAGGCTGGTCCCGATGACGACGTTGGTCGGCATGCGCAGCAGATAAATCATCGCCGGAACCATCACAAAACCGCCGCCTACGCCCATGATTGCCGCTAGCGTGCCGACAAAAAAGCCGATCGCAATGGGCGGGATCACGGAGATGTAGAGGCCGGAACGCGGGAAGCGCATTTTGAACGGCAGGGCATCAATCCAGCCGCGCTTCCGGCGAGGCGCACGAACCGGCTGACCGGTCTGAGCAGAGGCGCGCTGACGCAGGATAGCACGGGCGCTCTCCACCATCATCAAACCGCCGATGACGCCCAGAAACGTCACATAACTCAGCGAGATGATCGTATCGATCTGGCCCAGTCGGGTGAGAGTAACCACAAGCTGGACACCGGTGATCGAGCCCAAGGCCCCGCCGACCAACAAGAGTGAGCCCATTTTGGCGTCTAGGGTTCGGCGTTTCCAGTGCACGAGGGCGCCTGACGCCGATGAGGCGACGATCTGATTGGCTTCAGTCGACACTGCCACAACAGGGGGGATGCCGATGAAGATCAGGAGGGGCGTCATCAGGAACCCACCGCCGACCCCGAACATGCCGGAGAGAAACCCAACGCCTGCGCCCAGGCCCAACAAGACAAACAGATTGACAGAGACTTCCGCGATCGGGAGGTAGATCTGCACGACCCCGCCCTAGCCCGCGACCGCCTGTTCGAGACGGTCCAGAAGGACTGTATCGACGCGGCCGGTGCGGGGCATAGCATTGTCTGCCTGGAACTGGCGGATGGCAGTGCGGGTGCGATCTCCCATCATCCCGTCAATTGTTCCGGGTTGATAACCCAGCACAGACAGGAAGCCTTGGGCGCGGCGTACCATTTCCGGATCGGCGGTAGCGACCCGGTCCCAGGGTTGATCGGTGTAAAGCCCGTTGGCTTCCGGATCGATCGGGCGCGGCTGGAACCCGCTGGCGACGGAACCGGCTTCGTCTCGGGCACCCTGGGGCAGGGTTTCGCCGATGATACGGGCACGCTCTGCGGCCTCAGTATCACCGCCGGCAGCGGCAATGGTATACCACGCGAAGGCGTCGGCAGGGCTTTGCGGAACGCCTTGGCCGCGTTCAAACAGCATGGCCAGGTTGAACTGGGCATCCGCCAGTCCGAGCAGTGAGGCTTCTTCGAACCAGCGGGCTGCCGTTTCATCATTGCGCTCGGTGCCGCGTCCGAAATGATACATCACGCCCAGGCGATACATGGCGCGACGGTGTCCGGAGTTGGCCGCACGCTCAACCCACTGGCGGGCCTCGTCGACATTGGCGTCTACACCCTCACCGTCTTCGAGCAGAATACCATAGCGATATTGCGCAGCCGGAATGCCCTGTTCGGCGGCGCGGCGCAGCAAAATCGCTGCGGCCTGCGTATTGCCTTGTTCGAGCAGGTTCGCGCCCAACATGTAGCGGGCCACAGGATTGCCATCCGAGGCCGCACTTTCCAGCGTGACGGGTGGGCGTCCTGGATCTGCGGCCGTCGCGATAGGGGCCGTCTCGGCAGGGGGCGTTGCGGCAGCGGCCGTAGCAACAGGGGAGGCTTCTGCGGGAGCAGAGGATTGCGTGGGCGTTGTTGGCGGTGTGGATCGGGGTTCAGACTGCGCCGGGGCGTCGATCCGTTGGACGGGTTCGTCGCTGCGTCCAGACATGCTGGAGGCTGGAGGTTCCTCGACTTCGGTCTCTGCTGGCAGAACGGTGCCGGAATTGTCGGCAACGATGTTTCCGGGAGCGGCGGGCGTTGTCTCGTTGCTCAGGGCCGAGGCCAGAGCCTCCTGGGAGAGTGCTGATGACGTCTGTTCGCTGGAGGCTGCGGGACCGGACAGGTTTTCCCAGATCAGCATGCCGACCAGCGCGATCATGGTCAAAAGCCCCAGACCCAGCAGAATCGACAGCAGGATGCGACCTCCGCCGGACTTGTCCGTCTCATAGGCATTGTAGGGAGACCCGTGGCCGGGCGCGCGTGTGCGCTCACGAGCTGCAGCGAGGAAGTCGGCATCGGCCGTGGCTCCCATACGACGGGAGGACGGAATGTGGGGTGGCGTTGCCTGTTGAACGCCCATGCGGGCCTCGACCTGATCTGTATTGACCTGAGCCGTATCGACCGGAGCGGCAGGCTGGAGGATCATCTGGGCCGGATCGACAGAATCCGAAGCTGTGACCGGAGCTGTTGCGGGCATGGAGGCCGCAGACGCTTCCGTTTGGGCCTGTTGTGGTGCCCTCAGAATGGGTGCGTCCACCGGTTCGGGCTGGACCGTCTGAGGCGCTGTCATCGCCGCTTCAGCGGCCGCCAGGAAAGGATCGTCCTCAAGGCCGCTATCGGCAGTGCCGGCGGGCGCCGCAGCCGGTGCTTCGGTCATCGTGATCTCTGCGCCCGGAGCTTGCGGCAGGGGAGTCGAGAAATCATCCGCGGCCGTTTCCGCGTCGGCCTCAGTGTCGGGGGTGGCCCGATCCAGCGTTTCTGGCGCGCGGTTCTCAATAGTTTCGAGTCGGTCCGCGAGAGCTGTCAGGGCCCGTTGGACGGGGGTCAGCGCGTTTTCCGTGTCCGTCTTGATCGAACTCATCCGGTCCTGCACGCCGGCAAGCGCGGTTTCGATGCGCTCGGCTGTCCGGGTCTCGGATTCGCGCAAACGATCATCCAGCTCGTTCTCACTGTCTTCGCTGCGGCGCTGCCGTTCAAGGCGTTCCAGGGCTTCGGTGACACGATCCGTCGCGGCGCTCATCGCGGCGTTGGAGCGCGCTTCAGAGCGGGCAATGCGGTCGGCCAGGGTCTTGCCCATGCGCGAGACCTCCTCGCCCATGCGCTTGAGCGCGACATCGCTGTCTGTCTGAAGGGTTTTCAGCGCGGCTTCGTTTTCTTCGCGAATGCTGTCGAAACGCCGGTCCAGTTCAGCTTCCGACCGGGCCTTGCGAGCCTCAGCCAGGGTCCGTTCCTCACTCTCGGTGAGACGCCGATCAATAGCACCGGCCAGCCGGGTGATTTCATCACCGATACGCTGCAGTCCATCGGTTTGGCGCAGCTCGGCACGCTCGACCTTCTGGAGGGCCTCCGTCAGGTTTTTCTCGAGGCCGTCTACACGGCTTTCACTGGCGAGCTGTCCCAGCGCGTTGGCAACCTGTCCGCGGGTCTGCGCCACAATGCGCGCGACCTCCTCGGACAGGCGATCAAAGCGTCGTTCCAGCTCTACCGTGTCGGTGGAGTTGCGTGTTTCCAGCGACCGCAAGCGATCATCCAGTCGTCCGACGCTGTCCTCGAGTGTGCGCGCGGCGTCCTGGGAGACGCGTTCGGCCCCCTCGACACGGCGGCGAAGGCTTTCGGTTACTTCCTGGAGACCATTGAGGGCATTGCCGGTTTGCAGATCGCGCTTTTTCGCCAGATCGCGGAAGTCTGCGGCCCGTTCCTCGAGACGTTTGACCCGTTCGTCAAAACTCTCGGCCATGCGCCGCGTGGTGTCAGCCTGTTCGCGGGCGGTATCCTCGCCGTCATGGAAACGGCCGGAGACCTCGTTTTCATGCTGATAGAGCCGCCGGGCCAGTTTCATCAGCGTGGTTTCAAAGGCCTTGGCCGTCTCGCTGGACAGGCCGGATCCGGTGTCTGAGGCCTCCAGCGCACGGACGCGCGAGTTAAGGTCATCTTGGGCGGATTTGACTCGATCAACACTGGCCTGGGCTTCGTCCAGGGCGGCCAGGCGATCGGTTTCGACACGCGCGACCTTCTCTGCGAGCTGGTTGATCGTGCCATCCAGTTCTGTGAGTGCCTGGGTGGACAGGTTCTCCGAGCTCTCCACCTTGTCGGCAAGCCGGTTGACCATGGAGCGCAGAAGGCGATCTTCCTCGGTATCCAGCGCCTGGCGACCACCAAATCCGGGATAGGCCGTCAGCGCTTCGTCCCAATCGGGGATCGCCTCGCCATTTTCGTCCAGAATGACCCGGTTGAGCCACTCGCCCATGGTGACGCCAGCCTTGCGCGCAGCCGTTTTCGCACGTGCCTTTGCACGTGGATCAATGCCTTTGACGCTCCAGGGACCCCCTGAGGTGGACATGCGATTCGCCCGCTCTTAACCAAGTGCCCCGAAGCTATCGGGGCGTTAATATAGTGTAAAGCAAGGGTGCAGACGCTAAATGTAGTGTTTCCACACCCTTCTTCAGTCCCAGGCGGGGATCTCCCTGTCTGGACTCGGGTTTTATGAGTCCGCGACTCGGTTAATAGCGGCTTAAACCTGTTAATAACTGCCGATCAGGGTTGCAGTGGCTCAAACGACTCGTCCGCCGTTTCCACGGCGTAGAAATCCGGTGCCAGGAGCTGCATCTGCTCAAGCAGAAGGTCTGTGTCACCCGTTGCGGGCAGATTTCCCGCGTTGGGCAGGTTGCGGGCAATGTCAAACAGCATCCACGCCGTTTCAACATCATCAACCGACGCAGCAAAGCGGCCCGCATGCCAATAAGTCATCGGGGCGTAAGGGTCGATTTCTGCGGCTTCGCTGAACAAGGTCAGCGGATTGAGGGTTTCAAACTCGCGCGATCCGGACTGACGCAGGCTGGTCAGGGCCTGGGCGGCGTGGAGATTGGCAGAGGCGCCTGCCAGGTCCCGGCGGTAGAGATAGGGTTGCAGACCATTCATGGCGGCCGAGCTATCGCGACCGATTTCGCTGATTGCCGTGAAGACGCCCTCGAAGCGGTTGTCACCCAAACCACTGACGGTCAGTCGACGATACGCTTGGCAAAGCTCGGTATCTGTGCCCGGATTGCACGGACCATAGTGTTGCATCGCGTGATTCAGGGTCAGATAGGCGCCGGATTTGTCGGTGACGCCTGTCAGACGTTCCATTTCATCGAGAAAGTCCTGCGGGCTCGGACTGGTGTCGGGGGCCTCAAGGGCGCTGAATCCTGCAATCAATAGGGATTGCGGCATGTCATAGGCGTCCGGCCCGGCTAGGGGCAGATTCTCAGGCCAGGGGAACCCGTCGTCGATAACGGCGTCCATATCGAGTCTTTCCCAGACTTCACGTCGGCCATCGGGACTGGCCGGGCTGAAAAGCAAGAGTGTGAATTCCCGCGGGATGCCATCTGTTGCGCGCCACTGGCCCAATGCTGCCGGGTGGATGGACGTGTTGTGCCGAACCCAGCTTCGCAGCATGCGTGCTGCTTCAGGGCTGGATGTGCGCGGGGTATCGGTCTGGGGGCCAGTTTCAGGTGTTATGGAAAAGATGACGCTGCCGGTCTCGGAGCGCCGATATTCGCGGGCGCTGTCATCTAGCACGGTCTCGTGCAGTGCCGTGTCTGTCAGGCTGATGCCGAGTCCGCCTTCCAGCCAGAAGCGTTCGAAGCTGAGGCCCGGTCCGACGGAAATCTCGTCCAGCTCCCCATTGGCGGTGATGCGCGAGAAGACGTTCAGCTTGCGATGAGTGATGGCGCCGAGCGCGGTATTGGTCATCACGGTCTGACGCACTTCGCGACCGGTCTCGTCCAGCGATGTGCGCGTGTGTGCGGTTAGTTGGCGACCGAGTTCGAAGTCCAGGATTATTGGCCCGTCCGCGTTTAACTCGGCAATATAACCCGGACCGATAATGACATCTCGAATGGTTTCGCTCTGGGCGACACTGTCGAGCGAATAACTGGTAACACGCCAGCGCAGGCGGTGGGTCGGGGCGCTTTCGCCGCGTCGAGCGAGATATTGTTCGCGATCCAGATGGGGGCCTGCCGGAGGACGTGCCGTGTCTTCAGGAGTGGGTTCGACCGGCTCGGGGGCCTCTTCTTGCGGGAGCAGGATGAGGTCGCTCAGATCGGGCCAGTCTGGTTCGTCCGGCGGGCTGGTGTCGCGAGGCGCGGGGACAAGGCTCTGGGCAGTACCCGAACCGGGCGCAATCAGGGTCAGTGCCAGGATGACGGTGGAGGCGAGGGCAGTCAGACGCATGAACGGGTACCGGTTTTTGAATTTGGGCTTCAGTTTGCCCTGTCTTACGCCAAACCAAAAGTCTGCCGTGCCGGTGTGGCCATGAAAATGTTGAAAGGCTCAAATTTGACGTTGACGTTCGCGTAAGCGCGAGGTTACATGCCGGGCATGATCAAGCCAGTGACGCCCGACGCCGAATTTTCCATCCGCGAGCTGTCCCTTGAATTCGGGGTGACGCCGCGAACCCTTCGTTTCTATGAACAGAAGGGCATGATCCATCCACAGCGACGGGGCGCAGCCCGGGTTTACTCGGCTTCGGACCGAGCGCGGGTTGACCTGATCCTACGCGGGAAACGTGTCGGTTTTGCCCTCGACGAAATCAAGGAAATCCTTGACCTCGAGGCCATTGATCGAGGTGGGCGCGAGCGTTTGGAGCCGGCGATCACCCGTTTTGAAGAGCGTATCCGCGTACTCCAGCGTCAGCGTGAAGATGTTGATCGCGCCATTGCCGAGCTTCAGGCCGGGCTTGAATGGATGCGTGAACGTCTGGAAGACCGCGAGCCGCCGGATGAAGTCAAACGTCGGGCCCGGGCTTTCGAAGCCCTGGCTGCGGCGCGTCTTGAACCCTGGACGGGCCTGCCCGCCGACCAATCCTGAACCAATTGACCAAAAAGATCGCCAAGATCATCCTCCCTGGGAGACCCACATGAGCCAATATCGCGCCCCTGTCCGTGATCAGCGTTTTGTGCTGCACGAAGTTCTCAATATTGCCCAGTATTCCGACCTGCCGGGATTCGCTGACGCCGACACCGATACGGTGGATGCCATCCTGGAGGAGGGTGCGAAGTTTGCCGAAGGCGTTCTGGCACCGATCTCTAAAGTGGGTGATGTGGAAGGCTGTACGCGGGATGCGGACGGCAATGTCACCACGCCGACCGGTTGGAAAGAGGCCTTTCACCAGATGGCTGAAGCCGGCTGGACCGCTCTGTCCTCTGATCCGGAGTATGGCGGTCAAGGTCTGCCACACGTCCTGAATCTGGCGATCAATGAAATGGTCTCGTCCTCAAACATGGCGTTTGGCATGTATCCGGGACTGACCCTGGGCGCGGCGGCAGCCTTGCACACGGGTGGTTCCGATGAGCAAAAAGAGCTCTATCTGCCCAAGATGATCTCGTGCCAGTGGGGTGGCACCATGAACCTGACCGAGCCGCACTGCGGTACCGATCTGGGTCTGTTGCGGACCAAGGCGGCTCCGCAAGCGGACGGTTCCTACAAGATCACCGGCCAGAAGATCTGGATCTCGTCCGGTGAGCACGACATGACGGAGAACATTATCCATCTCGTTCTCGCCCGTATCGAGGGCGCACCGGAAGGGGTGAAGGGGATTTCCTTGTTTGTGGTTCCCAAATTCATCCCCGATGAAAACGGCGATCCGGGCGAGCGCAACTCGCTGAAATGCGGGGGTCTGGAGCACAAGATGGGCATTCACGGCAATGCCACCTGTGTGATGGATTACGATGAAGCGACCGGCTGGCTCGTGGGTGAAGAAAACAAGGGTCTCAAAATCATGTTCGTCATGATGAATGAAGCCCGTCTCGGCGTTGGCCTGCAGGGCTATGCGCTGGCCGAAGCCGCTTACCAGCAATCTCTAGCCTTCGCCAAGGACCGCATCCAGGGTCGCTCCCTGACGGGACCGAAAAACCAGGATGGTCCGGCTGATCCGATCATTGTGCACCCCGATGTGCGGCGCATGCTGATGGACCAGAAATCCTTCGTGGAAGGGGCGCGGGCGTTCGCACTGTGGACGGCCCTGCAGGGCGATCTGGAGGAGAAGGCCTCGGACCCGGCGGTTCGCGAAAAGGCCGGCGACTACATGGCGCTTTTGACCCCGATCGTGAAGTCCTACCTCACCGGCAAGGGCTATGACATGGTCTCTAATGGCCTGCAGATCCATGGGGGTTCCGGCTTTACCGAAGAATGGGGAGCCTCGCAGCTCCTGCGTGATGCCCGCATCACACTGATCTATGAAGGCACCAATGGCGTGCAGGCGCTCGACCTGGTGGGCCGCAAGCTGGCCATGCACGGCATGCGCCCGATCACCAGCTTCTTCAACGAGCTGGACGCCTTCATTGCCGAAGGTGGCGACGAGTCGGTCCAGCCCTTCATCAACGGTTTGGCTGCGTCCAAGGCCCAGCTCAAGGAGGGCACCGACTGGCTGATGAATAATGCCCTACAGAATTTCGATCATGCCGGTGCCGCCAGCCACGACTATCTCAACCTCTTCGGCCTGACCTGCCTGACCTATATGTGGGCCAAGATGGCAAAGGTCGCGTCAGCCAAAATTGCGGCGGGCGAGACCGATCCGATCTACGCCACCAAGCTGAAAACCGGCCAGTACTTCCTGGAACGCTGGCTGCCGGAAGGCGCGATGCACCTCTCCAAGCTGCAGGCCGGCGCCGATTCAATGATGGCGCTTGAAGCCGAGGCGTTCTGAGGCAAAGAATACAGGGGCCGGACCGGATAGAAAAACAAGTCGGCCGGCCCTTTATCTCCTGAATGATCGAAAACAAAACCTGGGGAGGTTGGTCATGTTGAACGATCCTGTTGGCGTGCCGAAGCCGGAATGGCTCGACCGTGAAGACGTCAATATTTTTGAAGATGCCGTGCGCGGCTTCATCGAAAAAGAATGCAAACCGCACGCAGACCGCTGGGAAAAGGCCGGAATGGTCGACCGCGAGGTCTGGACCAAGGCCGGCGAAGCCGGTCTTCTTGTGCCCTCCTGTCCGGAAGAATATGGCGGAGCCGGCGGTGACTGGCGCCATGATTATGTGTTCCACATGGCCGGATCGGACATGGGCGTGGAAGGCTGGGGAGCCTCCCTGCACAATTCGATCGTCGCGCCTTATGTCTGGCACTATGGCTCGGAAGAGCAAAAACAGCGCCTTCTGCCGCGCATGGTGTCGGGCGAGCTGGTCGGGGCTATTGCCATGACCGAGCCGGGTGCCGGGTCTGACCTGCAGGGTGTGAAAACCACCGCAGTGAAAGATGGCAATGGATATCGGATCAATGGTTCGAAGACTTTCATCACCAATGGTGGCACCGCCAATCTGATCATTGTGGTCGCCAAGACCGATCCGTCTGAAGGGTATAAGGGTACCTCGCTCTTCCTCGTCGAGACCGATGAAGTGGAAGGTTTCCGCCGCGGGCGTCTGCTCGACAAGGTGGGGCTGAAAGGCCAGGACACGTCCGAGCTGTTTTTCGAGGATATGTGGGTCCCGGCCTCCGCCCTTCTGGGGCCAGAAGAGGGGCAGGGCTTTATCCAGCTGATGCAGCAATTGCCACAGGAACGCCTGCAGATTGCCGTTCAGGGCCTGGGCGCCATGAAGCGCGCGCTCCGCGAGACCATTGACTATGTCAATGAACGCGAGGCCTTTGGTCGTCCGATCATGAAATTCCAGAACACTCAGTTCAAACTGGCCGAGTGCAAGACCAAGGTCACCCTTGCAGAAGTATTCTGCCAGCACTGCTCGGAGCGCTTGCTGGAGGGCACGCTGGATGCCTCCACTGCGTCCATGGCGAAATACTGGGTGTCAGACACTCAAGGCGAAGTGATCGACGAGTGTGTGCAGCTGCACGGCGGATATGGTTTCATGAACGAGTATCCGATCGCCCGCATGTGGCGCGATGCCCGCGTCCAGCGCATTTACGGCGGCACCAATGAGATCATGAAACTTCTGATCGCAAGGACGCTCTGAACGCATGTACATACCGCCCGCTTTTCGCATCGAGGATGAACGCATCATGTTTGCGCTAATGCGCAGCTATGATTTTGCGCTTGTGATGGTGCCGGGCGAAGCCGATCCGGCGGCGACCCATATCCCCCTGAAACTGGATGATGAGCGTCGCCGCCTGATTGGTCATGTCGCAATGGCCAATCCGATCGCCGATCATATCCGGGCGGGCAGACAGGCTCTGGCCGTCTTCACGGGTCCGCACGCTTATGTCTCACCGACCTGGTACGGCGAACCGAACGAGAATGTGCCGACGTGGAACTACATGGCGGTGCATGTCGAGGGGCAATTTGTCCCGCTGGAGGGGGAGAATGCGGAACGCTCTCTCTCCTCCCAGATCGCCGATTTCGAATCTGTCTGGAGGATCACCGATATCGAGGTGGGCAAGCGCGCTCGCCTGGAAGCGGCCATCCAGGCGTTCGAACTCGAGATTACAAGCCTGAAGGGCAAGGCCAAGCTGTCGCAGAACAAGTCGGCTGAAGACCGGCGGCGCCTGGCTGAAGCGCTCATGGAGCGGGGTGAAAACGCCCTGGCTCACAAAATGATGGAGGGGGTGTCTTGATGCCCCTTCCGCGTTGAGTTGTCGATAAAGAGGATAGTCCGCCAAGGGAGAGGACGATACCATGACTGAAGCCTATATTTACGACGCCGTGCGGACGCCGCGCGGCAAGAAAAAGGGCGGTGCTCTCAACGAGATCACAGCTCTCCAACTGGCCACGCAACAGCTCGAGGCGGTTCGCGACCGCAATGACCTCGATACCGGTCTCGTCGACGATGTGATCATGGGTGTGGTTTCGCCGGTCGGCGAGCAGGGCGCCAATATCTCTCGCTCTGCCGTGATCAATGCAGGCTATGCGCAGACCACGGCCGGATACCAGCTGAACCGCTTTTGCGCGTCCGGTCTGGAAGCGGTCAATGTCGCGGCCGCCAAGGTGATGTCGGGTGAAGCTGACTTTGCAATCGGTGGCGGTGTGGAATCCATGTCCCGCGTGCCGATGGGCTCGGACGGTGGCGCCATGCTGGCCGACCCGGAGATGGGTTTTGACCACTATATGGTGCCGCAAGGCGTGTCGGCTGACCTGATCGCGACCAAATACGGTTTCTCCCGCGATGATGTTGACGCCTATGCCGTGGAAAGTCAGAACCGCGCCGCGAAAGCCTGGGAAGAGGGACGTTTCAAGAAAACGATCGTTCCGGTGAAGGATCAGCTGGGCCTGAATATTCTCGAACGCGACGAACATATGCGTCCGGGCACGGACATGCAGGGCCTGGGTTCGCTGAAATCCGCCTTCAAGGATCTGTCCGATTTTGTCGGCTTCGAGGCTGTGGCGCTGCAAAAATACCCGGACGTGGAATACATCAACTGGGTCCACACCGGCGGTAATTCCTCAGGCATTGTGGATGGTGCCAGCATGGTGCTGATCGGGTCCAAGGAAGCGGGCGAAAAAGCCGGTCTCAAGCCGCGCGCACGCATCAAGTCCATGGCGTCTATCGGGTCCGAGCCGACCATCATGCTGACCGGCCCGGTTCCGGTCACCGAGAAGGTTCTCAAAAAGGCGGGCATGGACAAGTCGGACATTGATCTGTGGGAGCTGAACGAGGCGTTTGCCGCCGTGGTTCTGCGCCTGATGCAGGCCTATGACATCGACCACTCGATCATGAACGTCAATGGCGGCGCCATTGCCATGGGTCACCCGCTGGGCGCGACCGGTGCGATGGTCCTGGGCACGGTGCTCGACGAGCTGGAACGGTCCGGCAAGGAAACCGCACTGACAACGCTTTGCGTTGGTGGCGGAATGGGTACGGCCACCATCATCGAGCGGGTCTGAGGCATGACCGAAGAGACCGATAAGTCGTCGACGTCGGAGGACAATCTTCTCGCAGCGGGTCTGCCGCTGGGGCTGCCCACCGGCATCATGCTGGGCGTCATGTTCGGCCTGACCCTCGACAATCTGGCTATCGGAATCTCGCTGGGGGTCGCGTTTGGTGTGTCGCTCTCTCTTGCTTTTGGGAGCGCCCGTATCGCGGCAAAAAAGAAATCGCAGGAAGCCGAGGCAACAGACGCTTCCGATGAGGAGAAATCCTGATGAAGAACTTCACATTTGAACTCGACAGCGACGGCATTGCCCTTGTCACTTTTGACAGCCCGGGCAAGTCGATGAATGTCATTTCCGCGGACGTCATGGACGATTTCGTGGAGCTCACCGAAAAAATCAAATCCGATGATGCCGTCAAGGGCGTCGTCCTGACCTCCGGCAAGTCGGCCTTCTGTGCGGGCGCAGACCTGTCTGAACTGGGCGGATCTTCCGAGGAACTGGCCAAGCTTCCCGAAGACGAGATGAAGGCCAAGCTCTTCGAGCAATGCTACCGTCTCAACAAGACGCTGCGTGAGCTGGAAACCTGTGGCAAGCCGATCGCGGCCGCGATCAACGGTCTGGCACTGGGCGGTGGTTTTGAAATCACCATGGCCTGTCACTACCGCGTGATGCCGACAGACAATTCCAAAGCCAAGCTGGGACTGCCCGAAGCCATGGTCGGCGTTCTGCCGGGCGGTGGCGGCACGCAGCGCCTGCCGCGCCTTGTCGGTGTGATGAATGCCGCGCCGATTCTCCTGCAGGGCAAGCAACATGATGGCCCTTCAGCCCAGGCCCTGGGTATTGTTCATGCCACCGTGCCGTCAGAGGAACTGGTGTCCAAGGCCAAGGAACTGGTCAAGGAAGATCCGATGAACGCCACCCAGCCCTGGGATGCGGACAAGTTCAAATTCCCGGGCGGCGGCCCTTACCACCCCGCCGGTGCGCAGGTGTTTGGTGCAGCCTCTCCGATGCTGCGCAAGAACACCTACGGCAATTACCCGGCCCAGCGCTACATCCTGTCGTGCGTGTATGAAGGTGCCCAGGTGTCTATCGATCAGGGTCTGCGGATCGAGAGCCGGTATTTCACCAAGCTTCTGCTGCGTCCGGAAAGCCGCAACATGATCCGCTCCATCTTCCTGTCCAAACAGGCATTGGAAAAGGGTGGACGTCGCCCGGCCAGCCAGGAAAAGGCCGATGTGAAGAAGGTTGCCGTCATCGGGGCCGGCTTCATGGGCGCGGGCATTGCGACGGTCACGGCCCAGGCCGGTATCGAGGTCGTGCTCATCGACGCGACACAAGAAGGGGCCGACAAGGGCAAGCAACACGTTGTCGATCATTTCGCCAAGGGTGTGAAGCGCGGCAAGCTGAGCCAGGACAAAGCCGACGGCATGGCGGCCCTGGTCACGCCGACCACCGATTATGGTCTTCTCTCTGACGTGGATTTGGTGATCGAGGCCGTGTTCGAGAACTCGGATCTCAAGAACAAGATCACTGCAATGGCTGAAGAGGTCATTCCGGAAAACGCGGTCTTTGCGTCCAACACCTCGTCCATTCCAATCACCGGTCTGGCCAAGGCGTCCAAGCGTGAGGACCAGTTCATCGGTATCCACTTCTTCTCCCCGGTGGAGAAGATGATGCTGGTCGAGATCATCATGGGTGACAATACCGGCGATTACGCCCTGTCCCGTGCGATCGACTATGTCACCAAGATCAAGAAAACCCCGATCGTGGTGTCCGATACCCGTGGCTTCTACGCCAATCGCTGCGTGATGCGCTTTATCGGTGAGGGCATGAACATGCTGTCCGAAGGCGTGAACCCGGTTCTGATCGAGAATGCCACACGCATGGCCGGCATGCCGGTGGGGCCGTTGTCCCTGCAGGATGAGGTGGCTCTGGATCTGGGTGTGAAACTCATCAAACAGACCAAGGCGGATCTGGGTGATGACTACACGCCGAGCCCGACGGAGCCGATCCTGTTCAAGATGGTGGAAGAGTATGAGCGTTTTGGCCGCAAGAACGGCAAGGGCTTCTACGATTATCCTGCCGAGAAAGGCCAGCCGAAGCGTCTGTGGCCGGAGCTCGAGCAATTTGCCCCGAACGGCAAGTATGCTGAAGATCAGCCCTCGGCTGACGAGATCAAGGACCGTATTCTTTTCACTCAGGCGCTCGAAGCCGCGCGCTGCATGGAGGAAGAGATTGTTGTCGATCCGCGTGAGGCCGATGTCGGTTCCATTCTCGGATGGGGTTTCGCGCCCTATACCGGTGGTGCCCTGTCCTACATCGACACCTATGGCGCAGCGGCGTTTGTGAAGCGGGCGGATGAGCTCAAGGCCCAGTACGGCGAGCAATTTGACGTGCCGGCCCTGTTGCGCGAAATGGCCGAGAAGGGCGAGACCTTCTACGGACGTTTTGCTCCGGCTGAGGCTGTTGCTGCTGAATAATCAGGCATTTGCCCTGACAGATCCGAGGGCCGTCCGGCAGGGCGGCCCTTTTTCTTTGCAAATGAAGTGGTTGCCGGAGCCATAATAAAATCATGCCGGGCGCTCATACCATATGAGGTGCAATTAACCTTTTCGGGCGGTTGTATGCGCGCGTTAATACGCTCTTAACTCTTGCCGCGCTCGGCACCTGTCCATCGAGGAGGCCTCATGCCCCGTCCAATTCGTGTCATCCTGAAAGATGCATCGACCTGGTTGACTCTGGGGTTGTCCTGCGCGGCTGTATTGATCCTGTCGATCTGGGCCATGATGGCCGTTATGCAAAGCCAGTCCGATGATGCCCGCCTGCGCAAAAATTACGGCACCGTCTCGACCGGCGTTCTGACCGCTGAAGGGGCGACCGCGCAAACCACGCGAGCCATTGAGCGCTAGCGTCATCATCGACCATTCATGTTGATGTTGTAGATCTCTTGTCTGGCAAGTTCCGAGGGTCTCATGTTGCGTGTTCTAGCAATTATAGTCGGTGTTGTGGTTGTGGCGATCGGCGCTTTGGCCGCGTGGTCCTATCCGGTCTGGGGTGGTTGGGGGGCTTGGCACGCCATGCCATCTGGCGATGCGCCGCGCTCGCACTATGTGGCGGACCCGGCCTTTGCCCGGACCGGGGCGGCGGCTCTGGATGCGCTTGTCGATCACCGCGACCAGCACGGTTTCCCCGCCCTGACCGCAGCCGTCTCGCTTGATGGCGAGCTGGTCTGGTCCGGTGCCGTGGGTTGGTCCGATCTCGAGCAAGAGCAGGCGGCTGGCCGCGATACAGCCCTCCGGATCGGTTCCACCTCAAAGGCTGTGACGGCGACTTTGCTGGCGCGCCTGGTCGATCGCGGCGAGATCGCGTTGGATACGCCAATCGGTGAGCTGGGCGTGGACTGGCCCAATACGGCCTGGGCTGTGCTCACACCGCGCCGACTGGCATCACATACGGCAGGCCTGCCCGGCTATGACACCAATACCGACCGGGCCGGACAATGGCAGACCCTGTGTGGTTGCCGACGTTATGAGAGCGTGGCCGACAGCCTGGCCATTGTTGATGGTTCGGACCTTCTCTTCGAACCGGGCGCAGACTTCGCCTATTCCAGCTTTGACGTGAACATACTGGGTGCCGCGCTGGCTGAGGTCGCGGGCGAGACCTATCTTGACGCGCTCGATACTCATGTCTTCTCGCCGCTGGGACTTGCGCAAAGCCGCGGTGCCGAAGTCGATCCGTCGAACCCGGACCGGGCTGAATTTTATCAGATCCAGCACGGGCAGGCCCGGTTGTGGAAGCCCTTCGATCTGAGCCAGCGCTGGCCTGGAGGGGGGCTGGTGTCGACCTCAGAGGAGTTGGTGCAGATTGGGGGAGCCTGGCTGGATGAAGACTTCATTTCGGCGCAGACGCGGCAGGCTTTCTGGACTCCCCAACCGCTCGATGACGGGACGGTCAATGAACAAAATTATGCGATCGGATGGCGGTACGCCCCGGAGGCGAGCTGGCCCGGTGATGAGCGTTTGGCACTACCGTTCGCTCATCATGGTGGTGTCTCCAAGGGCGCAATGAGCTGGTTGGTCGTGTATCCCGATGTCGGGCTTTCCGTGGCGGTGAACATCAATACCCGGGCCGAGACGTTTGCGGACTTCGCAGCGGTTGAAGATGTCATCACCAAACTGTTTCTCGACAGCCTCGTCCAGCAGGGACGGGTCGCCGGCCCCTCAAATGCCGACGCGGACGCCAGTAGAGACGACGATACAAGCGCCGGCGGCTAGAGCACCGGCGCTTGTCTAGCCGAATTGCCAGATATCCATGGACAGCGCACCGCGAGACCATGACGTATGGAGACAGGTGCCCGGGCGACCCGGGGCGACAGCCATCGCCAGCAAAAGCGGGCGGATATGCTCCGGTGTGGGATGATTGCGCTGGGCATGGGGCAGCCCGCGCCAGGCTTTGACGGCCTCCAGGTCACCGGTCTCCAGATAGGGCAGAATGGCGTCCCGAAACTCGATGGCAAAGGCCGGACTCGGAGCCGTCTCGGCCTCGCGCAGACTATCCATCAATGAGTGGGTCAGTGAGCCCGACCCGATGATCTGTACGTCCAGCGTCGTGACGAAGTGTGACAGGGCTTCGCCCAGCGCGATAGCGGCGTCATCGCTGGTGATCGGCAGGCTGATCTGGATCACCGGGACATCCGCCTTGGGTCGCAACAGGGCCATGGGAATCCAGGCCCCATGATCTCGACCGCGTCTGGGGTTGAGCACTGTCTCGACACCTGTTTGTGTCAAGTGCTCAGCCAGCTGGCGCGCGAGTGCCGGTGCGCCGGGGGCAGCGTATATGGCCTGGTTCAGGACCGGATCAAAGCCACGGAAATCGTGAATGGTTTCCAGTCGCTCACCCGATGTGATCTCGACACGGTGACTCTCCCAGTGCGCTGAGACGATGACGACCGCGTCGGGAGCGCTCGGCATCAAGCCTGTCAGGGCGCGATGCGCCGGGGTGTCGCGAAGCAACACATCCGGCGCACCATGGGAGATGAAAAGCGGCGGGCGCATCAAGAGGCCAGGGCTTGCGGCAGAACCGGCAGGCGCGGAGCTTTGAGAGCCAGCGGGCCAGAGCCCAGAACGGCTTGGGCGGCAACGGTCGTGATCAGATAGACCGGGAATTCCCAGCCACCGCCTTCAGCGGAGAACACCCAGCCATTGGGCAGGTGGACAAAGCTGGCACCGATCACGACGGGCAGCAGAGCCAGTGAGGTGATGCGTGTATAGACACCGGCGATCAGGAAGGTGCCGCCACCGATTTCTGCGAGAATGGTCAGATAGGCAAAAAAGCCCGGAAAGCCGAGGCTTTCGAAAAAGCCGACAGTGCCTGCCGGGGTGTAGACGAGAAGTTTCAGAAGGCCGTGGGACAGGAAGAGAATTCCCAGGCTTACGCGAAGAAGTGTGATGCCGTAGGGGGCGTATTGGTCAGTGCGGGACATGGTCTTGCTCCAGTTGTGTTCAGGTCCGGTCTCGCCGGACGCCCTGGATATGACATCGTCCCAGAAAGAAGATAATCCGTCAAAAAGCGCTTTGAAATTTCCAAATTGGAATTAATAGACGTGTATCATTTATGCGTGTTCCCTATTCTGCGCTGGATTTCGCTACAGCTCGGCATAGGTAGAGGTCTGACAGCAGATCTCTTGCCGGGAGAGAAAGAATGGACCGTATCGACGCTTTGCGCCTGTTTACCCGCGTCGCGGAGCTGGGAAGTTTCACACAGGCTGCCGCTCATGAGGCAATGACCCCGGGGGCGGCCTCCAAACAGATCACGGCCCTCGAGGGGCGCCTGCAGACCCGCCTGCTGGAACGGACGACCCGGTCTGTGCGCCTGACCGATGCGGGTGCTGCACTGCTTGAACGGGTGCGTCCTTGGCTGGATGAATATGAGGCGCTTGAAGACGGTTTGTCGGAAGATCGCGCCGCGCCGGCAGGCCTTCTGCGTATTTCGGCACCCGTGGATTTTGGCGCCCGCCGTCTTGTCGGTCCGATCGCAGAATTCATGGCGCGCTGGCCCAAGGTAGAGGTGCGACTCGATCTGACGGACCGGATGGTCGATCTGGTCAATGAGGGGCTCGATCTGGCTATCCGGATCGGCAATCTGCCCGATAGTGCGCTGATCGCACGCCAGCTGGCGCCCGCCTGTATGACGACTTATGCCGCACCCGATTATCTTGAACGCGCGGGCACGCCGCGCCACCCTGATGATCTGGCAGACCATCAGTTCATTCTGGACCGCAATAAACCCACGCCGACACGGCTGAAATTCACCAAGGGTGATGAGACCGTGGAGGTCCGGGTGTCAGGGCGTCTGTCGCTCAATGGTGCCGTTCCTGCCGCCCGGGCCGCAGAACATGGTGTGGGGATCGGGTGTTCACCCAGCTGGGCCGTGGACGATGCCTTGCAGGCCGGCTCTGTGGTGACCGTTCTGCCAGACTGGCAGCCGGATCATCGTGACCTTTGGGCCGTCTTCCCGTCCAACCGGTTCATGACCCAGCGGGTGCGATTGTTTGTCGATCATCTGGCGGAGTGTTTCCGCGACGGGATCTGACACAGCCTCGACTTGTTCAGGTGACGGTCATGTCGTCATGCGATATTGTGGCGAAATCTTGATCAGCTGGCTGCAAGTGCGGGGACACACATGCGCGCTCTCTATCTTTCTGTTCTGGCCGGACTTTTCGTCTCGGCCTGCACCACCACGGGTACGTCAGGCCCGTCCGATCTGGGCATGGGTGACACATCCAGCCCGGCGACCGGGTTTGGCATTATTGCCCGGGACTACTCCGATGATCCGTTTTTTGGCTATCAATTGCGGAGCCCGGATGGCTGGGATGCCGAGCTGAGTTTTGTTGACGGAGAACGTGTGCCGCAGGTGGATATGCAATTGGGCCAGGGCGGTCCCCTCGAGGAAACGGTCAGGCTGGATATCGCCATGCCCTATCTGGCAGATGGGCAGCGTCGCTATCACGGCACCACGCGTGATGGTCGCGATGTGTCGGTCTCCTTACAGGCTGGTCCGTGTGATGCAGAGCGTTCAAGCCATTTCGCGCGGGTCGAAATCGGCGACACCGTTCTGGAGGGCTGTGGCCGGGAAGTGGCGTCAATCGACAGGTGGTCGAACTATCTCATGACGTATCTGCCCGCGATTGATCTGTGCTTGGGCGAGGTTGGCCCGGCCGCACGCCATGTCTCGCTGGCCTATCCCATCGGTGAGAATACGGGTGTGCGCATCGTCGATGGTGAGGACGCGACCTGGGAATGCGTGACACGCGACGCGGATGATGCCGTCAATTCTGTGCGCATGCTGGATGCTGCGGACGTGATTTTTGGCGAGGGCGATCCGATTTTTGTTCGTCGACGTGTTCCGGATGTGGGTTCT
The DNA here is from genome assembly GCF_047308265.1 of Maricaulis sp. D1M11. Taxonomy (NCBI): domain Bacteria; kingdom Pseudomonadati; phylum Pseudomonadota; class Alphaproteobacteria; order Maricaulales; family Maricaulaceae; genus Maricaulis; species Maricaulis sp. D1M11. The sequence continues at coordinate 180,815 of NZ_JBKQWY010000007.1, forward strand.
GATTGTTACGCCTACGAGACTGTGCGCCGGGCGAATGGCGAGCTGATTGGCGCGTTCGGGCACGAAGTCTGTGATCTGGGTTCAGGCCCGGTCAGTCAGTCCCAGCCGCTGAACGCGCTAGGCAAGCTCGCGCGATTAACTGCGTTTTAAGCGAAGCTGGCGCACGCCAGTCTCATGAGACATTCAGTTGTGACACGTTTGCGTCAGGCGAGAACGGGGATGGCCGCTCTCGTGCTGTGTACCGCCATGATCATGGGCACCCCCGCGGGAGCCGAGGTCACCGATGTGCGCAGCTGGCAGTCCGGCGAGCGGGCCCATGTCTGGATCGCCTTCCTGCAACAGCCACGCCTGGTCCGCATGGAGGACCGGCCCGGCCTGGTGCGTCTGGAATTGTCCAATGTCCGCGACGTTACCCGCTTGATCTCACCATCGGACAATCAATGGCTTGCGGCCGTCACGCTGGAACCCTTGCCCGATGGCATGCTGATCGATTTGACCCCGTCGGGCGCCTGGACCGGTCTGGATGTCGAGGTGCGGCAAGGGGGTGTATTGCTGAGTTTCAGCCCGTCCGACAGCTCGGCGCCCCGCGTGTCATCGCAGACTTTGACGATTGATCCCGTGCCGGCGTCTCACTCAGACCAGATCGCGTCCATGCCGGGCGCTACTCCTGCACCACGGCCCAGCGTGTCCGATCGTGTGCGCACTGGGCCATCTTCGACTGCACCGCAGGGCAGTCGCGTGCCTACAGGTACCGATCGACGTACCCCAGCACGCTTGACCCCATCGTCCGGGGCTGCATCAGCGGTACGGTCGAACGAGCCTGCGCCTGCTTCTACACCGCCCGCTCGAGAATCCTCCGGGACCACACCAGGATCTCACATTGTCAATGATCTCAGCGATGCCGCCGCCGCAGCCGAGCGCCATGTTCAAGCGACCCAGGATCCGGCAAGCCGGGTTGTCGATACCTGTTCTGAGGCGGCATCGGCCGTAGCAGCCGATCCATGGGATGACCGATTGCTAGAACAGCACGCGACCTGTCTGGTCAATGCAGGCGAGTTGAACGCCGCCGCGGAAATCTACGCCCAGATCCTGGCGTTTGAGCCGGAGAACTATGAGGCGGCCGTCGCTCTTGCGGAAATCCTGCACAGCCAAGGTGATGTGGAAGGTGCGCGAAATCTCTACTTCCAGGCCGCCGGCCATGCGCGTTCAGATTTCGAGGCGGCACAGGCCCGCGAACAAGCCCGGACGCTGGGCCAATAACGCCGATAATCTCAACCTGATTACCTGAGGCGTGGGTTAGACACCCAGTCCGGACAGGCAGCGTGCCTGCAGTCCGGCCAGGATTTCGGGTGTCGCCGGAGCCAGTTTGCGGGCCTTCAGATCCATGGGCGCAGCCACCCCTTCACAGGTCCACCAGGGTTTGCCGGTATTGGGATCAAGAACCCAGTGAACAAGTCGCCGGATCTTGTCGCTGGCCTCCACCAGTCCGGACCGGATAACATAACCGTCTCCCGCGCGTGGCCAGCGGCGTGGCAGAATGCGCGTCTCTAGGAGGGCGGAGGCCGTTGCGAGTTCGCCGCCATCGCGATGCGCGTCCCATTCTTCGGGAAACGCACCCCGGAAATGAATGACACTGTCGGATATCCGACCGATCAGGCCGTCGATACTCATGCGGCCGAAGACATCCATATCGCCGGGTTGAAAGCGGCCGCGACCAATGGTTTCCAGCTTCAGTGCGTCGGCTTTTTCCAGGCTGGGTTGTGCGAGCGGCCGGTCTTCGCGGATCCCCCGTGGGCGGGCAAAATCGGGAGTTTCGACACCCAAAAGGTCGGCATGGCGATGGAAACGACGCGGCCAGGGAAAGCTGTGCGTGTGGCGCGGATCGGCGTGGCGAATGCGCATGCGATAGGTCGCGGCCGGTGTTTCCGCCGCCGCATGCATCATAATCATGAGCACATCGGCATCGCTCTCGCGGATCTCGGTGAAGCCGCCCAGAATCGTCAGCGGCACGCCGGGGCGCGCTTCGGCCAGAAAGCGGATATGGATGGCATCGGGGATCAATGTCGCGGTGGCGTTCTCGCGGCGCACAGCACCCAGACCGGCTGCATCGCCCAGATTGGCCAGGGCTTCATCGGCCTTGGCGATGTAATGGCGCACATTCATATGCCCCAGTTCATCACATTCCCAGGCATTCGCATTGCCGCGCCAGAGCTCGATCACAGGGCCGCCCCTTACTGATGGCAGTTACCGCATACACCAAAATGTTCGACAACCGAGCGCTCGACCTTGAAGCCCTTGGGCTTGTGTCCCGGCTCGAGACTGCCGTGTACTTCCTGCACATGACCGCAGTCGGTACAGATGTAAAGCTCGGCGCCACCACAGGCATGGCTGTGCGTGCAGCCGACAAAGGCATTGAGCGCCTCGATCTTGTGCACGAGGCCCAGTGACATGAGGAAATCCAGCGCCCGGTACACCGTTGGCGGCTTTGCCGAGCCAGGGCCGGGCTTGAGGGATTCCAGGAGGTCATAGGCCTTCACCGGGCTGTTGGATTGCAACACCAGTTCAAGCACATGCCGACGCACGGGTGTCATGCGTTCGCCGCGCTCCAGGCAGAGCCGATCTGCGGCCGCGAGGGCCTGGGAGATAGAATCACTCGTCATCTGTCGCATATTTAACGATGCCCACGGGAATTTCATCCCCCCAACCCCTTGCGCGATGGGGAGATGTTATAATATCACCGCATCTGAATGTAACTTTGTAACGTTTGAGGGGGCCATGCGCCATCTGCTTGCTACTACGGTTCTGAGTTCGACGGCTCTCGTCGCTCTGTCCGTTCCGACCTTCGCCCAGGATGGGGATCCGGTGGAGGATGTGATCGTTGTGACGACGTCGCCCCTGGGTGTCAGCCTGGATGAAGCGGTCGGCTTTGTTGACGTGGTCGACCAGGACCATATTGAAGAACACCTCAGCGGTTCCATCGCCGACACGATCGCTCATGAGCCGGGTGTGTCGACGACATTCTTTGGCCCCGCCGCCAGCCGCCCGGTCATTCGTGGCCTGGGTGCGGATCGTGTTCGCATCCTCGTCAATGGCGTGGACTCGATCGACGCCTCCTCCAACAGCCCCGACCACGCTGTGGCCAGTGAGGCTCTGGAAGCTGAACGTGTCGAGATCCTTCGCGGACCGGCTGCGATCGCCTATGGGGGTGGTGCGATCGGCGGTGTCGTGAACGTGATTGATGGTCGCATTCCTGAAGGCCCGGTGGACGGTGTGGTTGACGGACGTCTCTACGCCCAGACCACCAGTGTTGATGAGGGTGAAAACCTGGCAGGCCGCGTCCGTTTTGGTGCGGGCAATTTTGTCTTCAATTTCGATGGTGTCTATCGGGATGGCGACGACTATGAAATTCCGGGTTTCGCCGAGTCCGAAATCGCACGACTTCTTGAGGAAGCCGAAGGCGATCACGATGATGATCATGACGACGATCATGACCATGAGGACGAGGAAGAAGCCTACGGAACGGTCGAGAATTCTCGCTATCGTTTCGAGACCTTCTCCGGTGGTATGTCGTGGATCGGTGAAAACGGGTTCTTTGGTGTGTCGTACAAGACCACGGAAGCCAATTACGGCGTTCCGGGTCATCATCATCATCATGAAGAAGACGAGCATGATGACGACCATGACGATGACCACGATGATGATCATGAAGATGATCACGATGACGAACACGGTGAAGAAGAAGAGCTGGTTAGCATCGATCTCGAGCAGACCCGCTACGACATCCGTGGTGAAATGCGCAATCTCGGCGGAACGTTCGATCGTGTGAAGTTCGCTGCAGGTTTTGGCGACTACGAACATACCGAGTTCGAAGGTGACGAGACCGGAACGATCTTCTCCAACGAGGGCTGGGAAGTGCGTGTGGAAGGCGGCCTGGCTGAACGGGAGTTCCAGGGCGGTGTTCTCGATGGTGCGGCGGGCCTCCAGGTTTCCAGCCGTGACTTTGCTGCGATCGGTGAGGAAGCGTTTGTCCCGGCTTCTGTGACGGATGAGTGGGGCGCTTTCCTGCTCCAGCGCTGGGATCAGGGCCAATGGGGACTCGAAGGCGGCCTGCGATATGGCAGCCATGATGTGGAAACCGCATCAATCACGCGCGATTTTGAAACGATCAGCGCGTCGGGTTCGGTCTTCTTCCGTCCTGCTGACAATGCCTTTGTGTCCGTGACACTGGCCCATGCTGAACGGGCGCCGACCGATGTCGAGCTGTTTGCGGAAGGTCCACATATTGCGACCAATAGCTTTGAAGTGGGTGATGCAAACCTCGATACAGAGTCTGCACTCTCGCTCGAGCTTTCCGCTCGTTTCCGCCGCGGTGACTGGACGTTCGAAGGCGCTATCTTCACAGCCGAGTATGATGGTTTCATCGAAGCCTTCGCGACGGGTGAAGAGGAAGACGAGCTCCCGGTGTTCGAATATCGGCAGGAAGATGCGAGCCTGTCCGGCTTTGAAGGCCGGATTACCGGACCGGTTTATGCCGGTGATGGTTGGGTTGTGAATTCCGAGCTGACCGCTGAATATGTGAATGGCGAGCTAGACGGTGGCGGCAATCTGCCGCGTATCCCGCCGCTCACCCTTAGCGGTGGTCTGGAGCTCGAGCTGACCGATCATGCCTTTGGTGTGGATGTGACCTGGGCAGATGTCCAGGACGAGGTCTCCGAATTCGAAAACAAGACCCAAAGCTATGTGCTGGTCGATGCTGGATGGACTTATTCCGGTCTGGCGGACCATGGTCTGCGTTTCATTCTGCAGGGTCGTAATCTGACGGATGAGGAAGCACGCGTGCATGCCTCATTCCTGAAGGACCAGCTTCCTCTGCCGGGCCGGAATGTCCGTGCCGCTGTCATCTTCGATTTCTGATCGTTGAAAATTCGCGGGCGGGTCTCGGACCCGCCCCGATCATTCCTGGTGGGTCTGTCTCTTCCGCTTCCCCAGTTACTCGCCAGGTGTTCAATGTGCGTCAGCCTGCCGCGCGGCAGGCTGACGCGCGGCGAAACGCACACTTTTCCTTTTCTCCCGCGGGCGTACAAAGGCCCTAGTTAATTTAGGGACGAAAGGGTTGGTTCAATGAAAACCATTCTTCTAGGCGCATCTGTTCTCGCTGTTCTGGCTGGTGCTCCAGCCTTTGCAGAAAAGGGTGATTGGCAAGTTCGTGTGCGTGCCTTGGGCGTATTGCCGAATGAGAGTGCCGATATCGACACAATTGGTGGGGATGCTGACATCTCCGACAGCCTGGTGCCGGAACTTGATATCACCTATTTCCTGTCTGATGCCTGGGCGGCCGAGCTCATCCTGGGTGTCACGCCGCACGATGTGTCTGCCGTGGGCACGGCGCTGGGCGATGTGGATCTGGGCGATGTGACCCTGCTCCCGCCGACCTTGACGCTGCAATACCATTTCAATCCGGACGGCCAGTACCGGCCTTATCTGGGGGCGGGCGTCAACTACACGCATTTCTTCAACGACGATCTTCCGGGCAATAGCGCCCTGACGTCCATCGAATATGATGACAGTTTTGGTCTGGCTGCACAGGCGGGTGTGGACATCGTGGTGTCCGAAGACTGGTTCTTCAACATCGATGTCAAATACGTCGATATTAACACCGACGTGACCATCAACGGCGCAATCAATGCCGATGTCGACATTGATCCCGTGCTTTTTGGCCTGGGTTTCGGTCGCCGCTTCTAAGCCCCGTCGACGGGCGTCGCAGACCCTGTGTTTGCAACTTCCAGCCGGGCTCCGTTTGCGGGGCCCGGTGTTTTCATGTGACATTGCAGTTAACGTCTGCGTGCCTGCGTTGATGGCTGAAATTCTTTCGGCTAATACCGCATTGAAACACAATGGGGGTTCTCACCATGGCTGATACTGGAAGCGTCGAACCGCGGCTGACGGGCAATGTTCCGCTCTACAAGAATGTGGAGCCGCTCAACCGCCAGAAGCACAAGGGCTGGGGCGTCAAACAAGCGGATCGTCCGTTTGACTTCTTGAAAGAAAATCATTTCGTTCCGGCGATCGCGGGTGAGTTTGCCCGGGCCTGCGCCAGCTATCCGGTGATTTTCCTCGGGGATCGTCGTATGCCGGTCATCGTCATGGGTCTGCGGAACGGTCAGAACTTTTTCGTCGACACCAACGGCCAGTTCGATGCCGATCACTACGCTCCTGCTTACGTGCGTCGTTATCCGTTCGTGAGCGCTGCAAGTGCGGATGGACAACCGTCCACCGTTTGCATTGACGCCGCAGCGAATTTCGTTGTCAGCGACAATCCCGAGCAGCCCTTCTTCGATGATAAGGGTGAGCCGACGCAATATACCCAATCTGCCATCGAGTATGTCTCTGCGTTTGAATCTGACGTCGCGAAGACCGAGGCCTTTGTTGAGCGCCTTGTGGCTCTGGACCTTTTCGAAGAGAAGACGGTCAATGTGGCCAATCCGCAAGATCAGGACAATCCGATCAAGGTTGCTGAGTATTGGGGGATTGCTCCGGCCAAGCTGGCCGCTTTGCCCGCAGATACCGTCGCCGAAATGAACCAGAATGGTGAGCTGGGCGCGATCTATGCCCATCTGGCATCTTTGAATAACTGGGAACGCATCCTGCGTCGCGCCTCTCAGGAAGGTGCAGCCCAAGCGCCGGCCCAGGCCTGAACCTGACCAATCCGGTTTGATGAATTCGAAACGGCGGTGACCCAGGGTCCCGCCGTTTTCTTTTGCGCAAGACGTTCCGGGTCAGTTGGTGTGGCATGTCCTGTGAAGAACCTGATCTGCGGATGCTGCTGACATTGTCTTCACGTCTGCGCGAGATACGTCGCGTTTTGAAGGCTTTCGGCTTAGGTGATGGCCAGCAATCAATCTGGGAGCGCTCTATGCGTGTGTGGAATTTCGTCACTCTTGTTGTTCTGGGCCTGATGGCTTCGGTTCTTGTGTCGCCGGCAACGTCGGCACAGCCGGGCTGGGGGTCTTCCGAGCCGATTGTGACCACCACGCTGATCAGCGACCATGAGGCGGTTGAACCCGGCCAGACGGTCTGGATCGGTCTTCATCAGCTCATGCCCGAAGGCTGGCATACCTATTGGCGCAATCCAGGCGATGCCGGTGCGCCCGTTCAGATTGACTGGGTTCTGCCGGATGGAGTGACCCTGGGAGAGGTCCAGTGGCCGGTCCCCGAACAACTGCCCCTCGGCCCAATCATGGACTATGGCTACAAGGGAGAGCTGGTCCTGCCGATCGCTCTGACCATAAGCGAGAGCTTTGCGGGAGAGCGTCTCTCTTTGACGGGCGAGGCGTCCTGGCTGGTTTGCGAGGAAATCTGCATCCCTGAACTGGGTTCTATCGCGCTCGATCTGGATGTGGGGTCCGCGCGCATCGATGGCGCAGCTGCCGCCGAAATCGAGCGCTTCCTTGAGCGGCGTCCGGACCCTGCAAGGGCGACAGAGATCGCACGTTTTGCCCGTTCGGGCGACGGCGTGATTCTAGCGTTGGAGGGCGACCGCTTTGCGGCGGACCTGAACGATCTGTACATCTTCCCTCATGATCAAGGGCTGATCGCTCATGCGGCATCCCAGAACGTGTCTCGCGTCGAGCAGGGGTATGAGGTCCGCCTGACCGCAGATTATCTCGAAGCCGGCGCGGCACGCGGTTTTGTTTTGTCCTTCGAGGACATGTCGGGTGAGGCCCGGGCGGTAGAGGTCATGGCGACCTATGATGCCGATTTGGAAAGCGCCGTGAATGTCACTGGCGGCGGTCGCCTCGCTGCAAACGGTTCGAGTGTTGCGCCCAACCTGTTTGTTCTGTTTGTGCTCGCCTTGGGTGGTGGTCTGATCCTCAACCTCATGCCGTGCGTGTTTCCCGTCCTGTCGATCAAGGTCCTGCACATTGTCGGATCCGCTCATGAACACCCGGCCGTCTTGCGTTTGCACGGTCTGGCCTTCTTGGTCGGAGTGATCGCAAGTTTTGTGGGGCTGGCTGCCATTCTTTTGGCTTTGCGGGAGTTTGGCCTGCCCCTGGGATGGGGTTTTCAGCTTCAAGTTCCCATCGTGGTTGCCGTTTTGATCGTGCTGTTGTTTGCCATCGGGCTCAACTTGCTCGGTGTGTTCGAGGTCGGCACCTCGCTACAGGGCGTCGGGTCCAGCCTGGCGGACGGCAACAGTGTGCGCAGTTCCTTCTTTACGGGTGTCCTGGCTGTTGTCGTCGCAGCGCCCTGTGTTGGGCCGCTTGCCGCTGGCGCGTTGGGCCTTGCCCTGACGCAACCGGCCTGGGTGATGTTGATGATCGCGGCCGCTTTGGGGCTAGGACTTGCGGCTCCATTCCTGCTGTTCAGCCTGGTTCCCGGCTTGCTCCGTTTCCTGCCGCGTCCGGGCGCCTGGATGGAGACGTTCAAGCAATTTCTGGCCTTCCCGATGTTCGCGTCCGCGCTCTGGCTGATCTGGGTACTCTCCTTCCAGTCGGGCTCCAACGGGGTGTTGCTGGTCGGGATCGCTCTGGTCGCGCTCGCGTTTGCGGTCTGGGCCCTCAAACAGGGCGGTGTGGTCTGGAAAGGCCTGGCGGCGGTGTCCGCGGTGATCCTCGTTTTGTCCACCGTTGGCGTGGCACGATTGCCGGTGGCGGGATCGACCCAGAGCGTGGCGAGCGGCGAAGAGGTGTGGTCCCGGGCGCGCGTTGCCGAGCTTCAATCTGAAGGGCGGGCCGTGTTCATTGACGTGACAGCCGCCTGGTGTGTGACGTGTCAGGTCAACAAGATCCGTGTCTTGAATACGCAGGAGGTGATCTCGGCGTTTGATGCGGCAGGTGTGGTGCGGATGAAGGCGGACTGGACCAATCGCAATGATGAGATTGCCGCGTTGATCGAGGAGCATGGCGCGGCGGGTGTCCCGCTATACATCTTCTATCCTGCTGATGGCGGTGAAGCAGCCATTCTGCCGTCAGTTCTGACGCGTGACGAGGTCGAACGCGCGATCCGTGCAGCCACGGGCGTCAGCGCCTAGCCGCCACAATCGCGAACGCGCAATGTGGCGGGCAGATCTGCCTCGGTATCAACGGAGGGTGCGATATCCTCCGCATCACGCATCAGCTCGACAAGGGATCGATAGAGCCGGGCTTGTTCGCCACCGGTCTGCGCGGATTGCAGGCCTTCCAGCCGACGATTGGCGTCTTGGGAGATGCCGCGGAAAATGCAGCGCAAATCTGACGGGCCACCCGAGCTGTCGATCACGCGGCTCAGCCGCAGGCTGTCGGCCGCAAACTGTTCCAACTCGAACGCAAACGGGTCTTCGATATCGATGACATCGGCCGGGCTGGCCGGGCGAGCTGCCAGACGCTGGGCGCGGATGTGGGCTTCTTCGCGCAAATCGCTGGCAAAGTCTGCCAGATCCTGTCCGGGGCCCGCCATCGCCGGGGCGGAAAGCGGGACGAGGGCCGCAAGGGCCAGAAGAAGCTGTTTCATACGCACGACCTTTACACGACACGACCGGATGGCTCCGGCGGGATCAGACTATATCCAAAGCTTTGTGGATTTCTGAATCAAGCCCATGCGCCATGTTTGGCCCGGGATTGCTGGTGAAATGACTGGCCAGTTGCGCCTGGAGACGCCATTTAGGGCGTTCCTTTCGACGACAGGGGCTGAACAGGCCCGTTTCAACCGGAGACAGATGATGAGCGCGAAGAAACCCTTCCGTCCCAAGGCGCGTCGCCCGCGTGGATTTGAAGACCGGACCGGTGCGGTCCTGCGTGCCGAACATCATCTCGTTTCCGCGGCAACGGCTGTCTATGACCAGTGGGGTTTTGAGCCGCTGATGACGCCGGCGTTTGAATATGCCGAGGCACTTGGGAAATTCCTTCCGGATGAAGAACGGCCAAACGAAGGTGTGTTCGCTCTGGAGGATGATGACGGTCAGTGGCTGTCGCTGCGTTATGATCACACCGCGCCGCTGGCCCGGTTTGTTGCCGAGAATTTCCAGACGCTGAACAAGCCCTATCGTCGCTATCAGGCGGGCGATGTCTGGCGCAATGAAAAGCCCGGACCGGGACGGTTCCGCCAGTTTGTGCAGTGTGACGCCGATACGGTGGGCACGGCCAGCCCGGCCGCCGATGCCGAGATGATCGCGCTGGCTGCGGATGTCATGCGCGCTGCCGGTCTCGATGATGGCGAATACGCCATTCGGGTCAATGATCGGCGGATTCTGGACGGTGTGCTCGAAACGATCGGGGCCAGTGAACCGGAACGGCGTATGCGTGTTTTGCGCGCGGCAGACAAGTTGGATCGACTGGGCCGCGAGGGAGTGGCTGCGCTCCTGGGTGAGGGCCGCAAGGACGAGTCCGGCGATTACACCGAGGGCGCCCAGCTCGACCCGGCGGGTATTGACGCCGTGCTCGATTTTCTCGCCGCAGGCGGTGGCCGCCGGGACGAAGTGATTGGACGTCTGGAACCCCTGGTCGGCGGATCCGAAACGGGCCGGGCCGGGCTGTCAGCATTGAGTGAGATCCACGATATCCTGGCCGCGATTGGCGTGGACGACAGCCGGGCCGTGTTCGATCCGTCCATTGTGCGCGGTTTGGGCTATTACACCGGACCTGTGTACGAGGCCGAACTCCTGGCGACGGCGCACTATGATGATGGCAAGCCCATTCAGTTTGGATCTGTTGGCGGTGGCGGTCGTTATGACGATCTGGTCGCGCGTTTTACCGGCCAGGCCGTTCCTGCAACCGGGTTCTCTTTTGGTGTAAGCCGGTTTGCGGCAGCATTGTCGGCCCTGGGGCGTACGGGAGACCAGGCGGAGCGTCCGCTCCTGATTGTGGTGGCTGCCGAGAAAGACCAGTCAGCCGAGTATCTCAAGGTCGCGGCGCAATTGCGTGCCGAAGGGTGGCGCGCCGAGGCTTTTGTTGGGACGGGCAATATGGGCAAACAGCTCAAATATGCGGACCGACGTGATGCGGCCGCCGCCATCATCATTGGATCTGATGAGCGAGAGGCCGGTGAGGTGACAATCAAGGATCTTCGTCTGGGTCGTGAGCTGGCCGCTAATATCGAGGACAATCGGGAGTGGCGCGAATCCCAGCCGGCGCAGGTCCGGGTGGGACGAGAGGCGCTTGTCGGGGCGGTCTCCGAGATCATCCAGAGGTGGTCCCAACATTAAGGCGGGATGAAATCTCACTGATTTTATTGCCGTATACAAAATTTCCTTGTCACAAAACACTTGACGCGCCCCGTGTGCTACGTCAACTTCGCGACAGGACCGGGCCTGACCGTCCAGTCCTTGGCGTTTCGGGGAGGAGACGCCCTTTATCGACCAACCGTTAATTAAGGGGCTGGCAGCTGCCAGCCCCTCTTTTTTTGTCCGCATACGGCAGAGTTAGTGAAAGGCCCCATGCCGGGGCGGACCGGGTTCATCACTCGTCTTCATTCTCGATGATGATTTCGAAGCGGCGCTCGCCCGCTTCATCGTCCAGAATCACGACGCGCTGTTCACCGTCGAGTTCAATAATGCGCTCACCGCCATTTTCGTCACCGAATCGCAAGATCCGATAGCCATGCGCTTCCGCGCCACCGGCCCGATGGGAACCGCCGGCCAGGCGTTCGGCTTCCAGCTCGTTGAGCCAGCGGGTCAGGTCTTCACCGGTCTGTTCCTCACCATCGATCCAGACACGACGGCGACCGTCTGAATTCTCCTCGATGCGAATGTCACGGCCGTCCCGCGTGCGAGAGGCACGACGGTCCTCATGCCAGCGCATGATGCGGACCTGTTCGCGGTGGGCGTCGCGCATGGCCCGCTCAGCCTCACGATGGGCCCGTTCGACTTCAATCCGGATCTCACGCTCCATGGACGCATGTTCACGCGCGATTTCGGCGTGTTCTCGCGACACCTCTCGGAGTTCGATCTGAAGCTCGCGAGCATCCTCATGCAGCTCGATCTGCAGCTCAGCCATTTCCTCGCGCAATTCAAGCATGGCTTCGCGGATCTCGTCACGGGCTTCGGCGATTTCCTCGAGGGCCTCTTCCTGTTCCTCAGCTGAAAGCTCGTCCCAGTCATCACTGGTGATGATGTGCTCGCGGTCGAGCCCCGCGAGGGCCATTTCCAGGCCCGCCAAGACCGAGGTCTCAATGCCCTGAACGTCTACAACAACATTCATATCGCTCAGATTTTCGTGGAGTTGAGCGAGGTGTTCAGCACGTTCCGCAAAATGAACTTCAAAATGCGGGCCTTCGAATTCAAGGTCGCCGCTATCGAGAACACGGATTTCAGCGCCATCGACAACGACAATGCTATCGCTCTCAATGGCAACGCTCTCGCCATTGATGATGACCTGATTGCCATCAATGCTGATGCGTTCACCATTGACGATGATCTCTGAGGCATCTCCGTCCCGTTCGATGTGCAGGGTCCGGTCGCCGTTTTCACCCCGGATCTCGATAATCTGTCCGGAATCGGTCTGGTAGACGTGAGAGCTCGCGCCTACGAGCGTGAATGATTGAGTTTTCTCACCGTCGAGTGCGTAGGTGGCGGCCCCTGTCAGAGCAATGGCAGCAACACCGAGTAGAAGACGTTTCATATCCTGTCCCTCCTGAAAGCCTGGTCAGACTGCACCGCCCAGGATTACCGCGCCCGTGCATTCAACTGAATTTTTCGAAAGGCAAAAGCGAGGGGCGCTCATAGCTGAAAGGCAGGGTGACCGGGGTCGGGAGGTGGTCACCCTGCAGACTCAGAGTGGCGGGCGAGATCCCACCGATCGCGAAAGCACTTGAGTAAAACGCGACACACAGAGACTGACCGTCTGTGTCTGTCGCCCGTCTGTCAGCAGCATGACGAAATGGAAATGATATTTCAAGTGTGCGTAGGTAAACGAAAAATACTTGCGATATGCATTGAAATGACCGGCTCATGCGGGCGAGGATTGCGCCAGGCGTCCGGCCCCGCAGATCTAGTCGCTGGGGAAGAGGGCCATCGTCCCGCGCCCAGCCTGCCGGAATACGAGTACTGGGGCAGGGCGGTGATCATGTCTGACCCCGCCATTTTGCGATATGAAACGGTGGTCGTCTATTCGACCGTCAAGTTCGATACGCGGATTCCTGTGTGAGCGACCAAAAGAAAAGGCCCGCTCGGTCGAACGGGCCTTTCCGGAACACTGGTTGATCCTATTCAACTTCGGTTCGCAGATAGGTATCAAGGAAGTCCAGATAGGCTTCTGAGGCGGTAATACGGTTTTCGCGCCGCCGGAAGCCGTGTCCTTCGTCCGGGAAGAGAACATACTCAACCGGAACACCGTTCTGGCGGACGGCTTCGACCAGTTCATCGCTCTCGACCTGCAATACGCGCGGATCATTGGCGCCCTGGATGACCAGGAGGGGTCGGACCACATTCTCGGTGTGGAAGAGCGGGGAGATTGCGCGGTGGCGCTCGGCGTCGACGGCTGGATCACCCATTTCATCGTACAGAGACTCCCGGAAGGCTTCCCACCATGGCGGAATGCTTTCCAGAGTGCGGACCCAATTCGTTACGCCAAAGATATTGATCCCCACCTCAAACTCTTCGGGGTGGAAGGCCAGAGCCGCGGCAACAATATACCCACCATACGAACCGCCAATCACGCCGACCTGGTCGTCAGCGACCCAGTCGAGCGATCGCAGATAGTGTCCGGCCGCTACAATATCGCGCAGGTCTTCCTCACCATGACGACGATCATCCATGTGGAAGAAGGTTTTGCCATAGCCCGAAGAGCCGCGATTATTGGCCGCGTAGACCGCATAGCCATGGTTGACCAGATGCTGGATCGTCGCGGAATAGCCGATCCGTGACTGTCCACCAGGCCCGCCATGAACCCAGACCAGAGCCGGAACCGGGTTGTCAGCCGACGCGCCGTGCGGTCGATACATGATCCCGGGAATTTCGAGCCCGTCAAAACTCTCGAAACGCACCACCTCTGCGTCAACCATCTCCGCCTCGGTAATCGCGGGGTTGAGTGCATTGGTTAGTTGGGCATGATCCTGCGTCGCCAGGTTCACCACGTGAAGGTTGGACGGTGAGGTGGCGGCATTGATCAAGAAAGCGAGCTGGCTCTCATCCCGTGAGAAGCGAACCGACCGCAATTCACCGGCAGGAAGCTCGGGCAGAACCACATCGGCCCCGGTCTCCTGATCCAACAGCGTGACCTGTGTGGAGGCATCCGCATTGATGCCCGATACGCGGTAACGGCCGGATGGGGAGTAGCTGACAAAGCTCACATCCCAATCGGCTTCAATGAGAGGTGTGCGTTCCGCACTGGCGAGATCATAGACCCAGGCCTGGTTGAATTCACCAAACTCATTGGTGGCATAGACAAGCCCGCCACTGTCCGGCGTGAAGGTATAGGCCCCGTAGGCAATATTGCCCTCGTGTTCGGTAATGAGAGTCGGTGTTTTGTCATCAGACGTCAGATCTACCAGAAGAAGATCGCTGTCCGCAGAGGTACGTGGACGGACCAGGGCCAGCCAGCGACCGTTCGGGCTGACTGCACCGATCTGGAGAGCGTCTGTATTTTCAAAGACTGTAGAGGCTTCGAACGCGACTGTATCGAGCGCGATGATGTCGAAAGCGGCGGGGTCTCGCTCATTCGTACTGACCCACATATCCGAGCCATCCGGTGACCAGCCCAGGAAGCTGGCACGCACATTATCACCCGGGGTGAGGTCAACCAGGCGGCCATCTTCCTCGCGGAGATAGATATGGGTGAGCTCATTCCCTCCCTCATCGGCAGTGACCAGAATGCGGTCATCTTCAGGCAACCAGGAGAGGGCGTAGGTCGCGTTGGTGGTCGATGATGTGAGGGCTTCGCGCTCTCCGGTCGTGGGGTCGACAGCATAGGCGTTGAACACACCGGTTTCGTCCGAACTCATCAAAATCCGGCCGTCTTGCGAGAAAGAATGTCCGCCCGAGGACGCCATGCCAAAGGACGTCGTTTCATGGAAGGTCGCGGCTGAATGGGTCACACGAACAGAGCGGGTTTCCGCCGGGTCGGCGGTGACCCTGCTCTGCGAGGCCTGATCCTGCGTGGTTCCGGCATTTGTTGTTGTGGTCTCGCCGGCGGAGCACGCGGCCAAAGCGGCAGCGCTCACGGCTGTAAGAGCGATGTGTTTCATGAGGTGACCCTTTAAGTCCGATGGTCGTGAGACTTCCCGCAACCAGATTGACACATGACGCCCAAAAGAAAAGACCCGCTCCAAAGAGCGGGCCTTCGCTTAATCGGTCAGATGACCGGCATGATTACATCATGCCGCCCCCGCAGACCGGCTTTCCCGGTCTGCTCACCTTTCGATGATGGGCGGCTTTATGATGTTTTACATCATGCCGCCCATGCCACCCATTCCGCCCATGTCCGGCATGGCCGGAGCAGCGCCTTCTTCTTTCGGCGTATCTGCGACGGCGGCTTCGGTGGTGATCAGCAGAGAGGCAACAGAGGCCGCGTCCTGCAGAGCGGTGCGGACCACTTTGGCCGGGTCGATCACACCGAATTCCAGCATGTTGCCGTATTCTTCGGTCTGAGCGTTGAAGCCGAAGGTGATGCTGTCGTCTTCCATGATCTTGCCGACCACGATGGAGCCTTCAACACCCGCATTCTCAACGATCTGACGGATCGGGGCCTGCAGGGCACGGGCAATGATGGCCACACCCTGGGTCTGGTCGGCATTTTCGCCTTCCACACCGGCAAGCTTGCGGGAGGCGCGGAGCAGAGCCGTGCCGCCGCCGGTGACGATGCCTTCTTCCACGGCAGCGCGCGTGGCGTTCAGGGCGTCATCAACGCGATCCTTGCGTTCTTTCACTTCGATCTCGGTGGCGCCGCCAACCTTGATCACGGCAACACCGCCCGCCAGCTTGGCCAGACGCTCTTGCAGTTTCTCACGGTCGTAATCGGAGGAGGTTTCCTCGATCTGACGACGGATCTGACCCACGCGGGCTTCGATCAGCTCTTTCTCGCCGGAACCGTCCACGATGGTGGTGTCGTCCTTGGAGATCGTCACTTTCTTGGCGGTGCCGAGCATGTCGATGGACACGTTTTCCAGCTTGATGCCGAGGTCTTCAGAGACAACCTGGCCACCGGTCAGGATAGCGATGTCTTCGAGCATGGCCTTGCGGCGATCGCCGAAGCCCGGTGCCTTGACGGCTGCGATTTTCAGACCACCGCGCAGCTTGTTGACCACGAGGGTGGCCAGCGCTTCGCCTTCAACGTCTTCAGCGATGATGATCAGCGGGCGACCGGACTGAACAACGGTTTCCAGGATCGGCAGCATCGGCTGCAGGGAAGACAGTTTCTTCTCGTGTAGCAGGATGAACGGCTCTTCCAGGTCGGCGATCATCTTGTCCGGGTCCGTGATGAAGTACGGGGACAGATAGCCACGGTCGAACTGCATGCCTTCCACGACATCCAGCTCGGTTTCCAGGGACTTGGCTTCTTCGACGGTGATCACACCCTCATTGCCGACCTTTTCCATGGCGTGGGCAATGTCTTTACCGATCTGCGCGTCGCCATTGGCAGAGATCGTGCCGACCTGGGCCACTTCGTCAGAGGATTTGATCGGCGTGGATTGTGCCTTGATGTCCTCGATGATGATGGAGGTGGCCTTGTCGATACCGCGCTTGAGGTCCATCGGGTTCATGCCGGCGGCAACGGACTTCATGCCTTCGCGCACGATGGCCTGGGCCAGAACCGTGGCGGTCGTGGTGCCGTCACCGGCCACGTCATTGGTCTTGGACGCCACTTCGCGCAGCATTTGTGCGCCCATATTCTCGAACTTGTCAGCCAGTTCGATTTCCTTGGCCACAGACACACCGTCTTTGGTGGTGCGCGGAGCGCCGAAGGATTTTTCGATCACCACATTGCGGCCTTTCGGGCCGAGGGTGACTTTGACGGCGTTGGCCAGGGTGTCGACGCCGCGGAGCATGCGCTCGCGTGCGTCGGAGGAGAAAAGAACGTCTTTAGCAGCCATGTCGCTAACTCTCGTGTTTGGATTTGAAAGATGGAATCGCGAACCGGGCGGGGCCTTAGCCCATCACACCCAGAATGTCGGATTCTTTCATGATGATCAGCTCTTCGCCGCTGAGCTTCACTTCCGTGCCGGACCATTTGCCGAACAGGATGCGATCGCCGACTTTGACGTCCAGCGGACGAACGGAACCGTCATCCTTGATGGCACCACCGCCCACGGCGACGACTTCACCTTCTTGCGGCTTTTCCTGAGCTGAATCCGGGATGATGATCCCGCCAGCTGTTTTGGACTCTTCCTCGACGCGCTTCACCAGCACGCGATCATGCAGAGGACGAAAAGACATCTCTGTGCTCCAGTCAGAATAGGTTTCTATTCAGTCGGGAGGGTTTTAGCACTCACCCCCATCGACTGCTAATAGCGGGCAGATAAGCGGCTGGAGCGGGGGCGTCAAGGTGAGTCGGGTGAGATTCCCGTCGACGGATGACAGCCCTTTAAGGGGTAGTCACACTGGGTTCATTTGCGCGACACTAGGTTCGCGTCTAAGTGATGAACGGAAATGCAACCGAGCCTGCCAGTCAGGCGCATCGCTGACGCGTAGAGATTGAGGACGAGTCCATGAAGTACCGTTTTGCCATTATGGCCGTTTCGGCCCTTGCCGTCACGGCATGCACCACGACCGACCCGTATACGGGCGAGACCCGCACCAATAACACTGCGCGTGGCGCACTGATCGGTGCCGCCGCCGGTGCGGCTCTGGGTTATCTGACCAACACGTCTGACAGCGATGAGGGCCGCACCAACGCCCTGATCGGTGCCGGCATCGGCGCCCTGGCGGGTGCCGGGATCGGCAATTACATGGACCGTCAGGAAGCGGCCATGCGTGAAGCGCTCAGCGAGAGTGGCGTGGGCGTGCGCCGCGAAGGTAATGATCTTCTGCTGATCATGCCGGGTGACATCACGTTCGACACCAATTCCTCGTCGATCAAGCCGCAATTCTACAACATCCTGAATGATGTGTCCGGCATTCTGAACCGCTATCCCGCGACCTATGTCGACGTGATCGGTCATGCCGACAGCACCGGCGCGGCCGACTATAACCAGACCCTGTCCGAACAGCGTGCCTCTTCTGTGGGGGGATATCTGATCGCTCAAGGCGTTCTGGCTGACCGTTTCTACATTGCGGGTCTGGGTGAGCGCTCTCCGATCGCCTCCAACGACACCGCCTATGGTCGCGAGCAGAACCGTCGGGTGGAAATCCGCATTCGCCCGCACACCATGTCCTAGGACGGGCCCGCGGATCGAATGATCTGCGATGAGCTCAAATAAAAATGAAAGGCGGTCCCCTGGGGGCCGCCTTTTTCATAAAATATCACCTGTGGAGAGGCTGTGTCAGGCATTCGTTAACCAAAGGACAAGGGCACCCAGTTCAAGTTAACCTTCCGACAAGAAATGTGATTCGACTGACGAAGGTCTGCAATGCCCCGCGCCATGGATATCCTGATCGTTCTGACTTACGCGATGGTCGCGATCGTCTCCGCCATCGGGTTTGAGTATTTCGGTCTCATGACCGCAAACTTTGCCTGGCTCATGGGGGCGATTGTGTTCCTGGTTGCCAGCCAGGCTCATGCCGCTGCGACACGCATGCAGGAGCGCTCCTCCCTGGAGGAGGAAATCGTCAAGCTGAAGGCCTCGAACCTCGCACTCGCGGAAGAATTTGCGGAAGCCCAGAACCGGCTCGATGAAATCGCGGACGAGCTGCGCACCGAAGCGGTGCAGCGGGACAATGCGCTCGTGCAGGAGGTCAAGCTGCTTGAGGATCTCGTGCGTCGGATCGGAGACGAAGAGGACATCATCGAAGCGGAACCGGCAGCGAGTGCCCATGCGGTGGATATTGAAACCGTGCGCAGTGCACTTCAGGGCAATCGCGTGGATCTCTATCTTCAGCCGGTCGTGTCCCTGCCGCAGCGCCGCGTCTATTTCTACGAGAGTTTCACACGTCTGCGTGACGCCAATGGCCGCACATTGACCCCGGGTGAATTTATCGATGCGGCTGAACGTGCCGGATTGATGACCGAGGTGGACAATCTTCTCTTGTTCCGCTGCGTCCAGATTGTGCGTCGCCTGACGCAGCAGGACCGTCGTGTCGGGATTTTCTGTAACATCTCGCTGAACTCCCTGCGTGATGAAACCTTCTTCCCGACCTTCCTCGATTTCATGCGGCAAAACTCGGATCTCGCCAGTTCGCTGATCTTTGAAGTGCCCCAACGCAGTTTCGTGGAGCGGGACGCGACGGCCGCGCGCAATATGGCACGCATGGTGGATTTCGGCTTCCGCTTCTCCATCGACCAGGTGCGTGATGTGAATATGGATCTCGATGAGATGCAGCGTGCAGGCGTGCGTTTTGTGAAGATTGCCGGTGATCGTCTGCTGGATGCACTCGATGGCGGTGAGCCCATCGGCGGTGTCGAAGGCGGAGCCATTGCGGCCGAGGATATTGCCGCTCTGTTCGCGCGCTATGGCGTGGATCTGATCGCGGAGAAGGTGGAAGAGGAATCGACCATTGTCGAAATCCTGGAGCTGGATGTTGCCTATGGTCAGGGTCATCTGTTCGGATCTCCGCGCCCGGTGAAAGACGAGATCCTGGACACGGCAGTGGATAGCCAGCGCGTCACAGCCTAGCCCTGTGCGTTGATGGCGCTGTGAAAAACTGTCGCTTGACCTGGCGGCAGGGCACTGCTTGAAGCGCGCCATGACCAATCCGACACCTCTGCAACCGCTTCGAGACCTGTATGACACCCTGTTTTGCGATGTCTGGGGCGTGATCCGTGACGGCCGGGCCTTGTTGCCTGACGCTGTTTTTGCCCTCCAGGAATTTCGCAAGGCGGGAGGCGCTGTCTGTCTCGTGTCCAACTCACCGCAACGTTCGCCGGGTCTGGAGCGTCAGCTTGCCCAGATGGGCCTGCCGCGCGATGCCTACGACACGGCGGTGACTTCGGGGGATGCGATCCACGCGGAGCTGGAGAAACGCACACCGGGATCGGCCTGGCGGATCGGACCGGCGCATGATTACGGTCTGTATGAGGGGCTCGATATGCCCGAGGCCGATGTCGATGACGCGGACTTCATTACGGTCACGGGGCCGGATGATTATTGGAACGGAACGCCGGAAGACTATCGCGATCGGCTGGAGACCGCCCGCGCACGCGGGCTCGACCTGGTCTGCGCAAACCCGGATATTGTGGTGCAGTCCGGCGAGCAATTGGTCTTCTGTGCAGGCGCTATCGCGCGCCTTTATCGGCAGATGGGCGGGACCAGTATCGTGGCGGGGAAACCGCACCG
Organism: Maricaulis sp. D1M11; assembly: GCF_047308265.1. NCBI lineage: Bacteria > Pseudomonadati > Pseudomonadota > Alphaproteobacteria > Maricaulales > Maricaulaceae > Maricaulis > Maricaulis sp. D1M11. The sequence goes on from NZ_JBKQWY010000007.1 coordinate 201,155, forward strand.
CCCGATCTATACGCACGCAGAACACGCTCTGGCCCGGGCCGGGCTGGAGTGTCAGCTTGAGCGCGTCCTGGCGGTGGGTGACGGGCCGGAAACCGATATCGCCGGTGCCATGCGGATCGGTGTTGATGCCCTGTTTATCGGCGGGGGGATATTGGAGACCGAGCTGGACGGAGACGGATTCGACCCCGTCCAGGTCTCCCGCCAGCTGGCCGGGTATGGCGTTGAGGCCAAGTGGATGGCACCCCGGCTCAGCTGGTCAGAGATTTAGTCGAACAGGGAATCGATATCGCCCTGGTCAAGATCGGACGCGGGAGCGTCCGCAAACATCGCGTCGATATCGTCCTGGCTGGTTTCCGGGCCACCAATGGCCGGACCGTTCAGGAGTTGATCGTCTTGACGCGTTTTGTGGTGCCTCTCATCGTCCGTGGCATCGGCGTCCATAACGCCCATGACCTCGGCAAATCGGGAGACGCGGCTCTCGACATGCTTCAGTGATGTCACGACTTTCGAGACGCGCTGTCCGGCCAGGTCCTGGAAACTGCACGCTTCGATGATGTTCATCATGTGAGCTTCGACATTGGCCCGATAGGTGTCGTAATCAGCTTCCTCGTCGCAGAGCACGGCTTCCGCCTCGCTCATGATCGTCTCGGTTGCCCGTTCCGTATCCCCAACAACGGCTTCGAGCTCCATTCCCGCAGAGGGAATACGTTCCGACTTGATATCGTTCGGACGAAGGGCCGAAATTTCATCGCGGGTTTTCGCGATATACTCGGCGATATAGTTGAATTCGCTGCAAATCGACTGGTCCAGTGAACTGAAGAACAGCTTCATGGTATCCGTCAGCTGATGCGCCAGCTTCAGGACTTCCATGATTTGCGCGTCCTGCAGATCGCTGGTCTTAAGCGACGCCAGCGATTGGCGAACTTGCGTAGCGACTGTGGCGGCGGGCATGGGGCCCTCCTTCATTTCTTGCGGAATTTCGTCTGTGTCGTCTCGTGCAACTTAGAAGTCGCCGAGCACAGCCGACATTTTCGACTTCAACGTTCCCGCATTGAAGGGCTTCACGATGTAGTTATTTACACCGGCCCGTTTCGCAGCCACCACGTTCTCCGTTTTGGATTCAGCAGTGACCATGATGAACGGGGTCGTCTTCATGCTCTCGTCAGCCCGCACTTTTTGGAGCAGCTCATAGCCGGTCATCGGTTCCATGTTCCAATCGGAAATGACCAGACCGTACTTGTTCTTTTGCATCTTCTCGTATGCTTCCTGCCCGTCAGCGGCTTCATCAACGTTTTCGAAGCCAATCTGCTTGAGCAGGTTGCGAATGATACGGATCATGGTTTTGTAGTCGTCCACTACCAGGATCGGCATCGTCATCTCGACAGCCATGCTTAGTCTCCATCCACTCGGCGTGTATCCAATAAATTCCGACGGCTTGTCTCGCCGTCTTGCCTGTGGACGGTAGACACGTGCGGATAAAAATCGGTTAAAACGACAAAAAATTGCGGAGTGAGCATGTCAGAGAATCAGGGATACGCACTCGAAGAGTTGGAAATTGGTCTTTCGGCTCAAACAGTTAAGTTGGTAACAGAGGCTGATATCCAGGCCTTTGCAGAAGTGTCCGGAGACTTCAATCCGGTACACATGGATGAGGATTTCGCGCGTCGGACGCCGTTTCGGGGCCGAATTGCCCATGGTGCGCTGACGGCATCGCTCATCTCTGGCGTGTTGGGCAATCAATTGCCCGGGCCGGGAGCGATCTTCATGGGCATGAATATGAAGTTTCATCGTCCGGTCCGTATCGGTGATGAGGTCACGGCCAAAGTGACCGTCAAGGAAGTCCACGCCAAGGAGCGCCGGGTCGTGATGGATTGCCTGTGCTCGGTCGAGGGTGAGCCAGCCATGACGGCCACTACCGAGGTCATGGTGCGCAAGCGTTTGCGCAAAAAGGCGGACTAGGCTTCGATGCGGATTATCGACGGGTTTTCTGACTGTCCGGACGATGCGCGCGGCGCCGTGGCGGCTCTGGGCAATTTCGATGGTGTTCATGGTGGGCACAGGGCCGTCATCGAATGTGCAGCCGAGCTGGCCGGGCGATTGGCTGCACCGCTTGCTGTCGCCCTGTTCGCACCGCATCCACGCCGGTTCTTTGCGCCCGATACCCCGCCTTTCCGGCTGATGTCGGATGCGCGCAGCTGGAAAGCGCTCGAGCGGCTGGGTGTGGAGACCGTGTTCCGTCTTCCCTTCGACGCTGAGATGGCCGCGCGAACACCCCAAGCCTTTGTGAACGATGTTCTTCATGACGGACTGGGCCTGAAAGGCGTGCTGACCGGAACGGATTTTCGCTTTGGTGCGGGGCGTGCGGGTTCGACGGTCGAGCTGGAAAGCCTGGCGTCAGACGTCAGAATCCATACGCAATTTGTCGCGCTGCAAGGCAATGGGGCCGACAAGATTTCGTCCACACGCATTCGTCGTGCGATCCATGATGGCGACATGCCCGCCGCGGCCGAGCTGCTGGGACAAGCCTGGACGATCGATGGCGAGGTGATCACCGGCGATCAGCGCGGCCGGACGATCGGTTTCCCGACCGCCAATATCGATATGGGTGATTTCATCCGCCCGGCCTATGGTGTCTATGCGGTGCGTGTGACGCTGCCCGGCGAGGCGCGGTCCCTGCCGGCCGTCGCCAATATCGGCAAGCGCCCGACCGTCGATGGTTTGACGGAGCGACTGGAGGTCCACCTGTTCGATTTTGACGGGGATCTCTATGGCCAGACCCTGGGCGTCAGCTTCTGCCATCACATTCGTCCGGAGCGGAAGTTTGATGGCCTGGAGGCGCTCAAGGCCCAGATCGCCGCGGATAGCGAGATGGCCCGGCAACTGCTGAGCCAAGCGGCTGGACCGGTCTGACGGGCTCTGTTACACGCGGGTCTATGAAGAACTTGCAGCCGAACATACGCCCGAACGACATGATCGCCCCGGTTCGTATTGCGCGAATTACCGGCCCGGTCCGCGCTTAATGCATGGCGCGGTTCCGGGACATATGGCCTGCCGCTGAAGTTTTTTCGAATTCCCTGAAGGATGCGATCCGATGACGGACTCTTCCCAAGACACGGGCAGTGCGAACACTGCCGAACGCAATTACCGCGATACCCTCTTCCTGCCGACCACGGACTTTCCGATGCGTGCGGGCCTGCCCAAAAAAGAGCCGGAATGGCTCGAACGCTGGGCGAAGATGGACCTCTACAAGACGCTGCGCGCCAAGTCGAAAGGCCGCGAACGTTTTGTGCTGCACGATGGTCCGCCCTATGCCAACGGCCATATCCATCTGGGTACGGGCATGAACAAGATCCTCAAGGATTTCATCGTTCGCTCGCATCAAATGGCCGGGTATGACGCCCCTTATCGTCCCGGCTGGGATTGCCACGGTCTGCCGATTGAATGGAAGGTCGAGCAGGAGTTTCGCTCCAAGGGCCGGTCCAAGGACCAGGTGCCGATGGAAGAGTTCCGCAAGGCCTGTCGCGATTACGCCGCCCAGTGGATCGATGTGCAAAGCCAAGAGTTCCAGCGTCTGGGCGTGAATGGCGAGTGGGATCGCCCTTACACCACAATGGCGTACGAAGCTGAGGCGGCTATTGTCCGTGAATTCCTGAAATTTGTTGAGCAGGGTCTGGTCTATCAGGGATCCAGCCCGGTGATGTGGTCACCGGTCGAGCAGACCGCCCTGGCCGAGGCCGAGGTCGAATATCAGGACAAGACATCCACGACGATCCATGTCCGTTTCCCGCTGCGCGGCGTACGCAAGGACGGGTCGGCCATTCCCGCCGAGGCCGTGGGGGCCCATGTCGTGATCTGGACGACCACGCCGTGGACGATCCCGGCCAACAAGGCAATCTGTTTCTCGCCCTCCGTCAGTTATGGCCTCTACAAGGTCACGGAGATGGCCGAGACCGAGTTTACGCCCTGGGCCAAGGTCGATGATCTCTTTATCGTGGCCGATGCCCTGTGGGACGACACAGCCCGTTCGGGCATGATCAAGAGCTGGCAGCGTGTCCGCGATATCAATCCGGATGGATTCATCTGCTCCCACCCGTTTGCCGACGCGGACCGGTATTGGTCCTATCCCGTGCCCCTGCTGCCGGGCGATCATGTGACGGATGAGGCCGGTACAGGGTTTGTGCATACGGCCCCGGGCCATGGTGCCGAGGACTATGCTGCTTGGATGGCCAATCCGGAATGGCACGACAAGAACCAGCCCGTCCCCCAGACTGTGGGGCCAGACGGGGCTTATTATGACACTGTGCCGCTGTTTGGCGGCCAGCACATCATCCGCCTGGATGGCAAGAAACAGGGACAGGATGGCCCGGCGAACAAATCGGTGATCGACCAGTTGATCACGTGCGAGCGCCTGCTGGCCCGCGGCCGCCTGGAGCACTCCTATCCGCACTCCTGGCGGTCCAAAGCGCCCGTGATCTTCCGCAATACGCCGCAATGGTTTGTGGCCATTGACCGCCCGATGACGTCCGGTGGGTCCCTGCGCGATGCGGCCCTGACCTCTATCGGTGAGACGGCCTGGACCCCGAGTGTGGGTGAGAACCGTATTCGTGGCATGGTGGAAGGGCGCCCGGACTGGCTGATTTCACGTCAGCGCGCCTGGGGCGTTCCCCTCACCATGTTTGTCGAGACCGCGACGGGGCGGGTCCTGAATGATCCCGCCGTGAATGCCCGGATCGTCAAGGCCGTCGAGGCGGGCGGGGCAGATGCCTGGTTCGGATCGGAGTCCGCAGATTTCCTCGGCGATGAATACGACCCTGCCGAATGGGAGAAGGTCGTCGACATCCTCGATGTGTGGTTCGACAGTGGATCCACTCATGCCTTTGTCCTGGAAGAGGATGGTGCACAGACCTGGCCGGCAGATGTCTATCTGGAAGGATCAGACCAGCACCGGGGCTGGTTCCAGTCTTCCCTGCTGGAAGCCTGCGGGACGCGCGGTCGGGCTCCGTATAATGCCGTCGTGACGCATGGCTTCATCATGGCCGGCGACGGACGCAAGATGTCGAAATCTCTGGGCAATACGCTCGCCCCCAACGAGATCGCCAAGAAGTATGGCGTCGAAATCCTGCGCCTGTGGGCCGCCTCCCAGGACTATACCGACGATCTGCGTATGTCCGAGGAAATCCTCCAGACCTCCGTCGATGCCTATCGCAAGCTGCGCAATACATTGCGCTATCTGCTGGGCGCGCTGCACGGGTTTGACAAGGCAGAGGCTGTGCCGTTTGCCGAGATGCCCTCGCTGGAGCGCTGGGTGCTGCACCGTCTTCATGAGCTGGACGGGCTGGTCCGCGAATCCTACAAGACCTTCGATTTCAAGCGGGTCTATGCCGCGCTTTTCAATTTCTGTGTTGTCGACCTGTCGGCCTTCTATCTCGATGTGCGCAAGGACAGCTTGTATTGCGACCGTCCGGACGAAATCCGGCGTCGTGCTGCACGAACCGTGATGGAGGCTGTGTTCGCCCGGCTGACCGCCTGGCTGGCACCGATCATGCCGTTCACCATGGAAGAGGCCTGGCTGTCTCATCATCCGTCCGAGACCGACAGTGTGCATCTGCGAGATTTCCCGGTGACACCGGGGGATTGGCATGACGGCGCCCTGGCTGAGCGCTGGCAGACCATTCGCCGTCTGCGCCGGGTGGTGACGGGGGCGCTGGAGGTCGAACGCCGCGAAAAGCGCATCGGTTCGAGCCTGGAAGCCAATCCGCAAGTTTATGTCACAAGCGCGGACTATCGTGACGCGATCAGCGCCGAGACGGATCAGGATGTGGATGCCTTCCTGGCCGATATCGTCATCACCAGCCAGGCCTCGCTCATCGATGCCGGTGATTTGCCGGACGGTAGTTTCACACTCGAGGATGTGAAGGATGTGGCGGTCGTTTCCGGGCTGTCCGAGGGCCGTAAATGTGCCCGGTCCTGGAAGATCCTTCCGGATGTGGGATCGGATGCGCGTTATCCCGATCTGTCCGCCCGCGATGCCGATGCCGTCGCTCACTGGGATGCGACCCATGCTGGCACCGCTTAAACGCCTTGTGGCCCGGATGGATGGACACTCTCCGGGCCGCCTCGGCCTGGTCGTCGCCCTGTGCGTGATCCTCTCGGACCAAATCTCCAAACTGTGGGTTCTGCATGGCCTGAATCTGTCTCCGGACGGATGTCTGGACTGGTTCCTGAGATCGCCGGATGCGCTTTACAACACCTGTGAGGCGATTGAGATCAGCGGCGTGTTTGATCTCACCATGGTCTGGAATATCGGTGTGAGCTTCGGTCTGCTCGGCGCAGATAATGCTCTGGGACGGTGGCTTCTTGTCATTTTCTCGGTGGTCGTCGCGACGGGGCTGGCGTTTGGTCTGGCCGGACGGGGCCCGATCAAGGCGCTGCGGCCTCTGCAAGGGCTAGCCTTTGGCTTCATCATTGGCGGAGCGCTGGGCAATGCCATCGATCGTGCGGTGTATGGTGCCGTGGTGGATTTCCTTGATTTCAGCGGTTTGATGTTCCCCTATGTCTTCAATATCGCCGATGTGGCGATCAATCTCGGCGTCGCTGCCCTTCTGATGGATATCTTGCTGGGCGATGACAAAAACGAGAATTCGGCCTGAATACTGAAACCCCGCTGGATGCGGGCCAAAAGTTTGGCTAAAACATTCCCAACTCTGTGTGATTGGAGAAATCGGCATGACCAAGCGTCTGACACTTCTGGCCCTGATGGCCGGTGCAACGGCATTGTCCGCTTGCAGCTCCCTGTCTCAACAGGCCGGGAACGGCAAGGTCACGCCGGACGAGTTCCGCACCGTGACGATCGCCCCTCTGACCGTGCCGCCGGAATACAATTTGCGTCCGCCGCGTCCAGGTGAGCCGCGCCCGGAAGAGGTTTATCCGGACCAGCAGGCACGGACCGCGCTGCTCGGCGCGTCTGCCCAGTTCCAGGGCAGTGATGGCGAAGCTTTGCTGGTGGCGAATGCCGGTGCTGGTTCAGCTGATCCGTTTATCCGCTCCATCATTGATGGGGAAAGTGCAGCGGTCGTCCGCAAGTCCGGTGGATTTGCCGATCGTGTTCTCTTCTGGCGTGATGGCGAGAGCCAGCCGGAGGTGGATCAGACCGCTCTTGATCCGGAAGCGGAAGCTGAACTGCTCGAATCCATCGAAGCCGTCACCGGTGGGGGTGAGGTGGAGATCGAGCGGGATCGTAACCTTCTGCCGAAACTGCCGGGCCTGTAGGCCTGACGGGCTTTGTCACGAATGACAGAGCCGCGGACTTGACCGACTCAGGGCCAGCCGGGAGGCTGGCCTTATGTCTATGACCCTCGATAAACCGCAAATCCGACGCCTTGCCCCGGAGACCGTCAACCGTATCGCTGCGGGTGAAGTGGTGGAACGTCCGGCGTCGGCGATCAAGGAATTGGTCGAGAACGCCCTGGATGCAGGCGCCTTGCGTGTCGATGTGACAGCGGAAGGCGGCGGTCTCGTGCGCTTGATCGTCGAGGATGACGGTCGCGGCATGGACGCCGATGAGCTGGCGATCTGTATCGAACGCCACGCCACATCGAAATTGCCCATTGATGAGGATGGGGCAGATGATCTGCTCAATATCCGGTCCATGGGGTTTCGGGGTGAGGCTTTGCCCTCCATCGGTTCGGTGGCGCGGCTCGCAATCACCTCCCAGGCGCGCGGCGCCGGGGAGGCCTGGATGATCCGCGTGGAGGGCGGCGCGGTAGAACCGGTACGGCCTGTCGCCCCGCTCGGGCGTCATGGCACGCGGATCGAAGTGTGTGATCTGTTTTATGCCACACCGGCCCGGTTGAAATTCCTCAAGAGCGAACGGGCGGAAAACCAGGCGATTTCTGACATGATCAAGCGGCTCGCCATGTCGCGGCCGGATGTCGGGTTTTTCCTCACACTGGACGGGCGCAAACGCTTGGGTGTCGCAGCCGAAACGGATCTGGGGCCTGAGGGTCGCAAACACCGTATGGCGGCGATCCTCGGCGTGGATTTTGGCGATAATGCCCTTGAGATCGATCAGGAACGTGACGGTGTTCGCATCACCGGATTTGCCAGCCTGCCGACCTATTCGCGCGGCAATGCCCTCCACCAATTCCTGTTTGTGAACGGTCGTCCTGTCCGCGACAAACTCCTGACCGGTGCGGTGCGGGGCGCTTATCAGGATTTCCTGGCGCGCGACCGGTATCCCGTCGTGGCTCTAATGGTCGATCTGCCAACGGATCAGGTGGATGTGAATGTTCACCCGGCCAAGGCCGAGGTCCGGTTTCGCGATAGTGGACTGGTACGCGGCCTGATCGTCGGGGCTCTGCGCCATGCGCTCGCCGGTGCCGGACACCGAGCTTCCACGACTGTTGCGGGCTTCGCGCTGGGGGCCGTGCGTCCCGGACAAGGGGGCGCGCCCGCTTATCCGGCGCCGCAACGTCCGGCGTCGGCGTCAGCGCATTTCGCCGCCTGGGGACAGCCCCAAACGGCCGAACCCGAACAGCCCGCGGTCTTCGATCCTGGCCTGTCCGTCAGAATGGAGGATGTGGCTGCACCGGATACCGACGGAATGACACCGGCCGATGCTAGCCCGGCTCACTCACCAGAAGACGCTGAGACACCGGACTGGCCGCTGGGCATTGCCCGGGCACAATTGCACGAAACCTATGTGGTGGCCCAAACGGGTGATGGCATTGTCATTGTTGACCAGCATGCCGCTCATGAGCGGCTCGTCTACGAGCGGATGAAAAAAATGATCGCGGAGACCGGTGTCCCGCGGCAGATGCGGCTTGTTCCCGAAATTGTGGATCTGGAAGAGGCCGAGGCGCAGCGGTTGCTCGAGCGCGCCGATGAGCTGAAGGAGCTGGGCCTGGTCATTGAGAGTTTCGGCGCGGGTGCGATTGCCGTCCGCGAAACCCCGGCCTTGCTCAAGAAGCTGGATATCCAGGGCCTGGTGCGGGATCTGGCCGATGATCTGGCATCCTATGATGCCGCGCTCAGCCTGAAAGAACGGCTGGAGGATGTGGTCGGGACCATGGCCTGTCATGGCTCGGTCCGTTCGGGGCGCCGCCTGACGGCGGAGGAGATGAATGCGCTCTTGCGCGAGATGGAGGCTACGCCCCATTCCGGCCAGTGCAATCACGGTCGCCCGACCTATGTCGAGCTGAAATTGTCGGATATCGAACGCCTGTTTGGCCGGCGCTAGGCGGCCATCCTTTGATCATCGGCACCCAGTGACGACATGAAATCGCGGAAAATGTCATACGCGTCATCAACCTCGGCGCGGCGGGGCTGACCGGGCGGGAAACGAAAGCGCCAGAACGAGCTGATGTGGTTGATCGCGCCCAGGTTTTCACCTGCCGTGATGAACATCTGCGGGGCATTGAGCAAAAAGCCGCGAAACGCCGAGGCATCATTCTCGTTGACCAGTCGTGAGAAGGCTTTGTCATAGGCTTGAAGATTGGTGTCGACCTGCCCGATTTTTTCATACAGTGACCGCACAATATCCTTGCCGACCTGCGACAGATAGGTCTCGTCGTCGCTATGGGCACGGATCAGGCGCAGGCTGAGAATATCCTTGGCGACGGGCTCGAAGCTCGGGCGGATATTCTTGAAATTCCACTTGTAGTAGAGGAACCCCTTCCAGGCGAACATGCCCTGGACATAGTCCTCACGGCTCAGACGCAGCGTTTCGCGCAGAGGATCGAGTGTTTTGGAGGCTTCGTCACGCATGATCAGCTTGGCGAGCTTGGTCGAGATGATTTTCGCCTCGGCCCCCTCGATCTGATAGGCGAGCTCGACCAGGCGCCGGATTTCTCCGACCACATAGGTCTGCACGCGCTCCATGTCCGCTTCCGTGATGTCGAAATAGCACCGGGCCGCCTTGCGACCCATTTGTTGCAGACGCTCATTGAGCAGATAGGGGTCAAGCGAGGGCAGGCGGGCCATTTCTTCGAGGATATCCTGATCGGCCGCCAGTTTTTCGGGATTGGTGTCCTTGCCAATCGCCTCGTGCAGGGCGTCTTGAAGATTGGCCTGTTCGACAAACAGGCTGTAGCCGCCCAGACGCAGGTCATCATTGGAGAGCGGAAAGATCACCTTGGTCGCATTGATGCGGTCTGCGGAGACACGTTCGCGTTCATGCGGACGCAGCGTGTGTTTCAGGATGATCGCTTCGTTCAGGCGCTTGTTGTGGAAGATCGGCTGGGCCCCATGCTCGTCGGTGTCGCCATACTGCAGGGCGACCCGGTGCAGGTTCAAGATCCGCGCTGTTGATCCGCTTTTCAGGATGTGGGCGAGATTGCGATGCGGGCTCTGCGACACCAGGGCACTCCAGTTCGATCCGAAGTGCACACAATACAACCGGGCAGTTTAAATTGGGTTTAAGCCTGTGAATCCGGCAGGATCGGGGCGAGGAAATGCATTCGGGCCGCACCGTATAAACGCTCGTCCAGCTTGGTCCATCCCTCGTGAGAAATCTCCGCCTCGTCGGCCTCTTCCAGAATGGCGATGGAGTGTTCGTGCACCCATCCGCCCCGGATCAGTCGGGCCAGGGCCTTTTCGCCCAGCCCCTTGTTGTAAGGGGGATCGAGAAAGACAATATCAAAGGGAGCGCCCAGATTGGCGGGTTTGTCCCCGAGCGATGTCGCGTCCCGGCGATGCAGGCGAGTGACGCCGAAGAACTGGAAATAGTCGATATTGTCGCGAATGGTGCCGCGGGCCGCAGCTTCGGTTTCAACGAAGAGGCAAAAACTGGCACCTCTCGAGAGGGCTTCCAGCCCGACGGCACCGGATCCGGCGAACAGGTCCATGACCCGCGCCTCCTCGATGGGCGGGGCCCAGGGGGCGTGTTCGATCAGGTTGAACAGGCTCTCACGGGCCCGGTCCGAGGTGGGCCGTGTCGAGCGTCCCTTCGGGGCCTCGATCGCACGACCTTTGAAACGTCCACCGACAATACGCATGAGGTCTATTTCTTCTGCCAGGGTTTACCGCCCGGGGCCGGTCGTCGGGGTTTTCCTGTCCGCGTCGCCCCTGTCGCAGCCGGTTTTCGGCCCCGGGACGGGGCGCGATTTTGCGGGCGGCCCTTGGGACGCGCCTGGCCCGATGTTGTGTTCATATTCTCGACCAGGTGAGCGCACTGATCCTCCAGCACACGTCCGGGCACGGATTTGACCTCACCGCGGTCCAGCTGGCCCAGCTGGAAGGGGCCATAGGCGACACGGATCAGCCGGTTCACTTTCAGATCGACTGCTTCCAGTGCACGCCGGATTTCGCGGTTCTTGCCTTCTCGCAGACCAATGGTCAGCCAGTTGTTCGAACCGGTCTCCCGCTCGATCTCGACATCCATCGCGCCATAACGAATGCCGTCCACGGTGATGCCGGCCCGCAATTGCCGCACAGCGTCTTCGGTGACACTGCCAAATGCACGAACGCGATAGCGTCGGGTCCATGCGGTGGAGGGCAGTTCGAGGGCACGCGAGAGTTCACCATCATTGGTTAGCAGCAAAAGGCCTTCCGAATTCAGGTCGAGTCGGCCGACGGAGATGACGCGCCCCAGCTCCTTCGGCAGGGTGTCGAATACGGTCTGACGACCTTCGGGATCGGAATGCGTGGTGACCAGTCCGGCGGGCTTGTGATACCGCCAGAGCTTGGTGGCCATGGGAGGTTCGACCGGATTTCCGTCAACCTCGATCCGTTCCCCACCGGTGACCTTGAAGGCGGGGGTGGTCAGGCGTTTGCCGTTCACACTCACCCGACCGTCCTCGATCATGCGTTCCACTTCCCGGCGCGAGGCGATGCCGGCGCGGGCAAGGTATTTGGCGATGCGTTCGGACGTGTCGGCGGAGTCGGTCAAGCTTGATCTTTCTATGCAGCATCGCTAGGCGGATCCAATGACACACACCCGCGATGAAGCGTTTATGCGTTTGGCACTGGCCCAAGCGCAAGCGGCAGCTGCCGCTGACGAAGCTCCGATCGGGGCGATCCTGGTCGACCCGGAGACGGATCTGGTGGTGGCGAGTGCCCATAACCGTCCGATTACACTTCATGATCCAACGGCGCATGCTGAGATTGATGTGCTTCGAAAGGCTGGTCAGATGAAAGGCAATTATCGTCTGACCGGGCTCGAATTATTCGTCACGCTTGAACCCTGCGCCATGTGTGCGGGGGCGATCAGCCATGCCCGCATCGGACGTCTCGTCTATGGGGCCTCGGATGCAAAAGGCGGCGCGGTGGAACACGGCCCGCGATTCTTTGAGCAACAGACCTGTCACTGGAAGCCGGATGTCGTGTCAGGTGTGCTGGCGCAAGACTGCTCTGAAATTCTGCGCGAATTCTTTCGCGCCAAGCGCAAACATCGCGTGGACCGAAAAAGTATATAAATCAGTACACGGACTTATATTTGCCGTTTCGTCATAAAAGGTTTGCGAACCCGTTCTACGAGGTCCTGTCCATCGGATGAGGCCTTTTATGATTGCGACCAGTATTGCCCTGAGCCTGACGCTTCTTGGATCTAGCGCGAATGTGGTGTCCACCCGATGCGAAGCGCCGGACCTTCTGATCCGTCAGGTCACAATCGAGGATGCGGGTGGTCGCTATGATGGTCAGGATGTGCTGATCGAGAACGGTATCATCGCGGCCATGGCCAGCGAGATCGAGGTGTCGTCCAGCATACCGGAACTCAGTGGTGCCGGTTTTGTCCTGCGCCGGGCTCAGCCGGAGATACCCACACTCGTCATCCAGGCGGCGGCTCGGCAAGCCGAGGCGACCGGCTATATTCTGCCCGGTCAGAGAACGGATCTGGTGCTGACGGATGCACACGGATATGTCCCGCTGGAAATTCGGGATGGTCGTCTGGTCGGCCCTGGCACACGGTGTCTGGACGGCTAGACATCGACGGGCGGGGCAGGGGATGCCGCGCCGTCTTCAAGAAAATACTCCACCGGTTTCAGACTGAACCGACGCCCCGTGCGCTGGATTGTGTCCATGCGGTCGCAGCGGAATGTGCGCGGCCTGTCTTTCTGACTGTCATGGGCAATCACATACCAGACCGGGTATTTGAGAAGCAGGTAGTGGGGTTCGATGTCGCGCCGGGAGGTCTGCCCGTCTTCGCGGGTATAGCCAATGTCCAGACAGTCCTGGTCCATGAATCCCTGGTGCAAGGCCTGGACGACAGATTTATCAGGCGGTGTGAAGTGCGATTGCACCTGAAGTGAGGCGGATGGGCCGATCAGGATGCGGGACTTCAATTGCTCCACTCGTGCCCGCTTGTCGGGTGAAAAAGACGCGATGAGCTGACGGCGTACCGAAGCCAGGTTGGCCAGAAACAGGGGAGAGCCCATGCGTTCGGCGACCTCGATACTGATCAAGAGGTCGACCGCGTCGGCATAAGCAAGGTTCAACCGGCCCACGCCCCAATTGCGATCCAGCCGGACCCCGCCTCCTCGGCCCCGGTCGGAATCAATCGGCAGACCGCGTTCGCGCATCAGGCCCAGATCCCGGGCAATGGTGCGTTCACTGACCCCGAAATGGTGTGCAAGCCCTTTCACTGTGCACAGCTCGTCCTGTTTGAGCTGTGCGGCAATCAGGTCCATGCGTCGGATACGGTCATTGGCGTGTGTGCGGGGCATCCAAGAAATATGTCATAAAATGGCGTATTAGGCGATATCCAGGTGAGACAGAGTTGAAATGCACAGCACCAGAAGGATGAAACCATGCTGATGAACTATATCTGTTTCGGGACGAATGACCTTGAGGCGGCAACCCGTTTTTATGACAGCCTGTTCGAGAACAGCGGGATCAGCCAGGTTCATGCCACAGAGCGCATGGTCTATTGGCGCGGGGCGGATTTCACGTTTGCGCTTGCCAAACCGTTTGACGGTCAAGCGGCAACCCATGGCAATGGCACCATGTTGGGATTTCAGGCTGACACGTCCGATGAGGTGCGTCGCTTGTTCGAGCGTGTCATCGCACTGGGCGGATCGAGTGAAGGCGAGCCGGGGCAGCGCGGTCCGAAATTCTCCGCTTATGTTCGAGATCTGGACAATAACAAGATCGCCTTTTTCGACTAGGATCTGCACCCTAACAGACCGATCTGTTGGATCCGGTTCGGCCCGGCCGCCTCGCGCGCGCCGGGTCGTTTGTGTTTGAGGGCTGCCTAAAATTGTCCCGGAGGAAGTAAGACGAGAAACACCCTTTGCGGGACAATTTAAACTAATGCACCTTTAAATAGTCGCCGGCTTTGGTTATGGTTTCCCGGGAGCGCGAGTTCAGTATCGCCGTGGCGCTCCGGGGTGGACGTCTGTTCTGACCATCATCGATCCGGCGATCATCGTTTCGACGGTCATCGTTCTGAGAGACATCGATGTGTCGCGAGAACAGATCCCGAGTCGGGTGTGAATGAACCCGTTCAGATCTCTCCGCCCCAGGCGTGTTCTGGTTCAGGTGAAATGACATGGCCCGGCGGCATGACCGACCGGTGTGTGCTCGCGGGCAAGACTACCGCGCGGCCATGAGGTCGTGCGCGCCAAATCCCTGGGAGGAATACCATGACAATGACCGATATCCCCGCCAGCTCGGCGGTTCGCAAAGACCGGGAGATCCGTCTGGGTCAACGCCGGCGCATGATGATGTCGAAAGCGATCAAGACACTGAACACGATCGAGCCCGAGACCGAGATGGGGCGTCTGGCCCTGCAGATGGTGGCTCAAAGCTCTGTGTCCGTGCTCAGCGTGGCTGCCATCAGCGGCTATGTCTATGCGTTGCGCGAAGCCGCACTGCCCAATGTCACCTTCCGTGGAACACCCCCGGGGCCGGGCATTGACAATGCCGAGCTTCAGGCGGCCTACAATCAGTTCCAGACCCAGTTTGCCACGTTCCAGGGTCAGGCCGGTGCCTGGATCAATACGCAACAGGGATCGGGCGCACCGAGTATTTTCTCTCAGCTTGTCTCGGTACCCACCACGTTCCAGACCATCAATCAGAGTGTCCTGGGCAAATTCACGATCCTGAAGGCTGAAACGCCTGGCTCGTCCGCCTATGATCAGACCCTCGATCAGCTCAAATCGCTGATTGGGGCCGAATTGCCGGATATCCAGTCGCTGAAACAGTCCATGATTACGCTGGGCACCAATCTGGAGACCGCGGCAGAAACCCTGCAGACGGCCGCGACGACGGGTGTGCTTGCGCAATTGATCGCGGCCTACCAGTCCGAGATTGATGCGCTGAACCAGGACATCCAGAACTGCAACGACAAGATCGACAGCGATAACTCCAAGATCATCGGTCTGGGTTTTGCCGCTGCCGCAGCGATCACGGTCGGATTGATCGGCCTGGTGAATTTCTGGAATCCCATTGGCTGGATCATGATTGCCGGCGGTGCAGTGGGTGCTTACTTCGCGATTGCCGAGATCGAATTGCTCAAGGGCGAAATTGCCACGCTCAAAGCACAGATCCAGAATGATGAAGCCTGGCGTCAGGCCGATCAGAGTGCGGCAGCCTCCGTATCGGCTTTTGCCAACCAGGTGGGCGGATTTGCGTCCATGAATGCGGCAGCCCAGCAGGAACTCACACAGCTGGAAACGCTCTATCAGACCCTCGCCGATGATGTGAATACGGCGATCAGCGATCTTGATTCCGGCAATCTGGATCAGGCTGAAGACGAGTGGAATACGATTGTGGGGGCTGCTGCGGTTCTGCAAAATCTCAGCGCCTATATCTGGCCGACCTCCATCATGCTGCCCCATCCCACGAGCTTCTCGCCCACAGGTTCGGATGTCTACGCCATCGATATGGCTGGCCAAGTCTTCCACTATAGCGAGGGCGGCAATACCTGGTCTGAACTGCCGGAAACCGCTCTGTCGGTTGTCGCGGCCGGGTCAATTGTGGTGGGCATTGATGGCGCGCCGATTGATGGTTCGGAAAGCACGCCGACCCCGGTCGACAGCACCTATAACGTTAAGACCTATGACGCGTCATCCAATGCCTGGACGACAATCTCGACCTTCCCGGCGGCTGCGGTCACCACGGATGGCACAACGATCTATGCCATCAATCAGACGATGTCGGACCGCCAGGTCTATCAATACAGCGGCAGTGGTCAGGCTTGGACCGCACTTCCGGCGATGCCCAACACCGACGCGCCGTCACAGATCGCCGTGGCCGGTGGCAAGCTGTTTGCCCTCTCGACCAATAGCCAGCAGGTCTATGTGTACGAGAATGGTGGCTGGGAAACGATCAATTCCAGCCTCTGTGTCTCGATCAATGGCAATGGTGGTTATCTCTCCTTCGTGGACAGCAATCTGAACTGCTATGTCTATGATGTGGGCACGGGGCAGCTGATCAATGGCGGTAATACCGGCAGTTCCATCAGCCAGGTCGCGCAGATGACGACGTGTGACCAATACATCATCAGCTCCGATCCGGCGCTGGAACTGTATGCCATAGACAACACGGTCAATCCGAGCGCCTCAACCGCATTGCAGCCCAATGCGACCGGGTGTTTCGTGAGCGATACCGACGTCGTCTACTATACAGACAATGAGGGCAATACCTGGCGCCTGAACAGCCAGGCTGGGCCCAATAGCTGGACACAATTGCCGGATCTGCCGCAGGGCTGATCAGACCTGTCGCCCCACCCGGTTCATCCGGGTGGGGTTTTTGTTTCTCAGACTTTTTTGTTTCTCTGACAAGGAGATGGAGCCATGGCGCTTTTGCCGGTTCTCGACATTCTCAACCAACTCATCACGGTGAACAATTATCTGATGGCCTCTCAGGCCGTGACCCTGCCCTCCCAGATCAAGAATGATCCGGTGCATCAGGATACGGTCCAGGACTTTCTGCGCTGGCAGGAGGATATCTGGCAGGAGTATTATGAGGGGCTGGTCAACGCCCAGATCCTGGCCCAGGCCTATGAGATCAACAAGCTCTACGGTCTCAACGCCGTAACGCAAGGTGAGGTCCAATCCATCCTGTTCGAAGAGGGTGAAGCCACCCCGAGGGCGATTGTGGTGGGTGATGACGTGGCCAGCCTCATCAGCCGGGGGCAGCCTTTGCTGGATTCCCTCAAGACCATTGCCGATGGCATCCGGGATGCGGATAAAGCGAAGATCGCCCAGATCGAAGCGATTGTGAAACAGCTCAATGATCAGTTTGACCAGGATGAGCAAAAAATTTCGCAGGACGCGATCGACAATGCCAAACAGATCGTTGCTACGGTGATCGAAGTGGGCGTCGATGTGGCGACCGAGGAAGACCCGATTGCACCGCTTCTCAAGGGGGTGACGCAGGTAGGCTTCACGGTGATCGACCAGATCGTCCTGTCGCAGGAAGCCAAGCAGATTCTGGGGCAGTTGGAGACGGAGTGGGCAGCGCTCGATGCTGCCACAGCCGATCTGGCCCAGATGAATCTGGTCATCAACCAGCTGGATGCGGTCGTGCAGGATGAATCCACGGCCTTCAAGGCTCTCGCGTCCATCGCGTCAGACTGGCAGAGCGTGGCGGATGTCGCAAACGAGGACCCTGCAAACTGGGCTGCGACCGGAAACACGGCCATGCAGGAATGGTCCGAACGCATGGCCCGCGTCTCCTATGCCGCTGCGACCCAGACGGTCGGGGCCAAGGAGCTGGAAGACGCCTGACCCGCACATGGACCGGGGGGCGGGACCTGAATTCAGCGGGTTCCGCCTGCCGGGTCGAGCCGGGCTGTGAGCCCGTTCTTGACCCGGGGCCATTCCGTATCGAGCACGGAGAAAAACACCGTGTCGCGCCAATCTCCGCGCCAGGTTCGGGTGTGCTGGCGCAGAACGCCTTCGCGGGTCGCGCCCATTTTCAGCATGGCGTTTTGAGAGCGCTCGTTCAGTCCATGGGTTTTGAGTTCCACCCGACGGGCGCCGGTGGCAAAGGCCTGTTCCAGGAGCAGGAGCTTGGCCGCGGGATTGACAGATGTGCCGCGGGCCGATGCGATGTACCAGGTCCAGCCAATTTCCAGGCGTTTATGCTCGGGTGCCAGAGACAGATAGGCGGAATGTCCAACAGCCTCGCCACTGTCCTGTTTGTACACCACATGGGAGATCTGGCGGCCGGAGGTATGCTGACCCAGCATCAGGTCAAACCAGGCGTCGAAAAACGCGCCATCGCCGCGGATTGTGGTCAGTGCCCACAGCTCGGGATCGTCTGCGAGCGGACGAAGAACCGCGCGATGATCCGCCCGTAGGGGTTCAAGGCGGACATGTTTGTTTTGAAGGGCAGTCGGGGTCACGCAGAGCCTCCTTGGGTCAGCAGGGCAAGCCCGCGCACGACATAGATACAACCAATTGCCGAGACAATGTATTTCGTCCACTGGCGGAACTGGAGATCGCTCATCCGTTCGAGACAGCGTGCGCCCAGCGTGGTGCCCAGGATGGATAATGGCAGGGCGAGCACCAGCCATTGCACGCCGGGCAGGGCGGCAGCGCTGAGGGCAGGCAGGATGTAATAGGCGATCTTGACGCCGTGGGAGAGTACCTGGGTCGCCGCCTTGGTCGCAACAATGGTGCGGCGGTCTGCCTCGGTGTCGGCAAAAAAGACGTCGAGCAGGGGCCCGGACACTCCCGCAATCACATTGAGCCCGGTGACGGTCACGCCGCACGCAATGGCGTGCAATGGACGGGCTGCATCCAGGTGGAGCCAGCGCTTGGGGACCCAGATCACCCCGGGCACCAGACCCAGCAGGATGAACAGCCAGGCCTTGTCGAGCTCGAAAGTTGACCACACCAGCACGCCCGCAGCCAGGGCCGATCCCAGCGCATAAACGCCCAGAATGCGCCAATCCAGCCATCGCACCAGCAGGACCGCCCGCCAGCCATTGGAGACGCTCTGAATGAGGCCGTGCACCACCATGGCCGAGGAGACCGGCAGGATGAGCGCAAGCACGCCCATCAGGACCAAGCCGCCGGCCATGCCAAATACGCCGGAAATGAAGGCGGTGACAAATGTGGCGAGGAGGAGAATGGCGGCGGTCAAGCGGCCGCCCCCCGGACGCGGGGTGTCACGCTCTTGCGGGAGCTAGGCCCCCGCATTCTTTGCAAATCCCCAGGCACCCTGGGCCAGCGGGGTCACGGCCTTGCCCATTTCCATGGCCTTGGCATTGGATGCATTGCCCTGCAGAGCCCGGGCGTAGACGCCCTGAACGATCGAGGCGAGGCGGAAGATGTTGTAGGCAAAGTAGAAATCCAGCTCGGGAATGCCGTCACGTTCGGTGCGCTGGCAATAGGCCTCGACATAGGTCTCCATGGCAGGAATTCCGTGTGCCGCAAGGTCGATGCCCAAAAACCCGCCCCGGACTTCCGGCGGCATGACCCAACCCATCAGCTGATAGGTGAAGTCGGCGAGCGGGTCTCCCAGAGTCGACAATTCCCAGTCCAGAACGGCGATGACACGCGGTTCGGTGGGATGAAAGATCATATTGTCGAGGCGATAATCACCATGGACGACCGAGGTGTGTTCCTGTTGCGGCGCGGCCTGGGGCAGCCATTCGATCAGGCGGTCCATCGCGTCGACCGGTTCGGTTTCAGCAGCCCGGTATTGTTTGGTCCACCGCGCGATCTGCCGTTCAAAATAATTGCCCGGCTTGCCGTAATCGCTCAGCCCGGCGGTCTCCACGTCAATGGCGTGCAGATGGGCAAGCGTTGCATTGGAGGCATCATAAATGGCCGCGCGCTCCTCCTTGGGCACATCGGGTAACAGCCCGTCCCAGAAAATGCGGCCCTCCACGAAATCCATCACATAGAATTCCGTCCCGATGATCTCGCGGTCCATGCACAGTGCGAACATGTGGGGCGCGGGAAAGCCTTGTTCACCCAGGGCCTTCATCACCTTGTGTTCGCGATCCACCGCGTGGGCCGAGGGCAGGAGCTTGCCCGGGGGTTTTCGCCGCAGCACATAGGACCGGCCCGGCGTGTCGAGCTTGTAGGTCGGGTTGGATTGTCCGCCCTTGAACTGGCTCACGGTCAGTGGACCGGCAAAACCATCGACATGCGATGTCATCCAGTCCGCCAGGGCGTTTTCGTCAAAGCTCAGGGCGTCGGCCACAGCCTTGGTGCCGGAAAAGCTCTCATCCAGCTCGCTCATGCGTGACCGCCCGTCAGGGTTTTGACCTGCATCATCTTTATCTCCCCTCATATGTTCTTGTTGAGAGGAAACATGCCCGTTGCGAGAGCGAAGTCAAACCCTTGTGGGTGCGCTCAATGTGTCTTCAGGGCACGCCAGGCGATGTCGCGGCGACAGAAGCCGTCGGGCCAATCGATCGCATCCACAGCCGTGTAGGCCCGATCGACCGCATAGTGCAGGGTCTCGCCAGAGGCGGTGACATTAAGCACACGTCCACCATTGGCTGTACGATCGCCCTTGGAGTTACGGGCGGTTCCGGCTTCGAAGACCCGCACACCCTCGATCATATTGACCTTGTCGACCCCGTTGATCACTGAGCCTTTTTCGTACGCGCCGGGATAGCCCTTGGCTGCCATGACCACAGTGATCGCCGGATCATCATCCCAGTCGATCGGCGGGAGGTCGGCCAGCCCGCCCGTCGCGCAGGCCTTGAGATAGGGCAGGAGGTCTGAGTTCATGCGTTTCATCAAAACCTGGCATTCCGGATCGCCGAAGCGGATGTTGAACTCCACGACTTTGGGACCTTCAGGGGTCACCATCAGACCGGCGAACAGGACACCCTGGAAGGGAGCGCCTTCCTTCGCCAGCCCGTCAGCGACAGGCTGAATAATCGTGGTCATTGCGGTTTCGATCAGTTCAGCGGTGCCGATCGGCGCGGGGGAGTAGGCGCCCATACCGCCGGTGTTTGGACCGGTATCGCCTTCGCCGACGCGTTTATGGTCCTGGGCCGCTCCGCAGAAGGTCACCGACTGACCATCACACAGGGCAAAGATCGAAATCTCCTCGCCTGCCATGAATTCCTCGATGACCAGGGTCTGGGAGGCTGCGCCAAACTTGCCGCTGAGGAAGGCGTCGATCTCGGCTTCGGCCTCGGCGCGGTCCTCGAGAATCACCACGCCCTTGCCGGCGGCCAGACCATCGGCCTTGAGCACGTAGGGCGGTTCGAATTCACTGAGAAACGCCTTGGCCTCGCCCGCGTTTGAAAAAATTCCATACCGCGCAGACGGGACTTTGTACCGGGCGTAGAAATCCTTTGCATACGCCTTGGAAGCTTCCAGCCGGGAGGCCATTTCGCTGGGGCCAAACACGGCGATGCGATGCGCACGCAGCTTGTCGGCAAGCCCGTCGCACAGGGGGTTTTCCGGTCCCACGACAACAAGGTCGGCGTTCAGTTTCACGGCGAGTTCCACAAGACCGTCCAGATCGGACACATCGGCATCATGGCAAGTCGCCAGATCCTCTATCGCGGCACTGCCAGGGGCAGCATGGAGTTCGGTCAGCTCAGCGCTTTGGGCGATCTTCCAGGCGAGGGCGTGTTCGCGCCCGCCGGAACCGACAAGAAGAACCTTCATAAAGGGCCTCATCTGCTAGAAGGCGGCATGACTATCCTAACTTGTCCTGCTCGGCGAGTCCCCTTCACCATTGCCGCAGGAAAGAATGCGGCTTAGGTCTCATCCCATGGCAGACTCGATGGGCAATACGCCAGAATACTCGGTTTCCGAATTGGCCGGAGCGGTCAAGCGGACCGTGGAAGATGCATTCGGACACGTGCGTGTGCGCGGCGAGCTGGGGCGTGTGACCATCGCCAAATCCGGCCATGTCTATTTCGATATCAAGGATGATCGTGCGGTCATCAATGCCATTGCCTGGAAAGGCACGGCCGCCCGTTTCCGCTTCCGACCGGAGGAAGGTCTGGAGGTGATCATCGAAGGGCGCATGTCCACCTATCCGGGCCGCTCCCAGTATCAGTTGATCGTCGACACGATGGAACCCGCCGGTGCCGGTGCGCTGATGGCCTTGCTGGAAGAGCGCAAGAAAGCGCTCGCTGCCGAAGGTCTGTTCGCTACCGAGCGGAAACAGGCCCTGCCTTTTTTGCCACAGACGATCGGTGTGGTGACATCGCCGACCGGCGCGGTGATTCGCGATATTCTGCACCGTGTGCGTGACCGGTTTCCGCGTCATGTTCTTGTCTGGCCGGTACTGGTGCAGGGCGATCAGGCGGCGACACAGATCGCAGGCGCCATTCGCGGGTTTAATGCGCTGACAGATGCGAGTGCGATTCCGCGCCCGGACGTGTTGATTGTTGCGCGGGGTGGCGGATCAATCGAGGATTTATGGGCTTTCAACGAAGAGGTCGTCGTGCGGGCCGCGGCGGAGTCACAGATTCCGCTGATCTCGGCTGTGGGCCACGAGACCGATACCACGCTGATCGATTTCGTTTCAGACCGACGGGCGCCCACTCCCACCGGGGCGGCAGAAATGGCGGTCCCGGTCCGTGTCGATCTGGTCGCCAGTCTTCAGGACTATAATGCGCGCCTGGTCTCGGGACTGTCTCGCCTTCTGGAACGCCGCCGTACGGAATTGCGCGGACTGGCGCGTGCGCTCCCCAATCCAGTGCAGTTCCTGGCGCTGAAACGACAGGGTTTCGATCTTGTGGCCGAGCGGTTGGACAGTCTTGCCCGGGCCGGCCTCACCGAGCGCCGCAGCCGTCTTGCTGTGGCCGCAGCGGGTCTGAAACCTGCCGCGCTGGAGCGGGATATCCGCCAGAAGCTTGACCGTGCGCGTGATCTGGCCTCGCGACTGGCTCCCGCATTCGCACGGGGTCACAGGGATCGGCGACAGGCGCTGCAGAACTGGGGCGAACGCCTGGATGCCCTGTCACATCAATCCGTGCTCAAGCGTGGATTTGTCCTGGTGCGCGATCATGAGGGTGAGCTGGTTCGCCAGTCCGCCGATCTGAACCACGGGGCTGTTGTGTCTCTGGAGTTCGCAGACGGTCGCCGCGCGGCAACAGTCGGCGAGGGCACCTCCCCGCCACCCCCTGTATCATCTCCGCCGGTCTCGCAGCTCCCAGCATCATCATCCCGAGCCGTGTCCGACAAGAAAACGCCGCGCAAACGGTCCGCAAAGCCCGGTTCACGGTCCTCGGATTCCGGCCAGGGCCAGCTCTTCTGATACCGATGCCTGTCACGTTTCTGCTTCAGTCATTCACGCGTCAGGCAAGCCATGTTAGGACAGGAACATGAGTGATATCAGCACGTCTTTTGGTGCCGAATTCCAGGGTGAGGCCATCCTCGAATACGGCGATTCAGATTTTATCATCCTCAAGCCGGGCGCTTGGGTGAAGTGTGCCGTAACCGGTGAGAAAATCGCCCTGACCGAGTTGCGATACTGGAATGTCGATGAGCAGGAAGCCTATCGAGACAGCCTTGTCGCGACAGATCGCTGGCGTGAGCTTCACCCCGGACAGGCCCAGACATGATGATCCTCGCCCTGACCCTTGCGTTCCAGACCCTGGAGACGGCCCCGGCCATCGAGGCGGACCAGGCTGCGGACCCCATCGCGGCCCTGCTGGAAACGCGCGAACCGGCCTCTCTGTCACAGGCTCAGCCGCAGACCGGGTGTGTGGGCGAGTTTACGGAAAGTCACTTCATCGCCTGCCAGTACGGGCCGGGAAGTCGTATCAATCTCGGCGGTATCGAGGCGACAGGCGATGTGGCCGGATGGGCCGTCCTGGCCTTGCCGCGTCAGACGGAAACACCTCAGCCCTTCCGCGTAGAACTGGCTGACGGCACTGTCATCGTGGATGAAGTTCGTGAAATTGGTCAACGCGATTACGCGCTTCAACGCGTCAATGGCGTGCCGGGAGCGACGGTCAATCCGGATCCGTCTACTCTGCCGCGGCGTCAGCGAGAATATGCGCAAAAACAGGAAGCCTTCAATTCCGTATGGGACGGGGTGGGGTATCTCGATGGCTTTGTGGAGCCCTCCCAGGGCGTCATGACGGGCGTTTTCGGCTCCGCGCGCATCTACAATGATGGCGCTGAACGCGGTGTGCACTGGGGGATCGACTGGGCCAATCAAACCGGCACGCCGGTCGTGGCGCCCGCTGGAGGCCTTGTGACCCTGGCTGAAGCCGACATGTATTATGAAGGCGGTCTGATCTTTATCGATCACGGCCAGGGCGTGGTGAGTGCTTTCCTGCACCTCAGCGCAGTTCATGTAGAAACCGGCCAGATTGTCGAACAAGGCGAGTTGATCGGCGATATCGGGGCGGGGGGCCGGTCAACCGGTCCGCATCTGGATTGGCGTGTGAAACTGCGCAATCAGTTCTATGCGGATCCGCAAACCCTGCTGGATCTCGACATTCCGACCGAGTGAGTGTTAGGCGCGAGGCTTTTTGTAGACGTCCTTGGCCCAGCGCCGATGCACCCAGAACCATTGTTCCGGTGTTTTGCGAACCTCTTGCTCGACCCAGGCACTGATCCGCGTCACCGTTTCTGAGATGGCGGTTGAACGATCCGGATGTTCGGATTTCTCGATCGGGTCATGCACGATCACACGGAAGCTCGCACCCTCGAGCCGGTGTACGGAGATAGGCACGATATCCAGATCATAACGCAAGGCCAGGCGGGTCGGTCCGGGGGCTGTCATGGCGGGGTGTCCGAAGAAGGGGACGCTGATGCCGTCATTCATCTTCTGATCGTTCATCAAGGCCACGGACTCGCCGCGTTTCAGCGCTGACATGAGTGATTTGGCACCATCTCCGCCCTTGGCCGTGAGAAGCTTGATCCCGTAATCCTGCCGCGTGCCGGTGATCCGATCGTCGATCAACGGATTGTTGGCGGGCCGGTAGGTGATGTGGCAATTGAGCCCGGTCTGCATGATCGCGGCGGCAGCAATCTCCCAGTTCGAGTGATGCATGCCCACCAGAACCAGAGCCTTGTTGGCATCGCGTGCGGCTTCAAGTCGTTCCCGGCCGATGAACTCGACACGGTCATGAAATTCCGGTGTGGCGAACACGCCCATATGCGGCATCTCGCCCGCAAAGCGGCCAAAACTCTCCCACATGCCGTCCAGCAGGCGATCGATCTCTACGGGATCCGCATCAGGAAAGCAGCGCTGCATATTGATGCGCGCGATCTCATGCGTGGGGGTCAGCGGCCCCAATCGCTTGATCAGCGCAGCGCCGGCATCCGAGGCCTCATCGATTGACTTGGCGCGATACCATGCATTGTAGAGATCCCAGGCCAAGGCCTCGAACCGCCAACCGAGCCGTGTCATTCGGCTTGCGTCACGCTGTGCTTCTATCATGAGACAGGTCTAGTCCGCTGGGCGTGCATCGTCCAGCACACGCCGCAAGAGCTCATCGAAGGCAGCTGTATTGGCAAACTCCACCTCAATTGGCCAGACCAGAACCTGTTCCTGGACTGCAGGTGGGAGACGGACCCAGTCTTTCTCCGTTGTGATCAGTCGCGCATCGAGTGCGGCGGCGTGCTGGAACAGCGCATCGATCTCGGCGGTGGTGTAGACATGGTGGTCGGCGAAGCTTTCGGTCCCGACCAGATCGGCGCCGGCCAGTGCGAGGCTGTCGAAGACCTTTTGCGGTTTTCCGATACCGGCAAACGCCAGCAAGGGGCCATCCGGCGGGCGGGCGCACGGGGCCAGCCAGGCGTGGAAAACGGGGATTTCCAACTCGTCCAGTTTCAAGCCTGTATAGTCAGGCAGAGCATCACGATCCGGTGTCATCACCACAATCGCGTCCGCGCGCGCGAGACCCCGCGAGACCGGTTCACGCAAAGGCCCGGCCGGAAAGACACGTCCATTGCCCCAGCCCGAACGACCGTCGATCACCACGAGCGAGGCGGTTTTGGCCAGGCTTGGATTTTGGTGTCCATCATCCATGAGGATGACCGTGGCCCCGTCGGCAGCCATCGCGCGGGCGCCTGCGGGTCGGTCCCGGGAAATCCAGGCTTCGCCGTCGCGGGCCAGAAGGAGCGGTTCATCCCCCACATCCATCGCAGAATGACGATCTGTATCAACACGCAGCGGTCCGGGTTCGCGACCGCCATAACCCCGTGACAGGCAGGCGGGGCGATGCCCCATGTCCGTCAGACAGGCCTGGATATGCCGGGTGAGGGGGGTTTTGCCCGTTCCACCCAGCGTCAGGTTTCCAATACAGATCACGGGAATGCCCGGATCCATGCTGACGGTTTTGTCCAGTCGCCTTTGGCCTGCCCAGGCATACAGAGTCGAGAGAGGCGAGAGCAGGCCGTCGCGGATCCTGTCACTCAGTGTGTGGGACGGACGGGACCAGAAGTCTGGTTCCTTCATGATCGGCTCCCGTGGGGGCCGGGAATGAGGTCGGGTGTGTCGTCATCGCGTGGAGCCAACAAGTCGAACAGGGCCTCAAGCGTACTGGCCATCGCGCCGCCGGATGCCCGGGACAGGACCTGCCGCGCGGTATCGATCTGCGGACCCTGGCCCGTCCAGCTCCGCAGAACCGCATTCGCGATCTCTTCGGCGGAGCTGACTTCCTCTGCGGCTCGCTCGGCGCGGTAGGCCGCGTAGAGATCGTCAAAACTGGCCACATGCGGCCCGGTCAGAACGGCACAGTCTGCGTGTGTCGCCTCGACCGGATTATGCCCGCCAATCCCGTCTTTCAAACTGCCACAGATCAACGCAACCGGGCTGAGGTGAAACCAGATCTGCATTTCGCCCAGCGTATCCGCCAGCCAGACCTCATGGTCGCCAGTGGGAATATCATCGCGACTGCGCCGCACGGCCGACAGTTTGTGCTGTTTGATCATTCGGGCGACAGCATCACCGCGATCGGGATGACGCGGGGCCAGAACGAGCAGCGCATCAGGTTTGTCGGCCAGAATGCGGGCATGGGCGTCGAGCACACGAGCCTCCTCACCCTCATGGGTCGAGGCGGCGAGCCAGACCGGTCGACCGGCCGCGGCCACTTTTGCCCGGCTCAGCTCATGGGCATCCGGAGGCGCCGGCTTGGCCTCCAGTTTCAGATTGCCTGCCAGCGTGACATGTTCGCCCAGAAGATCCTCCAGCCCGTCCCGGGTCTGGTGGTCTGCGGCCCCGATCCAGTCAAAACACGACAGGAGCCAGCGGGCCGTGTCGGGACGTTTGCGCCAGTTTTGCAAGGAGCGGGCATTCATCCGGGCATTGACGAGCGCCATGGGCGTGCCGCGCCGTGCCGTTTCAATGATCAGATTGGGCCAGATCTCGCTTTCCGCGAAGACCGCCAGGTCCGGGCGCCAATGGCTGAGAAACCCCTCAACGGCCGACAGCGTGTCAACGGGAAGATATTGGTGCATGGCGGTGGATGGCAGGCGTTTGCTCATCAATTCGGCCGAGGTGGTCGTGCCGGTGGTGACCAGAAAGCGCAAGGCGGGATCGCGACCGCTCATTTCGTCGACGAGGCTCGCCAGAACGAGGCTTTCCCCCACGCTGGCCCCGTGCATCCAGACCAGCGTCTGTTCAGGCCGAGTGATCGTCGGCCGTCCCAGGCGTTCGTTCAGACGTGCTGTGTCTTCTTTGCCCCGGCGGGCGCGGTGATTGAGCAAGTAAGGCGCGATCGGCGCCGCCAGCCGAATGAGCGCCCGATAGGCGGTCAGGCTGGGAGGCAGGCTCATACACGGGCCTCGTCGAACTTTTGACCTCGCGGATCATCGGCGGGCTGCACCACTTCACCGCCCATGGCCTCATCGGCCTGACGGGTCAGATCCAGCAATTGTCGTTCCATGGCCTCACGGGCCGCTTCCATCTGTGCGCCGGTCGCATCAGCGGGCACATGAATGGGCTCGCCCCAGATGATTATGCCCCGGGTGAAAAAATGCGGCAGGGCATGGCGATCCCAGGCCTTGGACAGGACGGTCTTGCGTCTGGTCGACCAGGTGAAGGGCACGATCGGCACACCGGTATCGCGCGCCATGCACACAGCACCAAAGCCGGCACGCATGCGCGGTCCACGCGGGCCGTCGGGCGTCACCACACCACATCCGCCCGAATTGAGATGCGCGACCATCTGCCGGTAGGCATTGCTGCCGCCCTTGTTCTTGTGGGCCTTGGCCTTGTTGTGTGACGAACCGCGTACCAGTCCCACCTTGTACCAGCGGGCAAAGCGGGCTCCGATTTCGCCTTCCCGCGATTTCGAGGCCAGGGCAACCATGCGATCGCGGTGTTTATACCAGCCCTGCAGGGCCATTAGGATGCGGCCATGCCACACCACGCCGAGGATGGGCTGGTTCTTTGCCCACACCTCGTGAATGTATTCATCACCGCGCACCTCCCAGCGAATGGAGTGGCGTACGGTTTCGACATAGATCATGGCCAGGAAGCCCACGATCTCCTGCATCCAGGCACGGGAGAGCAATCGTTTCAACATAACCCTGTCTTGCTCGCTCCCTGCGGCCAAAAGGTCAAGCACCTGTCGCGGTTGCCGCGACGCATTCTTGCGCGTACATGCGGGGAAACAAGGATGCATGGCTATGAGTTACGATCTTTCCAATCCCGCGGACCGGGAGCGCGCCTACAAGGATCTGATGTGGAAGGACCACGGAATCCTCCGCAAACGCTTTCACAACATGCACGAGGTGGGCGGTGGCATGTGGCGGTCCAACCAGCCCTCGCCCGAGCGTCTGGAAGAGTTGGCGGACCAGGGCTTCAAGACCATTCTCAATGTGCGCGGAACGCAGCCCCATGCGTGCTATTATGCACTTGAACGTGATGCGTGTGATCGTCTGGGTCTGGAGATGCATGATCTGCCGTTCGGATCGCGCGAAGCCCCCTATGTTGATCGGATCGAACGGGCCGTGGAGATTTTTCACTCGATCCAGTATCCCGCGCTGATCCATTGCAAATCCGGTGCGGACCGGGCGGGAATCATCTCGGTGCTTTATCTCCTGACCAAGGAAAACAAGCCGTTCGAAGACGCGATTCGCCACCTCTCCTTGAAATATCTGCACGTCAAGGCGGGCAAGACAGGCATGCTCGACTATTTCTTCGAAACCTATCGCCAGTTCAATGCGCATACGCCCATGGATTTCATGACCTGGGTGCGGACGGAATATGACCGTATGGCAGTGCATAACGGCTTCATGGCGAGCTGGTGGGGCTCAATCCTCACTGAGGGAATCCTGCGCCGGGAATAGGCCGGGTATTTTTTATACCCCCTTGATTCATCAGATATGAGCCCATTTTCCCACAGCTCTGATGCACATTAATCCGCGTTAACCATGTTGGCGGGGCGTGTCCGCCGACTGGCGCAGCGGAGTGGGACATGGCGGAAATCATCGTCAGAGAGCCGGAGCAGATCGACCGGTTCCAGCAATTGAACTTTATCCTGTCACGTGAGGGGCAGAGCGGGTTTCTCAAGGCGTTTGTCAATCAGACGGCCCGGCTTCTTAACGCCGATTTCCTGTTCGTGGCGCGGATCAATCCGAACCGCAATCGCATGCGCACGCTTCACGCCAGTGCGCGCGGCGAGCCGGTCGAGAATTTTGGCTATGAGCTGGATGACACGCCCTGCGCCAATACGATGCATTCCGGCGCCTGCATGTATGAAGATCATGTCGCGCGCTCTTTCCCTCGTGACTACATGCTCGAGGAGATGGGTATCCGGGGTTATGTCGGCATGCCACTGTTTCGGGGCGCACAGGCGGTCGGGATCATCGTGGCGCTTTTCCGGTCTCCCCTCGTGGATGGTGAGGGCGTTCTGAAAGTCTTCTCCCATTATCGTCGCCGGTTAGCGTCGGATATTATCGAGCGTGAGGCGGGTGAACGGTCGAGGCTGGTGCTGGCCGGTACGTCGGACGGTGCGTGGGACTGGGACCGCCAGACCGAACAGGTCTTCATGTCAGCTCGCTTCCGGAGCCTTCTTGGATATCATGCGCGCGATTGCAGCGAGCCGTTTGATCGTCTTGAAAGCCTGGTTCACAAGGATGATCGTGATCGAATGCGCGCAGCGCTGGCGGCCCATTTTACCCGCGGGCAGGCGTTCGACCTGTGTGTCCGTCTTCTGAAGGTCGGCGGTCAGTATCGCTGGTTCCGCATGCGCGGCGAAGCCCTGCGCTCGGCGGACGGGGATGTCATTCGCATGGCCGGAGCGATTACCAACATCCACGACCTTGTGGAAGCGCGCCAACAGGCCACCGAGGCCAGTCGGGCCAAGTCCCGCTTCCTCTCGACACTCAGCCATGAAATCCGCACACCCCTGAACGCGGTCATCGGGTTGTCTGGCCTTCTATCCACGGGAGATCTCAGCGAGGAACAGGCCGAGATGGTGACGGAAATCTCCGGTGCCGGCCAAAGCCTCTTGGGAATTCTCAATGACCTGCTCGACCTGGCTGGACTGGAATCGGGACGGTTCGATATCCGTCACGACCGGTTCGCGTTAACGGACCTGCTGCAGCGTGTGGCCTCGCCCTATCAGCGCAAGGCCGCGGAGAAAGGGCTCGCTTTCCACCTCGATCTGGATCCCTGTCTGGAGCGCGAAGTGTGCGGGGACGAGGATCGCGTGGCGCAGATCCTGTCTCACATCCTGGGCAATGCGGTGAAATTCACCGAACGGGGAGAGATCCGCCTGCGCGCACTGATCCAGCAGGACCAGGACGGCCATCATCACCTCTGCTTCCAGATCAGTGACACCGGCGTTGGCATGGACGACGCGCTCATGGCGCAGATCTTCCATCCTTTCTTCCAGAATGAGGATGAGCTCTCTCGCCAGTTCGGCGGGGCAGGGCTGGGACTGGCGATTGCACAGAAATTGGCCGAGCTGATGCGAGGGGAGATCACGGTCGAGAGTGCGCCGGGCGCAGGATCCCTGTTCCAGTTCACCATGCCGGTCGAGGAGTGCCGTGAGCCCTGCGAGGACTAGGTCTCGCTGCCAAATTGCATCCGGCACAGCTTGGCATAGACACCGGCACGAGCGATCAGCGCGTCATGCGTTCCGCTCTCGGCGATCCGTCCCTTGTCCATGACATAGATCCGATCCGCATTTCGTACAGTGGACAGGCGGTGGGCGATGACCAGGGTCGTGCGGTCCTGGGAGAGGCGTTCCAAGGCGTCCTGCACCCGGCGTTCACTCTCCGTGTCCAGCGCACTTGTGGCTTCGTCCAGAAGAAGAACGGGCGCATTTTTGAGAATAGCGCGGGCGATTGAAACCCTCTGGCGCTGTCCGCCTGAAAGAAGCCCGCCCCGGGGGCCGACCGGGCTGTCATAGCCGTCCGGCAAGTCGCGAATAAACGTGTCGGCATCCGCCGCGCGGGCGGCATCGACCACGGCCTCATCCGACGCGTCCAGCTGTCCAAGGCGTATATTGGCAGCGATGGTGTCGTCGAACAGAGTGATATCCTGACTGACAAGCGCGAGTTGACGACGCAACGAGGTCAGATTGACGGCACGGACGTCCTGACCATCGATCGAGACCTCGCCGACGCTGACATCATAGAGCCTCGGAATGAGGTTCAGGATGGTTGATTTGCCAGACCCGGACGCCCCGACCAGGGCGATGGTTTCACCCGGCCGGGCTTCCAGGCTCACCTCATCGAGGGCGAGGGATCCGTCGGGATAGGTGAAGCTGACCGCGTCAAACCGGACATGTCCGCCCGATGGCGTAAGATCCGGCGCGTTCAGGGCGGGTTGGATATGATCTTGTGTATCGAGCAGGTGGAAGACCCGGTCGAGCACAGCAAATCCTTCCTGCACGATGCTGTTGAGCGTGCCCAGGGCCCGGATCGCCGGAGACATGACACCGATACCGGTCAGAACGCCGAGGATGTTTCCGATGGATGTGTCGCCGGACAGCAGACGCCAACCCGCAAAGGCAACCAGCCCGGCAAGGGCGATACCGCCGACCATCTCCAGAATGGGATCAACCCGCGCCTTGTTTTCAGTGATGCGAAACAGAAATTTCAGTCGATCCGCGAACGCCCGGCTGGCCCGTGTGCTCTCATACTCTTCCAGTCCATAGGTCTTGACCATACGGGCTCCGGAGAAGCTTTCCTCGAGCTGGCTGGTCACATCGCCCATCTGGCTTTGGGCCTGGGAAGAGGTCTTGCGCAATCTCTCTCCGATCCGCACGACCGGATAGAATGCGATGGGATAGACGACGAGGATCATCGCCGTGAGCATCCAGTCCAGATAGAGCATCCAGCCAATGGCGCCGAGCACCGTCAGTGTATCGCGCACCAGATTATTGGCGAGCCGCACCAGGGTTTCGCGTAACAGTGTGATGTCATTGGTGAAACGCGAAACCAGATTGCCAACAGGTTCGGCTTGGAGCCGGGCAAAATCGGCATGAACCAGCTTGGCAAACATGGCGTTCTGCAGGTCCTGCATCACGTTCAGGGCCAGGCGATTGGTCTGTACGGTTTGCAGATAGAGGCTGAGCGCGCGTATGCCCGCCAGGCTGACAATGACGATGGGGGCCAGCGGGAAAAAGCCGGGATCCTGGGCATCGAGCAGATCGAACGTCCAGGCAATCAAACCGGCATAGCTGGCCGCGGCGCCCGCGGTGATTGCCGAAAACAGCAATCCGAGCGCCAGTATACCGGGATGGTGCGACACCCAGTCTCGCCAGAGGCGACGACCCAGCTGGCCTGTCGTCTGTTCAGTGGGGGTGTCGCTCTTGGTCACCGGTTCGGCCGGATCAGGACTTCTTCTCGGTCGACGGATCGAGAAGCTTGTGGGCATGGATGATGAAATAGCGCATGTGGGCATTGTCCACGGTGCGTTGTGCGGCGCCTTTCCAGGCCGCGCGGGCTTCGGCAAGGGTGCCGAATGCGCCGACAAAATCGATGTCGTCGAGATCCTTGAACTGGGTGGTGGTCGGGTCGACCTCAGACAGTTCGCCGCCAATAACCAGGTGAAGCAGCTGGGTGTCAGGATTGTTCATGGCGTATCCTCAAGTCTTGGCCCGCAGGCCGTTCTACAGTCCGCCCACAGACAGGGCATCGACAAACAGGCTGGGCGCATTGCTGGCACCCCAGAATTTCAGGTCGCTGGCCGGTTCCAGACGCGCAAAGATGTCAATCAGATTGCCCGCCACTGTGATCTCGGACACCGGTTCGCTGATGACGCCCTTGCGGATCCGGTAGCCGGACACGCCGACCGACCAGTCGCCGGTATTGGAGTTGAGCGAGGGACCAAACATTTCCATCAGCAGGACGCCATCATCAATCGCGGTGATCATGTCCTCGCGCGAGCGAGGGCCGGCGTCCAGATGGATATTGGTCGGACCTGCTCCGGCGGGTCCCCCCATTGCGCGCCGGGCATGGCCGGTTGGCGGCAGACCCAGTTGGCGCGCAGATGACAGGTTCAGGAGCCAGCCGGTCAGGCGGCCTTGTTCGATGAGGTGCGAGCGCTGGTTCGCCAGGCCTTCGCCATCGAACGGTGCAGAGCCATGCCCCCAGTCGCGGTGCGGATCATCAATGATGGAGACGGTGTCGCTGAACACGGGCTGATCGAGCTTGTCGCGCAGGAAGGAGACGCCCCGGGCAATGGCAGGCCCTGTGATGGCGCCGGCAAAGGCCGACAGGAAGGTTGCGGCGATGCGGCGGTCAAAAATCACCGGATAGCTGCCGCTCTCCATCTTTTGCGGACCCACACGACGGGCCGTTCGTTCGCCGGCTTCCTGGCCAATCTCGTTCAGATCGCGCAACATGTCTGGGCGGCGTGCACTGGTCGCGGCATAGTCGCGTTCCATGGCCCCGTCTTTCTCGGCGATAACACTGGCACCATAGCTGAACATGCTTTTGCGCCAGCCATGATTGAAACCGGCAGACGTGGCGTGGGCGGCGGCACCCTGGCCCTGGCTGGCAAAGGCGCTGTCCGTCATCGTGACGCCTTCGATCGCGCGCGCGGCCTGTTCGACGGCAATGGCATGGGCTTCCAGCTCGGCGGGCCCCCATAGGGTTTCGTCGAAGAGTTTCAGCTCCGGTGGCTGGTTCACCAGCTGGTCGGGACTGGCAAGGCCGGTATACGGGTCTTCGGTGGCGGCCCGGGCCATGGCAATGGCGCGTTCGACAGCGGCCTCGCACCCGGCGGCCGACAGATCGGAAAAACCGACCCCGGCTTGTTGCTGGCCCACAAAGACCCGAATTCCCGCATCAATGCTTTCCGAGCGTTCGATATCTTCCAGTTGCCCGTCGCGCACAGACAGTTCTGTGGAACGGCTTTCAGCCAGCGCAGCTTCAGCGGCATCGGCACCCTTGTCCTGGGCGAGTTTGACTAGCGAAGCCGCCAGGTCCTGGAGACGGGCTGGGTCGGGAGCGTTGAGCGTGTCGGTCATGAGCGGGCTATACCCTTGTCAGGTGGGTGAATTCAATCGGTGAGATCAGGTTAGAAACTGGAGGGAAGAAGGGCCTGGAGAATGAGCCACAGGGCACAGCCGATATAGACGAGCCAGGTCAGCAACGTACCGGTGAACCGGCCGAAGGTGCGGCCGGGCTTGGTCAACAGGCCGGTCCCGTGAAGGATGCGGGCAATCGTCAGCGTGCCCCCCGCCAGGTGCAGGCCCCAATGGGGTGTTTCGATGAGGGCCATGACCACCAGGGCGATCAGAGCCATGGGCAGGTATTCTGTGGCATTGCCATGTGACCGGGTGGCCTGCAGCAGACGTTCATCATCACCATGGCCGAGTGAGACCTGGCTGCGGCGACGATGGCTTACGACAATTCCCGCCAGTACGAGAATGATGAGCAGATTCAGGCCGACATAGAGGCCGGCAATTTGAAGATCAGACATGTGTCCCCCAATTCTCGCTCCGATCCGTGTGTCCCTGTTCGGAGCTAGGTGTCGTCACCATCCTCTTCAGGTGGTGGAAGTGTGGTGGCCTGCCGGATGGCGTCTGCCAGGACACGGGGTTCCTGGGCGCCGGAGACGGCGAGCTGGCCGTTGAAAATGAAAGTGGGCACGCCCGATACACCGAGCTTGCGATAGAAGACTTCCTCGTCCCAGACGTCCTTGGCATCGCGGTCTGTCGCCAGGAGTTCGGATATGATGGCGTCGTCGAGCCCCGCTTCCCCCGCCAGCGCCGCCAGGATGTCCGTCTGGCCGATATCGCGTCCTTCTTCGAAAAAGGCCTGGAAGGTGCGCTCCGCGAACGCCTCACCATGGCCCTGACCGGCCGCCCAGCGCATGACGCGGTGTGCCTTGAGTGTATTGGGGCGATGCGTGATCTGGTCGAAATTGAACTTGATGCCAACCGCCGGGCCCGCGGCTTCAAGATGGCTGCGCATCTGTTTCCAGATATCGGCTTTTTCGCCGTCGAACTTGGCCTTCATATAGTCGCGATACGGGCGGCCTTCGGGTGGAAGCGTCGGGTCGAGCTGATAGGGGCGCCAGACACTGTCGATCTTGATGCCTTTCTGGGCGTCCAGGGCCTGTTCCCAATAGCGCTTGCCAAGCCAGCACCAGGGGCACACGAAATCTGCGACGATGTCGACGGAAACTGCATGGGTCATGGCGTCAGACTTAGGACGCTTTGACAAAAAATGCGAGGGAGAAGGCCTGTAATTCCAACCGGTGTGTCATCCCCTGTCTCTTCAGACTACACGCCAATGGAGACTTTATGTGACAGGGGATGACCTCCCACCGGTGTTCATGTAGGCCTAGGCCGTAATGTCCAGCAGACGCTGCTGCATATCGCCAGCGGTTCGCGCGACGGTCGCGCTCGCGGCGTGGAGTTGCTCCGCTTGCTTGATGGCGATCGCAGGCTGGATCACATCCTCGCCCTTGGCAGCGGCATCAACCAGATGTCGTCCCTGGTGAGCCAGTTGCGAGTGCGCGGCCATCATGCCTTGAAGCGCGGTGTTCATGGCAATGTTCATGCAGGGAGGCTAGCGCCTGCATCGCCACTCGGCGAGCGCAGATTGGCAGGACGGTTAGCGCTTTCCTGCTTTTTCTTGACGAATTTGTGACTTCGCGCAAAGCTGAAGAAAACCGTGGGGACAGATCATGTGGTGGGTGCGAACGCTGGCGATTATCGCGAGCCTTGTCTTGCTGGGGGCGTGCGCCGTGTTCGGCTGGGGCTGGGCGCCGGACATCGAGCGGCGTGTCCTGATCTCGGACTATACCAATTCTGCGTCCCGTTTTCTAACAGCTGAGCCCGGCTTGCACATCCATGTGCGTGATGAGGGGTGTTTGACCTGTCCTGCGATCATGCTCGTGCATGGGTCCAACGCATCGCTTCATACCTGGGAGCCGTGGGTCAGCCTTCTGGGCGATGAGTGGCGGCTGGTTTCGCTCGACCTGCCCGGACATGGGCTGACAGGACCGCATCCCACCGGGGATTACTCCCTGGACGGGGCGGTGGAGGTTGTTGAATTCGTCCGCTCCGAACTCGGGCTGGACCGCATGCATCTCGCGGGCAATTCGCGCGGGGGGCGTGTCGCGCTCCACTATGCCCAGGCACATCCCGACCACCTGGACAGTCTGGCTCTCATCGCCGCAAGCGGTGTGCCGCCTGCCGAGGAAGCTGAGCCCGAGACCGAGAGCCTGGCCTACCGCATGGCTCAGAGCCCGACGCTGGGCCCGGTTCTGACGCGCTTTCTGCCCCGCAGCTGGGTGGAGACGGGTGTGCGGGACAGTTTTGTGGATCAGGGTGTGGTGACCGAACGCATGATCGATCGCTATTGGCATTTGCTGCGGCATCCGGGAAATCGCCAGGCGACACTGACGCGCTACGCATTACCACGCGATTATTCGGCCTATGAACGCGCTGCTGAGGTCGCGCTCCCCGTATTGTTGATGTGGGGGGAGGCGGATGCGCTGGTTCCGGTCGAGCATGCGCATGCCTTCGGGCGTGCTCTGCCGCTGTCGCGGGTGTTGATCTATCCGGGGGTGGGCCATGTGCCGATGGAAGAGATCCCGGAGCAGAGCGCGACCGACTATGTCGGCTTCCTGAACGCGCTCGATAGTCTTTCAACGGCGCAAGATGTGGCCAGTGTCCGCTGAAACAGCGGATGTGGGATGGATTTCCTGTAGTTCCCGGTGACATTGGCCGCGGCTTGGTGCAAAAACCAAGATCTCGACATATTGGTCTGAAAGGGACAAATCCATGAGCGATACTTCGCCGAAAAGCCTGCTGGTTGCGTTTGAACTGACGGAAACCGATCTGGCCTGGTTCCGTGAACGCCTTGAAAAGGCTCGCGAAGCTCACGGCGATGGCGATGAGGCGGCCATCATTGATGGTGCGTTTGCCATGTCCACTCAGGCGCTGGACGCCAATCCTCCGGCCTTCGTGGCTGAGCGCCTCGCGCGTCTCACGCCGCTCATTGCCATGCTGCGCGATGAGGACTGGCGTCTGGAAGGCGATGACCGTGCCCGCGTGCTCGATGCACTGGCCTATTTTGCCGATCCGGAAGACCTGATCCCGGACCGTATTCCGGGCATTGGCTATCTGGACGACGCGATCATGATCGATCTGGTTGCGACCGAACTCGCCCCCGAGATCGAAGCCTATGAAGACTTCGTGGCGCACCGCGAGGACCTGCAGTCCGGCGCAGATCCGGAACTGCCGACCCTCGAAGAGGCCCGCAAGGTCATGCAGGGTCGCATGCGTCGTCGCCGCTCCCGTAACCGTACGGGTGGGTCGCGCATGTCCTCGATCAGCTTCGGCGGTTCCGTCGTTCGCTTCTAGGTCGGTCTCGACCTAAACGGCTCTCAGGGCTGGCCGGCGGGATTTCAGAAACTCGCCGGTTGCCCGGGCCGCCTGCCGGATGCGCTGCTCATTCTCGACCAGCGCCAGCCGCACAAAACCCTCTCCATGTTCGCCAAAACCAATGCCGGGAGCCACGGCAACGCCGGCTTCGCGCATCAGGTGTTTGGAGAATTCCAGCGATCCCATCTCCTCGCATCCTGCAGGCAGGGGCGCCCAGGCAAACATGGACGCTTCGGGCACGGGAATATCCCAGCCCGCGCGTCCGAAGCTCTCCACCAGAACATCGCGGCGTGATTTATAGATGGCCCGGACCTCGTCGACACAGTCCTGCGGACCATCCAGTGCAGCGCAGGCGGCAACCTGGATCGGCGTGTAGGCCCCATAGTCGAGATAGGATTTCACGCGGGCGAGGGCGCCCACTAGCTTGGATGACCCGGCTGCGAAACCAACGCGGAATCCGGCCATGGAATAGGTTTTCGACATCGAGGTGAACTCGATCGTGCGCTCCTTGGCGCCGGGGACCTGAAGCACTGACGGGGTCGGCGTGTCGCCAAAATAGATCTCCGAATAGGCCAGGTCCGACAGGATGTAGAGATCATGCTGTTTCGCGAAGGCGACCACTTTTTCATAGAAGGCGAGGTCCGCCGTCTGGGCCGTCGGGTTGGACGGATAACACACGACCAGGGCGATCGGCTTGGGAACAGAATGGCGGACGGCGTGATCCAGACCGTCCAGATAGGCCTCGGGCGACGGGGCAGGCACGTGCCGGATCGTGCCGCCGGCAATGAGAAAGCCGAATGTATGGATCGGATAAGACGGGGAGGGAGCCAGAACAATGTCACCTGGCGCCGTGATCGCCTGGGCCAAGTTGGCAAAGCCCTCTTTCGAACCCAGGGTGACAATGGTCTCGCTGTCGCAGTCCAGATCCACACCGAAACGACGCTTGTAATAGCGGGCATGGGATCGACGCAGACCGGCAATGCCCCTGGACGCAGAATACCCGTTGGTCCGGGCCTTGTGGGCCGTGTCGTTCAGTTTTTCCAGAATATGGGCGGGCACGGGCAGATCGGGATTTCCCATCCCGAAATCGATGATGTCTGCACCATTTGACCGCAAATCGGCCTTGAGGCGATTCACTTCTTCGAAAACATAGGGCGGTAAGCGCTTTGTGCGGTGAAAATCCATGTGTCTGTCCGCTTTCATCGGAAATTATCCCATTTTCGCCCTGTGTTTTCGACGAGGCAAGAGGCTAGGCACAGTCTCCGGCCAAAAACGGGCAGAAAGACGGGCAGGGGCAGACAAAAAAACGGCCCCGCCGGGGCGGAGCCGTTTCGTGTAAAGACGCCGTGCCTGTCTATTCGGCCGGCTCAAGGGCGGGATAATCGGTGTATCCCTCGGCTCCCCCGCCATAATAGGTGTCGGGATTGCCCTCATTGAGCGGTGCTCCAGTCCGGATGCGTTCAACGAGGTCCGGATTGGCAATGTAGTCACGACCAAACGTCACAGCGTCGGCATGCCCGTTCTCAATCGCAGCCTTTGCGCTGTCCGGCGTGTAGCCACCATTGGCGATATAGACGCCTGTCCAGGCCTTGCGGACGGCCGTATTGATCGCGTCCGCATTCTCTAGTCCTTCGGCGCCGGGAAATGCCTCGACGATATGGAGGAAAGCGAGATTGAACCCGTTGAGCATGTTGGCCGCCGCAATGAATGTCGCCTGGGGATCCGCATCGCTCATATCATTGAAGCTTCCCGTGGGGGACAGGCGGACACCGACACGGTCAGACCCAATCGCTTCGGTCACGCCGGTCACGACCTCTTTGAGCAGGCGCAGACGGTTCTCCACGGATCCACCATACTCATCTTCGCGATGGTTGGAGCCCGACTTGATGAACTGGTCGATGAGATAGCCATTGGCGGCGTGGATCTCGACACCGTCAAATCCCGCATCCATCGCGTTTTGTGCGGCCTGGACATAGTCCGCAACAAGCGTCGGGATTTCGTCGCGGGTCAGCGCGCGCGGTTCGTCCGTATCCACCGGCCCGGTGGCAATGAAGGTCTGGGCCTGGGCGCGGATTGCGGACGGCGCAACAGGCTGGGCATTGTCGGGCAAGAGGCTGGAATGGCTGATCCGGCCCACATGCCACAGCTGAAGCACGATCTTGCCGCCTTTGGCATGAACACCATCGGTGATCTCACGCCATTTCGCGACCTGGTCTGCGGAATGAATGCCGGGCGTATTGATATAGCCCTTGCCCATGGGCGAAATCTGGGTTGCTTCGGTAAAGATCAGGCCGGCCGATGCGCGTTGGGCATAGTATTCGGCAGCGAACTCTCCGGGCACACCGTCCGGCTGGGCGCGATTGCGGGTGAGCGGCGCCATTTGAATGCGATTGCGCGTGTCGATACGGCCCAGTGTCAGCGGGTCGAAGAGGGTGGGGGTGGTCATGCGTATCTCCCGATTTTGTACAAGCATGAATAAAACCGAGAGATCAGTTAGGAAGCCCCGAAGGTCTCGTAAAGGGCCTGTTTCAAATTTAGGAACAGAGGGCGGAAAAACAAGTTTGCGCTAACGGGTGCAAAAATGTGGATAGCCGTCATGCATATGACGTCAAGGCTTTGCAAAAGCAGGAGTTTCCGCCTAGCGTTCCGGCATCAGAGGTGTCGTTCCGGCACCTTCTTTTGCTTCCGGTGCGTTAATCCCGACGCGCATCGCAAACGGCCCGCCTCCTCTTCAGGGACGGGCCGTCATGCGGTTCAGGACCTCGTTGATATACGTCTAGACCAGGTTCTTGATGTCCGACGAGAAGCTCGGATAGGCATAAATCGTTGATTTCAGCTGGCTGACGGTCACGCCATGCGCCATCGCAAAGGCGAAGGTGTGAATGAGATCATCGGCATTGTGACCAATAAGGTGAGCGCCGATGATGCGGTCCGTGGTTTCATCAATCAACACTTTCGACCAGGCGAGCTTCTCCGCATAGGATTTGCCGGAGAACCAGGTGGTCATATCATTCACCGCCACGCGCAGGGTGTCTGTGGTCTCGCGTGCCTGCGCCTCGGTCAGGCCAACACTGGCAAAGCTGGGCACAGTGTAGACTGCGCTCGGCAGGACCGAGTAGTCGGGAACCTCCCGGGTATCGTTGAGGATGTTTCGCCCCACCAGCTGGCCCTCATGGGTCGCGACCGGCGAGAGTTGCGGCGTGTGGACGAGCGCATCACCCACCACCCAAACGGCTGGATTGGATGTGGATTGCAGGTGCGGATGCACATCCACGCGCACGCCATCAAAGCCGACCCCGGCCGCCTCAAGGTCCAGCCCGGCGACATTGGCGATGCGTCCGGCACCATTGATCACCTGGTCGGCCACAATCGTACGGGCTTCGCCGTCAGCATTGGTGTAACGCAAACGGCGTTTGCCGGCGTTCTCAAAGACGCCTTCGACCCGAACACCCGTCTCGACATGGACGCCCAGGGCCTCCGTGGCCTGACGCAGCTGGTCGACGGCATCGCTATCGAGGCGCGGCAGGAGTTGCGGGGCCACTTCCAGGATCGTGACATTCGTGCCGGCGCGGGCATAGATGTGCGCAAATTCAAGCGCAATCACGCCGCCGCCGACAAAAACGACACTGTCCGGCTGTGTGCGCTGGGCGAGCACCTCGTCCGAGGTGATCATCAGCTCCGCGCCTTCAATGGGCAGGGGGCGCGGCGTCGACCCCGTGGCGATAATGATGTTTGTGGCAGTCAGAACCGTGTCGCCCACTGTGACCTCGTTCCGGCCCGTAAAGCGCGCCTTGCCCTTGAAGACCGTGCCGCGCGTGTTGGCCAGGCCTTCCATGGCACCGGGGATAAAGCCAATCATGTCATCCTTGCGGTCGATCAGTGCGGCCCAGTCCAAGCGCGGTTCTCCCACCGAAATGCCATGGGCGGAAGCCTTGGAGATCGCATCCAGTGATGCCGCGGCCGCGACCAGGACTTTTTTCGGCGTACAGCCGCGATTGGGGCAGGTGCCCCCGAACTCCGCTTCTTCGACGAAGGCGATGGACTGGCCCGCTTCAGCCAGAACGGAGGAAACGCCAAAACCGGCATTGCCGCCGCCAATAATGAGGGTGTCAAAATGTGTGCTCATGATATGCCCCTTGAGCGAAATGTGACCGTGTGGTTCGGGCGAAATCGCCCTGTGGCCGCACAGTTGGGGGCTGTTCGATCACGAAAAAACCACCCTACCTATCACTAGGTTGTGAGCGGGCGGGGACGGAGAAGGCGGCGTTTCAGCGGCACCCGCTTGGGCGGGCAAGGCGAGGTTGTCCTGTGTCGTCAGGTGGAATCCATTTAGGCAATTCCAAAGTGGGCGGGGAGACAGGGTCGGCCGGGCCGACCCTGTCTCATGCTTCATTCGCAGCGTAGAACGACGCGCAGCTTGGCCTTGATGGTTGTGGTGGGTGTGCCGAATTCTTCTTTATCGGTCACCTGGCTGGACAGGGTGAGCAGTTCGATGCCCGGACACCGAATGGTTTTCGAAGCCGTATCCGGAGAGCCGACATCATCATAATAATCATCTTCCGTCGGCGTCATGCCGATGGTGATGGCTTGGTTTTGACCGCACAGACCGCTCGTGGCGGAAGCCAGTAAGACGGGCGGGTTTTGTACATTGCGTCCTGCTACCAGGTCTTTGGCCGTCACCCGTGGGATCTTGATCGCAGCCCCGTTGATCGTCGCGGTAAAATCGATGAACCAGTCATCACCGACGGATGTATCTGCCAGATCAATTTCTTCCAGATAGATATAGATCTTGCATGGTGCGGTTTCGCCGCCCTTGAGGTCGTCATTCGGCACTTTTTGGGATTGCTCATACATGTCATCCAGCGTGTCGAGTACGTGGGCGATCATTTCGAGCAGGACCTTGTTTTTCGAGGCGCCGGCAAAAAGCTTGAGTAATTTCACGAGGTATTTCTTAACCTTGGCAAAACCCTCCAATGAAAATTTGCTGCCGGTGGGGGCAAAGTAGACGGGCGCGCCATAGAGTCCGACCGCTGCAGTTTGCAGGGCCATGACGGGATCGTCGGTGGTCACCATCTCCACCAGGGCATCGCCTTCAACCGGCATGTTGAGGAAGGCCTGGTAGAAATTGGCATATTCGCGCCCGGGGTCGGCGAAAAGCTCACCCTCATAGATGTCCAGCTGGGTGTTGAGCTGTTCGTTCACCGTCCCCATCGCTTCCAGCTCGGCATCGGAAAACTCGCGACGCGAGGCGTGATAGCTGGCAATCATCAGCTGGGATGCCTGCTGCTGCATGGTGCGATATTGGTCGCAGCTTGACACTTCCAGCGCATTGACGACACGGCAGAAGCGGCTGACCAGCATCAGGCCTTGAGTGACCGGCTC
This sequence comes from Maricaulis sp. D1M11, assembly GCF_047308265.1. Taxonomy (NCBI): domain Bacteria; kingdom Pseudomonadati; phylum Pseudomonadota; class Alphaproteobacteria; order Maricaulales; family Maricaulaceae; genus Maricaulis; species Maricaulis sp. D1M11. The sequence continues at coordinate 244,176 of NZ_JBKQWY010000007.1, forward strand.
CGGCGAGCCAGACATGGAATAATAGTCATTGGACATAATTTACCTCCCTATTCTCCCCCTATGGGAGAATGTAGGTGGCAAGTTTCACGCAAAAATTGATCAGAATCCAAGTCCAATTTATGATGGAATTTTGTGCTAACGCGGTGTCCGGGTGAGTTTGGCGAGGCGTTCGGCCATTCGACCGGCGGCTTCCAGGTCCCTTTCCTTTAGCGATATCATCGCTTCAAACAGGGTTTGAAGGGCGACCTTGTGAAAGAGAACATCCGGACCAGGGTCCAATCTCCGCTCATGGCGTCTTCGGCTCATTCTCATCTCCTCTCATTCGCGTCTCTTTTCGTGTTTTCATGGCAAGCCGAAGCGCTCCACGGCCATTGAACCTGGAGGTGAAGAGGCATGCGGGAGGCGTGACGGGCCAGCTGGAGTTGTAAATGTAAATGGCTCGACAAGCCTCCCGCATACGGAGTTTTCCCGGACGCTCTCGCCCCCGTGTCCAAGCGCGGCGGTATCCCGGTCGGGCGTTTAGTGCCGTTTGACCAACCGCGCCGCCCTGCCGGACTTTCACCGCGTCACCGGTGAAAGGCGGACAGGCTCCGCACACCCATCCCCGCAACCGACGTCGTCACGCCTCTTCAGTGGGATGGATCGCGGGCATTATCGCGCAGGTTTTTGTGGTGGGGATAAGGGGGAAGCGTGTGAGTGCGGATTAGGGAAGCTTGATCCCCAGCTCGCTCCAGATTTCATCCACTTTCGCCTTTGTTGCGTCATCCATGTCGAGCTTTTCGCCCCACTCACGCTGGGTCTCATTGCCCATCTTGTTGGTGGCGTCCAGGCCGATCTTGGAGCCCAGGCCCGACACGGGAGAGGCAAAGTCGAGATAGTCGATCGGCGTGTTTTCGACCGTGACGATATCGCGGGCCGGGTCCATGCGGGTGGAGATCGCCCACATCACATCCTTCCAGTCGCGCGCATCGACATCCTCATCCACCACGATGATCCATTTTGTGTACATGAACTGGCGCAGGAAGGACCAGGCGCCCATCATCACGCGCTTGGCATGACCGGCATAGGCCTTCTTCATCGAGATAACGGCAATGCGGTAAGAACAGCCTTCGGGCGGCAGCCAGAAATCGAGGATTTCCGGGAATTGTTGCTGCAAGAGCGGGATGAAAACCTCATTGAGGGCTTCACCCAGAATGGCCGGTTCGTCCGGCGGACGACCTGTATAAGTGGTCAGATAGATCGGGTCCTTGCGCATGGTGATGGCGCTGATCTTGAAGACCGGGAATTCCTCCACCGAGTTGTAATATCCTGTGTGATCGCCGTAAGGACCTTCCGGACCGTATTCATCCAGCATCACATGACCTTCGAGCACGATCTCCGCTTCGGCGGGAACCTTGAGCGGAATGGTTTTGCAATCCACCAGCTCGGCCTTCTTGCCGCGCAGAATGCCCGCAAACTGGTATTCCGAGAGCGTGTCGGGAATGGGGGTCACAGCTGCCAGTATCGTACCCGGATCCGCGCCCAGAACGACAGCGGCCGGCAGGGGATCGGGACGTTCCTTTTTCCAGCGCTGGTGATGCTGGGCGCCGCCGCGATGTTTCAGCCAGCGCATCAATGTTGTGTCCTTGCCCAGCTTCTGCATCCGATAGATGCCGAGATTGTAATCATCCTGGCGATCGCCCTTCACATTCGGGCCCTGGGTGACCACAAGCGGCCAGGTGATGAGCGGGGCGGGTTCACCGGGCCAGCAGGACTGGATGGGGAGACGGTCCAGATCGATGTCGTCACCGGTCAGGACGACCTCCTGGCAGGGGGCCTTGGACACGGTTTTGGGGCGCATCGACATGACTGTCTTGGCGAGGGGGAGAAGATCGATCGCGTCTTTCACCCCGCGCGGCGGTTCGGGCTGGCGCAGGAAGGCCAGCAGCTCGCCAACCTCGCGCAATTCTGCTCCGGTGGTCCGGTTTTCACCGCCCAGCGTCACGGCCTGTGCCACACGCTTCACCGTGCCGAAGAGATTGGCAAGGGCCGGCATCTCGCACGGCTCGCCCTTCTCGTTGACCAGGTTTTCAAACAACAGGGCTGGTCCACCGGCGTGCAGGACACGTTTGTGTATTTCGGTGATCTCACGGTCAGTGGAGACAGGATGGGAGATGCGCACAAGATCGCCCTGCTCCTCGAGCATGGCGATGAAATCACGCAGGGAAGAATAGGCCATGGTTTACCTCGCTTGAACGCAAGCTAGGCCGCTGCGGGGAAAAGGAAAAGCAGGCGTGACAATGCGGCGCGCATTGGTCGCAGTCGCGCGCATGAAATCATGCGGCGCATTTGAATCAATTTGTCAGGCCGGTGTGAACCCGGGTTTGTGATTCGTCTTTGTAGACAGCGTGATCCCGGTCAGGCGGGAGACGATCGGAGAGATGTGTATGTTGTATCGCATGGTGACGCTGTCATCGGCCCGGATCCGTATTGAGGGATCCATTGTGTCCGGCACGCTGGGGGGTGTGCTGGCTGCGCGCATGGAGCGTTTGAGCGCCCTGGAACTGACCGGTGCCCTGGTCTGGGAAGAGGGCTACTTCATGGAAGTGCTGGAGGGGCTGCCCCAGCCGCTGGGTGAGTTCTGGGAGCAATTGCGCCAGGATCCCCATCATGCGGACCTCAAACGCCTCGAACTGCGCCCGGTGCGCCGGCGTGAGTATGCAACATGGGCGCTGGGCCGGGCCCGACAGGGCGCCGGACCCTCTGCCCTGGTCAGAAAACTCCAGACCATTACCCCGCGCGCCGATGAAGTGCGAACTCACGTGCGCGACATCATCAGCGGTGGTGTCATGGCCGAAACCGGACTGGTCAGCGAAACCGTTTAATCGGCTGTCTCTGTGCCGTCCGACGTCCGTTTGGCCGCGAGAATCGCCTGGGCCAGACGGCCTGACCGTGAGTTGACGCCCACTGTCGCGCCGAAACGCACGACCACGAGATCCTCAGACGGCATGACATAGCCCCACTGGCCCTGGAAACCGCTCAGCATAATCGTGTCGGCGGGCAGGCCATCCCCGTCGCTGGGCAGCCAGAACCCCATGCCATAGGCGCCGTCTGACCCGTCTGTGGGGCGTGAGACAACATCATACCAGTCCTCAGGCAGGAGGCGGGTCTCGCCGACCTGGCCGTTATTGGCGTACAGCAAGGCCAGACGTGCCCAGTCATGGGCGGTGGCATACATGTAGGACGAGCCTTGGAAAGTCCCGCTCTGATCGGGTTCCATCACGGCATTGCCAATCCCCAGGGGTTCGAACAGCTCGGCGCGCAGGGCCAGGGTTTGCTCGACAAGATCATCGCCCAGCTGAGCCTGCATGGCGGAGGAAGCGAGGATGGTGTCGCCGCTCATATACTGCCAATGGTCTCCGGGCTGGTGCAAACGGCGGGCTCGCGCGGCAAAGGCGGCCATGTCGGTCTGCGTAAACAGCATCTGGGAATTGGGATCATACCCATCATTGTATTCCATCATTTCCAGGCCGCCGGTCATGCGCAGCAGATGGCTGATGGTGATATTGCGACGATCATCTCGAGCATCCCGGAGCGCGGGGATCGCGCCGGTTTCATGGATATCAATGCGCCCCTGATGCTGGAGGACACCGGCCAGGGTCGCCATCGTACTCTTGGTCATCGACCAGCCATGGAAGCGGGTTTCGCGACTGGCCTGCGGTGCGTAATGCTCGCCGACCAGACGGCCCTGGTGAAACACGGCGACGCCCAGCGTGTGACGGACATCGGCCTGGGGATCGTCAAAGGCCCCTTCAATAGCCGCGGTCAACGCGTCGGTGTCGAAGTGCGCATCGCGATGAGTCGTGTCCAGCGTGAACGGGTCGAACTCTTGCGCAAAGGGGACTGTGAGCTGCGCATCGAATGTGCGCGGCTGGTGAACCAGCGTGCAGCCCAGCCCTTCGCGATAGGTGGCTGTACGATTCCAGAACAGGCCGAACACGCCCGCGGATACGGAGCGGCGTTCATCATTGACTGAGTGCGAGATCAGGGGACCCGCACCGCCCAGCAGCGGATCCAGATAGATCTCACGGGCGTAATCGGTGTCCAAACCGCTGACCCAGGTCAGGGAACAGAGCTGTTTGGCCACAATGCCCGTACCCGATGGCAGGAAGTGGCGCGATGTGGCGGTGAACTGGAAGCCGACAAGGCCCAGAACCAGAACGGCGGCAATTCCGCCTGCGATACGTTTGATCATTCTTCCCCTCCGTGCGGCTGGTCTGTGTCAGCCTGCGTGGTGATCTGTGTTGTGTGAGACAGGGTTGAGCTGTGAGAGCTCGCGGTCAAATGGACAGCGCGATAACCGCGCTCGGCCAGGGTATCGAGCAATCGCGGCAGGGCGGTCGCCGTGCGGGCGTGCGTATCGTGCATGATGACAACGCCTGAGCCCCGGCTTTCGATATTGCGCAAGGCGCGTTGATAAACGCTGTCGGACGAGATCCGGCGCCAGTCATCTGTCCCGATATCACAGGAAATGACGGCGATATCGTCGCCGGCCAGCTGGGTGCGCAGATGGCGGGTGTGATTGAGCCCGGGAAAGCGGAAAAAAGGAGCCGACTGGGCCGGTTCGCCCACTTCGGTTTGCAGACCCAGCAGGGCGGCATTAATGGCGTCGAACCCGCGCTCCACCTCGCGTCCACCCGTCACGGGGCCGACACGATGGAGAAGCTGATGGCTCCAGGTGTGGTTGGCCACGGTATGCCCGCGGGACCAGATCTCGCGCACGAGTTCGGGATGACGGTCGGCATAGAGACCGACGAGGAAAAACACCGCCTTGACGCAATGTGTGTCCAGCGTGTCGAGAATCTCGAGTGTGTAGTCAGGGCTCGGACCGTCATCGAATGTGAACACAATCTCGCCGGGGGCGAGATCGAGTGTGTCGGTGTATTGCATGGTGCCGATCTCGGCTCCGCCGCGAACGTCCAGCTCAATCGTGCGGGCGGTTCCCATGCGCGCGGTGCACGGGTCAGCGGAAACCGCCGGCACATCCTCGGCCCAGGCCAGGCTCGCGTTCAAAAGGGCCATCACTCCAAGCCAGAGTGGGGCGAGCGCCCGTGTCATTGGCTTTACCATGCTCGCCCCCTGGTCCCGGATCAATCGAACTTGGAGAAGTCGGGTTTACGACGCTCCATGAATGCGCCGGCCGCTTCGGCAAATTCCGGTGAGCGCAGCTGGGCTGCAAAGATCTCGCCCTCACGCGAGATGCGGGCATAGAGGTCTTCTGGCGGCTGTTTCATCAAGGCCTTGGCCGCTTTCAGCGAGCCGGGCGCCTTGGCGGCCAGGTTTTGCGCGGCCTGCCAGACCATCTCATCCAGGGTTTCCGGCGTGAAGACACCGCCCACAAGGCCGGTCTGATAGGCGCGGTCCGATCCCCATGTCGCCCCCAGAAGCAGTAATTCGGAGGCGACCGCATGGCCGAGCATGGCCGGCATCAACTGGCTGGACCCGAATTCCGGCGCCAGGGCCAGATCCACGAAGGGTGTTTTGAACGTCGACCGGTTGGACGCATAGACCAGATCACAATGCAGGAGCAGGGTGACACCGATTCCGATGGCGAGGCCGTCCACCGCAGCGATCACGGGTTTTTCGGCGCCGGCGAGCGCCCGCATGAATTGTTCGACCGGCGGCATGTCGCCGCCACCGACATGCGGCGGGGCCTGCATGAAGTCCATCAGGTCATTGCCAGCGGAAAACACGCCGTCTGACCCGGTGATGATGAACACCTTGACCGCTGGATCCTCACGCGCGCTGTCGAGTGCATGCGCAGCGGCCGCATACATGGCGCGCGTAATGGCGTTCTTCTTGTCTGCACGATTGAAACGAAGGGTGCGCACACCGTCTTTCGTTTCGACCTGCAGCTCGGGGATGGACGTCGCTGCGCCCGTTTGATCAACCGAAACCGTATCGCTCATGAGGCGACCTCCCGTTTACACGTGTTTTTATGCGGGGGAGGTTAGTCGTCCAGAGCGCCGACCGCCAGCCCCGTCAGGACACGATGCAGCATGTCGCTGTCGGCTTCGCCCAGACGGTGCTCGAGTTCGGTATTGAGATCGCGTAGAACAATGTCGGCCGCATCGGCCAGGGCGCGGCCTTTTTCGGTCATTGTCACGACCGATGCCCGCTTGTCGTCCGCCGCCGGTCGTTTCTCGACCAGGGCGAGGTTTTCCATACGATTGACCAGACCTGTCACCGCGGGCGGATTGAGGGACAGCATGTCCCCGATCTCACCCATGCGGCGCTCACCCCGGCGGGACAGCAAAAAGAGAACAGCGGCCTGGGCGGCGGTCACACCGACAGTGGTTTTCAGGCGTGAGTCGGCGTCCCGGTTCAGGCGCCGGGCTGCGATTTCCAGCAGGAGGAAAAGCCGTCGGTCGACGGCACGTACGCGAGCCATGACGCGGATATAGACGCAATATCACGGTGGTGGGAATCTCTTATTTGTTTGCAGGCGTGATTTCTCACGAGTGGTTCGAAATGACCACTAGATATCGAATGACCACAGGCGTGCATTGCGAATTTCCATATCCTCCAGCCAGGACCGGGGTTCAGCCTGATAGTGGGCGACGGGTTTTAACCGGAGCCGGGGCAGGTAGGCTCGGCCAGGATCGCCGATGAGAACGGTGCACCCCTGGTGCGCGAGCCCGCTCAGCCAGTTCGTGATCGGATTGACCCCGTCGGGGGTGTAGAACACATCACCGGCCAGGATCACGTCCCATTCGGCCTCGCTGTCCGTGAGATCGGCCAGTTTCAGACCGGGTTCCACCCTGTGATGCCGGGCATTGAGGCGGCATGCTTCGATGGCGAAAGGGTCGATCTCAGACAGTGTAACGGAGGCTGCGCCCGCGCGTGCGGCCGCCAGGCCTGCTAGCCCGCACCCGGCGGCAAAATCGAGGATATTTCGTCCGCGCACCAGATCGGGATGGTCCAGGACATGGCGGGCGATTGCCTGGCTGCCGGACCACGCGAAGGCCCAGAAGGGCGCAGGCAGGCCACGTGCGGCCAATGCCTCTTCCGACAGGCGCCAAAGGGGGTTGCGGTCATCCGCCAGATACAGATCGATTTCCGGAACCAGGGGTGCGGATTGCAGCCGTGTGAGGGCGGGCACGACATGCGAGGGACGGTCCAGTCGCCCGTCCATCACCCCAGCCAGGCCGCGAGCGCGAGGGCCGCAACGAGAATGACACCGCTGGTCCGGTTGGACTTGAACACCGCCAGGCACACTGCGCCCTTGTCGGTATCCATCCGTCGAACCTGATTGAACAGGTGGATGGTGTAGAGGGCATAACCGAAAACGAACCAGGGTGAGGCGGCGACCAGCCAGCTTGCCAGCCCCACGAACAGTGCGGTCAGGGCATAAAACCCGGCGATCCAGAACGGGGAATGCCGTCCAAACAGGCGAGCGGTCGAGCGGATCCCGACCAGAGCGTCATCCTCGGCATCCTGATGGGCATAGATCGTGTCATAACCGAGCGTCCAGAAGACCGAGGCGGCATAGAGTGCGACAAGCGCCAGGTCGATCTGACCCGCTACGGCGACATAGGCCACTGGCACACCCCAGTTAAATGTCAGGCCCAGCCAGGCCTGGGGCCACCAGGTGATACGTTTCATGAAGGGGTAGGCGGCGACAAGCAAGAGCGAGACTAGGGCCACAATGATCGCCGGCAAAGGAAGCTGGACGAGCACAATCAGCCCCACAAGGCATTGCGCGATCAGGAAGATCCAGGCTTGTCGCAAGCTGACCGTGCCCGCCGCAAGCGGGCGGTCGGCTGTGCGGGCGACCTGGGCGTCGAGATCCTTGTCGATGATATCGTTATAGGTGCAGCCCGCGCCGCGCATGGCGATCGCACCCAGGGCAATCAGGCCGGCATACCAGAGGGTTTGCAGCGACAGGCCGACGCCGATCGAGGCCAGCAGGAGGCCGTGCCAGCCGGGCAGGGCCAGCAGCCAGAATCCGATGGGACGGTCATAACGGGCCAGTCGCAGATAGGGACGCAGGGCTTCCGGTGCGTGGTCAACCCAGGATGTCGGCAGGGAATCCGCCACTCGGCGATCAGTATTCAGTTGCATGATCGCGGTTTGGCAGAGGCATGCGGCAGTTTCAAGGCCGCTTGACGGGACGGGTTCAGCGATTCCACAAGGCATTCCATGAGCACAACCACACCCCGCCTGTATGTTGAAGACGATCTCAGTGCCGGCCAGGCCCTGCGTCTTGACCGCGATGCCAGCCATTATCTGGTGACCGTCATGAGACGCGCGCCCGGTGATGCGGTCCGCCTGTTCAATGGTCGCGACGGGGAGTGGATCGCAGAGGTGACCGATGCGCACCGCAAGGCAGCGATCCTGACACCCCTTGAGCAGAGCCGGGTCCAGACCCGCGTGCCGGACCTGTGGCTGTTGTTTGCCCCGGTCAAACGCGCGAAGACGGATCTCATCGTCGAAAAGGCGGTGGAAATGGGTGTGGCCCGCATCTGTCCGGTGGAAACCCGGCGCACCCAGAGCGACCGTATCCGCCTCGACCGGTTTGAAGCCATCGCCCGTGAAGCGGCGGAGCAGACCGAACGCCTCGATCTGCCCGCAATCGATCCGCTCGCCCGGCTCGACACAGTTCTGGACGGCTGGGACACGGATCGTGTTCTGATCTTCGCGGATGAAGCGGGCGATGAGGCCAATATCGCCTGGGGCGGACAGGCCGGACGAGCGGCGCCCATGCCCGAACAGATCGCATCTTTGCGCGGGCGTCCTGCTGCCATTCTCGCCGGTCCGGAGGGTGGGTTTACCCGCGAGGAGCGCGACCATCTCCGGTCCCTTGATTGTGTCTGTCCGGTCACGCTGGGGCCGCGCATTCTGCGCGCGGAGACAGCGGTCATTGCCGCGCTCACCGTGTGGCAGAGCGTATGCGGAGACTGGCTCGACCGGGAATGATCGCAGTCACATGGCTGTGAATCTCGGTCCCTGCCCCTTGTTACCGAGGGAACGCCCCCATATCTCTTGCGGATATTTCAAAGGGACAGGGAACGCTAGGGATGAGCGGCACCTACACTTTGGGCGGCGAAGGCGCGATCATTGAATCGCTCCAGGACATGGCCGCCCATCTGGCCGAAGGCTGCAAGCCGACGGACCAATTTCGAATCGGTACAGAGCACGAGAAATTCGGCTTCGCGCTGGATACTCACGCGCCCATGCCCTACGACGCGGACAGCGGCCCCACGGTCAAGGCTCTGCTCGAAGGGCTGACGCGGTTCGGCTGGCAGCGCGTGGAAGAGGACGGTTTTCTTATCGCGCTCAAGCGTGACGGAGCCTCGATCACGCTGGAGCCGGGGGGGCAGTTCGAATTGTCCGGTGCCCCCTTGGAAAGCGTGCATCAGACCTGTGCCGAGGTGAATAGCCATCTGCGTGAGGTGCGTGAGGTCAGCGACGAGATCGGTGCCGGTTTCCTGGGGCTCGGTTTTTCGCCGAAATGGTCCCTGGACGAGACTCCGATGATGCCCAAGCCGCGCTATGGCATCATGAAGGCCTACATGCCCAAGGTCGGGTCGATGGGACATCAGATGATGTTCCGCTCGGCCACGGTTCAGACCAATCTCGATTTCTCCTCCGAAGCCGACATGGTGAAGAAATTCCGGGTGTCCCTGGCCCTTCAGCCGTTCGCGACTGCCCTGTTTGCCAATTCTCCGTTCAAGGATGGCGGGCTGAATGGTTTCCAGTCCTATCGCGCCCATGTGTGGACCGACACGGACAATAACCGCACCGGCATGCTGCCCTTTGTTTTCGAGGAGGGCATGAGCTTCGAGCGCTATGTCGAATGGGCGCTGGACGTGCCGATGTATTTCGTCAAGCGCGAGGGCCGTTATCTGGATGCCTCGGGCAAGAGTTTTCGCGATTTTCTCAAGGGTGAACTCGATATCCTGCCGGGCGAGCGCCCGGTCATGGGGGATTTCGATGATCACCTCTCGACACTCTTCCCGGAAGTGCGCCTGAAAACCTTCCTGGAAATGCGCGGCGCGGATAGTGGTCCGTGGAATTCCCTGTGTGCCCTGCCGGCCTTCTGGGTCGGGCTGATGTATGATGATGCCGCACTTGATGCCGCCTGGAGCCTGGTCAAGGACTGGACGGCCGAGGAACGGGAGGCTTTGCGCGAAGGGGCAGCGCGTACGGGGCTTAAGACCGTCTTCCGGTCCGGTACCCTGCAGGATCTGGCCAAGGATGTGCTGGCAATTGCTCGGTCGGGGCTGAATGCTCGCGCTCGATTGAACGGTCATGGCGAGAATGAAGGCCTGTTCCTGGACGATCTCGACGAGATTGTGCGCAGCGGCAAGAGCCGTTCGGATCTCCTGATCGAGCAGTTCGAGACGAGTTGGGATCGCTCGATCGAACCGGTGTTCAAAGAGACCGCCTTCTAGGCTGACATCCTCTGCCTCGCTGTCCACAGGTCCGCGCGGGCTGAAATGGTAACGTCACACAGGCTTGTGGCGCTGGCGTCGAAATGGTCAATTGCCCCTCGAGGATTTCACCCGCGTGAGGCGGGGAGGGGAGTTATTCGTGACTGATACCAGCGCAACGCCGCCTGCGGCGCCGAAGGATACGTCCTTCTTTGGCCATCCCAAGGGACTGGCCATTCTGTTCTTCACCGAGATGTGGGAGCGTTTTTCCTATTACGGAATGCGCGGCCTGCTGATCATCTATCTGACCCAGCATTTCCTGTTCTCGGACGAGCGGTCCACCATCATGTACGGGGCCTATACGGCTCTCGTCTACATCATGACGATTGTGGGCGGATCGCTGGCGGATCGGTATCTCGGACAGCGCAAGGCGGTGACCTTTGGGGCGATCCTGCTCGTGCTGGGCCACGGTATGATGGCCTTCGAGGGGAGCGGATCCAAGGAGATCTTCACCTATGAGGGCGGTGAGTACGAGATCACGCTGGACGGGCGTGGTGGCGATGCCAACCAGATCATTGTGTCGGAGACCGGCCAGTCCATGATCTCGTTCACGGAAGGAGGGTCCATGATCGAGGTGGCGGACCCGCAAGCCGTGGGCCTGCCCGCGAGCATCCCGTTCTCCAGCGATATGACCCGCATTGAGCGCGAGGAATTGTTCGTCAATATTCTCTATCTCTCGCTGGCCTTGATCATCGCGGGTGTGGGTTTCCTGAAAGCGAATATCTCGACCATTGTGGGTGAGCTCTATGATGTAGGCGATGCGCGCCGTGATTCCGGTTTCTCCATTTTCTACATGGGGATCAATCTGGGCTCCTTCCTCTCATCCCTGACCGTGGGCATTATCGGTATTGCCTGGGGCTGGAATTGGGGATTTGGTCTGGCCGGTATCGGCATGCTGGCGGGTTTGCTGACCTTCCTGCGCTTCCAGCACATGCTGGAGGGCAAGGCCGAGCCGCCGAATCCGGAAAAGCTGAAACAGTCTGTTCTGGGTCCGATCAATGTGGAATGGGCTTGCTATCTGGCGGGTATCGGCATTGTCGCCGTGTCCATGGCCATTGTGAAATTCCCGGACCTGTTCGCCGACGTTGTGGGCTGGATTGGTCTGGCCATGCTGGCGCTTCTGGTCGGTTACGCCGTTTTCAAAACGGCAGGTGACGAGCGCAAGAAAATGTTCGCCGCCATCTATTTCATCCTGGCGCAGATCCCGTTCTGGGCCCTGTTCGAACAGGCCGGGTCATCGCTGAACCTGTTCACGGACCGTTTGGTTGATCGGACTATGTTCGGCCTGTCTGTTCCGGCCCCGGTCTTCCAGTTCCTCAATGCCGGTTACATCATCATTTTCGCACCGATCCTCGCCTGGCTCTGGCTGGCTCTGGCGAAACGCAAGATGAACCCGTCGACGCCGGTGAAATTCGCCTTTGGTGTGTTCCTGGCTGGTCTGGGTTTCTACACGCTGGTCGGTGGTATGGGACTGTCCGGCGAGACAGGCATGACGGCCGTGTACTTCATCTTCCTGATCTACTGGATCCACACCATGGGTGAACTCATGGTGTCGCCGGTGGGGCTGTCCTCGGTCACCAAGCTGGCCCCCGCGCGCGTGGTGGGTATGACGATGGGCGCCTGGTTCTTGTATTCGGGCCTGTCCAACTTCCTGGCCAGTTTGATCGCTTCACAGACCGGCGCAGAAACTATTGGTGGCCAGATCACGGATGTCGCGGCGGCCAAGGCGGGATACGCCACGGTCTATTCCAATGTGGGTCTGGTGGCGATGGCCATCGCTGTGGGCATGCTGCTCATCTCTCCGCTGATCAAATGGCTGATGGCAGACGCGGAAAAAGCTGTGCCTGAACATTCGGGCGAGGTGGAAGCTGGCGGACCGAATATGGATCGCAAGACCGACTAGCTGTGTTGCATACGCACAAGAAAGGCCGCGATCGTTGATCGCGGCCTTTTTCATGCGGGATGTGGCCGCGTTAGTTGCGGAGCAGTCGGTAGACTTCGCGGACGGTGTAGTTGGAGGGATTCCAGCGTTCGGGCGGGGAGGGTGTGTCTTCGTCTATCGCTGCGGTGATGTGTCGATCATCCCAGGTGACCCGATGTCCGACACAGTCATCGACCCGGGGGCCGGGGCTGATTTCCACTTCACCGGTGTTTCGGTCAATCACCACGCGAGCGCGACGAAGCACATCCATGCCAATGACCATGGCCGGCCCGTCATTCCAGTCCAGTGCCCGGAAGATGTCGAGATCGGCTTCCAGCATGGCGACGCGCGCGGTGCACAGTCCACCGATCTGCAAGCGCCGAACCAGCACGGTCTGGGTGTCGGCATCGGTGCGGCCATCGACGCCATTGAGCACAAATCGCCAACCATGGCTCTGTGCTCTCATCTCCCGCCCCAGGGCCGGGTTCACCAGGGAGTAGGCTGTGCCCGTGTCCAGCATGACCGGAAAAGATCGACGCAATCCTCGGACCCGGGCGCGGGCGAAGATCAGCTGGCGATCCGGGCTAAACAGGCCATCGGCAAAATGCGGTGATTGCGCATCGAGGTCTATGATGCCGTTGATGAAATCGATCTCCAGCCGGTCACCCGGCAAGGCATCGGCGCCCAGAAGCCCCGCCACAATGTGGGGTTCGTCCGGCACAAGCGGTATGACAACGGTCTCCAGATCGACAGGCGGCAAGGTTTCGATGATCAATCTCTCGACCCGAAAGCGCTCGGCCTCGAACTGTGTCGTCAGGGATTGCACATCGGCCAGATCGGTATGGCGGGGTGTAAAACCATGGGCGATGGCGATGTCCTCGGCGATCGCCGTATGGCTTGCTCCGGTGTCGAGAATAAAGGCGTAAGGGCCATCCTGTCCCAGCATAACATCCAGTGCGTAGTGGCCGCTGGGGGTCTGATCGAGAAATAGACGTTGGGCGATCACCGGTGGTGTCAGCGTGGCAAGACTGAGAGACGCGATGGCGGATGCGAAAATGGGCGCGATCCGGGCGGTCCGTCGGGTTCTGGCCGTTTTCGGGTCCCGAGGGACACGGTTAGGGTGAGGCTGTGCGTTAAGCGGGCTTGTTCCAGACATGACTTCCTCCCGGCCTGCCAGAGTCATGTCAGCCTGAGCAGGCAAAGTCCCAGATGATCAGACAGCCCCATCTGATCAATCATTTCAGTCCCCGGTTGTATCGTAGACAGGCTTTGGGTGTTTGGCCATAGGCGACCGGGCAAACACTATGCTCTGTACAAAGCGGGCCGGTCCCGGGACGCATGGAACCGGCCCTCAATGGATCCTGTTCTGCGGATCAGAATGTACCGCGGATCTGAAGATAGGTTGTGGGACCCCGCTTCATGTTTCGGTCCTCAATCGAGGCGACCACACCGTCGGCGCGACTGCCGGTGAAGGAGGTTCGGCGGCGATCATGACCGTTGTCGAACACGCCATCGACACCCGCACGGATAGTGGCACCGAACCAGCGCGTGGTCTCGATATACACATCCAGATCACCGTCGGAATTGCCAACCTCGCGGAATTCGGTGGCGCGATAGACTTCGCCATCGGACAGCCAGAAATAGTCCCAGCCCCAGGCCATCTGCAGTTCCGGGAAGTTCTGGCGGTAGTCCAGGCGCAGCTCCCATTCGCGGAAACCGGACCACGGACGATCCAGCCCGCTCAGCGGATCGGTGACATTGGTACCATAGTATTCGAGGAAGACGTCAAGCACCGCATTGTCGAGCCAGAAATCATCCAGCGGCGTTTCCAGCTCCATAGTGACCCGGAAATTGGTTCCGTCACCGATATTGCCCGGCGCATCGGAGAAACTCACGATATCGTCGGACGGATCGGCGGGCGTGCCATTGTCGTTGACGCTGCGGACCACAATGAAATCATCCAGGTCCTCGATCCAGTCATGACCGACCGTCAGCGTGAACGAGCCATCATTGGAGAAGCGGCGGGTCCACTCACCTTCCAGGGTCCAGGTCCGTTGCGGGACATAATTGGGATTGCCCAGAACGGAGGTGTCATCGCGAACATCAATGTTCGAGGCGAACTTGCCGAAGCTCAGCTGGTCCACATCGCGGCGAGCGGTGAAACGCAGGCGGTTCTGATCGTCGAGACGGTAATTGAGCGTGGCCGACGGCTTAGGATAGTTGAAGGTGCGCGACTGGTTGGCATCTCCGCTCTGGGTGATCTCGGAGAATTCCCAACGTAGACCCGTGTCCAGGCTGTAGCGATCATTGATCGTCCAGGTATGGGACCCGAACACTTCCGCCCGCTCTTCCTCGACCCGGGTATCGGAGATGGCAAGATCGACCTCACTCAGCGTGGTACCGTCGAATTCGAAGATGTCCAGCGTAGTGTCGCGGGCATTGAGAGCGATTTCCGCGCCGACTTCCAGTGAGTGGCGTTCATTGGGATCCCAGGCCAAAGTCTGGCGCAGGGCGGTTTCCTCATACTCGCCGGCGGCAGAAATCAGAACCGAGGAATCGAAGCCGCTATTGGCGTCAAAGAAGGAGAAATCTGTCGGTCCATCTTTCCACTTCTCGCGATTGGCCAGGACAATCGTCGTCAGCGTGATCGAGTCCGTGTGATCTCGGGTATAGTTGGCCGAGATACCGTAATTGCGGCCATTATTGTCCGTTGTGCCCACTTCCGTGCCCACATATTCGAACGCCCCGTTGACAGGTTCCTCAAAGCGACGGGTCTCGTCAAAACCCCACAGCCAGGTGTCGCCGGTCAAATCCACCCGCAAACGGTCATTGGCTGTGAAATCATGCTGGACGGTCAGGGAGAGATCGATCAGCTCCCATTTGCGCTGGTCACTGGCGGAGGATCGTTCAACCGCCGCGCCATCGGCCCCGTAGGTAATGTCATTGCGCAGGAAGCGATGGCCGACGGTTTCCACGAGGAGGCCGCCGGTAATCTCGGTATTGCCGTGCACCATCGTGTAGGAAGCGTCGCCGACAAATCCCAGGCGTCCGCTGTCGGATTGGACCATTCGGGCGAGATAGGATCCGGAATTACCAGCCCCTTCGCGAACAATCACATTGGCCAGGCGGGCATGGCCGCGCATCTCATACTGCGGCAGGGGTTCCTCGATCAGTTCGATCCGCTCGACATCACCGGCTGCGATGCGTTGCAGCACGGTGCCAAGGCCGATCGACTTGTTGGAGGGGCGCTGGCCGTTGACCAGCAGATTGCCGAAACTGTCGCCCAGACCTCGGCGCCCCTGATCGCCCCCGTTCAGGCTGAAGCCGGGAACACGTGCGATCATGTCCAGTGCGGTCACCGGAGCATAGGGTGTGAAGAAATCTGGTGAGTAGGTCGAAATTCCGCCGGCCGTTTGAACCAGGACCGGCGCCTGAGCGGCCGCGTCTGTCTGTGCCAGTGACGGGCTGACACACAGGGCAGCGATTGCCACACCCAGTGCCACGTTACAAATATTGCCTCGCATTGCGTCCCCAAGAGGTTGGTGCCTGCCCACCCCGTGCAGCCTGAATAGGCGCGAATGAGAGGCACCACCACGTACGCTTCCGTAATGCGGTTCACCTGTCCGTGAAGTTGCTGAAATTTTTGTAAGATCAGGCGGCTGCGCCACCCACCGTCAGGCCGGAAATCTTGAGGCTGGGTTGACCCACACCCACGGGCACGCCCTGGCCGGCCTTGCCGCAGGTCCCCACGCCCGGATCCATCGCGAAATCATTGCCGATCATCGTGATCTGGGTGAGGGCGGTCGGTCCATCACCGATCAGGGTTGCGCCCTTGACCGGTTCTTCCACCTTACCGCCGCGGACACGATAGGCCTCGGTGCACTGGAAGACGAATTTGCCCGATGTGATATCAACCTGGCCACCCCCGAAATTGACGGCGTAAATCCCGTCTTCCAGGCTTTCGACCATTTCTTTCGGATCGTGCTGTCCTGCGAGCATATAGGTATTGGTCATGCGCGGCAGAGGGGGATGTGCGTAGGACTGGCGGCGGCCATTGCCTGTGGGTGCCACACCCATGAGCCGCGCATTCATCCGGTCCTGCATATACCCTGTCAGGATGCCGTCTTCGATGAGAACGGTATGCTCGGTGGGCGTGCCTTCATCATCTATTGTCAGTGAGCCACGCCGCCCTTCCATGGTGCCATCATCAATGACGGTGACACCCGGAGCGGCGACCCGCTCGCCCATCCGGCCGGCAAAGGCTGACGAGCCCTTGCGGTTGAAATCACCCTCCAGGCCATGGCCCACGGCCTCATGCAACAGCACAGCCGGCCATCCATTGCCCAGGACAACATCCATGACACCGGCGGGAACATCCACAGCGTCCAGATTGACCCGGGCGATGCGCAAGGCCTCATTCGCCAGCGATTTCCAGGCGGATGGATCGATCCACTGGTCGAACAGGGCCCGGCCTCCCGCGCCCGCCGAACCGGTTTCCCGGCGACCATCGCGCTCGACGGTCACAGCGACATTCACCCGTACCAGGGGGCGAATATCTTCGGCCAGATGCCCATCGGCGCGCAGAATGGCAATCGCGCGGCGCGATCCGGCGATGGAGGCGGAGACCTGTACGACTGACGGATCCTGGGCCCGGCAATAGGCATCGATCTCCTGCAAGAGATCGACCTTCACGTTGAAACCGGGATTGGCGACCGGATCGACCGGCTCGTAAAGCTTGCGATTCGTACCGTTCGGGGCGTCAGAGAGTGTGCCTGCCGGTCCGCGTTTGACCGCAGCTGCCGTTTCCGCAGCCCGTTTGACGGCATCAAGGGTCGCGTCAGAGGAATGGGCATAGCCAAAGGCCTCACCCGAAACACAGCGCAGTCCGAACCCCCGTCCGGCATCAAAACTGGAGGCCTTCAGGCGACCATCATCAAAGGCCAGCGATTCCGAGACGGATGATTCGAGAAAGAGCTCGCCATCATCGGCGCCATGCAGCGCTTCTTTCAGAACCGGAACGGCATCTTCGGCGGCAAACTCGAAACTCTCAAAAGCGCTGTCAGTCATGATGGGGCGGTCCTGTAATTGGTGCTTAAACAGACATAGTGCACCGATGGCATCGGATAAAGCAGTGAATACGGCGAGAATTCAGGGCGGGGTCGGCCGGGCAGGGTGCGGCATCCTGTCCCGGTCGCGTGGTTTTTCACAGTTCAACCCTTGAGTCGTGTCCCGGCAGGAGCTCGCCTGAACGGGTTCTCCTAGGAGAAGGCGAAAAAACCATGTTGTGACATGGAGATGCGCCAATCCGGTTCCGCCTGTTGCGCCGCTCTCCATTCTGTTGCACAAGGGCGCAAGGGCTGTGTAAGGGGCAAAAAAGGGACGAGTTCCAGCGTGTTTCTGCTGGAATGACTTTCCTTCTTGCCCTGACAGCGTAGAAGACCGGCTCTATATTCCGCCTCCTCCACGGCGGAGGGCCGCCACAACGCACGACTTGTATGGGGAAGCCATGCGATTTCTGACCGCACTCATGATTACCTGGACGACGGCTATGGCCGGCGCCTTTGCCGCGACACCCGGCCAGCCAACGGACGGGCATCTCGGCCTGCAACCGGCGGTGACGCCGATTTCGCAGGACATCACCTTTTTCCATGACCTGATCCTGATGCCGATCATCACTGTTGTGACGCTGTTCGTCATGGGGCTGCTGGTCTGGGTGATCTTCCGCTATAACCGCAAGGCCAACCCGACGCCGGGTAAGTCGACGCACAATACCCTGCTTGAAGTCATCTGGACGGGTATTCCGATCGTGATCCTGATCGTCATCTCCATCTGGTCCTTCCCGCTCCTGTATCTTCAGGATGAAACACCGGAAGGCGATTTTGTCATCAAGGCGACGGGCTATCAGTGGAACTGGAGCTATGAGTATCCGGACCAGGGTGTGGGGGAATACTTCTCCAACATGATTGCGGACGAAGACCTTCAGCCCGGTCAGTTGCGCAACCTTTCCGTTGACTATCCGGTGGTCGTTCCTGTGGGAGCAACGGTAGTCTTGCAGGTGACTGCCGCTGATGTGATCCACAACTGGGCCATGCCGGCCTTCGGTACCAAGATGGATGCCATTCCCGGCCGCATCAACGAGGCCTGGTTCCAGGTCGAGCAGGAAGGCGTCTATTATGGCCAGTGTTCCGAGCTGTGTGGTCTGCGCCATGCCTTCATGCCGATCGAGGTCCACGCCGTCAGCCAGGACGTTTTCGACGCCTGGGTGGCTCTGAAAGCTGACGATCCGTTCTCTGAGGACGCCAATCAGCTTATCGCCGATTACCAAGCCGCGCGGAATACGCGCCTGGCGCAACTGAACTAAGGGTTTCGACATGTCTGCAGATTCTGTTGCACACGACGATCACACCCCGAGCCTCTGGTCCTGGAAGCGCTGGGTGTATTCCACCAACCACAAGGACATCGGCACGATGTATCTGGTGTTCGCGATCTTCGCGGGCATTATCGGTGGTTTCCTCTCTGGCCTGATGCGGGTCGAACTGATGGAGCCGGGCCTTCAGGTCTTTAACAACGGCTTCTGGGGCAATGAGCACAATTATAATGTCGCCACCACGATGCATGGCCTGATCATGATCTTCTTCATGGTCATGCCCGCCATGATCGGCGGATTTGGCAACTGGTTTGTGCCGCTGATGATCGGTGCGCCGGACATGGCCTTCCCGCGCATGAATAACATCTCCTTCTGGCTGCTTCCGGCGGCCTTCGCGCTGGCTGTGATCTCCATGTTCGTTCCGGGAACGGGTGGTGAGAACGGATTTGGCGGCGGCTGGGTGCTGTATCCGCCATTGTCGACGACCGGGCATAACGGGCCGGCGATGGATCTTCTCATCCTGTCGCTTCACATCGCCGGCGTGTCGTCCATTCTTGGTGCGATCAACTTCATCACCACGATCTTCAACATGCGTGCGCCGGGCATGACCCTGCACAAAATGCCGCTGTTTGTGTGGTCGGTACTGGTGACCGTCTTCCTGCTGCTCCTGTCCCTGCCGGTTCTGGCGGGCGCCCTGACCATGCTGCTGACGGACCGCAATTTTGGCACGGCCTTCTTTGATCCGGCCGGTGGCGGTGATCCGGTGATGTTCCAGCACCTGTTCTGGTTCTTCGGTCACCCGGAAGTCTACATCCTGATCCTTCCCGGTTTTGGTATCATCTCCCACATCGTCTCCACCTTCTCCCGCAAGCCGGTCTTTGGCTATCTGGGCATGGCCTATGCCATGGTGGCGATTGGTTTCATCGGTTTCATCGTGTGGGCGCACCACATGTACACCGTGGGCCTGCCGGTGGATCTGAAAGCCTATTTCGTGGCGGCCACAATGGTCATCGCTGTGCCGACAGGTATCAAGATCTTCTCCTGGATTGCCACGATGTGGGGCGGTTCGATTGAGTTCCGGACGCCGATGATGTGGGCGATCGGCTTCATCTTCCTGTTCACCGTGGGTGGCGTGACCGGCGTGGTGCTGGCCAATGCCGGCGTCGACCAGGCTCTGCACGACACCTATTACGTGGTGGCGCACTTCCACTATGTGCTGTCTCTGGGCGCAGTCTTCGCGATCTTCGCAGGCTGGTACTACTGGTTCGAGAAAATCTTCGGTGTGAAGTACAATTCACTCTTCGCGCGTCTGCAATTCCTGTTCTTCTTTGTTGGCGCCAACGTGATCTTCTTCCCGCAGCACTTCCTGGGCCTGCAAGGCATGCCGCGTCGCTATGTCGACTATCCGGACGCCTACGCCCTGTGGAACGAAGTCTCCACCTATGGCTACTTCATCATGCTGATCGGAATGGTCTTCTTCTTCCTGGTCCTGCTGGACGCCATGGTGCGTCGCCGCAAGGCCGACGCTAATCCGTGGGGCGAGGGTGCCACGACGCTCGAGTGGACCCTGTCCTCTCCGCCGCCCTTCCACCAGTTCAACGAACTGCCGAAGATCAAGTAGGCCCGTTCATTGGACTCGGTAGAAATGCCCAGCGACAATCGCAATGAGGGCGAGGCTGTTTCGACAGCCTCGCCCCGCGACTATTTTGACCTGATGAAACCGCGCGTGATGACGCTTGTCATCTTCACGGCGGTGGCGGGTCTGGCGGCCGCCCCGGTTGATATGAACCCTCTTCTGGCGGCGATTGCCATCCTGTGCGTGGCCGTGGGTGCGGGCTCGGCGGGTGCGCTCAACATGGCTTATGACGCTGATATCGACGCCAAGATGCAGCGCACACGCCTGCGTCCTGTGGTGCGTGGTGCGGTGCGCAAGGGGGATGCCTATGCGTTTGGCATTGTGGGCGGGTTTTTCTCGACCCTGACGCTGGCGCTGGCGACCAATTATTTCGCTGCGTTCCTGCTCGGTTTCTCGATCGTGTTCTACGCCTGGTTCTACACCATGGTGCTCAAGCGTCGGACACCGCAGAATATTGTTATCGGCGGGGCGGCCGGGGCCTTTCCCCCGATGATCGGCTGGGTCGCGGCAACCGGATCATTGAGCTGGGATGCCGTGATCCTGTTCATGATCATTTTCCTGTGGACCCCGCCTCATTCCTGGGCCCTGGCTCTTTACAAGTCTGGTGATTACGAAGCGGCTGGCGTGCCCATGATGCCTGTCGCCAAAGGGGCACAGTCCACCCGTCTGCAGATCCTGCTCTATTCCCTGGTCCTTGTGCCCTTTGCCACAGCCCCCGTCTTCACCGGATTGGGCGGGCTTGTGTATGCCGCGGTCTCCGGGCTGGGAGGTTTGCTCTTCCTTCTGCTCGCCTGGCGGATCTTTATCTCGCGCGCCGGCGAAGCGGGCTCGGCGGAAGACGGTGCCTTGTATGCCGTACGTGCCGGCGACAAGGCCGCACGGGATCTGTTTGCCTATTCGATCGGGTATCTGGCGTTTCTGTTCGCGGCCCTGCTGGTCGAACACGGGTTCGGGGGCTATATCCCGGTGCCAGGAGTAAATTGATGTCTGATCAAAATCCTCATCAACCGGTTGAGCAGCCCGACCCGAATGAATTCCTGGGTCGCGAAGGCAAGCCGACCGGCGATTCGCAAGCCTTGACCCCGGAGGAAGAGGCGGCGCGCAAAAGCCGCAACCGGGCGATTGGATGGTCGTTATTCGGTTTCGTGGTGCTCGTCTTTCTGATCACTGTCGCACGGCTCAGCCAGAATATCATCGCGGGCAGCTAATCCCGCTACACGCATGTGTCGAGTTCTGTTAGCCCCTCCTCAACCAGACAGGGTGAGGGGGATCATGGATGGCCGGGCACAATTTTCCACTGAGCAGCACGTATGCACGCTGGCAGTCCTGGATAGGCCGTCGCTCCTTCAAATTCTGGCTCATTCCGGCTGCCGTAATCGTGGGGCTGCATGTCCTGGCGCCCCTGGTCTCCGCCTTCAACTGCAGGAGTGCCCTGTCTTGTGATCTGCAATTTAGCGCTGGGGCCGTGTTTCGCTACCTGGAGGTTGAACGTGGCGCGCTCGGTGTTCTGTCCACGGCCTTGCTGATTCTTTACGCACACATCCTGTCGAGTTTTTCGAAAGATGATGGCGGTCAAGCCACCCGATTGAGAATGGCCTTGCCGATTCTCGTCGCTTTGGTGTCGGTGGTTGCGCTCGCGATATCAGAACACCTGCTACCGGCTGTGGTGACCTATCCCATCGCTTTTATCGTGGCCCTCTATCTGGGCGTCGAAACTCTCACGCGGAATATCATGGTCCAGGGGCCAGGCATAACCCTGGCCAAAGCGTTGAGCGGCGTGGTTCTGGCGTTGTTTCTCAGTGGACTTATTCTGAACCTTATATGGGTAGTCTCAAACGATCTTCGACAATTCGCTGACGACTATGGGCCTGGGTCAGGTTACTGGCAAATGCAAGGAGTGACGGCGGCATTCCTTCTGTTGGTCGCATGGGTTTTGGAACATCATGTCCGTATATTTGGGTATCCCAAAATCGTTCTATTGGCCGCGTTCTGGTTTGTTCTGGAAGTGTCCCGACAAATCATGGTCGTGGTGGTTCTGATCAGTTTCCAAATGGACCAGATTTTCAATTCGGACCCATTTGACCGGGTATCCGGGTCAACCCAATGGGACACTGCATTGGCACGCGCCGATCTGATGAATGTCTCAGCCGTTGGGGTTTTGCTGATCTATCTGGCGATCATGCTTGTTCGACGATGGCGCCACGGCCCGGGCCGGTCCGACGGGCAGAGTTGGAAAATCGCTCTGGGCATGCTTGTTGGGTGTCTTCTCTGGGACTTTGTCTGGTATATCGCGGACGGGCTTTTTCTTATCCTGCGTTTGGTCGGTGTGTAAGGCCTGCGAGCCAACGGGCCACGAGATAAAATGCCTCAATCATGAATAGTGCATTTTTTGATACGACCGACACGGGCGGGCCCAACTGGGTCCAACACGTTTTCTGGCTGCTGGGCCAGGTCGAAGTCTGGATGTTGGGGCTGATCCTGGTCGTCGGGTTGGCGGGCTGGTTGAGGAAAGGCGTTCACGAGCGCTGGAGTCGTGTTGGCTGGATTATAGCAACCGGCGGCTTGGTTCTGACCGGTCTCTATCTCGGGGGTGTCTTTTTCCTGTTTCAGCGCGGGATTCCATCGGGATTGTCAGCAGTTATCGGTGTCATCAATCTGGCCATTCTCGGAGTAATACTCTGGCCAATGGCCCAGTGGGGCATGCACAGCCGCGGGTTTCGCTCTTTTGGACGCGCTTCCCCCGCTGTGCGCGCCTGGCTGGCGGCACTGGGTGTCGCGGTGTGTGTCATGTTGGTCTGGGGAGGCACGGCCGCGGTGAACGCTGTTTCATCACCAGGATCGCTTCACGACACCTATTACGTTTCGAGCCTGTGGACGAACCTGGTCCCCATGGTTTTGGGGTTCGGTGTTTGGGCCAGTGTCTATGGCTATTTGTCTCTTGGGCGGAAAGTCTCGATCAAGTCTGTGATCGTCTGGCTTCATCTCGTTTTACACAGTGTCGGAACAGGCCTGGTCAATGGCCCTGCCGCGTGGCTCTCGATCGCAGGCCCGCCTCGACAATATGTCGACGGAGCCATGATGGCGGAGCGCTATGCGATGATCGCGCATCTCTACCAATGGGGGCTGGTCCTGATCGGGCTGGGTTTCGTCGTTTTTGTTGTGGGTCTGGTGACAGCGCTGCGGCAATCTGACCGTGGCTAAATCTTGATTACTGTGGCCAAGACGGTAGTTATGCCTGACACCCAGATGAAATGGACGCCCATGATCCGACTGCCCCGCAATCCCAATACTCGTGTTGCCCTGAGCGCTCTGGCCGGTGTGTGTGTCATGACCGGTGCCGCCTTCGCCGCTGTTCCCCTGTATGATCTCTTCTGCCGGGTGACGGGTTATGGTGGAACGACCCAGGTTGCAGACGGCCTCATCGGCGACGTGCTCGATCGTGAAGTTACCGTCTATTTTGACGCCAATACCAATCGCGATCTGCCCTGGGATTTCGAGCCCCTGCAACGTTCGATCACGCTGAATGTGGGTGAGAGCGGCCTTGCCTATTATCGCGCGACCAATTCCACGGATACGCCCCTGACCGGTGTGGCGACGTTCAATGTCGCACCGTTCAAGGCCGGGCCGTATTTTTCCAAGATCGAATGCTTCTGCTTCACCGAACAAACACTGCAACCGGGTGAAAGCATCGAAATGCCGGTCCTGTTTTTTGTGGACCCGCTGATCGACGAAGAAGACCGCATGGATGACGTGGCCTCGATCACACTGTCCTACACGTTTTTCGAGGCAGAAACGCCGGATCAACCAAATGACGGTCGCGCCGCGCGCTAAAACCACATCTCCGCTGCGACGACGCGCCGCTGTACGGCGCATTGCCATTGCGCTTGCGGATTGAGACAGTTATCACCGCCCCGCAAGGGCAGAATTGGAATTGCAGGAGATTCGCAATGGCGGGGCATGCCGTAAAGCACGATTACCACCTGGTGGACCCATCGCCGTGGCCGTTTGTGGCATCGGTCGGGGCCTTCCTTCTGGGTGTGGGCGCTGTGGGCCTCATGAAGGGTCTGGTGGGTGAAGATAACCCGCTCTACATCTTCTACGGAGAGGGCCAGTGGCTGGGTTTCCTGATCGGCCTGCTTGTTATTCTCATCACCATGTTTGGCTGGTGGGGCGATGTCATCAAGGAAAGCCGCAAGGGTGATCACACACCGGTCGTCGACATCGGCCTGCGTTATGGCGTGATCCTGTTCATCGCATCCGAGGTCATGTTCTTTGTGGCCTGGTTCTGGGCCTTTTTCGAATACGCGATCTTCCACGATGTTCGTCTGGATCCGGGTCTGGCCAGCTGGCCGCCGGCCGGTGTCGAGACGTTCGACCCGTGGCATATTCCGCTGATGAACACGCTGATCCTGCTGCTGTCCGGCACGACCGTGACCTGGGCTCACCATGCCCTGCAGCACGGTGATCGTCGCGGTGCCAAGCTGGGCCTTATCGCAACGGTTATCCTGGGCGCATGTTTCTCTGCGCTGCAGGTGGTGGAATACACCCAGGCCGGATTCGCCTTCTCCATGGCCGATGGCGGTAATCTCTACGGTTCGACCTTCTACATGGCGACCGGTTTCCACGGTGCTCACGTGCTGATCGGGACGATCTTCCTGGCCGTTTGCCTGGTACGTCTTCTCGCCGGTCACTTCACACCGGAGAAGCATTTCGGTCTCGAGGCTGCGGCTTGGTACTGGCACTTCGTGGACGTGGTCTGGCTGTTCCTGTTCGCCTTCGTCTACGTGACCTTCCAATAGGGTCTGCACATGGATCGCCCTTCCCCCTTCGAAGCGGGCCTGACAGGTCGCTGCCCGAAGTGCGGGGAAGGGCCCATGTTCTCCGGTGTTCTGGCCATCGCACCGCGGTGCGAGATGTGCGGCACCTCTTTTGATAATGCGGATGTGGGCGATGGCGCGGTGGTCTTCGCCCTTTTTATCGTCGGCTTTCTTGCCGTCGTTCTCCTGATGTTGATGCAGGTCGCGTTTGGTGTGCCGTGGTGGGTGCATCTGATCGTGCAGGTCCCCTTCATCTTCGGTGTGTCCATCGCCATTTTGCGCCCGCTCAAGGGCTTGTTGTTCGCGCTTCAATTCCATCACCAGGCCGAGGAAGCCCGCCTCGACGACTAATCGGCGCGTTGCTGGTGGATGTCGCCATCGTGTGGGTTCCGGCGATCTAATGCGTCGTATTGGATTCCCGTCCAGTGACGCTGTATGGATGAGGGCGTTTTACGCCCCGACCCGGGAAGGAGCTCTCATGCCCGTCTTTCGCCCCTTGCCCTGGCTGAGCCTCTTCTCGGTCCTCAGTCTCATCCTGTTGATCTGGCTGGGGAGCTGGCAGATGCAGCGCATGGCTTGGAAAGCGGATTTGCAGGCACGGTTTGAAGACCGCATCGAGGTAAGCGGATTTGATACGGCGGTGTGCGGAACGGCCGAGCAGCGCAATGGCCGGATCCGGGCGCCTCAACCTCTCCTGGGCGAACAATTGCGGTATTACTCACTCCGGGAGATCGCTGGTTGGGTGCGGGTGGGCCTTGTGCCTGTGCGTCAATGCGACGTCGAAGGTGGCGGCGCCGGTTATCTGCTCGTGGAGGGGGGATTTGAGGGACTGAACGGTGAAATCGCCACCCGTCCGGAGCGCTGGCGACTGGAAACCCTGCCGTCTGCAGGCTTTTTCACACCTGACAACGATCCGGATACCAATCAGTGGTATAGCTTTGATCGTGCCGCCATGGCTGCGGCGCTGGGTGTCCGGGAAGATGAGATCCGGGATGTCTGGGCCAGGACGGATGACGGGCTTCCCGCCAGCCTCTCCCAGACCCCGCCGGCCAAGCATTTGGGCTATGCCGTGACCTGGTTCGGTCTCGCCGCGTCCTTGCTGCTGGTGTATCTCACCCTGCACGTTCAGCGCGGGCGTTTGGCCTGGCGGACACGCATGGTGGAGAAACAAGACAAGAGCGGCCAGAAAGGCCGCCGGAAAGGCGAGTGACGTGGCGCTTTGGCGTGAAACCGTCCCTGAACACACCCTCCAGGGTGAGGGTGTCCGACTGCGGGCTCCGCAGATTGAGGATTACGAGGCCTGGGCCAAGCTGCGCAGCGCCAGTCGCTCCAGCACGGAACCGTGGGAACCGGCCTGGGCACCTGATGAATTGTCCAAAGGCGCCTATCGCCGTCGGGTGAGTCGGTATGATGCCGATCGACAGGCGGGTGCAGGATATCCGTTTTTTGTATTCCGCGAGGAGGATGACGTCTTTCTGGGGGCGTGTAATCTCAACAATGTCCGGCGGGGTGTGTTGCAGAGCGCCGATATTGGCTATTGGATCGGAACGCCCTATGTGCGACGCGGCCATGCGCGTGCCGCTGTGCGGTGTGTCCGGGATTTTGCCTTTGACCAGCTTGGTCTTCACAGGATCGAGGCGGCGTGCCGTCCCGAAAACGAAGCCTCCCGCACGCTCCTGCTCAATGTGGGTTTCCAGTTTGAGTGTCGGTCGCGCGCTTTTCTCAAAATCGCCGGGGAATGGCATGATCATGACCGGTTTGCGCTTTTGAGTTCCGATACGCGGGGATGAGCCCCATCGACTTGCATCGGGCCGCCCGAGCCGCGGGTGCCGCCGCATTCGCCTATCACTCTGGTGATGGGGTGTTGACCCTGGGCGAGGGGGCAGACGGTTTCGGGCTGGTTCCCGGAGATGTTCCAATCTCTGCCTTGCTGGACCGGTTGGGCCCCGCGGACCGGGCACTCCTTGAAACCGGTCTTGGTGCGCCGGAGCTGGATGTCAGGATCCGCCTGATTGTCGAGAATGGGCATATTGCCTATCTGCGGTGGCGCGGCCAGAAAGACGCAGACGGGCATACCCACGGATTGATCCAGCCGGCCGGAGCCCCCGGCCTTGGCGGTGCCGCGCGAATCCATAGCGAGCGGGCACTGACCGAGGGTCTGGATGCCGGTGATATCATCGCGTTTTACCAACCGATCATTGACCTCAAGACTCAGGCTCTGGCCGGGTTTGAAGCGCTGGCGCGATGGATGCGACCCGGCCGAGGCATTCTGGCACCGGAGGATTTTCTCGGACTGGCGGATGATCTCGACAAGCTGGGTGATATTGGCCAGGCCGTCCGGGGTCACGCGATCCGGGATCTGGCCACATGGCGCCAGCATGTGCCGGCCGCCAATACCGTATTTGTCGCGGCCAATGCTGCCGTTAGCGAACTGGTCGAACCCGGATTTGCCGGCCGTCTGATCGAGGAGATCCAAAGAGCGGGTCTGCCGGAAGACCGGTTCAAGCTTGAGGTGGCCGAAACGGAAATTATGCGCGACGCCGATCGTGCCTTGGCGGCCATGCAGATGCTGGCCGGGTCGGGCATCTCCCTCGCGCTGGATGATTTCGGCACCGGGTATTCCTCCCTGGCCCGTCTCGACAGCCTACCCTTCCATGTCGTGAAGATTGACCGCTATTTCGTGCGGGCCCTGTCCATGGACGAGCAGGCCGGGACGATTGTGAAATCCGTCATCCAGCTGGCTCGCCACTACAAGATGAAATGTGTCGCGGAAGGCGTGGAAGACGCGGAAACCGCGAGCCGATTGGCAGACATGGGGTGTGACTATGCCCAGGGGTTTCAGTTTGCAGGCGCACTTGCGCCGGATGACGCCCTGTCTGTGCTTCGGCACGGTCGACCGGGTCGTTTCTCCCCCCCGACCGAATAAAGCGTCAGGCGTGGCCTGAAACCGCTGACAAGTGCTCGGGTGTGATGCCCAAGAGACCCAGGGCTCGCTCCCAGGCCGTGTCCGCATCCGAATCAAAAATGAGGCTGGGGTGGAGGTCGGCAACCAGCCAGGCATTCGCTGCGAGCTCCTGATCAAGCTGTCCCGCACTCCAGCCTGAATATCCCAGTGACAGGATGAATTGCTGCGGGGGTCGCCGGGAGACGATCGCCTCCAGCACATCACGGGTGGCGGTCAGCCCCAGACCGCCGGGGATCTGGCGTGTTGATTCGGGGTTATGATAGTCGAGCGAATGCAGGACAAAGCCGCGATCCTGCTCGACCGGCCCGCCGATAAAGACCGGGTGATCGGGAATCTCGCCTTCAATTTCGAGCTGTTCGAACAACTCACTGGCCGGGAGGTCTTCCACGGGCTGATTGAGGATCAGGCCCATGGCATGGTCGGCCGAGTGTTCGCACATCAAGATGACCGAGCGATCGAAACGGGGATCGCCGATCGCCGGAGAGGCAATCAAAAGCTTGCCGGAGAGGTATCCATCGTTCATGTGTTCATCTTCCGCGTGAACCGGAACCATGTTCTCTCCAAATCGGGGACAGGTCCACCCGCGTTCCCGCTATCCCGCCTTTTGACATCCGCTAAAATATACATTGAGGAGAATGACCATGACGATTGAGGTCGGAAGCCGCCTGCCGGACGCCAAACTCATGACGATGACGGCCGAAGGGCCCTCTGCCATTCAGGCCGCAGATTTCTTTGCGGGCAAGACCGTGGCTTTCTTTGCCCTGCCGGGCGCCTACACGCCGACCTGTTCGGCGCGTCACCTGCCGGGTTTTGTCGAGAAGGCGGATGCCCTGAAGGCCAAGGGCGTCGATGAGATCGCCTGCCTGTCCGTGAACGATGTGTTCGTGATGGGGGCCTGGGGCAAGGACAACGGAGCCGAGGGCAAGGTGACCCTGCTGGCAGACGGTAATGCCGAGTTTACCACAGCCGTGGGCCTGACCATGGACGGGTCTGGTTTCGGCATGGGTACGCGTTCGCAGCGTTACGCTATGGTCGTCAAGGATGGTGTCGTCGAACACCTGTTCATTGAAGAGCCGGGCGCGTTTGAAGTGTCGTCTGCTGACCACATGCTGGAACAACTCGGCTGATTGTTATTTCGGGTGGGCCGGGGTCCGGCCCATCCAATCTGACGCGGATGGCCTTTGCCCTGTGTCGTTATACTCAAGGGGGATAAAATGGATTTTGGACTTATTGGCCTGATCGTGCTGCTGGTGCTCACCGTCGTGATCATCGCCTCGATTGTCAAAACGGTGCCACAGGGACAGGAATTCACTGTTGAACGTTTCGGACGTTTCACGCGGACGCTGAAACCCGGGCTTCACTTCATTATGCCGTTCGTCGACGGCATCGGGTACAAGATGAATATGCGCGAGCGTGTTCTGGACGTGCCGAACCAGGATGTGATCACCAAGGATAACGCCACGGTGTCCGTTGATGCCGTGGTCTTCATCCAGGTACTCGACGCTCCGCGTGCCGCCTATGAAGTCGATAATCTCGAATTCGCCATCATCAACCTGGCGCTGACCAATGTGCGGACCGTGATCGGGTCCATGGATCTCGACGAAACCCTGTCTCGTCGTGATGAGATCAATGCGCGCCTTCTGACGGTGATCGATGCCGCCACCAATCCCTGGGGTGTGAAGGCCACTCGCATAGAGATCCGTGACCTGTCCCCGCCGATGGATATCACCGAGGCCATGGCCCGCCAGATGAAAGCCGAACGTCTCAAGCGTGCGGAGATCCTGGAGGCCGAAGGCTCCAAACAATCCCAAATCCTGCGGGCCGAGGGTGAGAAAGAGGCCGCCATTCGCGAGGCCGAAGGCCGCCGGGAAAGTGCGTTCCTGGATGCTGAGGCCCGTGAGCGTGAAGCCCAGGCCGAAGCAAAGGCCACGGAAATGGTGTCCTCGGCCATCGCGGACGGCGATGTGTCGGCCATCAACTACTTCCTGGGTCAGGCTTATGTTGAGGCCTTCTCCAAGCTGGCGGTCAGCGATCAGCAGAAGACTGTGATTATCCCGGCTGAATTCTCCAACATCATTGGCACGATTACCGGTGTCGGCGAGTTGGGCAAGGCGGCCCATGATGCGGTGTTTGAAGCCGCACGGGGCAAGACAAATACGGAGAGCTGATCCATGGAGACTGTGCTCGAGCAGATTGATCGATTGAATACCTGGTTCTGGTGGGGATTGTCCGGCGTGCTTCTCATTGCAGAGGTCCTGACGGGGACAACCTATCTGATCTGGCCCGCCGCCGCCGCTTTCCTGACCGGATTTGCCGCCATGGGTGTGCTGGGTATTGCGGGCATTCTTCAGCTGGGGCTGTTCTCCATTCTCTCTTTGGTGATGCTTTGGGCGGGGGATCGTTGGGTGCGTCCTCGCCTGAAGTCCGGGCTGAACACCGGTTTGAACGACCGGTCCCATCGCGTGGTCGGGCAGACTGTAATTGTGGCCACGGATTTTGTGGCCGGTACTGGACGTGTCCGCCTGGGGGATACTGAGTGGGCCGGGCGCATGCAGGATGCGTCCAACCCGGTGCAAGGGACTGTTTTGCGGGTTGTCGCTGTGGACGGAACCGTGCTGGAGTTGCAGGCGGTCTGAAGCGTGTTTTTCGCTGAAAAGGACGAGCAGGTGCGGTGAATGCTGCACCTGCTCTCTTTTTATGTTGTTGATAAAAATATGAAAAATGGCCATCGCTGAAGGTTTTTCAGCGAAGCCTAAAATTTGAATCTATCGGGAAAGCATATCTCAAACAGCCGTCTGTAGTGTCCCCCTTGTCGATGGGGTTCAGCCTGTTGTTGGAGATGGTGATGAAACTGAACAAGACCGTATTTGCTATTGCTTCCCTGGCCGTTGTGGCCGCCCCGCTGTCGTTTACAACGACGGCCTATGCACAAGATCGTACTCGTACGCACGTTGAGGCCCCGGAATATCCGCGTGGAGCCGAGCGTCGTGGCATCGAAGGTTCGGTCACGGTGACCTATTCCATTTCTGCGGACGGCGATGTCGTCAATGCAGAAGTGGCAGAAGCCAACCCGGCGGGCATTTTTGACCGCGCGGCCGTGTCCGCGATCGAGGATTGGCGCTATGAGCCGGCCGCTGCCCAGACGGATGGTCATTCGCAGACCCTGGAATTCCGACTGAACTGATCAGTCAATTAACAAGAAAATTTCCTGCCCCTAGACAGGCATGGCGCTAAAGCGCCCAAGACCGGAAAACCGGCCCTTCCTGAAGCCCGGCGACCTTTCTCAAGAAAAGGCGCCGGGTTTTTCTATGTCAGGAGCACAACCTTTGAATATTTCGGGTATCGATGCAATTTTAAAATTAGAATAAAATTGGAATTCCGATAAAATTGAAACAAACAGATCAACCGTATCTAAAAGCAACCAGACTACTCTCCTGAGTGCATGGCAGGGAATAGCCAGACTTCACGGGAGATGAATTATGAAAAACCAAGCCGCCGCAGTATTGATCAGTTTTGCCGTCCTGATGGGCGGAGCTACCACCGCAGCCTACGCTCAGAATGACCGTCAGGTGACCCATGTCGAACCACCGCAATATCCACGTGCCGCCGAGCGCCGGGGCATCGAAGGGGTTGTGACGATCACCTATTCGATCACCGCCGAGGGCGAGGTCGTGAGTGCAGAAGTCACCGAAGCCAATCCGGAAGGTGTATTTGACCGCGCCGCGCTGGCGGCAGTGAATGCCTGGCGTTTCGAGCCCGCTGAGGGCCAGACGGATGGCCATACACAGCGCCTCGAATTTAACATGCAATAGGGGCTAGCCCCGCGCCTCCTCAAGGCCGAGGCGAGCGAGCTCATCGGCTCGCTCATTGCCCGGATCTCCGGCATGTCCCTTAACCCAGCGCCATGTCACGTCATGGCGTTGGGCAAGGGCGTCGAGGCGTTTCCACAAATCCTCATTCTTGACGGGTTTTTTGGCTGCTGTCTTCCAGCCGCGCGCCTTCCAACCCTTGATCCACTGTGTGATGCCGTCGCGGACATAGACGCTGTCGGTGATCAGGGTCACCGTCTGGCCGTCGCGCTTGAGGGCTTCGAGCGCCATGATGGCCGCCATCAATTCCATCCGGTTATTGGTGGTGTCTTTCTCGCCGCCCCGGATTTCCTTCTTCGAGCCGCGCCATTCCAGGATCGCGCCCCATCCGCCCGGGCCCGGATTGCCCGAACAGGCGCCATCAGTGTGAATGGTGATCTCGGTCATCATGTCGATCCTGTGTTCGCGGTCGGCCAATCTATCCGGTGTCACGGGCGAGCACAGACCGCTGGGCAGCTCGATAGCAGTCTCTCTCAGCCCCCCTCAGGATGGCTCGGGATACTTTTCGGCCATATCCGCCAGACCGGCGCGGACGAGCTCTTCCAGCACAGACAGGTCCACATCAGCGAGCTTGTTGATGTAGAGACAGGACTTACCCTTCTTGTACTTCCCCAGTCGATCGAGAATGGGATCGAAATTGGTGTAGCCCGGCATGATATAAATCACCTGGTGCGCCTTGCGGGGCGAAAACCCGGTCCGCATGGATGAGCCGGAATGTCCGCTGTCATAAACATAATCATACCGGCCAAAGCCGATAATGCTCGGTCCCCACATCACGGCGTCGTGGCCACTGATCCGGGTCATCATATCCAGCAGGGTCCGGGCATCGGCCTGGCGGACGGGATGCTCAACGGCGTTGATAAAATCCTCGACACTCGCCGCGTGGGGCTGGGTCTTGTTCTGCGCCATGACGGGGTTCTCCGGGGCAGGGCCGAGGCCGGTCGCCTCAGGCGGGGCTTTGCTCTTCGAGTATGCGGGGCAGTTTAAAGACCACATCCTCATCCGTCACCTTCACGGCGTCGATTTTGACGTCAAAGCGTTCGCGGGCTGCCTCGATCACCCCCTGGACCAGATCTTCCGGTGCCGATGCGCCTGCGGTAATGCCCAGCGTGGTCTTGCCATCAAGCCAGCTCCAGTCGATATCGGCCGCGCTGGCAATCAGTTCGGCCTGGTCAGCTCCGGCCGTCAGCGCGACTTCGACCAGTCGGACCGAGTTGGAAGAATTGCGCGCGCCAATCACCAGCACGAGATCACATTGCGCCGCGAGGGTTTTGACAGCGGCCTGGCGGTTGGTGGTGGCGTAGCAGATATCTTCCTTGTGCGGCGCGGCGATGTCGGGGAAACGGGTCTGGAGAGCGGCCACAATATCGGCTGTATCATCCACGGACAGGGTCGTCTGGGTCACAAATGCCAGGCGTGCGGGGTCCTTGGGCGTGAAGGTGCGCGCATCCTCCACCGTTTCGATCAGCGCAATAGTGCCGTCAGGCAGCTGGCCCATAGTTCCGATGACTTCGGGATGGCCGGCATGGCCGATTAACACCACGTCGCGCCCCTGGGCATGATGGCGCTGGGCTTCGACATGCACTTTGGACACCAGCGGACAGGTGGCATCGACAAAGATCATCTCTCGCCGCTCGGCTTCGGCCGGAACGCGCTTGGGCACGCCATGGGCGGAAAACACGACCGGCCGATCGTCCGGACACTGGTCCAGTTCCTCAACGAAAACCGCGCCGAGCGCTTCCAGTCGTTCGACAACATGCCGGTTGTGAACAATCTCATGCCGCACATAGACCGGCGCTCCGAAACGTTCGATGGCCCGTTCGACGATCTGGATCGCGCGATCAACACCGGCGCAGAAGCCGCGCGGGGCGGCCAGGAGGATGTTCAGGGGGAGCCGGGACGTGGACATTTTCTATCTCCTTCAGCGATGACATTGCGGAGCGCGCCGTCGCATCGTATGACCGTCCTAACAAAGCGCGCTTTCCGCTTCCAGTGGGAGTGCGCGGCTCAAGCTCAGGTCCTGATCATGCGTACACTTGCCCTTCTTGCTGCTGCTACCCTGCTCACCGGGTGCCAGAGTGTGTCCGACGCCCTGTCGAGCGCGCCGCCGAACGCGGGACCTTGC
Organism: Maricaulis sp. D1M11; assembly: GCF_047308265.1. Taxonomy (NCBI): domain Bacteria; kingdom Pseudomonadati; phylum Pseudomonadota; class Alphaproteobacteria; order Maricaulales; family Maricaulaceae; genus Maricaulis; species Maricaulis sp. D1M11. The sequence continues at coordinate 278,351 of NZ_JBKQWY010000007.1, forward strand.
CCTACGGCGTTCTCGTTGTATGACGCGCATCGGGTGGTGGAGTTTGAAGGCGAGCAGGTCAACTACGCCAATGTGGGTTTCACGGGCGAGATCCTCAATGTGCGATCGCTGTGCTCCTATTACGATGAACGACCGATCTTGATCAGCATGGAGCTGGACATGGGGTTTGGTCGCGGTCCGGCCGCAGACAGCAATGTGCACACTTATGAGTATTTTGTTGCGGTCACGCGTCGCGATCGTGGCGTGATCACCAAGGAGAGTTTCCCGATCCAGGTGCGATTTGACGCTGATGAGGACCGGGTTTTCCTGACCGAAACCATCGACGCCATCTCCATTCCGCGTGCGAATGAGACCATTTCCGGCGGAAACTTTGAAATCCTCGTCGGCTTTGAACTGACGGAAGAGCAACTGGCCTATAATCGCAGTGGTCAGCGCTTCCGGGTCCAGGCCGGCCAATAAGCCTCGAATGCCGCAAGGTTAAACAGAACAGTTATGGCCTCTATTGCCGATCAACTCAGCAATCTGCTGGGCAGCGCGTTTGAATCCCACGGTTTGTCGCGCGAGCTCGGGCGTGTCAGCCCATCCAAGAAAAACCCCGAACTGGCGCCTTTCCAGTGCAATGGTGCCATGCCGGCGGCCAAGCAGGCCGGCAAACCGCCGCGCGAAATCGCCCAGTCTATCGTGGATGCGATCGCCGACAGCGAACTCCTGGCATCTGTCGAGATTGCCGGGCCGGGTTTTATCAATCTGACGCCGGCCCCGGCGATGTACCAGAACCGTGCACGAGAGCTTGCGGGTGATGCGCGCTCGGGAGTCGCGCGTGTGGATGAGCCCCAAAAGGTGATGATCGATTTTGGTGGACCGAATGTCGCCAAGCCGATGCATGTGGGTCATTTGCGCTCGTCTGTCCTGGGGGACAGCCTGCAACGGATCTTCCGCTTTCTGGGTCATGAGGTCGTGTCCGACATTCACCTGGGCGATTGGGGGCTGCAAATGGGCCATCTGATCACCGAGCTGAAAGAGGAACAGCCTGACCTGGTTTACTTCGACGCCGAGGTGACCGAGGGCTACCCGTCTGAGCCGCCAGTCGATATCGAAGATCTGGCGCGGCTCTATCCGCAAGCGTCCAGCAAGGCGAAGTCGGACGAAGCGCGTCTTGAACTGTCCCGTGAGGCGACGGCGGAACTTCAGGCCGGGCGTGCGGGCTATCGCGCGCTCCTGCGTCATTTTATCAATGTCTCCATCGCGGCATTGAAGCAGGATTTTGGAAATCTGGGTGTGCATTTCGACCTGTGGAAGGGCGAGAGCGATGTGGATCCGCTCATTCCGGCCATGGTGCAGGATTTCAAGGACCGCGGTGTCGCCGAGGAAAGCGATGGGGCCTGGGTGGTGCGTGTTGCCCGTGAAGGCGACAAAAAGGAACTGGCGCCGCTGATCCTGGTCACGCGGGGCGGGGCCGCGCTCTACGGCACGACAGACCTGGCGACGATTCTCGATCGCAAACAGGCCGAGGCGCCGGATCTCACGCTCTACGTGGTCGATCTGGGCCAGTCGGACCATTTCGAACAAGTGTTCCGGGCTGCAGACAAGGCTGGCCTGGCCGCCGATGGCGCGCTCGAGCATGTGAAATTCGGGACGGTGAATGGTCCGGACGGAAAGCGGTTGCGGACCCGGGATGGCGGCACATTCCGTCTGGCGGATCTGATCGGTTCGGCTATCACCCGGGCCGGTGAGCGCCTGGACGAAGCGGGTCTCGCCAAGGATGGGGACGCGGACGAGAAAGCAGCCACGGCGCGCATGGTCGGCCTGGCGGCCATCAAGTTTGCTGATCTGCAAAACTATCGCACGACCAATTACATTTTCGACCTGGATCGGTTTACCAGTTTCGAGGGCAAGACCGGCCCGTATCTCTTGTACGCGGCTGTGCGGGTGAAGTCGCTCATGCGCAAGGCGGAAGCCGAAGGTGTGACGGCCGGTGATATTCTGGTCCATGCTGATGAAGAGCGCGATCTTGTGTTGGCCCTGGATGCCTTCGGTGCAGCTGTGGATCAGGCCGCTGAAAATCGTGCGCCCAATGCGCTGTGTGACCATGTGTTCACGCTGGCCCAGGCGTTCTCGAAGTTTTACGCAGCCTGTCCGGTTCTGATTGCTGAAGATGAGCAGACCCAGGCTTCGCGCCTGGCTCTGGCCCAGACCACGTTGACACAGCTTGAACTGTGTCTGGACTTGCTAGGCCTGGAAGCTCCGGAGCGGATGTAGCGGTTCACAATCCCTCTGGTCTTCCGCAGCGGGAACGACTAGGTTTGGTATGTCTATTACAGGGCTTTAAAGATTCTTCGTCTAACCTGACGCCAGCATCTTGAAGTCGAGCCTGGGAGTTGCACAATGCGTGGTGAAAAAGACGTCTGATTTGTCGGCTATTCGGGGGATGCGATGGAACGGCCTTGGGTGTTCGTCGCACGCTTCCTCGTACAGGCAGGACTGGTATCCGCGCTTTGGTTTTTCCCCTTAAGGCTCTGCCTTAAAGACATCTTCCTTATCAAGTTCGAAATTTGGGGCCATGTGAACGGCCTGACCGTCACGGCGCTTATCCTGTGGCTGGTCGAGGATGCGATCTGGCGTCGTCATCTGGTTTATGCCCGCTGGGGGTTTCGAGAGCCGGTCATGCGCCCGGTCCTGCGCTATCTGCGGACCTTCCTGGCGATTGGTTTGCTCGTGCTGGGCTGGGCCGGTGCCATCCATGCACATCTGCACACCGGCACAGCCGATGACTGGAGATATTGGGCGTCGCTGGGTGTACTGGTCTCGACCTCGGTGGCCGCGCTCGGCTGGATGCTCTCCTCATACCGCTCGCAGCAGGCTGCGAGCATTGTGGATACCGAGGCGGTCATACGGGACATTCTGCAAGACCCCTATAATGTGAAGGTTAAGCGCCTGAGCATGATGATCTATGACACGCTTCTGCTCTGGCAGAAGCGGCATTCCAACGCCTTCGCCGACCGGGCCCTGCCGCTGGAGATGCTGGATCTCTCGCTTGACGAATTCTACCGCACGCTTGGCCACCCGGGGACAAACAACCTCGATATCGATACGCTGATCCTGCATCACGGACCCTGTTCTCGTGTCATCTACGAGTATCTCAACACGCTCGAGCGCATTGCACTGGGGGTCCGTTCCGGCCGACTCGACTTCAGCTATACCTATGAAGCCCTGTTTGAAGTAATCGAGGGCGGCTATGCGCGCTGGCGCCTCGTGCTGGAGGCCGAATTCAAGGATCATGTCGTGGACGTGCCGGGCCAGAAATATCGCAGCGCCACCGAGAAATGTGTCTATGAGAATTTCTACTGGCTAGCACTGAAAGTGTTCGAGAAGCGGTATGGCGGCCAGGATGCGGAACTTGAAGAGCGCATGAATGGCATGATTATCGATCTCAACCGCAAAAGGTTCTGAAAACTGCCGCCTTAACGCGGATGACCCCGGAAACTCGCTGCCAATACTCGGAATAGTAGGTGATGACATCTGCGGGCCGGTCGACCCTGATTCTGGAATATCGTTTTGTCGTAAGGGCCAACACCTAGCGGAGATTCGTGTCAGGCGTGCATAATCGAAGAGTGCGGCTGGCGCATGCATGTCGCGTGATACACGGAAATAGGGGGTGAATGTGCCAAGTCTTCGCGCAAACCGGGACGGGTCTGCCGCGAGATGAAACGGGATTTTTTATCTCCCCGATTTTCTTGTTTTTGACAGAGGTGTGACGTTGACTTCAGGACCTTTCGTCATAAAGTCCGGCTCGTTCCCGGGGGCTCCCCGGGGCATACTACTTTCTCGCGGGAGAGACCGGCGAATAAGCCGGCGCCGAAGGCGCAACCGCCCCGGAAACGCTCAGGCCAAGGGACCGCGGGAAAGATAAACGCTGGAAAGCGGGTCGGCGTAGGCCAGACCCCACCGACGGAGCAAGCAGCGCCCTGAACCAGGTCTTCGACCTCAGGCTGGTGTGGAATCTCTCAGGTTATCGGGACAGCGGGGGCAAGGGCTGCGCGGACCCGTGTGTGCGCGCAGATCACCATTGCGCCAAGGATCCGATAGACATGACCGATACGCTCGACACCCTTCTTCAAACACCCCTTCACGCCCTGCACCTCGAGCTGGGGGGCAAGATGGTGCCGTTTGCCGGGTATGACATGCCGGTCCAGTATCCGCTGGGCATTATGGGCGAGCATAATCACACCCGCGCCAAGGCTGGCCTGTTCGACGTCTCCCATATGGGGCAGGCGCGTTATGTCGGCGACGAGGCGGCGCTGGAAAGCCTGATCACGGCTGACCTCTCCCAGCTGGGCGCCGGGGAACAGAAATACACGCTTTTGCTGAATGAAAGCGGCGGCATTGTCGATGACCTGATGGTCTCGCGTCCGCAGGGCGAAGGCCTGTTTCTGGTCGTCAATGCGGCGACCAAGGACAATGATTTCAAGATCATTGAGACGGCGACGGCGGGTAAGGGCACGCTGACCCGTCTGGAGGACCGCGCGCTTCTGGCCCTGCAGGGCCCGGCTGCGAAGGATGTGATGGCTCGCCTGGTTCCGGCCGCGTGCGAGATGGTGTTTATGCAGTGCGGGGCCTTCGAGCTCGGCGGTGTCGAGGTCCTGATCTCGCGCTCGGGTTATACCGGCGAGGACGGGTTTGAAATCTCCATCCCGGCAGACAAGGCGGATGCGATCGCCCGTGTCTTGCTGGCAGAGGACGAGGTGGAAGCCATTGGGCTGGGCGCGCGCGACAGTCTGCGACTGGAAGCGGGTCTGTGCCTGTATGGCCATGACATGGACGAGACCCGCAATCCGGTGGAAGCCGGTTTGATGTGGGCCGTCGCCAAGACCCGCCGCGAGCGCCGTGATTTCCCGGGCGCCCGAGAAGTCCTGGCAGAGCTTCTGGAAAAACATGGCCTCAAGCGTGTCGGCCTGCGCCTGTCCGGTGCGCCGGCTCGCGAAGGTGCCGAGATTGCCGCCAAGGATGGCGAGATCATCGGTGTCGTGACCTCGGGCGGCTTTGGCCCCACCGTCGGTGGACCGGTCGCGATGGGCTATGTGGAACGTGATTTCATCGAGCCGGGAACCGAGCTCGACATCATCGTGCGCGGCAAGCCGCGCGCGGCAGAAGTGACCAAATTGCCGTTTGTTCCGGCGAATTTCTATCGGGGTTAAGCCCCATTCAGGCCTCCAAGACAGGGCAGGAGAAAAGTTATGAGCACGCGTTATACCGAAGACCATGAATGGATCACCGTTGAGGGCGAGGTCGCCACGGTCGGCATTACCGCCTACGCCGCCGAACAGCTGGGCGATGTGGTCTTTGTCGAGCTTCCGGAGACGGGCAAGACCGTGTCCAAGGGTGATGAATTTGCCGTGGTTGAATCCGTGAAAGCGGCATCCGATGTCTACGCCCCGGTCGATGGCGAGATCGTGGACGCCAATGCCGACCTGGAAGGCGAGCCGGCGAAGGTGAATGAAGATCCGGCCGGCGCGGGCTGGTTCGTGAAGATCAAACTGTCCGATCCGTCCCAGCTTGAAGGCCTGATGGACGAAGCCGCTTATTCTGACCATATCGGCTAAGGGGCATTATGAGTTTCGACGTCTACATCCAGGATATGGAAGCCCATGTGGACCTGCCGCACTGGCAGGCCGCCCGGGCGAAGGCGTATGAGGCTCACATTGCCGGGATCTCGCAGGACAAGGTCGCCCTGACCTTGAAGTCCGGTGACGAGGTCGAGTTGTTCGACCAGGGCCAGCATGCTGGATGTATGGTGGCCCTGCACAGCCTGACCCCGGACGTCTGCGCGTTTCTGTTCGATCTTGTGGATCATTCCGGCCTCTTCATGTTGCCGACTATCGCTGAGCCCCGTGCCGTGCGGGCGCGCAACAATCCCCGTCCTCCTTTCCCGGACCGCTCGCTCCAGGAGCTGGAAATTGCGGACGGTGCCGAGCTTTATGCCTTTCTGTCGGGTGGGTACGACGCATGGTCGGCCTATCGGGATCAGCAGGTCGGGGCTCAGAAACAGGAAAACTGATGCGTTACCTCCCTCATACAGATACCGACCGGAGTGCGATGCTTGATGCCATCGGCGTCGCCTCCGTGGATGACTTGTTCGCCGATGTGCCTGAACGGGCGCGTCTGGATGGCCTGATCGATTTGCCCAAAAAACAGGGTGAACTCCAGGTCGAGCGCGCGATGGCGGCGCTGTCAGCCAAGAATATCGCCGCCGGACAGGCGCCCTTCTTTGTGGGGGCTGGAGCGTATAAACACCATATCCCGGCCACCGTGGATCACCTGATCCAGCGGTCCGAATTTCTGACGGCCTACACGCCCTATCAGCCAGAGATTTCTCAGGGCACGCTGCAGACACTGTTTGAATTCCAGACCCAGGTTGCTGCGCTGACCGGTATGGATGTGGCCAATGCCTCCATGTATGACGGGTCAACGGCATGCGCCGAAGCGGTGATGATGGCGGCACGCGTCACGCGCCGCGACAAGGCTGTGATGGCCGGGACAGTGCACCCGCATTATGTCGAGGCGTCCCGGACGCTCGCCAAATACTCCTCCGTCGAAATTGCGGTCACGACACCGGGCCTGTCCGACCTGTCAGTCGTCATTGATGCGATTGATGACGAGACCGCCTGCGTCGTCGTTCAGACGCCGGACGTGTTTGGCCGGTTGCATGATCTGCGGGCGCTGTCCGATGCAGCTCATGCCAAGGGTGCACTGGTGATTGCCGTCTTCACCGAAGCGCTCTCCATGGGTCTGGTGGAAGCGCCGGGCGCCATGGGCGCTGACATCGCCGTGGGTGAGGGCCAGTCCATTGGGGTGGGCCTGAATTTTGGTGGTCCTTATGTGGGTCTGTTCGCCTGTAAGGAGGATCGTCGCTTCATTCGCCAGATGCCGGGGCGTCTGGCCGGTGAGACGGTCGATGCCGATGGACGTCGTGGTTATGTGCTGACGCTGTCCACGCGCGAACAACATATCCGCCGCGAAAAAGCGACCTCGAACATCTGTACCAATGCCGGGCTGTGCGCCTTGGCCTGGACCATTCACATGACCCTGTTGGGCGAAAAAGGGTTCACCCAGCTGGCCCGTCTCAATCACGAGATCGCATGTGACCTGGCGGATGCTGTGTCGGCGATCGACGGTGTGGACGTGCTCAATGACAGCTTCTTCAATGAATTCGCGGTGCGGCTGCCCCAGCCAGCGGCCCGTGTGGTCGATGCGCTCGCGGAACGGGGCATTCTGGGTGGAGTGCCCGCCAGCCGTCTCTTCCCGGGCCTGTTCGAGGATGTGCTGATCCTTGCTGCGACTGAAACCAATACGCCTGAGGATATCGCCGCTTTGACGGCCGCCCTTAAGGAGGTGCTCTAATGCCGATGAATAATCAGGGTCGTCCGACACGCATGGACACCAACATCGCCACGGGTGGCTATGCCGACACCATCTCCGGCAGCCGCGGCCTGGACCAGGCTGAACCCTTGATCTTTGAACGCGCACACGCCGAGGCGACCACGGGCGTGGATCTGCCTGAGCCAAAAGGCACGCCTACACGACTGGGCGGTCTTGAGCGCGAGACCCGCATGGGTTTGCCCGGTCTCGCCGAACCGGAGGCTATGCGCCATTATGTGCGCCTATCGCGGAAAAACTATGCCATCGATCTGGGCCTTTACCCGCTTGGTTCGTGCACGATGAAACACAATCCGCGCCTCAATGAGAAAGTCGCGCGGATGCCGGGTTTCGCCGATCTTCACCCCATGCAGCCGGCCTCAACGGTTCAGGGCGCCTATCAGGTGATTGGCGAGCTGGGACACTGGCTGATGACGCTGACCGGCATGCCGGCCGTCGCCATGTCGCCCAAAGCGGGGGCTCACGGTGAATTCTGCGGCATGATGGCGATCCGCGCCAAACTGGATGCCGATGGCCAGCATCATCGTCGCCGGGTTCTTGTGCCGGAAAGTGCACACGGGACCAATCCGGCCACCGCGGTGCAATGTGGTTTCACCGTCGACGAAATTCCTGCGGACGAGACCGGCCGTGTCGATATGGAGGCCCTCAAAGCCAAGCTGGGTGATGATGTCGCCGGCATCATGCTGACCAATCCGAATACATGTGGATTGTTCGAGCGTGATATCCGCGAGATCGCCGACCTGATCCATGAATCGGGTGGTTACTTCTATTGTGATGGCGCCAATTTCAACGCGATTGTCGGACGGGTTCGCCCGGGCGATCTCGGTGTGGATGCCATGCACATCAACTTGCACAAAACCTTCTCCACGCCGCATGGCGGGGGTGGGCCGGGCGCCGGACCAACCGTTTTCTCCGACGCCCTGGCGCCCTTCGTGCCATTGCCTTTTGTCAAGGAAACTGCAGACGGATGGGATTTGGTCGAGCAGGAAGGGGAGGCCCCGGAGGCGGCTCAACCCTTTGGTCGCATGGCGGCGTTCCATGGCCAGATGGGCATGTTCACTCGCGCGCTGACCTATATGATGAGCCATGGTTCCGATGGCCTCAAACAGGTCGCTGAAGATGCCGTTCTGAACGCGAACTATATCCAGGCACGACTGAAACACGTGATGACCCCGGCATTTGACGGGATCTGCATGCACGAAGCCCTGTTTGATGATCGTTTTCTCAAGGACACCGGCGTCACCACGCTGGACTTTGCGAAAGCCATGATCGATGAGGGGTATCACCCGATGACGATGTATTTCCCGCTGGTGGTTCACGGCGCCATGCTGATCGAACCGACCGAGACGGAAAGCAAGTCCGGGCTCGATCGTTTCATCGACACACTGGAAGGCCTGGCCCTGGCCGCACAGGGTAATGACAAGGATCGCTTCCTCGCCGCGCCTGTTCATGCACCGACCAAACGACTGGACGAGACACGGGCGGCCCGCCAGCCGGTTCTGCGCTGGACGGCTCCGGCAGATGAGACACTGGAAGCGGCACAATAGCCGCGTCCGATTGTTGATCACGCAAAGGCCGTCCTGCAGGACGGCCTTTTTTGTGGCCGATTTGATCGGACAGGGCTTTAGTGAGGCATACAGATAGACGGGCAGACAGGCAGACAGGCAGACGGGCAGACAGGCAGACAGGCGGGCAGGCGGGCAGGCCGGTCCGTCATGGGACGACGCTGCGCAGGCCTGTTCACACGGGTGCACACTTTTGATCAGGGATAATTTATCCGCTGCATCCGCTTATACGCAGCCAAAGCCTTAACAGGCCACGTGAAAACCTTATATGGTTCTTGCACCCCACGGGGATTTGTCCGCTCTGGTGTTACATCGGTTGCGACCTGCATCAAAAATGGGCAGGAGCGACCGGTCTGTCAGAATTCCGGCGCAATTCTCTGGTATTCGGCTGGGGTTTACGAATTAGGTGTAGACCTCAGGGTTCTGCGTTCGCTCACAGAGCGCAGGCGACCGTATGTGGAGGTCTCGACATGGATGCGGTGATGAACGACGCCTTGAACGGATTTGCACGCAAGAGCCCGATTGCTGCGGCAATCGTGGTGATTATCCGTGCCGTCATCATCTCCATCGGTCTTCTGTTCATGGCGCTGTCCGTCCCGGTTGCGATTCTGACGCCGATTATCCCGGTGGGGATCCCGCTGGGTTTGCTCGGCCTGTTCATGGTTGCCGCTGCATCGAAAACCGCGCACCGCATCATTACCAATCGGCTGCGTCGTTTTCCGTGGATCTGGAAACACGTACGCAAATCCTTTGGCGAGAAAGACGGTGAGCCGGCTGAATAGCCGCGTTCAGGTCGATCGCCTCTTCGTTATCCCCTATCGCTCCTGACATCACGGCGTCCGGTCATCTTGGCCTGTCCCAAAGCTCCAGTCTCGTGTGTGCCGTTAGAGCGTGTGAAGCGTTCTGGGGTGCCTGGGAGAGCATCTGTGCGTATTGCGGCGTCTCTTCCAGGAGCGCGTCCGTAATGCCGTGAGCAAACCGTGCCGGGGCAGGTGAGGGGCAAGGCCTGTCTTATTCTGGAGACGGGCTGGACAGTCCTACAATCACGGTCCGGGGATGCGTTAGATATCGTTGGACGCCGCTTACATACAAAAAAGCCCGAAGCGATACGCTCCGGGCCCGTTTGTTCGGATCATGACCGGCCTAGTTCAGGCGCTCACCCATATCCTTGATATCGGCATCGACGATCTTGTTGAGATCGGTCTTTTTGAGGCTGGTCCGGAGGATCTCCTCAGCCGCAGCCGTCGCCAGATCTGCGGCGGCCGCTTTCACCTCGGCTGCTGCCTGGGCTTCGGCCTGTGCGATACGCTGTTCCGCCAGGGCTGTGCGACGTTCCAGACGTTCGGACAATTCCTTGCGGGTTTCCTCGGCCATCAGCTGGGCTTCACGCTTGGCCTGGGCCACGATGGCCTCGGCTTCGGCTTCAGCCTCTTTTTGCCGGCGCTGGTAGGAGGCCAGCATTTCCGCGGCTTCCTCGCGCAAACGCTTGGCATCGTTCAGCTCCTGGCTGATGCCTTCAGCGCGATCATCCAGCGATTTGGCGATGGTTTTGAAAACACCGGCCATCATCAGGATGATGAAGAAAATAACGAGGCCGAGTGTCGCGTAAAAGGAGGTATCGGTCAGCAGATAGCTGATCAGACCTGCGGACTCGGTCGCTGTTTCGTCAGCCAGACGCATGATCAGGCTCCCTTCATCGCTTTATCGACGGCCTTGGCAGCGTCGACATCCGTGATCTCCACGCCTGCCAGGGTTTCCACAACAACAGTCGTGGCCGTGGTGGCAATGGATTTCACTTCCGCAAAGGCTTTCTCTTTCGCGACGCGAATGGAGGCTTCGGCCGCGTCGGCTTTTTCGGCCAGTTCGGCCTCAACCTTGGCGGTCTCATCGGCCAGTTCGGCATCGAGAGCAGAGCGGGTTTCAGCAGCGATGGCATGGGCTTTCGCGCGAGCGTCTGCGAGCGAGGCCTCATAGGCTTCACCAGCAGCTTCGGCTTCAGCCTTGGCCTGTGCGGCAGCGTCCAGATCGTCTGCGATACGGTCACGACGTTCCTCGATCGTCGTCGCGATGCGCGGCAGCACAAAGCGGGACAGCAGCACATAGAGTGCCAGGAAAGTCAGCGCCAGCCAGAAGATCTGGGACGGAAAATAGGCAGGATCGAAAGGCGGAAACACGTCTGAACCGTGACCGGCAGCGTGTTCAATCCCTTCGGAATGGGTGTTCGGCGCCATGGCGGCGACCTCCATTCAAAATGAGCGACGGCTTGATATACGCCTCAAGCCGGGTCAGCGCCAGAAAACTCAGCGCCAGCCCGGCTCAAGAAAAGTCAGATGTGTTTGCTGATTAGACAGCAAACAGCAGCAGCATCGCGATGACGAATGCGAAGATGCCGAGGGCTTCGGTCACGGCGAAGCCGAAGACCAGCGTACCGAAGTTCTGCTGTGCAGCACCCGGGTTACGCAGGGCGCCCTGCAGGAAAGAGGCGAAGATGTTGCCAACGCCAAAAGCGGCACCCAGAAGGCCCAGGGTTGCCAGGCCAGCACCGATGTATTTTGCGGCTTCCGCGTCCATTGTGGTTGCTCCTTAGAAGTCGTGGATAAGTGGATGGAACGAAACTTGTCTTAGTGCCCCGGATGGAGCGCATCGCTCAGATAAATGCAGGTCAGAATTGCAAACACATAGGCTTGCAAGAAGGCGACCAGGAATTCGAGCCCGGTCAGACCCACGATCATTGCGAATGGGAAAATGCTGAGAACACCCGTGGCAAAACCCGCTCCGGTCATCGTCACGATGAAACCGGCGAACACCTTCAAGAGGAGGTGACCCGCGAGCATGTTGCCGAACAGACGCAGCGACAGAGAGACCGGACGCGAGAGGAATGAAATGATCTCGATCGGCGTCACGATGATATAGAGCGGTGCGGGCAGTCCGGACGGGAAGAACAGCTTGAAGAAGCCGATCCCATGTTTGAACAGGCCGTAACCCAGAACGACAAGCATCACCAGACATGCCAGGAAGACCGTTACGATGATCTGACTGGTAATGGTGAAGGAGTGCCAGCCCGGTGCCGGGAAATACGGGAACATGCCCAGCATGTTGGCAACCAGGATAAAGATGAAGAGGCTGAACACGAACGGGAAGAATTTCAGACCGTCCGGTCCGGCGGTCGACCGAACCATATCGGCAATAAAGCCATACATGATCTCGGCGACGGATTGAGCCCGGTTCGGAATGATCGAACGGCTGGATGTGGCCAACAGGAAGAAGGCCAGCGCCACGACCACGGTCAGAACCATGAAATAGGCAGAGTTGGAGAAGGACAGATCATATCCAAAGGCCTCGAAACGGCCAATCGGATGAACTTCGAACTGTTTGATCGGGTTGGTGTCTGCCACGCCCGGCCTCTCTTCCTGAATGGCAGCAGCAGCTGCCGGTCAATCCACGAACCGCTGAAAGTCAGCGATCCCTATTCTCATCTTGCGTCGAGGTGGACGTATCGTCCCCTGTCTGCGCGTTCAGTTCCTGCGCCGTTCTCACTACATTGAGTGTGCCGGCTGCAAAACCCAAAAACATCCCTGCGATGAGGCCTATGGGCGCGCTTGAAAACAGCGCATCCGCTCCAAACCCCAGCACAGTCCCAACCAATACCCCGGCAAAGAAATCAGATCCGTAGCGCAGTCCAACGGACCAGGCAGATCGCGGCGTATCCTCGTTCATCCCTTTTTCCGGCTTGCGCTTCGCATCAATGCGCCGCTGCAGGTCGTCAAGGTCGGATTTGGACTTGTCGCTCAGTGTGATGTCTTTGCGTTGTCTAGAACTAGACAGGTTGATCGGTCCGCCTACGGAAGGACACCCCCCCTAGGCGCGCGCACACTATCCACGCCACCCCGCCAAGTCAAGCAAGGCCGCACCTGCGGTAACGCAATGAAATAAAAGGGTTATTTCGTCACTCTGCGGCGACAAGCTGTTCAGCGTCGGAAAGGTTGACCGACACAAGCTGGGAAACACCCCGTTCGGCCATGGTGACTCCGTAGAGTCGGTCCATGCGCGACATCGTCAGGGCGTTGTGCGTAATGACCAGAAAACGGGTCTGCGTCATCTGCTTCATACGCTCCAGCATGCGGCAATAGCGGTCGACATTGGCATCGTCCAGGGGTGCGTCCACCTCGTCCAGAACACACACGGGCGCCGGGTTTGCCAGGAAGACCGCGAAAATAAGGGCTGAGGCCGTGAGCGCCTGTTCGCCGCCGGACATCAAGGTCATCTTGTCCATCTTCTTGCCGGGAGGGCAGGCGAAGATCTCCAGCCCGGCTTCCAACGGGTCGTCATTCTCCGTCAGCCGCAATTCCGCCTGTCCACCTTCGAACAGGGTGGAGAACAGGGTGCGGAAATGACCGTCCACGACATCAAAGGCGGCGAGAAGCCGCGTCCGGCCTTCCCGTGACAGGGTCTCGACCGCCTTGCGCAGCTTGTCGATGGCAGCGATTAGGTCATCGCGTTCCTTGATCATCTCATCACGTTTGGAGGCCAGTTCCTCGGCTTCCTCATCTGCGCGCAGATTGACGGCGCCCAGGCGTTCACGGGAACGGCGGGCTTCGTCCAGGCGACGCTCCAGCTCGGCCAGAGACAGCGAATCAAGATCCGCATCCTTGATAATGTGGGCCAGGGCGCCCGGCGCTTCTCCCGTGGCATCCTGAAGCCGGGCGGTGGTGTCTGCCAGTCGGTCGCGTGCACCGGACAAACGCGCCTCGGCGGCAGCGCGACCTTCCCGAGCGGCCGATGCGGCGGTTTCAGCCTGACGGGCGGCCGTGTCGGCGGCTTTGACCTGGTCTTCAGTCGAGCGGGCGGCATCGCGGGCTTCCTGGGCCTTGGCCTCGGCCAGTTTGAGGGTCTGTGCGATCTCGTCGAGGGCGGTTTCAAGCTGGTCGGGTTTGCTACGGGCATCCGCGAGGCGCGCCAGGGTCTTGTCGCGCTGGACGTCCATATCCGCGATGCGTGATTCGGCCGCTTTGAGACGCATGGACCATTCAGAATGCTCTCCTTGAAGCTGTTTGCGTCTTTGCTGGCGGATCTGGACCTCCCGGCGCACAGCCTCCAGTGCCGCGCGCGCATCGGCTGCGGACAGCCGGGCTGTCTCCGCCTCGGCGCGCGCCTTGTTCAGTGCTTCGACCTTGGTGTCAGCGGGGGGCAGGGCAGCCTGTTCGGCTTCTGCCGTCTCGATCTCCCGGTCCAGGCTGGCGGCTTCATCGACCAGGCGTTCGACACCTTCAGACAGGGCGACCAGACGCGCCTGGTGTTGGGCGGTCTGGGTTTTCAGATTGGCTTCAGCCTGAACCGCCTGACGCAGGGCCTGTTCCGCAGGGGCCACAGCTTGGCGCGCCTGGCTCTCCAGGGACCGGGCCTCGGACTGCTCGGCCAGGGCGTTTTCGGCCACGGTTCGAGCCTGATCACAACCGGGCCGCAGCGCCTCGACATCATTGACCAGGGCTTCGCGCCGATTGCGTTGTTCCAGCACGGCAACCGATGCGGAAGGCGCGCCCGCTTTGACGGTCAGGCCGTCCCAGCGCCACAGATCACCCTCGCGAGTAACGAGACGCTGGCCGGGTTTGAGCTGGCGACGGGCGGTATGGGCCTGTTCGGGCTTGATCACGCCAATGGATCGCAACCGGGCTTTCAGGGCGGGCGGTGCGTCCACATGATCCGACAGGGGAACGCAGCCCCCCGGCAATTGTTCGAGACGAATGGAGGTTTCCTGCCAATAGCGCGGCTCATCCGCATCAAGCGAGGCCTGTAGATCTTCACCCAGTGCGGCTGCGAGGGCGTGTTCATAACCCGGGCGAGCGCGAACCTGGTCGATGGCCGGATGTACGGTTTCATCCAGGGTGGCCGAGAGCACCTTGTCGAGTGCACTGATTTCCTGATCGAGCTCGGCCACCGCCCGCATCTGCTCGTCACGCGCCGCGAGCCGGGTCTGAGCTGTGTCATCGGCCTGCTGCCGGGCCTGTTCGGCACGGTCCAGTGTGGCACGCGCTGTTTCCGAGCGGGTCTCCGCTATCTCGACCGCCTCACGTGCCGCTGCCAGATCGCTGTCCCGGCCTTGCTCGGTCAAACGGGCCAATTCATCACGGGCGCGCTGGATCTGTCGCTGCATGTCATCGCGTCGGCGGTGGAGGCTGGCGACGGCCTTGGCCGCGCTCTCCAGTGCCGCCTTGTGCTCGGCCAGCTCGGATGCCCGGGTATCGAGCACGGCATCGCGCTGTTTGCGGCGTTCCTCTGCATCACGCGAGGCGGCGTCTGCTGCGGCCTGACTACGCTCCTGGGCAGCATCGTCCTGGCTCAAAATCTCGAGTTCGCTTGTGGCGCGTTGCCGGGCCTGATCGGCATCGGCGGCGATCTGCTGTTCGCGTTCCGCACTCTTGGCCAACTCATCCAGGCGCATTTCCATGGCGCGAATGGCCCGCTTGATATCGGCGGCGTCGCGCTCGATCTGGTCGCGTTCCCGCTCGACCCGGCGCAGGGCCGCTTCGGCTTCGGCCTCCGCCTCGCGCAAGGGATCGCGCAGGGCCGAGGCGATTTCAGCCTGGGTCCGCAGCTCGGCCGCCTGACGAATGGCGTCCTCGGCGGCCTGGCGCTTGTCGGCAAGTTCGGCCTCGGCCTCTTCAGCCTGGGACGATGCTTCGCGCCAGCGATTGAGCCAAAGCGCCGCTTCCAGTGTTCGGATGGATGACGACAGCTTGCGATAGCGTGAGGCCTGGCGCGCCTGTCTTTGCAGGGCGCCATGACGGGCATCTGTTTCGTCAATCACCTCCTGGAGGCGATCGAGATTGGCTTCTGCGCCTTTCAGCCGCAATTCGGCTTCGTGGCGTCGGGCACGCAGACCGGCAACGCCGGCCGCTTCTTCCAGCACCCGACGGCGGTTTTCCGGCTTAGCGGCGATGAGTTCGGAGATCTGACCCTGACGTACCAGCGCAGGCGAATTGGCCCCGGTTCCGGCATCCGCAAACAGGAGCTGAACGTCTTTCGCGCGGACTTCCTCGCCATTAATCTTGTAGGTCGAGCCGATACCACGCCCGATCCGGCGGGAGATGTCCAGCGCGGCCGCCTCGTTGAACTGGGGCGGGGCCAGCTTGTCTTCATTGTCGATGGTCAACACAACTTCGGCCCGATCGCGCGCCGGGCGTGCATCGGTTCCTGCGAAGATCACGTCTTCCATGCCTGAGCCGCGCAGGGATTTGGCCGAGGTGGCCCCCATCACCCAGCGCAGGGCTTCAAGAAGATTCGACTTGCCGCACCCGTTTGGACCGATCACGCCGGTCAGTCCGGGATCAATCCTCAACTCCGTCGGGTCGACGAAGGATTTGAATCCGGCCAGCCGCAGCTGGGTAAACTTCACTCCATCTCCATTCCACCGCAACAGGACCAGGCGGCCTGAATGCCGCCCTCAGGCGGGCATCCTAAACCTGTGCACCGTTGTCCGCCCGTCATCATATATCGCCGTTACGTCTAGCCGTTACATCTAGGCGTGAATCGAGCCCGTTTGATGGCGGGTTTGAGGTTTGGTCCCACCACACATGGTGGGTGTGTGCCTCTGTGTCGCTAGATGTTGTGCCAATTGAAACGGAGAATCAATCCTTCTTCAAACGGATGCGGTCGAATCTGCACGGTGCCTGTTGAAAAGCCCGCACCAGAGTGCGGGCCTTGTCAGGAATCGTCGAGTGTGGAGCCGGTTTGAGCGGAGTATTAGTCCGCTTCGCCCAGGAAATGATCCAGGATGCGTGAGAAGACCACAGGATCATGTCCGCCGGGCAGGGTCTCGCCACCAATCAGCAGGGGCTCACCACCCCAGGAATAGACGCGTGTACCATCGACCGCCATCGTGCTGAGGATCTTGCCATTGACCAGGAAGGATGGCGTGCCGGGAACCTCTACAAGCGCGGCATCGCGATTGCGATCATCCAGGCCCTGCATCTGCGACGGATCGCTCATACAGGCTTGAAGGTCTTCGGGAGACAGCATGACCGTGCCAGCGATCGTCTCGTAATACAGGCGCAGATCGCCCTCCTGTTCGATCGTGTCAAACAGCGCCTGTTGCTCGGAAAAGAGCAGATCCGCGGCAAGGAAATAGCGATCGTCGGCGGCACAATCGGCCAGAATAATCGAGATGGCCGACAATTGGGCCGGGGCCGTCATGATCGGTCGCAGTACAAAGCGGACCTTTCCGGTCTCGATATAGTTCCGGTTCAGCGTATCCCACACCTCGTGGTGGAAGCTGCCGCAGTGAGGGCAGGTGAACGAGGCGTACTCGATCAGCAAAAGCGGTGCGTCTTCAGAACCGGTAACGTGGTCATTGGCATACACGGTATAGGCCGCATCCAGCCGCTCCTGGTGCGGCACCGCCATGGCAGCTTCGAACGCGGCCTGTGCTGCAGCCTGTTCAGCCGTCTGCTCGGGCGTGTTCTGTTGCGCCGGGGCGATCGGGGCAAGACAGATGGCCAGCAGACCCGCCAGCATCAGCCCTGTCCATGAAGTCGGAAAAACGCTCGTTGAGGACATTATTCTGCAGCGCCTTGTGTGTCCGCGATCTGGGCCAGGAGGTGGTCAAAGATGCGGGCATAGGTCTCTGGACGCGTGTCAGCCGGAACAGATTCGCCGTCAACCAGGATCTGGTTCTCACCCAGGAAATAGGTCTGGCTGGTCTCACCGGGCGCTACACGGGCATCGAGGTGAAAGCCGTTGATGATGAAGTAAGGCGTGGCGTTCACACCGTCTGCGGACGCCTGCTCGCTACGTTCGATAATGGCGGCCTGAATGTCTTCATTGGCCAGGCAGGCTTCGAAGTCGGCCTCGCTCATACCCATGGTCCGGGCAATGGTCAGGTATTGATTGCGTGCGCCACCAGGTTGGGAGGCGGCCCGGAAAATGGCGTTCTGCTGCTGGAACAGCAGTTCGATCATGTCGAAATAGCGGTCATCCTGGACACAATTGGCAAGGGCGAAGCCGGCGACGGCGAATTGCGGCTGCCCGGTCAGCATTTCGCGGAAGACGAACCGGACCTGTCCGGTCTCGATATAGTTTTCCTCGATGTCTTTGAAAGCATTGTTGTGGAAGGTCGCGCAATGCGGACAGGCGACGGAGGAATACTCGATCACCGTGAGCGGTGCATCCGGATTGCCCAGGGCGCGGTCATTGGCGCGCTCAAAAGCACTCTGGCCAGAAGGCCCCGATCCGCCTCCACAGGCAGCCAGAACAAGGCTGGAAGACAGTGCAGCAAGGGTGAGCAGGCGGCGCGTCAGCGTCATGTCGAAATTCCCCAATCAAAATGGCCCGGCTTCCGGCATACATACAACCGGAAAGGGGGCAGGTATTACTCTTCGCCCCGCGCTTTCACAGCTTTGTCGAAGCGGGTCAAGGCCGACAATAGCCGGGATTGGGCATCGAGTGCCACGGGCTCGCTGTTTTGTGAGCGAGGTTGCACGGGTGTTATCTTTTGTCGGGCAGGATCAGACGGCGCGGCCAGCTGCCCCTGCACAACCCGAATTCGGGTCGGGGCTTGTCGACCGGAAAACTGTCGGACACGCTCTAAGATTCGCCGGGCCTCGGCCTGGATCACGGCATTCGCAGATCCGCGCGCCCGGATCACTAGGACCGAGTGCCCTTGCTGGCGCACCAGCGCGTCCGGCGTGCTCCAGCGCGCTATGCCTTCACCCACAATTTCAGGCCAGCGCTCCTTGAGCTGATCAAGGCCAGGGCCAAATTGTCGTGTAAAGGGACGCAAGACCTTGCTGGCCGCCGAAGCGACCGAGGGCACGGGACGAATGGCGGCCCGGCCTCGTCGCTCACCGATGAAGCGGCTGGCAATCTGTTCCTTGCTTGACGGCGTGTGTTTGCGGCGCATGTGTTGGAGTGTAGACCGCTCCCTCAAACGAGCAATATGCCGAAGACATGTCAGACGAATTCTATCCCGATTTTTTGCCCGCTCCGGAGGTGCTGCGCCGCGATCTGCTTGCCTGGTATGACCGGCAAGGCCGCGCCTTGCCCTGGCGGATAAGGCCGGAAGATGCGGCGCGCGGTGCTGTTGCTGACCCGTATGCGATCTGGCTGTCGGAAATTATGCTGCAGCAGACCACCGTACCGCATGCGACACCCTATTGGCTGAGCTTCCTGAAGCGCTGGCCCCGCGTGCAGGATCTGGCGGCGGCCCCCCGCGAGGATGTGCTCTCGGCCTGGGCCGGGCTGGGTTATTACGCCCGCGCCCGCAATCTTCACGCCTGTGCGATTGAAGTCAGTGAGACTCTCGACGGCGTCTTTCCCAGCACGCTGAAGGCGCTGCAAGCCTTGCCCGGCATCGGGGAATACACGGCCAACGCCATCCGCGCTGCCGCGTTTGATGCTCCAGCGAGCGTGGTGGATGGCAATGTTGAACGTGTGATCACGCGCATGGTGCGGCTGGAGATCCCCTTGCCCGCGGCCAAGCCTACGATCCGCCGTCTGGCGGGATCCATCGCAGATCCGCAACGCTCGCGCGATTATGCCCAGGCCATCATGGATCTGGGGGCCACGGTGTGTACGCCCAAATCCCCTACGTGTGGGGGATGCCCGTGGAGCTCGGGCTGTCAGGCCCGCAAGGCAGGGGATATGACGGCCTATCCCCGCAAAACCCCGAAGAAAGCCAAGCCTGTCAGGCGGGGGACGGCCTGGATGGTGAGCCGCGACAGCGGCGGGCAGACCCAGTTGTGGTTGAAAACCCGCCCGGATCGCGGCCTGCTCGGCGGGATGCGGGAAGTGCCCAGCACCGGATGGTCGGACGCTGAGGCTGACACACCCCAACCCTTTGACACAGAATGGGAACCGCGTGGCGAGATCCGCCATGTGTTTACCCATTTCGAACTGAGGCTCGATGTGGTCCGGGCGCCCGCGCCCGCCGGCTGGGAGCCGGAGAGCGGCGAGTGGGTGGGTGAAGACGATCTGCGTGTGGAGGACCTGCCCAGCGTGATGCGAAAGATCGTGCGGCAGACCCGGTCCTGACCGTCACTAGGATGTCGGCTCGGGTGTTGGGCTCATGACCCGGCGCATGCCCTTGAACAGGCTGATGGGTGCGAGGGGTTTGGACACATGTCCGTTCATGCCGGCCTCAAAACACGCTTTGACATCGTCCTCCGTGGCATTGGCCGTGAGCGCCAGGACCGGGATCTGGGACCAGGAGGTCTGACCCGCCCGAATGGCGCGTGTGGCCTCCAGCCCGTTCATGACGGGCATGCGGACATCCATGAGAACCAGATCGAAGCGCTCCTCCGCCAGACGGTCGAGTGCCTCCTGACCATTTTCGGCATCGGTGATCTCGCCGCCCAGGTGGGAGAGAAAGGCCGTGGCGACCTGGCGATTGATGAAATTGTCTTCCACCAGCAGGAGTTTGAGACCGCGCAGCGAGGCAAAGGCGTCGGAGGCCGCCAGTTCTGCTGGGTCATCAACCAGCTCCACCGTGTCCAGGCTGGTCGCCATGCCCGCATGAAAGCTGAGCGTGAAACACGAGCCTTCGCCGGGGGTTGTCTGAACGCTGACATCGCCCTGCATCAGCTTGGCCAGATTGCGCGTGATCGCCAGCCCCAGCCCTGTTCCCCCGAATTGCTGGGCAATACTGGCATCGGCCTGGCTGAAGGGCTTGAACAACCGGGCCAGAACATCATCGGTGATCCCGGGGCCAGTATCGCTGACGCGGGCAGAGATCTGATAGCCGGTGGCGCTGTCCTCGCAACTGATATCCAGCCGAACCTCGCCGTGATTTGTGAATTTGACGGCGTTGGACAACAGGTTGGACAGGCACTGGCGCACGCGCAGGGCATCAATCTGGAGGGTGCGAGGCACATCCGGATCAATGCAGACGGTAAACTCAATGCCTTTTTCGCGCGCGGCCGGAGCGAACAGCGCGTCGACATCGCCGACCAGCTGGACAAAGTCAGTCTCGCTGGGCGCCAGGGCCAGCTTGCCCGCCTCGATCTTGGACATGTCGAGAATGTCGTTGAGCAGCAGGGCGAGGGCGTTGCCGCTGCGAAAGATCATCTGTGCCTGGTTCTGTTGGGCCGGATTTTCCAGTGCTTTTTCCAGGATTTGGGCCAGACCCAGAATGCCATTGAGCGGTGTGCGCAATTCATGGCTCATATTCGCGAGGAATTCGGATTTGGACCGGTTCGCGGCCTCCAGCTGGGCTGTGCGCTGTTTCACCCGGTCTTCGAGGATATCCAGCAGCTCGGCGCTCTCCAGACGTTGGCGTTCCAGCGTGCGCGCGAGCGTGCCCAACTCGTCTTTTGACAGGAGAGCGCCGGTGATCTGCTGATTGGCAACCTCGACGTCCAGCGGGCCCTGGCCATAACGCTTGGTCAGTGCATGAAGCGGCTGAATGACCCGTCGGAAGAAAATCATGTAGATCAGGGCGCCCTGAATACCCACACCCAACATGCCAAAGCCCAGAACCAGCAGCATGGAAGACAGGGTTTCAGCCTGCAGCACCGACCGGTCGACCAGTGTCACCAGGGACCAGTCGGGCCCGTGCAGGGTGGCAAACGCGGCAACCCACTGACTGTCAGGCGTGATGAAAATACCCTTGTCCTGCGGTTGGCGGGCAATGGCGGCCGACACGGCCTCTAGGGCGAGGTCGTTTTCCAGCTGCTCAACAAGGTCCGGCGTGGCCGGGCGCCCCAATAGGTCAAGATGGGCGATCAGTCGCCCTTCACGATCGACGATCAGATTGAGGCCGTGGCGGGGAGGGTTGGCGAGGATTTGCGAGAAATACTCGTCCAGCTGGGCGGTCGTGCCGAACGTGCCCAGATATTGTCCGTCCCGCCAGACAGGAGAAAAGCAGCCACTCGTCAGAACCTCTCGATCACGCACATAGATCAGGCGGGTCAGTTCGCCGCAGACGAAATCGCCATCGGGATTGTTTTGCGGGCTCACAAGATCGGCGAAGGCGGCGCGCGTCAGGTCGAAATCGGGGGAGGCATCGCGGCGATAGAACATCAACTGATCGGGCCGGTTGGCCGCGGAGATCACCAGTTCATTGGTCGGCGTGAAAAAATAGATATTGTCGATCTGCCCTTGCAGCGCTTCGCCGGCCCGGTCGACCACGTGATAGGCTGACAATAGCAGGCGTTGGCGGTTCGTATCGGCGGGTTCCTGTGGATTGAAATAGGCGGCCACACCGTAGTGATAATCCCCCTCTTCATCGCCATAGCCGCCGAACAAGGGGTCGATACTGCGGCGTGTGCCATCCGCCCGGATCGGAAACAGGGTGTCGAACCGGGCTTCGACCTGGCGATCATTTTCAAGCAGTGGGAGACGACGCTCAAGAGACTGGCGGGCGGCTCGATGGGCGGCTTCCACACGTTCAAAGCGCAGGCTTGCCAGCTGGGAGCGTTCGGCCATGTAATCCGACAGGCCGCTGAATTGTTGCCGCTCCAGATCGCGCCAGAAGGTGAGTGAGACGAGAACACCGGCAACGGCCGACACGGTCAGCGCGGTCAACAAGATCGCTCCGAGAAAACGCGTTGCCAGTGAATGCCAGTTCATCAGCGCCCCCTCCCTTTAGGCCTGCCCTGGATCAGGCCTCCAGTGTCGCGCGCACCTGTGCTCGCAGAACATCGATGGGCGCGAGGCCCTGCGTTGTACGGAAGTGCCAATATGTCCATCCATTGCAGGAGGGAGCGCTTTGCAGCTGGGCACCGACCTGGTGAATGGACCCGGCCGTCTGTCCGGCGATTAAGGAGCCATCGGCTCTCACGCGCGCAGTGCGATGTCCTTTGGGGCAATACAGGGTGTCACCGGGCTTCACGAGGCCACGTTCGACCAGCGCTCCGAAGGGAATGCGTGGCTGCGCTCGTTTTGACTGGGTGACACTAAGCGCTTCGCTGGCCGCCGGCGAAATCGCGTGCAGTCGTTCGCGTGCGACATCGATATAGGTCTGGTCCCGTTCAATGCCGATATAGTGTCGACCGAGACGTTTAGCGGCGGCGCCGGTCGTGCCGGTGCCAAAGAAGGGGTCGAGCACCAGATCGCCTGGATTGGTGGTAGATAGCAGGACACGGTGCAGAAGGGCTTCGGGTTTCTGCGTGGGATGGGCCTTTTTGCCATCCTCACCCTTGAGGCGTTCGCCACCGGAACAGATGGGCAGGGTCCAGTCAGATCGCATCTGAACCCCATCGTTCAGAGCCTTCATCGCGGCATAATTGAAGGTGGGTTTGGCCTCCTTGCTTTTCGCGGCCCAGATCAGGGTTTCATGCGCATTGGTAAACCGTGTGCCTTTGAAGTTCGGCATCGGATTGGATTTGCGCCAAATGATATCGTTGAGCACCCAGAAGCCGGCATCCTGCAGAATGCCACCCACACGGAAAATATTGTGGTAGCTGCCGATGACCCACAAACCGCCATTGGGCTTGAGCACACGGCGGGCCTCTTCCATCCATTTCCATGTAAAGAGGTCGTAATCGTCAAATCCGCCGATCTGATCCCAGTCATTATCGACGGCATCAACCTTGGAATTGTCCGGGCGGTGCAAGTCGCCACCCAGTTGAAGATTGTAAGGAGGATCGGCGAAGACGAGATCCACGCTCTCATCGGGAAGTGTTTTCATCACTTCCGAGCATTCTCCTTCAAGAATGACATCGACCGGCGTGTCCACCATTCCGCACTCCTTTTGACTCTGTCCAAGCGAGTGTTGTCGTTAAACAGGGCTAACGGGGCGTTAAACACGATTCCTTTTTCCACAGCGATTCGCTGCAAGCAATCCACCCCGATCCGATTTTTGTTCACCTGGACCGTGTTTCGGCCCCGGTATCTCCCCGTCCAGGCTCAAGCGCTTCACATGCAGGCGCCGGGATTATGGTCGAGCCTCATTCCGGGCGCCGGGCGGCCGCGACCGGCGCATAGCTCAGGCGATGAATGGGGCAGGGACCCCGTTCGGTCAAAGCAGCCTTGTGGACCGGGCTGGGATAGCCCTTGTGACCGGAAAAACCATAGCCGGGAAACCGCGCATCGGCCAGCACCATCAGATCATCGCGCAGGGTCTTGGCGATGATGGAGGCCGCAGAGATAGCCGGTTCGCTCTGATCGCCCTTGATGATCGCCCGCGCGGGCAGGTCCAGATCCGGCGGAACTATGTTGCCATCGATCAGGATTTTGGCGGGGCGCATGGGCAGGGCCCGTACAGCCCGGGTCATGGCGGTGAGGGTCGCCTGGAGAATATTGATGCGGTCGATCTCGGCGGGTTCGGCAATGCCGATACCAATCAGGGCCTCATCGAGGATGCGGGTATACAGCGCCCGGCGACGTTTGTCCGTCAGGCGCTTGCTGTCGTCCAGGCCTTGCAGGGTATGGTTTTGCGGCAGAATGACGGCGGCCGTGACAACCGGCCCGGCCAGGGGACCGCGCCCGGCTTCATCGACGCCTGCGTGAGTTAGATCAAACATGATCGGTTCCGTTAAACAAATATCGGGGAATTTCTGAAACATTCGTCTCAACTTACAAGCACCTCGCTCAGAAGGTGCCAAGTGCAGGGACGGATGGGATGCCGGGAGTGGACTACCGGTTGCTGACGATTGCCTTTATCGCAGCGGCTGTGTCTTCATTTGCGATCATGATCATGGCGGCGCGGGGAGCGCGGACCCGTGGTCGGGTGCGTGCGGCCTGGATTGCGGCGGCGGGTGCGGCCGTGGCTGGAAAGTCCTGGGCGCCGCTGTTTGTAACCAATCTCGCCCTGACCCACCCCCTTCTTCTGCCCCTTGATGACTGGCGCGTCAGCCTCAGTGTCGTAGTCGCCATGGCCCTGGGCGTGACCGGTTGGGCTGTCGCCATTCAGGGTGATCGCCCGCGCTGGTATGTTGTGGGCGGTGTGATTGCCGGGCTGGCGCCCGTGGCCGTCTCCTTGATGACCTGTTTGCCCTCCGGCGTGCTCGATGAGATCGGTTCGCCCCTGTTTTGGGGGGTGATCGGCGGTGTGACCGTGGGGGCCCATGTTCTCGCCTTTGTCTGGATCCTGCGTCGACCGACGATCAAGCGCGGTGTCGCGGCGGGCATCCTCCTCACCCTAGGAACACTGATGGCCAAGCTTGTGGGCAATGCGACCACCGGCCAGGTCAGCGTGCCTCTCGATCAGCCGGTGTTAGCGGATCAGTCCAGCCTGTTGATCGCCTTTGTGATTGCGGTGACTACGATTGCCCTGGCGATTGTCGGAATTCTGGCTGCTCTCTTCGATAACTCCATGAGCCATCGGCATGCCCGTGAGATGCGGCGGATGCGCCAGCTCAATGATGCCAGTTTCGAGGGCATTGTGGTTGTCCGCGATGGGCTGATCAGCGAGGTCAATAAGCGGTTTTGCGAACTGACCCAGCTCAAGCCGGCCGACCTGATCGGATGCCCGTTCCTCAAAGTCACCGCCGATTGCGATTCCTCACGCCTTTTGAGCGGAAGCCTGAGTGAGGAATCGGTGGAATGCCGGGTTCGTTGCCGTGATGGCTCGTCCGTGGCTGTCCAGGTCCGCAGCCGGCCAATCGAATATGCCAGCGAAATGCTGCAGGTCTACGCCTTTCGGGATATTTCGAAAGAGGACCGCGTTCGCGCCCAGATGACGCATATGGCGCACCATGATGCGCTGACAGGCCTGCCCAATCGCATTGCGTTCCGGAAGGCCTTGGAAAAAGCACTGGACTGCGCGCGTCAGGCGGATGGTGAGGTGGCGGTTCTGTGCCTCGATCTCGACCGGTTCAAGGAAGTCAATGACATCCACGGCCATGCCATGGGTGATGAATTGCTCAAGGCCGTTGCGGGCCGCCTGCTCGATGGATTGCCCAAGCATGCGATTGCCGCTCGACTGGGAGGCGATGAGTTTGCTGTGGTTATTCCGGATACGGATCGCGAAAACGCGCAGATCATCGCAGAGCGACTGGTCAATTCCGTGGGGTCTCCGGCCATTTTCGGCACCGTCCAGCTCAATGTCTCCTCATCTGGTGGCATCACCTATTATCCGATGAACGGGGAATGCCCCGAGCGTTTGATGAACCAGGCCGACCTCGCGCTTTATCGAGCCAAGGGCCAGGGGCGTAACCGCGTCAGCGAGTATGATCCGGGTCTGGACCGGATCGTACAAGAGCGCCGGGCACTGGAAACCGCCCTGTCAGATGTGATTGAGGAAGAGGGCCTGGACCTGCATTTCCAGCCCCAGCTGAAGCTGGGAACAGGTGAAATCTGTGGGTATGAAGCCCTGGTGCGCTGGGAGGATCCCGAACGCGGATTTGTACCGCCGAGCGAATTTGTTCAGCTGGCTGAAGAAACCGGCATGATCCTGCGCATGGGCCAATGGGTGCTAGAACGCGCCTGTCGCGAGGCCGTGAACTGGACTGACGGAGCTTCGGTGAGCGTCAATGTCAGCCCGGCCCAGTTTCGCCAGGGCAATCTCGTTCTGGCCGTGCAAAGTGCGCTCAAGGCCACGGGGCTGGATCCGCGCCGTCTGGAAATCGAGATCACCGAGGGCGTGCTGATCGATGATGAAGAGCGTGCCCAACAAATCCTGAAACATCTGAAAGCGCTGGGTGTGGGCGTGTCGATGGATGATTTCGGTACGGGCTTTGCCTCGCTCAACTATTTGCGGGCCTTCCCGTTCGACAAGATCAAGCTGGACCGGTCCTTCATGTGTGGTCTCCACCGTGATCGCGAAGCGCAGATCATCGTCTCCTCCACCCTGGATCTGGCCCGCCAGCTGGGTCTGGGTGTGGTCGTAGAAGGCGTGGAGACGCTCGAGGAACTTGGAGCTCTGGGGGATCATCCCGAAGTGGTGATGCAGGGGTATCTCCTGTCCAAACCCATGCGATCTGGTCGCATTGCCGGATTTGCCGAGGCTTGCGAGGAATTGCGGACCGAAATTCGCAATGTTGCCTCGGGCTGCGCACACCCGCAATCCTGGCAGATCGTCTAGAGGTCTGTGTCGAACAGCGAGGGCTGGCCATCCCCGCCCAAAGGGCGACGGAACTGGCTGCAATCGAGCGCGAGGCGCGGTGCTGTCAGTTTCAAGCGCCGGGTCGCGGTGCGAAACCGCTTGGCCAATAGCTGCGCAAAGGGCCCGCTTCCCCGACCGCGCTGACCCCAGCTGGCATCATATTCGCGACCGTTACGCATCTGACGCATGATCGACATCACATGGGCGGCGGCGTCGGGACGGGTGTCCGCCAGCCACTCTTTAAACAGGTCCTTGATCTCCAGGGGCAGGCGCAGCAGCACATAGCCTGCAGAGCGCGCGCCTGCTTTCTGGCCAGCCTCCAGAATGGCCTCCATCTCGTGATCGTTCAGGGCGGGAATGATGGGGGCCGTCATCACGGTCATGGGAATGCCCGCCTCTGACAGGGCTTTCAGGGCAGCCAGGCGTCGGTGAGGGGCCGCGGCGCGCGGTTCCATGTCGCGCGAGAGTCGACGATCCAGCGTGGTGATCGAGATGGCGCCCTTGGCCAGTCCTTTCGCGGCAAGGGGAGCGAGTATGTCGATATCACGCAGGATAAGAGCCGATTTGGTGATGAAACTTACCGGGTGCTGGTAGCGCGCAAAGACTTTCAACAAATTACGTGTGATCTCGCGTTCGCGCTCTATGGGTTGCCAGGCATCGGTATTGGCACCGATGATGATGGGTTTGGGCCGATAGGAAGGTCGGTTGAAGGCCTGTTCCAGGAGTTCCGCCGCATTGGGTTTGGCAAACAAAATCGTTTCGAAGTCCAGCCCGGGGGAATATCCCCAATACGCATGGCTGGGGCGGGCATAGCAGTAGACGCAGCCATGTTCGCAGCCGCGATAGGGGTTGATCGACTGGTCAAACGAAATGTCGGGAGATGAATTGGTGGAAATGATGGAGCGCGACCCATCTTTCAATACGGTCGTTCGACGCTGTGGCGCTTCATCGTCTTCGGTCCACCCATCGTCAAACGGGTCGTACTGGCGGTCTTCATAGCGCCCGGATGTGTTAGACCGAGCCCCCCGTCCCCGGGCCAGAGGGCGTGCTGGCTGTGGGGATCCCGAATGGGCGTTCAGGGCAAATCCACCGGAGGGCTCGGTCATGGGTTCATCATGACTCAATTCCGGAACAAAGCAAGAACAAAATCTTCTGATTGGCGGTCAGTCAGTGGTAGTTGCACCGTCCGGTCGGAAATAGACCTGCTCCCTGTCCATCAATGCGAAACTGTCGCGCAGGGCGGCCATGAGATGGGCGTGGTCGGCCATACGCACGGGCCCCGTCAGATACCCTTCACTGTCCAGGCTTTCCTGGCGGGTCTGGCCGGAGATGAGGGAGTGGCGCCACAGCTCAACGCGAATGGCGTCGCTGTTCGACTGCAGGCCTTCGCTCAACGCCCGATAGGCATCGCGCAGGGCGATTTCGCCGGCGGTGATGTAGAGCTGGTCGAGATCATCGAGCAGTTTCTCCCGCGACATGGATTTCGGCTTGTACTTGCCGTGATTGGTCTTGGTTTCAATCAGACAGGCCTGCCAGCCTCCCTCGATGGCGCGCAAGAAAATCCCGTCAATCCCCTGCGGGCCCTTGCCTGGTTTGCCATTCAGCTGAATCCAGCCGCGTGACGCCATGATCAGTGCCGTCAGGGCTTCGCCAAAATTGCCCTGGTCGTCGGAGCGTACGAATTGTGCGTGTTTGGGGCCTGTGAATCGCAGACCCGGAGCCTCGAAATCGAGATGGGGCAGGGGCGCCCGTCTTTCGGGCTCGTTCGACGTCTTCTTCTCGTCTCTACCCCCAAAGGTCAGCCAGCGGGCCAGCCCGCCCAGTGCCAGGGCGAAGAGGGCGCTGATGCCGGCGAGGACGAACATCTGTGTCATGTCGCTGAACCGTGTTCGAGGCGGGCCTGTATTTCGAGCAGATCCTGCCAGGCCAGGCGTTTGTCGGCCGGACGCCGCAACAGGTAGGAGGGGTGAAACACGGGCAGGGTCGCGATGGGCTGTCCCTCCGGATCGCCAGCCGGATTGCGGACCGCATACTCCGTCCATCGACCGCGCAGGCGGGTGATGCCCGTGCTGGAGCGCAGCAGGCTCTGCGCCGGCACTCCGCCCGCCAGAATGAGTATGTCAGGCTTCTTCAGAGCAATATGGCGTTCTGCGAAGGGTAGGCAGGTGGCGATCTCGTCCTGCGTCGGACTGCGATTGCCGGGCGGTCGCCAGGTCACGATATTGGACAGATAGACGTCATTATCGCTGAGGCCGATGGCTGCCAGCATCTTCTCGAGGAGATCTCCGGACGGACCCACAAAGGGCATGCCCTGCTCATCTTCTTCACGCCCCGGAGCCTCACCCATGATCATGATGCGCGCATCGGGATTGCCGCGCGCGAAGACCAGATTGCGGGCCGTGTGCTTGAGCGCACAGCCCTCGAACTTGGCCAGAATGGATTTGAGTTCGTCCAGCGATCGGGCGTGGGCGGCGGCGTCTCGCGAACTGGGCCCCGTCGCGCTCTGGGCACCAAATCCCGCGGCCCGCGCGGCCCCTGCCATCGCGGTCCTGCGTTCCGTTTGTGGCGGGCTGGCGGTGTCCGGTCGGTGCTGCGCGACGGGATCTGGAGTGTTGGACGCATTCCCGACGCGGGTATCCATCGCACCGGGACGCGGCGGTTTGGGGCGCACAATCGGCGTGTCGAGCTCGATACCCGCCTCCTCCCACCAGGCCAGGAGGGCTTTGAGGGCGCGTTCGTCCGATTGGGTCAGGGGAGTGCCGTGTGCTGCCATTGTTGACGTGTACGTTAACGTAAAACCTTTGATCCGCGCGCATGCTCGGGTTACATAGAGGGTCGAACCTATGCCAAGAGGGCGGTGCTGCAAAACCTGCAGGGCTGTTTTTGCGAACTGGCATACAGAAAATCTGACCGCTGCCAGTATAAACAGGCGCGGAACGGGCTGTAGAGTTAGAAGACACTATAGAGTTAGAAGATACGGGCTGATCGGGAGAGGATGCGCCATGACGGACGCCGCGATTGAACGCGAATCCATGGAGTACGATGTTGTTATCGTTGGAGGTGGCCCGGCGGGTCTGTCGGCAGCGATTCGTCTGAAACAATTGGCTGCCGAGGCCGGGCAGGACGTTTCGGTTGCTCTGCTGGAAAAGGGAGCCGAAGTGGGCGCCCATATCCTGTCCGGCGCCGTTGTCGACCCGAAAGCCCTGAACGAATTGATCCCCGACTGGAAAGATCAGGGCGCGCCGCTCGACAATCCGGTGACCGAGGACGTCTTTACGGTGCTGGGGGAAGCCGGCTCGATCAGCTTGCCCACGTTTATGTTCCCGCCGCTCATGGATAATCACGGATGCTATATCGTGTCCCTGTCCAATGTGTGTCGCTGGCTGGGTGAACAGGCCGAGGCGCTCGGTGTTGAAATCTATCCTGGTTTCCCGGCCGCCGACCTCGTCGAGGAAGACGGTGTCATCAAGGGTGTGGTCACGGGTGATTTCGGTGTGGCGCGGGATGGCTCGGCCAAGGATGGCCATCAGCCCGGCATGGAGTTGCGCGCCAAATACACTCTGATCGGTGAGGGTGTTCGGGGCTCTCTCGCGAAGAAAATCATTGATCGCTACAGTCTGGATGAGGGGCGTGAGCCGCAGAAATTCGGGATCGGCCTGAAAGAGCTGTGGCGTGTGAAACCGGAAAACCACAAGCCCGGCCGTGTGCAGCACTCTATGGGCTGGCCGCTCGACAATTCGACCGGCGGTGGCTCATTCCTCTATCACTGGGGCGATAATCTGGTGTCGATCGGCTATGTCGTGCACCTGAACTATAAAAATCCCTACATTTCTCCGTTCGAGGAATTCCAGCGTCTCAAGACCCATCCGGATATCTCGGCGGTTCTAGAAGGCGGCGAGCGGATCTCTTACGGCGCACGGGCGATCACAGAGGGCGGCTATCAGTCGGTGCCGGAACTGGCTTTCCCGGGCGGAGCCCTGATCGGGTGCTCGGCCGGTTTCGTCAACGTGCCGCGCATCAAGGGCAGCCATAATGCGATGAAGACCGGCATGCTGGCCGCCGAGAGCACGTTTGCGGCCATGGCCGAGGGGCGGTCGCACGACACAATGAGCGAGTACCAGACGGCCTATGAGGGGTCCTGGGTGGCGCAGGATCTCAAGAAGGTTCGTAATGCCAAGCCGCTCTGGTCGAAATTCGGAACCCTGCTTGGCATTCCTCTGGGTGGTTTCGACATGTGGTGCACCACGCTGTTCGGAGGCTTCTCCTTCTTCGGCACGCTGGGGCATGGCAAGACGGATGCAGAAAGCCTGCAACCTGCCGAACGGTTCAAGCTGATCGACTATCCCAAACCGGATGGCAAGCTGACTTTCGACCGCCTCTCCTCGGTGTTCATTTCCAACACCAATCACGAGGAAGATCAGCCGGTTCACCTCAAGCTGACGGATGACGCCCTGCAAAACTCCTCAGAGCACGACGTGTTCGCCGGACCGTCCACGCGATACTGCCCGGCGGGCGTGTATGAATGGATCGAGGACGAGGCCGGAGGGGCTCCGCGTTTCCAGATCAATTCGCAAAACTGCGTCCACTGCAAGACCTGCGATATCAAGGATCCGAACCAGAATATCACCTGGACCACACCGGAAGGTGGCGGGGGTCCGATGTATGCGAATATGTAAGCACAACGCATAGATCTGGCTTGCGTCGAAAGGCCGGGCAGCTCACGATAGGCCTATGAAAACTCGCCTTAAAGTGATTGCCCTGGTCGGTCTTTCGAGCGTGCTGGCGGCCTGTGCCACCGCCAATACGGTGTTGAACACCTCCGTATTGGGCAGTGATCCTTTCGCCCCGCATGAAGAGACCTCGGCCTATGGGGCGTTTCTGGCGGCGCGGTATGCGGCTGCACAACGCGATGCTGATGGGGCTGCAGGGTTTTACGCCGAAGCCCTGGAACTCGCGCCGGACCAATCCGCGCTTTTAGACCGGGCCTTTGTCGCCAGCATGATTGCCGGTGATATGGAGCAGAGCCTGCGTCAGGCCCGCGACAGTGTCAGTGTGGGAGATCAAAGTCGCCTGGCGGGGCTATATGTGGCCGCCGACTATCTCCAGAACCGGCGATATCGTCGTGTTGATAGCACTCTTGCCGAGGCGCCGGACTACGGGCCGTTCAATGCGTTTCTGTCTGACGTGCTGGCCCAGTGGTCCCGCGTGGGGCAGGGCAAGGCCGACGAGGCGTTGGTCGAGGCCCAGTCGATGCAGGCACCGGGCTATCTCAGCGCGTTTGCCCAGTTTCAGACTGCCCTGATCGCAGATGCGGCGGGGGAAACCGAACTGGCCCGCGAGCAATACACGGCCGCGTTGATGGTCGCCCCGTATCGACGCATGGTGACTATTGAATTCGGGGCCTTCCTTGAGCGCAATGACGAGGCCCGGCAGGCCGCTGCACTCTATCGCGCCTATCTCGAGGTGGCGCCGGACGAGCCGAGTGTGATGGAAGCCCTGGCCCGGGTCGAGGCCGGCCGACGGGCACCGGCCCGGCTGCGTCCCGCGGAAGGGGCTGCGCGCGCCAGTTTTGGTCCCGCAGCTGCACTGGCCGCCCAGGCGGATATGGATCTCACCCTGATCTATCTGCGCATCGTGCAGCGGCTTGATCCAGATTACGGCCCGACCCGCACCTTGTTGGCCGGTCAGCTGGAGCGCATCGGCCTGCCCGATGCAGCCCTGGCCGAATATGATGCTGTTCCGGACGGGCCGTTCCGTATGGGTGCGGATATCGACCGGATCTGGCTGATGGCCCGGACATCGCGTCTTGAGGATGCCACCGTGATGGCCCGGCAATTGTTTGGCGAGACCGGGGATAATGAAGCGCGCTTGATCCTGGCTGATCTTCTGCGTGTGCAGGGCGAATGCTCTGAAGCCGAAGGGCTTTACGCGGGTGTGATCGAGGACAAGCGCGCGAGCGATGAGCCGGATGACTGGCGGTATCACTATTTCCGAGCGGCCTGTCTTCACGATCTGGACCGCTGGGATGAGGCCGAGCCGGAGTTCGAGGCGGCCCTGGCATTGGCGCCACACGAGGCCCAAGTGCTCAATTATCTGGGTTATATGTGGATCGACCGGGGCGAAAATCTCGACGAGGCGTTCAACATGGTGGCCCGGGCTGCAGCCCTGGAGCCGGAAAGCGGTTACATCATCGACAGTCTGGGATGGGCGCATTATCGCCTGGGTGATTACGAGGCTGCGGTGCGCGAGCTTGAGCGTGCCGCCTCCCTGGAGCCCGGCAATGCGACGGCCAATTATCATCTCGGAGATGCCTATTGGCAGGTTGGACGTCTGATTGAGGCTCGTTTCCAGTGGCAGCGCGCGATTGAACTGGACCCGGAACCGGAGGAGCGGACAGGGCTGGAATTTCGCCTGGCCCATGGTCGTCTGCCGGAGGAATCGGAGCTGGACAGCCTCGTCTCATCCCCCGACAGTCTTGCCGACACGCCTGATACCGCAGCCGAGTGATCGACATGCTGAGTGAGGCGGCTCCCGCCAAGATCAATCTCACGCTTCGGGTCGGAGCACCGCGAGAGGATGGCTATCATCCGATCGACAGCCTGGTGGTGTTTGCGGATTTCGGTGATCGTCTGGACGTGCGCGAGGCGCCCGGGCTGATGCTTGTGATGGGCGGGCCGACCGCGCGTGATGTCCCTGACGATAATGATAACCTGGTTCTGCGCGCCGCGCGGGCTTTGCAAAGCGCAGCGGGTATCGAGGCGGGCGCGCAAATTCATCTCCACAAACACATCCCGGTTGAGGCCGGTCTGGGCGGTGGATCAGCGGATGCCGCGGCGGCCCTGCGACTTCTCAATACGTTTTGGGGTGTGAACTGGTCGCTCGACCGGCTGGCGCAACTGGGCGCCGGACTGGGTGCGGATGTGCCGTGTTGCGTCTATTCGCAGCCGCTGCGCATGCGCGGCAGGGGGGAGTGGATCGATATCCTCTCCAACTGGCCAGACATGCAGGGAGTACTCATCAATCCCGGGGTCGCCGTCCCCACCGGACCTGTGTTCAAGGCCTTTGATCGCAGTGATCCCGCGGCTCTCGTCGAATCTGACCCCCCCGCGCGTGACCACCTCGCCTGGCTGTCGACCCAGCCCAATGATCTGGAAATGCCCGCCAAATCGCTCGCTCCGGAGATCGCTGACGCGCTCGACTGGTTGGCAGCACAGCCGGGGGTGATTCTGGCCCGCATGTCCGGGTCAGGCGCGAGTTGTTTTGCCGTGTGCGAACCGGGCACGCATGAAGCGATTGCGGCGGCCTATCCCGGATTCGCAAAAGCGGTTCGGTTTCCTGGTGGTTCGCGTTAAACCCTCGCCATGACCGGTTTTCTTCCTGCTCTATTCGCCTCTCTGGCTGTCGCGACAGTTCTGGCCTGGCTCATGCGCCGTGTCGGCATTGTCGACATGCCCAATGCGCGTTCAAGTCATGCCACCCCTACGCCCAGAGGTGGCGGCCTGGCTGTCATGACAGGGTTCGCGGCCGGGCTCATCCTACTCGCAGTGGACGCACCGGCCGTGGCCGTCCTGCTCGCTGCATGCCTGGTCTGTGGTCTGCTGGCCGCTATGATCGGGCTGCTGGATGATCTGTTCACCCTGTCGGAAGGGTTGAAATTCATTGCCCTTCTGGCGCTCAGCCTGGTGCTGGCCGGCGTCAGCGGACCGGTTGACTGGTTCCTCGTCCCGCTGCCCGGCGTGATCGGTCTGGCGGGGTCGGCACTTTTCCTGTTTGTGCTGATCAACGGGGCCAATTTCATGGACGGGTCCGACGGCATGCTGGTCGTGCTGATGGGACCGCCTTTGATGGGACTAGCGCTGCTTGATGCGGGAGTTATTGGCGCCAGTGCGGCGCTGCTGGCTGCGGCGCTGGTGGGATTCGGCCTTTTTAATGCGCCGGTGTTGGGCGCGCGCGGCAGTCTGTTTGCCGGAGATGCCGGGTCGCTGGGGCTGGCGATGGTTACGGGCGGACTGATGCTGGCGTTTGCAGCACAGGATGGCCCGTCCCGTGTGTTCCTGGTCGCGATCCTGATCCTGCCCCTTCTAAGTGATGTTCTACTGACCCTGGCCGCTCGGGCGAAGGGCAAGGTCAATCTTCTCAAGGCTCATCGGTGTCATGCCTATCAATTGCTGATCCGTCTCAAGGCGAGCCATCGCCAGGTCGCGTTGATTTATGCGGGGCTGGGCTGGGCCTGCGTTGCGCTGGCATGGAGCCTGTCCACCGTTCCGAGCTGGGCCCAGGCCTGCGGATTTGTCATGGCGGTCGCAGCGCTGGCCCTTGGGCACAGACAGGTGCGGCGGCGTGCGGCGGCTGCCGGAGAAGATGTTTACAACTGATCGAACTGGCGCCCACCTGGGGTGGGGCAGGGCAGGCAGGGTGGTCCGGTGAGTGGCCTAGTAGGCGCGCTCCACCACGAAATCGACGAGATCCACCAGGGCTGTGCGCCAGACATTGTCCGGGAAGATGTCCAGCGCCTGACGAGCGATCGCGGCCCGATCCCGCGCGGCTTGCAGTGTGGCCGCCAGCGTGCCGCGGTTCTGGATATAGGCGCATGCCTGTTCGAAATCGCCGTCTTTCTGGTCTTTTTTACCAATAGTCCGGGTCCAGAATTCCGCTTCCTCGCCCGTGGCCGCCTGGATCGCCAGGGCGACGGGCAGGGTGACCTTGCCTTCGCGGAAATCATCACCGAGATCCTTGCCCAGCGCGGCGCCAACTCCGCCATAATCCAGCGCATCATCGACAAGCTGGAAAGCGAGCCCCAGTTCGCGGCCATAGGTGCGCAGGGCCTCTTCCTCGACATCCGGGCGGTCGGCCACAATGGCCGAGACCTGGGCAGCTGCGGCAAACAGCGCGGCGGTCTTGGCGTCGATGATTTCCATATAGGTTTCGACCGAGACGCTCATATCCGCGACGGCGGAGAGCTGGCGAACCTCTCCCTCGGCGATTGTCGAGGCCGCGTCGGACAAGACGCCCAGGGCGCGCATTGAACCGGCTTCGACCATCAAAGAGAAGGACCGGGCAAAGAGGAAATCGCCCACCAGCACGCTGGAAGCATTGCCCCACACCAGGTTGGCCGCCTGCTTGCCACGGCGCATACCGCTTTCATCCACCACATCATCATGCAGCAAGGTGGCGGTGTGAATGAATTCCACCGCCGCTGCGAGTTTCACCGGCGCATCGCTCATGGCGTCGAGCAG
Organism: Maricaulis sp. D1M11; assembly: GCF_047308265.1. Taxonomy (NCBI): domain Bacteria; kingdom Pseudomonadati; phylum Pseudomonadota; class Alphaproteobacteria; order Maricaulales; family Maricaulaceae; genus Maricaulis; species Maricaulis sp. D1M11. The sequence goes on from NZ_JBKQWY010000007.1 coordinate 314,563, forward strand.
ATTGGCGCAGGCAATGGTGATCATCGGACGCACGCGCTTGCCGCCGGCCTCGATGAGATAGCGCGAAAGCTCCGGGATCAGCGGTACATGGCTGTCCAGGCGTTGCAGGATCATGGAGTCGACCCGACGCATGTCGTCATAGGCCAGCTGAGCCAGCCGTTCGGCGGCATTGGGCTGAATGGCCTTGGCGTCTACCGTGCTATCCACGCGGGGGTCCCCTCAAAAGCGCATAAAGTGGCGCGACAATAGAAATCCGTTGCGCCCGGGGCAAGCAGGCTTAACGGTGGCATTTCAGCGCATGGAAAACACAAAGGCGTGACATGAAAGATGTATTCCGCACCAATGACCCGGTAGAGCTGACATTTATCCAGGCCGTCCTGGCCGAAGCCGATATTGAGTGTTTTGTGCTCGATGATGGCATGTCCTCAGCCTATGCAGGCGCATTGCCCTTCATCAAGCGTCGGGTGATGGTGATCGATGAAGACGAGCACATGGCACGAACGGCCATTGCCAGGGCCTTGGATGAGCGTGAATCGGGCGAGGACCAATTGCCTGACTAGTCTCTTCAACTGCGGCCGTCCGGGCGCTCCTGCCTGTCCCACGTGCACGTGTCTTGAAAGCGAATGACAGAAACTTCCCTCAACACCCTGCTGGATGGACGCGTGAAGATCCATCAACCGGTGACCGGTTATCGCGCCGGCATGGATGCGGTCATGCTGGCCGCCTCTCTTGCTGCACGCCCGGGTGAACATCTGGTGGAGTTCGGATGCGGGTCCGGAGCGGCCCTGTTGTGTGCTGCCCGACGTCTGAACGATGTATCTTTTTCCGCCTTCGAGATTGATCCCGTGGCCGCAGATCTGGCGCGCCGCAACGTGGTCGAGAATGCGCTGGACGGCCGCGTCGAAGTCATCGAGGCCGATATCGCCGCACTGATCCAGGAACGCGTGGCGGACCAGGTCTTCTTCAATCCACCCTTTTTCGATGATCCCGCGGCCCTGCGCCTGCCCAAGGTCGAGAAACAGCGGGCCTGGTTGTCCGGACACGCCCCCCTGCCGGTTTGGATCAAATCGGCCGCGCGAGCTTTGCGGTCCAAGGGATATCTCACCGTGATCCATCGGGCTGACGCCCTGCCGGCCATACTCGCCGCACTCGATCGCGAGTTTGGCTCCTTTGTGATCAAGCCCATCCAGGCCAAGGCCGGGCAACCGGCCAAGCGTGTGATCGTTAAGGCAAGAAAGGGCGGTCGGGCGCCCGCGGTCCTGCTGGAATCACTCATCCTTCACGATGACGGGAAACGGGTGTACAGCCCGGCGGCAGATGCGATCATGCACGGTTCAGCGCTGGTGTTGGACGCTTGATCAATTGACCCGCGCTGCCTAGTGTCCGCAGCAAATCCAGACCCTGTCCTTCTTGCCGGAAATACGCCTCATGGCCGATCAAACTGCCCCGTCCTTCCAGGACCTCATCCTGCGCCTCCAGACCTACTGGGCCCAGCAGGGCTGCGCCATTCTCCAGCCCTATGATGTGGAAGTGGGCGCTGGTACGCTGCATCCGGCCACAACCCTTCGCTCGCTGGGTCCGCGCCCGTGGCGCGCGGCCTATGTCCAGCCTTCACGCCGCCCGGCTGATGGTCGTTACGGCGAGAACCCCAACCGTCTTCAGCATTATTACCAGTTCCAGGTGCTGCTGAAGCCGTGCCCGGCGAATATCCAGGATCTCTATCTCGGCTCCCTCGATGCCATCGGCATTGATCGCAAGCTGCATGATGTCCGCTTTGTGGAAGATGACTGGGAAAACCCCACTGTCGGCGCCTGGGGCCTGGGCTGGGAAGTCTGGTGTGACGGCATGGAAGTCAGCCAGTTCACCTATTTCCAGCAGGTGGGCGGACTCGATGTGGATCTGGTCTCCGGCGAGCTGACCTATGGTCTCGAACGCCTCGCTATGTATGTGCAGGGCGTCGAGAATGTCTATGACCTCGATTTCAATGGCGCCGGCATGCGATATGGCGATGTCTTCCAGGAAGCCGAGCGTCAGTTCTCGGCCTTCAATTTCGAACATGCCGATGTGGATACCCTGACCCGCTGGTTCGAGGACGCCGCGCGTCAGTGCAAGGACTTGCTGGCTCTGGACACGCCCTTGCCGCTGCCCGCCTATGATTTTGCCCTCAAGGCCTCGCACCTGTTCAACCTGGTGGATGCGCGCGGCGCGATCTCGGTTGCTGAACGCGCCAGCTGGATCGCCCGGGTGCGCGAACTGGCCAAGGGCTGCGCAGATGCCTGGGTCAGCCAGGAACGCGCCGCACTTGAGGCGGCCGAGTAAACGGGACAGATCCCAAGCCCCAACAGAAGGAGGCGAGACTATGAGACTACCCCTTCGCGGCGGCTGCCAATGTGGCGCAGTCCGATTCGAGATCACCAAACAACCGCTGACCCTGTATTGCTGTCACTGCACGACCTGCCAGCAACAGACGTCATCGGCCTTCGGCATGTCGATGCTGGTTGAGCGGGACGGTTTCCGCTTCCTGCGCGGCGCGCCAAAATCCTTCAAGATCCCCACCGACAGCAAGTCGGAAAAGGTCGGCCTGTTCTGCGAGAAATGCGGCACCCGAATTGCCAATGACACCACGGGGCGTCCGGCCCTGTCGCTGAAGGCGGGCTGTCTGGATGAGCGCGCCAAACTGGTGCCCGTCGGCCATATCTGGACGAAGTCCGCTCAGGACTGGGTGGTCTTCGGGGATGATGACCTGATCTATGATGAAGCCCCTGATGACGGGTATTTCGCCCTGATCGAGCGCTGGCGCGCCCAGGAACACGCCTGACATCCGTCCTTTCTGCCGGGCGCCCGCCGCCCGGTTCTCCTCTGTCTGAATGAACCCTCCCATGTCCGAACTTCTCTTTGAAATCTTCTGCGAAGAAATCCCGGCCGGAATGCAGGCCAAGGCTGCCCGCGATCTGGCCGATGGCCTGAGTGCCAAACTGGCTGAAGCGGGTCTTAAGCCTGATGGTGTGCAGCACTGGGTCGGGGCGCGTCGGCTGGGTGTCGCCATGACCGGACTGCCGGCCAAGGCCGAGGATGTTCGCGAAGAGCGCAAGGGGCCGCGTGTCGGAGCACCGGACCGGGCGGTGGAAGGCTTTTTGCGCGGTGCCGGGCTCGACAGCCTGGACCAGTGTGAGCAACGCGAGGACAAAAAGGGCGCCTTCTGGGTGGCCCTGATCGACAAGCCGGGCCGGGCGACAACCGAGGTTTTGCGCGAGGCGGTCCCCGCGATTATCCAGGGGTTCCACTGGCCTAAATCCATGAAGATCGGCGAGGGCGATAAGGCTCAACGCTGGGTCCGTCCGATCCAGCGGCTGGTGTGTGTCTATGCCGGTGATGTTGTGCCGGTCGAGGTGTTCGGCCTGGTCGCGTCCAATATCACCGAGGGGCATCGTGTCCACGGGCGTGGCCCGTTCGAGGTCATAAGTTTGGCCGACTACACGGCGAAGCTGGAAGGCGAGGGTCATGTGGTGCTCGAGGCCGAGGCCCGTAAACGTCTGATTATGGACGGCGCGACCCGGGCCTGTGCCGATGCGGGTCTGGAACTGGTCGAGGATCAGGGTCTGCTCAACGAGGTGTGTGGCCTGGTGGAGTGGCCGGTGCCGGTTCTGGGTGAGATGGATCCGGACTTCCTGGATCTTCCGCCGGAAGTCATCACTTTGACCATGAAGACGCACCAGAAATATTTCGCCGTGCGCGACCCGAAGACCAGCAAGCTTTCGGCTCACTTTGTGACGGTGGCCAACCAGGACGCGCCCGATGGCGGCAAGGCCATCGCGGCGGGGAATTCCCGGGTGCTCTCGGCGCGCCTGTCCGATGCCCGCCATTTCTGGGACAATGACCGCAAGGCGCCGCTCTCACAGATGGTGGACCAGCTCTCCAAGATCACCTTCCACGAAAAACTGGGCACAGTGGCGGATCGGCTGCCACGTTACCAAGGGCTCATCCGGGGTTTGAGCTCCTATCTCAACGTCGATGCCACTCAGGCCTGTCGTGCTGCTGAGTTGGCGAAGGCGGATCTCGTCTCCGAGATGGTCTATGAATTCCCTGAACTCCAGGGGGCGATGGGGCGGTATTACGCGCTGGAGCAGGGCGAGGACGCCGCTGTCGCCGACGCCATCAAGGCGCATTACAAACCTCAGGGCCCGTCTGACACCGTCCCGGTCGAGCCGGTCTCGGCCGCCGTGGCCCTGGCCGACAAGCTGGACACGTTGGTGGGTTTCTGGGCGATCGACGAAAAACCGACCGGCTCGAAAGACCCGTTTGCGCTGCGGCGTGCAGCGTTGGGCGTAATCCGGATTCTGCTGTCGACAGATGCGCGTGTCCCGTTCAAGGCGGTTCTGGGGAGTGCGATTCAGCTCTTTCGAAAACAACTGGGCCAAAATTTCGGCTCCGGGTTCAATGAAGATGATCTTCTCGCCTTCTTCGCTGACCGCCTCAAAGTTCATCTCCGCGATGAGGGCATCCGCCATGATGTCATCGATGCGGTCTTTGCGCTGGGGGATGATGACCTCGTTCGTGTGACCGCACGCTCCCGCGCCCTGCAGGCCTTCCTCGATACCGAGGATGGCACCGCGCTTTTGGCCGGGTTTAAACGCGCCACCAATATTCTCAACAAGACCGAGAACATGCCCGAGGGGCATCACGATCCGGCTGCGGCGGTCGAGGCGGCCGAAACCGGCTTGATGACGGCCCTGGCCGAAGCGGGTCCGAAAGCCAAAACCGCTCTGGATACGGAAGATTTCACAGCGGCCATGGCGGCACTTGCCCAGCTTCGGGCGCCCATTGATGAATTTTTTGAAGCGGTTACCGTTAACAGTGATGACGACATGTTGCGGCGCAACAGACTTCTTCTATTGTCCGACATCCGTAAGGCCATTTCCGGCGTCGCCGAATTCTCGCGACTCGATGGATAGTGGCCGCACACGGATCTCGAATGCCAGCAGGGGGCGGACATGAGTGCGGATGTGATGGCTGAAATGAAATGGGTCTACACCTTCGGCGGTGGCGATAGTGAAGGCGAAGCCGGCATGCGCGAGCTGCTGGGCGGCAAGGGTGCCAATCTGGCCGAGATGGCCAAGCTGGGCCTGCCGGTCCCGCCGGGCTTCACCATTACGACCGAGGTCTGCAACGCCTTTTATGCGAATAATCGCAACTATCCGGAGACGCTGACGGCCCAGGTGGAAGCCGCACTGGCGGCACTGGAAGCCAAGGTGGAGAAGTCATTCGGCGACGCGACCAATCCGCTTTTGGTCTCCGTGCGGTCCGGGGCGCGGGCCTCCATGCCCGGCATGATGGATACGGTGCTTAATCTGGGTCTCAATGACGAGACCGCTGAAGGCCTGGCACAGCTCTCCGGTGATCGTCGGTTTGCCTATGACAGCTATCGCCGCTTCATCCAGATGTATTCCGACGTCGTGCTGGGGCTCGACCATGCGGTCTTTGAAGACATTCTGGAGACCTTCAAAGACGAGAATGACTATTCCCTCGACACCGATCTGACGGCCGAGGACTGGGAAGTCATCGTCAAGGAATTCAAGGAAGCCGCGGCCCGCGAGCTGGGTCGCGATTTCCCGTCAGACCCGCGCGAACAATTGTGGGGCGCCATCGGCGCGGTCTTCTCCAGCTGGATGAATGACCGGGCCAATACCTATCGACGCCTGCACGACATCCCCGAAAGCTGGGGCACGGCCGTCAACGTCCAGGCCATGGTGTTCGGCAATATGGGGGAAACCTCGGCAACGGGTGTGGCCTTCACGCGGGACCCGTCGACCGGGGATACCGGTTACTACGGTGAGTTTCTCGTCAACGCACAGGGCGAAGACGTGGTTGCGGGTATTCGTACACCGCAATGCCTGACCGAGGACATGCGCGAGCGCATGGGAGACCCGGCGCCGTCGATGGAACAGGCCATGCCGGAGAGTTTTGCCGAACTGTCGCGCGTATTCGATCAGCTCGAACGCCATTATCGCGACATGCAGGATATCGAGTTCACGGTGGAGCGCGGTCGCCTGTGGATGCTGCAGACCCGCAACGGTAAGCGGACGGCCAAGGCCGCCCTCAAGATCGCTGTGGACATGGCCGAGGAAGGCCTGATCACGGAAGAGGAAGCCGTGATGCGTGTGGATCCGGCCCAGCTGGACCAGTTGCTGCACCCCACGCTTGATCCGGATGCGCCGCGTGATGTGCTGACCAGCGGTCTACCGGCTTCGCCGGGTGCCGCCTGCGGCATCGCCGTGTTTGATGCAGACGAAGCCGAAAGCCGGGCCAGCCATGGCGAAAAAGTCATTCTCGTTCGGGTGGAGACCTCGCCGGAAGACATTCACGGCATGCACGCCGCTGAAGGTATTGTCACCGCGCGTGGCGGTATGACCTCTCACGCGGCTGTGGTTGCTCGCGGCATGGGCCGCCCCTGTGTATCCGGTGCCGGTTCCATCAAGATCGATTATGCGGCCAAGACGTTTACGGTCGCGGGCCGCACGGTGAAAGATGGCGACATCCTCACAGTGGATGGCTCTACAGGCCAGGTTCTGCTGGGCGCTGCGAAAATGATCCAGCCCGAGCTGACCGGTGATTTCGCCACTCTGATGGGCTGGGCTGACAAGTCCCGTCGCATGAAAGTGCGCACCAATGCCGAGACCCCTGCGGATGCGAAGACCGCAGTGGAGTTTGGCGCGGAAGGTATCGGCCTGTGCCGGACCGAGCACATGTTCTTTGAAGCCGACCGGATCGCCGCCGTGCGCGAAATGATCCTGTCGGACAGCCAGGATGGCCGGGTGACAGCGCTCGACAAAATCCTGCCGATGCAGCGCGATGATTTCGCCGAGATCTTCCGCATTATGGGCGAGCGCCCGTGCACGATCCGTCTCTTGGACCCACCCCTGCATGAATTCCTGCCGCATACGGCCGAGGATGTTGCAGACGTTGCGGCCGCCACCGGCCTGCCCGCTGCCGAGCTTCTCGCCCGTGCAGCCGATCTATCGGAAAGCAATCCGATGCTGGGCCATCGGGGTTGTCGTCTAGGAATCACCTATCCGGAAATCTATGAGATGCAGGCGCGGGCGATTTTCGAGGCCCAGGTGATCGTAGAAAAGGAAACCGGCGTGCGTCCGGTTGCCGAAGTGATGATCCCGCTGGTGGCCACCGCAGCCGAGCTGGCGATCCTGAAAGCCCGCGTAGCGGGCGTGGCCTCGGCCGTTGCGGAAGAGACGGGCAAGACACCGGTCTATCTCATCGGTACGATGATCGAACTGCCGCGGGCCGCTCTGCGCGCCGGCGATATCGCTAAGGACGCTGAATTCTTCTCCTTCGGTACCAATGACCTGACCCAGACGACCTATGGTCTGTCGCGTGATGATGCCGGCAAGTTCCTCGGCGACTATATCGAGGCCGGAATTTTCGAGAAGGATCCGTTTGTCTCGCTTGACCGTGATGGCGTGGGGGATCTGGTGCAGATTGCCGCAGAACGGGGCCGTGCGACGCGTGATTCGCTCAAGCTGGGCATTTGTGGTGAGCACGGTGGAGACCCGGCATCGATCCATTTCTGTGAGGAATCAGGGCTGGATTACGTGTCCTGCTCGCCCTATCGGGTTCCGATTGCACGACTGGCTGCAGCCCAGGCACGTCTGGCCGCCAAATCGTAACAATCTGAATCAAATGTTAAATTCAAGCCCCGTCTTGCCAGGCGGGGCTTATTTCTTATTTGTAACGTCTTGCGGCGCTTGACCTCTATACTCTGGTCAAATAGAGAGACCGGCCGTTTGTCGCCCGCCTGTTGGCCTGACGACAAAGATTTATTCATGCAGATGTGGCACAGTTTCTCTACAGGGGACGATTCACATCGGTTCGAGAATGAGCAGAATTGTTCGAATGACGAGCGATATGGCAGAAAACCAGGCGACACGGATGGTCACGGTCATCCAGACGCTGACGGCAGGGCTTTTGACCCTGGCGATGGCGCTTGCCCTGGTGTTTGCTGCAGATCGTGCGCGCGAACAGGATGAGACCCTCGTGTACCAGGCGCTGGCTTTGCGCTATCTGGAACAAGGGGATGTGGATGAGGGATGGGACGCACCACGCGCCCTGCAGGTCGCCTCGGTCCTCCTTGTGGCGGACCAGGACGGTGTCTCTCTTGAACAGCTCAACGAAGATTATATCCGCACCTTCACCGCTGGGCATTTCCGCATGGCCTCGCGTGCCCAGGCCGAACTCGATTGCCTAGCGGAAGCGGTCTATTACGAAGCCCGCAGCGAATTGTTTGAAGGTCAGGTGGCTGTAGCCCAGGTGGTGCTCAACCGGGTGCGTGATCGCAACTTCCCGAGCACAATCTGTGAAGTGGTCTATCAGGGCTCGGAACGTGTGACAGGCTGCCAGTTCACTTTCACCTGTGACGGATCTCTCGATCGCACGCCGCGCGGCCGTTCCTGGCGGCGGGCCCAGATGATTGCGGAACACGTGAATCTAGGATTCGCTCCGGATATGACACGTCGATCGACGCATTATCACACGGTCGCTGTTGATCCCTACTGGAATGATTCACTAGTCCGCACGCGCCTGATTGGCACGCATATCTTCTATCGTTGGCCGAGCCGCCGTGAGCGGGCCGCCGGCATCGTTGATCGCGATACCTGACGACCTGCCCTGTTCTACCTTAGGCTCAGGCTTCGGCCGGGAGCGGTGGCATGGCCTTGGCGAAGGCCTCAATTTTCATCAAACGGTTCAGCCAGGCTGTGATGGCGGGTGTTTGTGGCAGGGCATTGGCCAGCGCCAGATGGGTGACCGTGGCTCCGAGGGCCAGATCGGCGATCGTGGGGGTCTCCGTGCCCGCGATCCAGGGGCGATAAGCCAGACGGTTCTCCAGACGCGGGATCAGGACCTCCAGAGTCGTATGTCCGCGTGCGGCGGCGTCCATATCTCCGTCTTCACCCAGAAACACGGTGTTGAGTACGACGTCGGAAACCGGTGGCCCAAGCCGTGTCTGACACCATTCCAGCCATTGCTCGGTCGCCGCGTGCAGGGTCGGGTCATTGGGGTACCAGGTTTCGAGGGCATGGCGGGTGCACAGCCAGCGCAGGATGGCATTGGATTCCGTGATGACCAATTCCTGGTCGACCAGGACCGGAACGGCATGATCCGGATTGATGGCCCGAAAACTGTCAGAGAGCTGCTCGCCCTTGTCGAGGGCAATATGGATGGTTCGATATTCCAGTCCGGCAGCCTCCAGCAGGGCCACGACACGGCGTGCGTGCTGGGAAAACGGGTATGTGTAAAGCGTATACATCACGGATCTCCTGAGCGCCCCATACCGGCTGGGGCGTGAGAACATGGTATAAGACACCCCTCCTGACAGCCTGGCGTCAGGACGATCACGTGTTCACGCGACTGTGAAATTGCAGCTCGCAATCCGGCTTGCACAATGAATGTTAAAGGTTTTCGGCAAAACTCGGTTAAGTATGTGTGGCCCTTCGGCCGGACGGAGCCTTGATGACGACGAAAATTCCCGATCGCCTGTGGCTGTGCATGAGCGACAGCAACCGGACGCGGACCCTGTCCCGTGCCCTGGCGAAAGGGGGTGGGTATACAGTCTATATGGGGCCGACCCTGGATGAAGAGGGTCCGGTGGGGCTTGTGGTCTGTGATGATCGCAACTCACCGCGCCTGCCCGATGCGCGACGCAATGCGGCTCCGAACCAGAAAGTCTTGCTGGTCACGGGCGGGGGTGCACGTCTGCCGGCGGCAGATTTCTATCTCGACCATGATACCGATGCGGGTGTGCTCTTTAATGTGATCGAGGGCATGCGCTTTCTGCGCGATTACGAGATGACGTTGGCCGAACTGCAAAAGGTGCAACTGGCCTCGGTTACCAGCCTGGTCCAGGCCGAATTCTCTGTTTCAACCGTCGAAGAGGCACGGGATCTGGCTCTTATGCTGGCGCAGATTTGTCCGCAGCCCTCGCACGTGGCCGTTGGTCTATATGTCTTGCTCACCAACGCGATCGAGCACGGGAATTTGGAAATCGACCCGGCCGAGAAAACCCAGGCCCTGGCCGAAGGGAAATGGCGGCGGTATCTGAAGACCCGCCAGGACGACCGACAGTTTGCAGGTCGCGAGGTCCGGGTGAAATTTCAGCGGGGAGGGCGTGTCCTGTCCCTTCTGATCCAGGATGATGGACTGGGCATCGACCCGGAGATGGCCGAACGTGCCGACCCCACTCGCAATACCTATCGCGGCAAGGGCGTTAAAATGGCGCGCTCCCTGGGTTTCTCCCAGCTGCGCTATCTGGGCGTGGGCAATATGATTGAAGCGACCTTATTGCTCAAACCACCCCAAATGGAAGACGTCCGGCGTAGCGCTGCGGTTTAGCCTTCCAAGCTGAATGCCCGGTGAACCGCGGGCTCAGTCTTCAATCAGATCACGCGCATTAGTCTGGCTCCAACATTTGAGTTGGAGGAAGCCATGACCTCATTGCCTAACCAAATCCTGTTGCCCGCCCTGGCGGCAGTGACTGCGTTGACAGCGGCTGTTCCGGCAGCGGCCCAGAATAATCCCTGGCGCCCGGCTGAATTGATGCGCGAGCCAGAATACCGGTCCCTGCATCGCGGAACCTGCATGCTCGATATCGAAGCCACGGAAGTGGGCGGACGGGCTGTGGCCTCCGTGGCAGGTCATCTCAGCGGTTGGTACGAACTTCGTGTCCGTGAACGTGTCACCGGCAATCGCACAGTGATCAATCTGTCGGGCGAGTTCAGCGGCAATGGCTCTCGGCCGACCGTTCTGACCCAGAATTATTTCCTGCACACGGAACCATTGCGCCCGGGCATAGGCGCAAATGGCCAGGTCCTGCCTCCGCAGGGCGGTTGGTCGGCAGTCTATCGCGGTCGTCTCCGGGTGTTTGATGCCCGAGGTGATCTGATCTGTGATCTGCGTGAAGTTGACGTACGACCCGCGCGAACCGGGTGGAACCCGGATGCCTGGACGTCCAATGGCGGCTATCTGCGCCAGGTGACACCCGGCATGCAGCAACCCCGGCGGTCATCACGTCACCTGACACCGTCCAGCCGGCGTCAATTCTAGGCCTTTCCTGTACACACTCGATCGATCTCCCCGACCTGGCCCGGACCTTTGTGTCCGGGCTTTTTGTGTTTGAAATCAAATATTTGAAATCGTTCATCTAGCTGTATCAATGATGAACGCAGGCCTCAGGAACAGCTCATGGCCACCGCGCTAGAACGGTTATGCCAACGATGCATTGGGTGTCGGGCACAAAACATGGAGTTCAAGATGAAAATGCGTTTTGTTCTGGCCAGCGCCCTGGCGGCGGTTTCCATCCTCGGCACGGTCGGTGCGGCTGAGGCTCAGTCGCGCAATCGCGTGAGTGTCAACCAGTCCGGCTATCAAAATGAGCTGGCGGGCCGTCAGGATGGCCACCGCAACCGAATGGTTCTGAGCCAGCGCGGTGATCGCCAGTATATCCGTGTCATCCAGGATGGCGCGCGCAATGGTACCACGGTCGGTCAACGCGGCCGCTATAACGGCGCGAATATCGACCAGTATGGTCGTCGTAATGACGCTGTTGTCGGTCAGCGTGGCTATAACAATTATGGCAGTGCCGTCCAGACCGGGTCTAACAACATCTCCGGCATCTCCCAGCTCGGTCGCAACAATACGGCGCGGACCGACCAGTGGGGTCATAACAATGCCGTTGGCGTGATCCAGGTGGGTGACAACAATAATGCCAATGTCCGTCAGACGGGCAATGGCAATGTGTCCCTCATCATCCAGGGTAATCACTAATCGCGTATAGGGCCCGGATCCCTGCCGGGTCCCGGTTGGGCGGGACGCGTTGTGTCCCGCCGACCGCCCTGTCCAGACATGGAGAGACTCATGATCAAGACACTTGGACTTGCTGCAGTGGCCCTGGCCTCAACGACATTGATCGCGGCGGCGCAAACGCCGGAGCGATATGCCAGCCCGTCATCCCAGGGGGCGTGTTACATTGCCTCTGATTTGACCGGAGACGGATTGCGTCTCACCGCCTGGAGCACGTCGGCTGAGCCCGGCTCCTATCGACTGGTCGTAACCCAGCGTACCGGTGGCGGCGGGTTCGATATCGTCCAGGAGGGTGATGCACCCGCCAGCTATCAGCAACCGGAATGGCTGTCGGACATCGTGCTGGATACCGAGGCGCGCTTTGATGCCCGCCTGTCCCTGTGGGATCAGCGCGGTCAGCTGATCTGCCAGACCGGCTGAACCAACGGACGTTCGGCTATGCATGCCCGCGATGCGCTCGCGCTGGCCGTTGATGGCTTGCGCGAGCGTGTGTGTCTGCACACTTTGGCGGCAGACACAGGAGGAATGCATGTCGTTGTCGCAATATCTGAAAACCCAGATCAGCCAGGCTTACGACAGTCTGGACATTCAGCTCGACAAGCTGGCCGCTCATATCCAAGCGAACGGGCTGGACGAGGCGGTTGCCTTGCAATGGCGCCTGGCGCCGGACATGATGAATTTCACTCAGCAGATCCAGCGTGTCAGTGATTTTTCGGTCATGGGCCATGCCCGGTTGAGCGGGCAGGATGCCCCGACCTTTCCCGATGAGGAAACGACGCTCGACGCCCTGCGCTCCCGCCTGGCACAGGCCCGCGCCTTTATCGATGCCGTCCCCGCTGAAGCGCTGGATGCCGATCCCGAAGGCTTGGTGAGTTTTCCGGCCGGTGCGTTTGGCGAGATGAGCTGGCCGCGCGCGGTCTATGCCCAGCGTTTTCTGATCGCCAATGTCCTGTTTCATACCTCCATGGCCTACGCCATTCTGCGTTCGATCGGTGTGCCCCTGGGCAAACCTGACGCGCTGGGTTTCCGGTCCGCTCCGTCATCCCCGTGAGGACCGGAGGGGCGGGCGGTTTCATGTCCCTGATCGCTCGCCCCACCCTCTCTCGACACCATGCCTTTCGACAGTGATCTGCGGGCGGGCTGTGCGCATGGGGTTTTCCGACGGCCATCGTGACCTAGATTGCCTCTCATGAGCTTTGCCGATGATCTGCCGGGCGATCTGCCACTCTTTCCTCTGCGCGGGGCGATTCTCCTGCCGTCAGAGCCTTTGCCGCTGAACGTGTTCGAGCCGCGTTACCTCAACATGCTGGACGATGTGCGTCGCGGAGCCGGCCATATTGGCATCATCCAGCCGGGCGAGGGCGGCACGGCTCAACGCCCCGATCTCCTGGCGGTTGGCTGTGCAGGACGTCTTGATGCTTTCGAGGAAACCGAGGACGGGCGATATCTGATCGTACTGACCGGTATCAGCCGGTTTCGTCTGGTCGAGGAAGTGAGCACGCCTGCACCCTATCGCATCGGGCGCGCCGATTATGATGCCTATTCCGGGGATGTGGCCCCGGCCGAACCGCTCGACGGATCGCCGGAGCGTCTGGTCGATCTCACTCGGCGCTGGTTCTCCATGGAAGGTTATGCCACCGATTATGACGCGATGGCCAACATGCCCGTGTCACCACTTGTGGATCGATTGGCGATGGCGGCCCCGTTCGAGCCAGGCGAGCGCCAGCGTCTGTTGGAGGCCGATCGGGGGCAGCCGCGCCGCGACGTGCTGGAAAATTTATTGTTGTCACGACTGGCCGGCACCGCCTCCGGCTCGGCTCACTAGCCCAGACGCCGCTGGGCCGGGCGGGTTGTGTCCAGACCCTGGTGAAGCCACTCCATCGCGCGCGCCTTTGAGGCAAAGGCCTCACACTCGAGACCCTTCTGCTGCAATGTCGCACGACATTCCGCGGTCATCTCGGCCTGCTCGTCCCGCTGGACCACAGCTACCTTGCGCCCGCGACACTGGCGGGCAATCTCCAGGCAGCGCTCCTTCCACTCCAGCGGGCTGAGCTGGTAGTCGGCATCGCGGATATCGAACATCACCCCGTGAACCTCGGGACTTTCCATCAGATCGAACAGGCGTCCGGCATCCTTGCCGTGTTCTGACTTGCGAACGCCTTGAGTGCGCATGATTAGCACACCGTGGTCCACGGAGATCTCGAACCCGGCCATCGCGTAAATGCGGGCCATGTATCATCTCCTGAAACTGCAACCGAAGGCGTCCCCACGCCCGGTCCCCGACGGCTCAAAGCGTCAACACGATAGCATCGATTCGGTGTCACGGGCGCTGGATGATCCAACCGAAATGGCGCCTCAAAACCTCAATCGAGCTCCAAGCCCTGAGCGGCTCTGGAATCTTGCGCCTTCTTGCAACAAAATGCAAATCAAACCGGACACGCCCGATCGAGCACCGCATCAGGTCCGCGGCGGCAGGCCCCGCACCATGGTGAGGAAATCCAGACGTGTGCCGGCGCGGCGGTGTTCTGAAAGCGCCTGGTATTCCGGATCCGCATACCAGGCCCGGGCCGCCGCCTCATTGGGAAAGGCGCCGATAATCATCCGGCCCGAACGCGGATTTTCGCCTTCAAAGGTCAGCGGATTGTCGTCAAACGTCAGCCAGGTTCCGCCATGTTTCTTGAAGATCGGGAAAAATCCCTCTTCGTATTTCTTGTAGGTGTCGCGATCGGTGATCTCGATATTTGCGATGAAATAGACCGGCGTATCCGCTGACATATCTGAACTGGACATGTGTTCCCCGTTTCGACCTGTGTCCGTGTGGACCTGATTATTGTGGCCCAAGCTTAGGGGAGAGGGCGCGGCGTGTCAGTGCGCGTCGCTGACGATGAGGCGGTAGCCGCAATCGAGCTCGCGGCGCGTGAGCAGATCGGCATGAGTCTCATGCCACGCTCCGCTCTGCAGATCGGCCCGCAATTGCTCCAGGGCCCGGGAGATGTCACCGATCTTCCAGAAGGAGGAGATCGCCGCGCGCACCCGCTCATCCAGATAGGCCTCCGGTCGACGCCAGTAGGCGCACAGGAAACCGTCCTCGCAATCATCCGGCACGGGAACAGGTTCGATCCGGACCGGGCCCAGCGCTGCGTCATAATCCTCCATGCGCGGCATCTGGTCTGCATCCAGGGTAAACAATTGGGGCAGATAGCGGCCCAGCCAGAAAACGGTCACCGCGGGGTCAAACGTCAGCACCACGACCGGGCCGCGTGAAACCCGACGCAATTCGGCCAGGCCCCGCGCCGTGTCGGTCCAGTGATGAACTGTGAGGACCGCCATGGCGGCGTCGAAGCTCTTGTCCGCGAAGGGCAGGGTTTCCGCGTGAGCCTGGATCTGTCGGGCCGGCCGGTTTGCCGGGCGCTGGCGGATCATCTCGATCGAGGGTTCGACTGCGGTCACCGTGCACCCGGATGGTTCGTAAGACCCTGCCCCCGCGCCCACATTCAACACCTGCGCTGCATCGCCCAGGGCCCGGTTTATCTGCGCCGCAATCCGCGGATCGGGTTTGCGCAATTGGGCGTAGTTGATCCCGATCGTATTGTAGAGCGCGGTCATGGTGGGGCCTCGATTCCTCTGCCGGACTTAGCACACGGATTGGTCAGGGCAATTGTGAGTGGGTCGAAGACTATTCGCTAGTGCGTTTTACCTGCTGCCTCAACGCGTCCAGCTTATCAGCGCCGAGGCGATGGATCATGCGGTGACAATTGGGGCAGAGCAGGGCGAAATTTTTCATGATGTCGAAGCGCGCAATCTCGCCATCTGCCAGTGTATGAAGCGGGATGAGGTGGTGGGCTTCTAGGATGTCGAGGTCGCTCTCATCAGTAAGTTGATAGGCGCCCTTTGTCGTGAATCCACAGGCCGCACACTCCGCTTTGTGGTGCTTCTTGACCTCACGGCTATGTTTGGCAGAACGTTCAGCTCGTCGATGTTGGCGATACGATTTTTGATACGCCAAACTTCCCTCAATGCCGTCTAGTTCTGCTTCTAGGGCGATTTCGTCATCGCTCGACCAACCACCTTCGCGGGCGATGAGGCGGTAGAGCTCTAGAGCCTCCCGATAATCCGCTTCCAGCGTCGCTTGGCTCGGCAAAGCCTGAGTCTCGTACTCTTTGCCGAGGATGATAGACGCCTCATAGAGCGATGCCCGCCAATTGGAGGCCGGGGCGTTAAGGTTCATCATGATCGGCAGCAGGCGCGCGACCGAAGGCTCAGCGCGGGCGCGCATAGCGGCCCCGCGACGCTTGAGCTCGGCTTCCGCCGCTTTCTTCCCAGACTCGTTGTAAAGCCGCGTACAGCCTTGCCCGAGCACGAGATAGAGGCGGTCACACCCGCGACTTAGCAGATAGACGAGGTAATAGCCTTCCTGGATCGAGGTGGTGACACTTTGATCCATTACCGCCACCCAGGGCACGTCCGCCCAATCGGATTGGCCAATACTGCCCTTGAGCGCGTAGCGGCCGGGCTGGTGGAGAAGGTCTTTCAGGAGTGCCGGGAGTTCGGTGCGTACGGTTTTGCCAACCTGCGCGTTAGCGAAACTGCCGTCGCGATATCCGGGGTCGGTGGGGTAGGTGCTAACCCATTTTAAAAGTGCATCTCTCATCTGATGCAATTTGCGCGGAATCTCTTCCTATGGCCAGCTAAGTCTTTGAGAGGGTGCGGATAAGGGCAGGAAAAGTGTCCGAATGCGTCCCTTATCCTGTGCCAATTTGTTTTCAGAAGCGCCCTTAGGCACCTTCGAGAAGAGGCCCGGCTTTCTCTGAAACGCTGTCCCTTTAGGCGGCCAACCCACTACCCCCCGCTCAGCTTCTGGATCTCATCCCTCAACCGCGCGGCCTCCTCAAACTCCAGATCCGCAGCGGCTTCGCGCATGCGTTTTTCCAGATCCGCGATGACGGCTGTGAGATTCTCGCCCGCCTCGAAACTGGCCTGGCTCTCGGCCACACCTGAGGGTTTGCCGGTTGAACGCTTGCCGCGGCCTTTGGCGGCGACATTGCGCCCCTTGGCCTGGCTTTCCATCACTTCTTCCAGGATATCGGACACGCCGCGTGTGACGGTCCGCGGGACAATGCCATGCGCCTCATTATGGGCGATCTGTTTCACCCGCCGCCGTTCGGTCTCGTCCATGGCGCGTTGCATGGAGCCGGTGATGCGGTCGGCATAGAGGATGACCTTGCTGTCGGCATTACGGGCTGCGCGGCCAATGGTCTGGACGAGCGAGGTCTCCGAGCGCAGGAACCCTTCCTTGTCGGCATCGAGAATAGCCACCAGGCCACATTCGGGAATATCCAGACCCTCGCGCAGGAGGTTGATGCCGATGAGGATGTCATACGTGCCCAGGCGCAGATCGCGGATCAGCTCGATGCGTTCCACCGTATCGACATCGGAGTGCATGTAACGCACCCGAAGCCCCTGTTCGTGCATGTATTCGCTGAGATCCTCGGCCATGCGCTTGGTGAGCGTGGTGATGAGGGTGCGATAACCCCGCTGGGCATTGGCGCGCGCCTCGTCGATGACATCATCGACCTGGCTGGCCCCATCCTTGGCGACGGGCCGCACTTCCACGGGCGGATCAATGAGGCCGGTCGGGCGGATCACCTGTTCGGTGAACACACCGCCGGTCTGGTTGAGCTCCCAGGGGCCGGGCGTGGCGGACACGGCCACGGTCTGGGGTCGCATGGCCTCCCATTCCTCGAATTTGAGCGGACGGTTATCGAGGCAGGAGGGCAGGCGGAAGCCGTGATCGGCCAGGGTTTTCTTGCGATTATAGTCCCCGCGATACATCGCCCCGAGCTGGGGGATGGAGACATGGCTTTCATCAGCGAAGATCAGCGCATCCTCAGGCAGGTATTCAAACAGGGTGGGCGGCGGTTCGCCGGGTTTGCGTCCGGTCAGATAGCGGGAGTAATTCTCGATCCCGGCACACGAGCCAGTGGCTTCGAGCATTTCAATGTCAAACTCGGTGCGTTGTTGCAGGCGCTGGGCTTCGAGGAGCTGGCCGTTCTCCTCCATCCATTTCAGGCGCGTCTTGAGCTCGGACTTGATCTGGACAATGGCCTGGTTGAGCGTGGGGCGCGGCGTCACATAGTGGGAATTGGCGTAGAATTTGACGGCCTTGAGCTCGGTATGGGATTTGCCGGTTAAGGGGTCGAACTCGGTGATCGCCTCCACCTCATCGCCAAAAAACGTGATGCGCCAGGCCCGGTCGTCATAGTGGGCCGGGAAGACTTCCAGACTGTCCCCGCGCAGGCGGAAAGTGCCGCGAATGAAATTGGCGTCATTGCGCGTGTATTGCAGATCGACCAGGCCGCGCATCACGGCGCGCGGATCCATCATCTCCCCGGGTTTGAGCTCGAAGGTCATGGCCGTATAGGTCTCGACCGAGCCGATGCCGTAAATGCACGAGACCGAGGAGACGATGATCACGTCATCGCGTTCCAGGATGGAGCGCGTGGCGGCGTGACGCATCCGGTCGATCGCCTCATTGATCGAGCTTTCCTTCTCGATATAGGTGTCGGTGCGCGGCACATAGGCTTCCGGCATGTAGTAGTCATAGTAGGAGACAAAGTATTCCACCGCATTTGCGGGGAAGAACTCCTTGAACTCGCCATAGAGCTGGGCGGCGAGTGTCTTGTTGGGCGCGAGGATCAGGGCCGGGCGCTGCACCGCCTCGATGATCTTGGCCATGGTAAAGGTCTTGCCGGTTCCGGTCGCGCCCAGGAGCACCTGGTCGCGTTCGCCCTCTTCAAGCCCGGCGACCAGTTCCTCAATGGCCTGGGGCTGATCGCCTTGGGGTGTAAACGGCGAGGCACACTGGAAGCGCAGACCGCCCTCCGACTTGTCCGGCCGGGCAGGGCGGTGCGGTGTCCACGCCACATCCTCGGGGACAGGCAAGGCATCCACATCCAGAATGAAGTCTTCCGGGGCGGTGAGGGTATCGTCGACAGTGAGTTTGGCCATGAACAGGATATAGCTCCCGACTGCCACGGGTGAAAGCCTTGCTCCTGCCAACCCTGTGTCAGGAGGGCCTTCTGTCAGGACAGCTCCGGGCAAGAAAGGTTCGCCGGGGAAACCGTTTGCTAACCGCCTTGGGTTAGGGTGCACCGGTGACAGGAGTCGGGTGTGGTGTCATGAACCAACAATCTCTGGATGGTATGCGGATTTTGATCGTGGAAGATGTATCCGCGATCCGGACGCTTGTGTCCCGCCTTCTGCAAGGCCAGGGATGCGAGCGTGTCTATGAGGCCGGCACCTTGGATGAGGCGGCAGAAATCCTCGGTCGTGAAGACTGCGATGCCCTGCTGCTCGACTACGAACTCAATCATGAAAACGGTCTGAAATTGCTCAAGCGCATGCGGCGCTCGGCTGATCCGCGACAGGTCAACCTGCCGGTCATCCTCCTGACGGCTCATGCGGAAGCGGAGATTGTGCAGGCGGCCGCCCATGCCGGTGCGGATGGATATCTGGTCAAGCCGGTGCGTCCGGAACGCCTGGCCGAGCGTATCCTGGCGGCGATTGCTGCGCGGCGGGAAAAAACTGAAGCCGCCGGAGCCCCGACCGAGGTGGTTTGGAGTCGTCGCGGCAGCTGATTATCTTGGCGGTGCTGGATCCGCCATGGTCTTGAAAAATGCCTCTGTCTCGGCGTCCGCCGGGAAAAACAGTTCCAGCTTGATCTCGGTCACGGCGATATTGAGCGGGGTCGACATCTGCATCAGTCCCGACATCAGGCTGAGTACCCGGTCTCCCAGATCAAACTTCAGGGCCAAGCAGGGCAGGTCGGCCGAGGCCGGTCCAGCGAGACGCGCCTCGGGTGAGACGGCATCGAGACGGGCGATATAGGATTGCAATTGCGCATCCCCGCCCAGCGCCCGGGCCTCGGCGACCAGTCGTGCGCGGAAGGCCACGGCCAGCTCATCCCAGTTGAGAATACGCGCGCGCAGCTCTGGCGTGTCGAGATAGAGATCGATCAGCGAGGCGGGTGGCTGACCCTCCTGCACCGGCGGGACAAACAGGCGACCGGCCGCATTGGTGCCCGCAACCCGCCAGTAGGTGTCGAGGATCACTGCCGGATAGGGTGAGTGCAGCTGCATCAGGCGTTCGAACTGCATTCGTACCGGATCGAGCGCCTCATCCGGCCAGTCGCTCTGCGGATAGACCGGCACAAAACCGGCGGCTTCCAGAGCGCCATTCTGTTCGCCCAGCGGCATGTCGAGCGTGCGCCCTAGGCACAGGATCATCTCGCGACTGGGCAAGGCCTTTCCCGTTTCCAGACAGGAGAGATGGCGTGCAGACACACCGCTTTCCAGCGACAGATCGAGCTGGCTCATCCGGCGTCGATGCCGCCAGTCGCGCAGGATCGGGCCAAAATCAGCGGGGCGAAGAGCAGGGGCAAGACGGGTCATGCGCCGAGTGTATCCACACCCTGCATGAAATCCATGACCTGCAAGGTCATTCTTTTGGCGCATTTGCACCACATGACCGCCGCGGGGAGTGACGTGATGACGGGTATCATGGGTCAGGGACTTGCAGGCGTACTCGGCTGGATGGCCGGGCTTATATTGTGGACGGGTCCGGTTGCGGCGCAGACCGTGGCCGAAGTGGCGCGCGAGATCGAGGCGCAGACCGGTGGGCGTGTCGGACTGGCTGTGCTGGATGCGGGCAAGGGCACAGGCCCGGCCTGGCGAGCGGGCGAGCGTTTCGCCATGATGTCGACGTTCAAACCTCTGGCCTGCGCGGCCTATCTCGATCAGAGCCGCCGGGCGGGTGGACGGGAAATCTCCATGGTGCTCGATGCCGACGCTGTGGTGGCCTATTCACCGCTAATGGCGCCGCGGACGGGCGAGGTTGTGTCCGGGCGAGAGGCCTGCGCCGCGGCATTGCGGCTGAGTGACAACACCGCCGCCAATATCCTGCTGGAACTCATCGGTGGACCATCGGCGCTGACCGCCTATCTGCGCGAAAGCGGTGATGCGGAAACACGTCTCGATCGTTATGAAACCGCGCTCAATTCGGCGCTGCCCGGCGATGTGCGCGACACCACCACACCCTCGGCCCTGCTCGCCAGCTATACCCGCCACCTGCTGGGTGAGGCTCTGAGCATGGAGGATCAGGACCAGCTGATCGCATGGATGGCGTCCAACCAGGTCTCGCGCCGCCTGTTGCGGGACCAGGCGCCTGCGACCTGGCAGATCGCGGACCGCTCCGGCGCCGGCGGCGAGGGCAGCCGGTCCTATGTGGCGCTTATTCGCATTGAAGGGCGTGCGCCGGTCATCCTCACGGCGTTTTTGACCCAGACCGAGCTGGATCTGACTGCACGTGATGCTGTGTTGGCTCGGCTGATCGCGGCAGCGCTGGCGGATATCGGGCTTCACACTCAGGCCGTGCCGACAGAGCCGGTCATGCTCGAACTCCTGCCCATTCCCCAGCCCTGAAGGTTTGGCCCTGAAGATTTGACCCTGAGATCCTGGCAGATCGTCCGCATCAGCACAGTCGTACGAGGATCATGACCTCCAAGGTCATTGTTTTGATGACCCGCTCCGGGTTTGTCTGCGCGCATCGATGTGAGCGCCCCACCCGACACGTGATGATCCGGGGAGCGCCAGACTGGAGAGACAGATGATGCCTGCCCGTTTTGCCCCCCTGGCTTATGTTTTGATCGTGTTCGGCGGGGTCACTGCCGCTGGATCGACCCCTGTTCTCGCCGGACCGCTCAATGTCATGGCGGATCTGATCTTCCTGCCGCTCGACGGCTATCCCCTGGCCGAGGATCCGGTCTTCCGTCTTCTGGCCTCGATCGCGGGCGGGCTGATGGTCGGCTGGGGTGTGATGATCTGGAGATTATCGCGCGACGCCTCGCTTGCCTCCGCCATTCGCTGGGGCGGGATCGCCTGGTATGTGGTCGACAGCACAGGGTCGGTGCTCAGCGGTGTGCCGATCAATGCGCTCTATAATCTGGGCTTCCTGGCCCTGTTTATCGGCGTCACCTGGCCCCGCCGCGCCCCCGCTGCCTCATGAGTGTAAGGGGTTGATAAATCTTCGGACGATCTTGCCCGCGTGGAATAACTCTGTCTAACCTTGGCGTGTGCAAGCCGGGGCAGATGGAATGGTGGATGTCGCAACCCTGTTGGAACAGGTTCCAAACGCGAGAGAGCTGGCCCAATCGCGGCTTTTGAGCCGCTTGCCTCGTAGCGAAGCGGTCGCCTTGCCGCTTCTGTTCAATGCGACGACCACTGTCGATTTTGGTGTCACAGCTGGCGTCTATCTCGCCATCAAGGCCGGTGATAGCCTGCTCGATCGTAATGCCGCGCTCAAGGGTGTGGATGTCAGTCATGCCCATGGATTGCACGCCCTGGTGTATGAGGCGAAATGGCGATCCCTGCTGCACATCGCGAAGCAGCTGGATCGCTCCGGCCAATCCTTCGGACAAAACAGCACGCTGAGAGCCATCAAAGAGCTCGCAGAAGACAAGATCCTCAACCCACCAACCGATTTTGCGTCCGAGGCAGATGCACCTAAAGGCTTTATCGGCAAGGTCAGAGAGGCGCTGGGTCTGGCGGATGCGGTCCAGCATGAATTCTCCGAACGCGAGGTTCGTTTGCTGCAACATCTTGGCGGTGTGTTGTCCGCTCCGCCCGGTGAACACGGCGCCTCTGCCTCGAAAGACGCGTTTGATCAGTTCAAGGCTTGCATGGCGGATCAGCTCATCGATGAGATCGTAGAGGAGCTGCGGGCGATACCTGCAACGCGTCGTCTGAGCGGGACTGATCAATTCGGCGGCGCAGCCTTTATTAAAGCCCTGAGAGATAAGGCCAAGGGATGGTCGGTCGTGTTTTCGCGCTATCTGTCCGCCCTGCTGACAGACAGCAAGAATGACCACAACGCCAAACTGGTTCTGCTGCGGTATGCGGCGGAGTCTTACCAGCGCACCGTGGCCATTGAAGCCATGATTGTTGATCTGGTGGATGAGGTAAGCCGGGGGCGAACTCAGACTCTGGACGCGCTTGGTGAGGTCTCGTCTCAATTGGCGGGGCTCAAAAACCTGCTGGCGCCTCCCTTGCGGCTTCATCGATCCGGCCGACCGCCGTCTGTCTCTTCCTATGATGGTCCGGAACCGGCCTATTTTATCCAGCTGGCCTATACCGCTGAACGGTCTGAGTTCACCGGGCGAGAGGACGTGCTGGACCAACTTGACGTTTTTACTCATGGGAATCAGACGGCCGATGGCCTGCCGACGGACCAAAAATTCATGTGGTGGCAGATCTCCGGGGATGCCGGGCATGGTAAAAGCCGTCTCGCCCTTCAATGGGTACGGGAATGTCTGGCAAGAAACTGGCAGGCAGGTTTCCTCAATGCGGCGGATCTGTCCGCCGATCGGGTTGACTGGATGCAGCTCGACTTCCCTCGGCCGACGCTGATCGTGATTGACTATGTGTCTTCGCAGGAAAAGGCGACGGGTGTGTCTAAGCTGTTGGAAGCGCTCTCGATCCGCGATCGCGAGAACACGCTCGGTACCACAATACGCGTGCTTCTGATCGACCGGTCGGCCTACAGGCGGGACCGAGCGGAGCAAGGAGGGAGTTCGCAAGCGGTCTGGTATCAGGAACTTCGCAAAAAATCGTCGGATGTCCAGACGCTGGAAGGTCATTGTTTTAATCCCCGATCTGCATTGGCCTTGCCACCGCTGGCTTTGGAGGAGCTGGTTGCGATTGCCCAGTCTTGGCGCGAGAGCCAGGGTCAGAACCAGCTCTCGGAGCCTCAGATCGACGACTTGAGGGATCATCTGAGCCGTCCGGTGGGGCAGGGCGGACAAGCGCGGGACCGGGCGAAACGTCCTCTTCTGGCGATGATTTTTGCGGATGTTGTGGCCGAAGATGGCAGCAGAGGGGAGCGGTCACTGGCCGCCATGATCCGTTTGGCCCTCGATATGGAAGTCGAGCGGCAGTGGCCTGTGCAAGGCCTTGCCGAGATACCCGTCGAAGCGGTGCGGCTGGCTAATCTGGCTCTGTTGACGGGTGAAGTGGATCTTGCCGTGCCCCGTATTCAAACAGCGCTGCTCGATGCCGAAAACGACTGCTTCGGGTTGCGCGCCCGGTATAACGACACGTTGCACCACGCCTGGATGGTGCTGGGGCGTGATGTCGCGACACCGACACCCGCAGCGGCCTGGCCACCCGTCATGGCCCGGGAGCCGGACCTGGTGGGTGAACTGGCCTTTTTCTACTTTTATCGCCAGTGCGTGGGGGGGCGACCGCTGGATATGGCGCGCGATGTCGGCCCGATTCTTGATATGGGCTGGCGGGTCAATTTCGGGGCGACAGCCGATTTTCTGGCGCGATTGTCGGAAGATGCGACCGATCTGGAACTGGATGGGGAGTATGATCAGCTGGTAGCACTCCTGCCCGAAGGCCAGGCCCAGCTTGTGACCTATCTGGCCGGGAAATCAACTGAGGATCTAGCATCAGATCTCATCCGTTTTGCCGCGATCGGATTGTCCGGCTGGATATCCCGTATCAGGGCAGCCTTGGACGATCTCAATCCCCAGCTGTCGATGCGGGAATCCCGCCGGGCCTTGCTTGCCGCGTCTGCAACGGGTCAGGTCGTGACCGTTCGAACCCTCCTGGCCGAATTTGATGAACGCGAGCGCGAAGCCACGGCGAGATTCGTCGATCCGGACACCGGTGTCTTCCCGCTCTTGATGGCGGCGCAGGAGGGGCATGTGGAGGTGGTGATGGCCTTGCTTGCAGCACTGCCTGAAGATGAGCGGAGCGAGGCGGTCAGGCAATGCCACGAAGATGGCGGCTTCCCGCTCTTGCAGGCGGCGCAGAATGGTCATGTGGAGGTGGTGGAACGCCTTCTGGCGGCTCTTTCCGATGCCGAGCGGGGCGAGGCGGTTCGTCAGGTCGATATGCAGAGCGGT